>CAZHBX010000060.1:0-2966 GCA_964530795.1 uncultured Ruminococcus sp. | reverse complement strand
TTTATAAACGCAAAGGCATATTTGCCGAGGTAGCGGCAAGATCCGCGCCGCGCTCGCGCGGCGTACTCATACCCATACCAAATAGGGACGTCATTCGTCTTATACCGCCCGTCCTTTTCGACCGGGCGGCGTTTGCTTCTGCGTCGGCGGGTTCACACCGACAAGGCAGGTATTGTACATCCATTGCTTCAATTCGTCCATCTGCCCGCTCTCGTAGAATGCCACCAACCGGGTCTTGAACTGCCCGTCCAGCTCTACCGGCACACGGAACAGACCGTTGCCGTTCTCGATCAGGATCTTGTTCCCCAGCAGGGACGCGACACGTTTGTTCCCGTCTTGAAACGGCTGCGCACGCATACACCAGAGGACCGCCGTCAGCGCACGGTCCGTCGCACAGGGGATCCGAAGGATCTCCGCAAGTTCCCTGTGAAGCCGGTCCGGTTCGGGGAACTCCGGGCGCCAGCTCGTGCCGGAGATCAGGACGTCCCCGGCGCGGAGCCGACCGAGCATATAGTACGGGACGTCCGCGCGGGCGACCAGTTCGTGGACCGTTTCGAGGAATCCGAGGTCTACCGGGTCGTCAATGTGGTCGAGGACAAAATGCCATGCGTCGCGCAAGCAAAAAATCTTGCGAATGTCGTTCGGCGCGACGTCCTTGACTGCGACGTTGTTGAGGATGTCGTTTGTATTTGCGTAGGTGACGGCGATCCCTTCCAGATTCGCGCTCATGTAGATCGCGTCCACGAGGGTTCGTTTGGCGAGGAAAATATTCTCGTCACGCGTCATTTGAAACTTGTCTGTCATGATGTTCCCTCCGTAACAACAGCATAGCACAGCGGCAGCGAAAAGTCAAGAAAAAATCTTATGCTCCGACGAGCAGCACTTCCGGCATCCCGATCCGGGCAGGTGCGCGGGGTAGAAGATGTAAAAGAACCATTTCCAAACGGGGTTTTTCTTTCCGGGTTCGCTGGTATAACAGAAGTGCAGGAGCGGCGGGACCCGGGGTTCGTCCTACGGCCGGATCGCGAGCAGTCCGAGGAACAGCGTGTAGAGCATTCCGAATGCCGGCGTCACGGTCAGCTTTCCGTCCGCGAATGCGACCGGGAACGTCCCATTCTGGAAAAGGCAGTACGGTCCCCACGACAGCAGGGCAAAGACGCCCAGCCGGACCGCGTACCGTCGAAAGCTGCGCATGTGGACGTACCCTTCCGCAAGAAAGTACGCTATGATCGGCGCGGTCAGCCGTCCGACGGCGTGCATTCCCTGCGCAAGCGGTGTATCTAGCGGGACGAACGCCCACGCGAGGTGGTCGATGAGCATCGCCGCAACCGCCAGAAGTTTTAGCTGCACGCGGTTCGGTTTCGACACGGTGTCACGCCCTTTCTTTTTTGTTTTCAGCAAAAGGAAAAGGCCCGGTTGTCCGAGCCGTTACCGTTCATTGGGCTTTAACATTCCCTACGTCCGCTTCGTGTTGTCGAACCACTCCAAAAAGTCTGTAACGCTCACAATTTTCGATTCGATCGGGAAATGCCGTTTGTTGCCGGTGATTAACCACGCATCGCAGAACTTGGCAACCTCATAAAATTTCTTGTCGTCCTCGTCGGTAAAAACAACGTCAAACGGTTCCGGCACAACGGAACACCCATAGCTTTCTATCCAGTCAAGCAAAGCGTTGATCTCCGCTTCGGAAAACCCGAACTTCGGGCGTTTCAGTACCTCCCGATATTCGGATAAAATGCGGTAGTCATAACATGGGATAAGCGTCCCATGAATCACCATGCTTAGAACTTTTGCAGGCGCGCCGTTTCGAGACCAGAGCGCCGAAATAAGCACGTTTGTGTCGATCACCGCAAGCATTTGCTATTCCTCCTTACGGGCTGCGGCGATTTCCGCTTCAATTTCTTCGTCCGGCATAAAGCCCTTTTCGGCGGCTTTGGAACGCATGGCATTAAATGCAATCATCGCTTTCGCCTGCCGTACAGCTTTCAGTGTTTCTTCAAAACTGCCGTCTGCGATGTTGAGCAGGAACGCTGTTGGTTTTCCATTATTGGTGATAACGACCTCACCGTCGGTGACAAGGTTTTCCCAAAGGCTTTTCGGCGTTGTACGCAAATCTCTGACAGAATAAAACTTCATACAATTCCCTCCTACATTTCTGCTTACAGTATATCATATCGTAACACAAATGTCAACAATTTATGTGTGTGTTTTTGTCCAATGCGAATGCGTTTTTGTTTCAGGTCATATACGCCTACCGTGCGGCGGACGACCGAAGGAGCGGGTTGAGCGCATAGTCCAGATTATGGACTACGCGGTATTTCAATTCGTCGTTCCAGTCCTTGCCGATCTCCGGGCGGAGCGTCTCGCAGGATGGGTGTTTCTCGCGGAACCGGTTACCCGCCTCGTCATTGTCCGTGCAGATCACCGGCTTGCCGCCGAGATGTTGCGCCATGTGCCGGAATATATTGTCCTTCAGCCCGCTCATCGACAGATAGATCCCCGGCGCATCGGACAGGCAGTACAGCGAGATCGCGTCGATCGCGGATTCGCAGAAAAACAACCGCGTATCCGAGGCACCTTCTTTCACGCGGTTTTTGAATCGCCAAGCATACCGGGGATCCGATCCTTCCGCAATATGCTTGAAGCGCAGGTCCGAGTACGTCCCGCAGCAGTCTGCGCTCACGATTTCCTCCTTCTCGTTTTTGATGGGAAAGACGGCCACGGGCATCCGCTTTCCGTTCGCTGTGCCGATCGCGCTTTCATAGACCGCGCCGATGTGCAGCAGGTCGTTCACGGTCGTCGCCGGGATCAGCCGCCCCTTCTTGACACTCCCCCCGGCTTTAGCCGGGGGGGAGTGTCAAGGCGCGTTGTTATCCAGCCATCCGCAAGTTCACGTTTCTTGCGTTGTATTTAAGGAACCCCTGAATAAATCCGCTCAATTGGGCACTGATTTGCGTCCGCGCATT
>CAZHBX010000059.1:0-3873 GCA_964530795.1 uncultured Ruminococcus sp. | reverse complement strand
GCGCAACCTTGCCAAGGTTGAGGTAGCGGGTTCGACCCCCGTAATCCGCTCCAAAAAAGGACTGTCGCACAAGCTCTTTTCTCGCTCGTGCGACAGTCCTTTTTTAACTGAAGCGCGTCGCCGCGCCGCGGTGCACTTCTTTTTCTTTTGCGCGAAACGCTAAACTTCACGGGGCTGTCGCAAGAAAGCTCCTCAGCCTGTCGAAAAGGAGTCCTAAACTCCGTTCCTTTGTGAGATCCGCACCAACAGGACTTAAGTAAAGCGCCGCTTTGCGACTTTACTTGCTTCCCGCGGGTGCGAGTTCCACCCAATGCAGAACCCCGCCGCAGGAGTTCGCGAGAATCAGGTCGTCGATGCTGACGCGCACCACGTCGTGCGCCGGAACCGTCACTTCGTACACGAACGAGCGCTCGTTCCACACGTCACAAAACGGACGGCCGTCGGCGACCCGGAACCACCAGTCCCCATTCTTCTCCACCAGCAGCGAACGGTCCACCCCGGCGAACGCCGCTTCCGGCGAAGGAAAATGATAGGGCTGCATGAGCAGCTTCGCGCCGAGAATCTCCGACCGCTCGTTTCGAATGATGTTCGCGAGCGCCCCGTTGTTGCGGGAGAAGAAGCGCAGCGTCCGCGGGCTGTCCCCGGCGTTGACGAGCGTGTAGTTCGCCCCGTTCTGCATCATCCAGTTTCCGATATTGGACTTCCTTCCCTCTCCGTCGTTCGATTCCGTGTCGATGGTGACTTCCGTACCGTCCTCGGTCACGCAGCGGAAAACGATCATGTCTGTGCCGACCGCGTTCGGGTTATCGTTCGGGTTGAGCGACGTGAGCCATGTGTTCCCCTCGACGCGAAAGTCCCGCATATGGAACTTCGCATACGGCCCGGTCACGGACCGGTAGTCCGGGTCCCGGCGAACCGTATACTTTACGGGCAGCCTGCCGGGACAGGTATCGTCGTCGAATACCCACGCGATCTCCGCTTCCGCAAGGCCGTTGCAGCCGTCGTCGACGCCCTTGTACTGGGCAGCGTAGTTCTTGCCCTCGCGGGAAACGACGTAACCCTGCTCGGGCTTCGACGGATCGCACTGGGACGGCTCGGTGTAGCACCAGAACGTCCCGGTCACTTCCCCGCCGTCCACGCGGAACCGCACGGCTCCGTTACCGCACTTCCCGGTCAGCAGCGGCATATCCGCCGTCGATCCGGAGTAGGCCCCGAACGGCAGGTCCCCGCTGGTCCCGCCGAGCACCCAGACGTAGGTCCCGGGGGCAAGGACAAAGTTCTCGGTCCGCACCGGCTGTGGCTGGTAGTCCACATAGTCGCAGCCAACGTAGATCGGGTTGGGCGTCCGCCCGTCGGTGAGAAAATAGTCCTCCGGCAGGTCAAAACGGAGCCCGTAGAAGTCGCACCACTCCCGCTGGCCGAGCCACTCCCCGCGAACCTGGTTGCCGATGTTTTCGACCGTCACGGTCACGTCGGTTTTTCCGTCGTTGCGGAGTTGGTAGCCGAGAAAGAGCGGCACGCCGGTTTGGTTGGAGTGCTCGTAGGTGAAGAAGCATTCGCCGGTCAGCCCGCGACTGCGCAGGATTGCCTGTCCGAGGTCGGGCGGGGCGAGCATTTCGGGGTTGTTGGAATAGATGTAGGTGCCCTCCGCGCGCTTGCGGTAGGCAATTTCCGCCGCGGGGACGTCGGGCCCGCCGGACAAGCGGAAGGTGTAGTCGGTTTGGTTGAAGCGGTTGCGGAAAGGCTGTCCGTGCAATTCGCCCTTCGGTTGAGGCGGGAGGGTGACACGCACCTCCTTCGAGCCGTCAGGCCGCTTTTTGACTGTGAATTCGCTGTAAGACATACGCGTGTTCCTTTCTTTGTTATAAATATGTACACTTATGCGTTGAATCCGTAGTACCATTTCCCGCCGCAGCGAACGGCATAGACAAAATACGTCCGGCTGAGACGCCCGTCGATATAACAATGGGCGGTCACAAGGGAGAACGACTCGACCTCCGACGAATCCGCCTTGTAGCCGTATTCCGCGAGCAGATCGTCGAAGCCCTCCCCTCCGGGTCTGATTGGCGCATCGACCTCGCTTTCAAAGCGGATGCGGCCGGTCTCACGGAACGCCTCCGCCTGTTCATAACTCCGTTCGAGCATCCCGCGCAGGGCGTCGAGGTCCATCTCCGTATTGCCCTTCAGAACGGTCAGCTGGTAGTCCGACGCGTAGCGCAAAAGCCCGTCCGCGTCCTGCTTGAGCGACGCGCGGAGGTACCCCTCCACGGCTCGTTCCGGCGTGCTGCGAAAATGCCAGATCAGAAGCCCGGTTGCTAAGGCGACCAGCAGCAGGCCGGACAGCAGCAGCGGCCAGAAGCGCTTCCAAACGTTTTTCACGCGTGTCATCACACCTTTCGCGGTTTTCCCCGCGCTTTTTTCAGACCTCCGTGCGGGGCCGACGGCGGAACTCCCGCAAAAACGGGTTGGCCGCGATCTCGTCGGACAGCGTGGTTTTCTCGTCGTGTCCGGGATAGACGGTGTAATCGCCCGGCAGGTTGCAGAGCATCCGCAGGGAAGCGCGCATGTCGTCCGCGTCGCCGCCGAAGTCGAGCGTCCCAATCCCCCCGCGGAAGAGCGTGTCGCCGGTAAACAGATTGTCGCCAAAGAGGTAGCAGACGCTCCCCTTGGTGTGCCCGGGCGACGGCAGGACGTAGAAATGGAAGCCGGCCGCCGTGCAGCTGCCCTCACGGTCGAACAGCAGATCCGCCGGGGCGAAGGGACGCGGGTCGTATTCGATAACCGGGGAGAAAAAGTCCCGCTCGGTCAGCAGGTGGGCGTCCGCCCGGTGGATGCCGACCGGGATGCGGTCGCTCCGCAGGTCGCCGACGGCGAGGATGTGGTCGAAGTGCCCATGGGTCAGCAGGATGAGCCTGCAGCGGGCGTCCATGCGATGCAGGGCGTCCTGGATGAGTGTCAGGTTGTCGCCGGGATCAATCACGCAAGCGTTTCCGGTCGACGTGTCCTTGACGACGTAGCAGTTCGTGCTCAGCACCCCCACGACGACCCGCAGAATCTGATAGGCTCCCATTTTCAAATCCTTCCTTTCCGGTTGTATAAAACAGCGCTTTTCCGGCAAAGCTATGAGAGGCAGGGGAAAAAGACCGTTTACATATCCTTTGCTCTATTTTAACACAAAAGCATGGGAGATGTAAAGACCTTTTTATTCTTTTTTTGGAGGGAAACACCATGAGCGAAAAGGAACTCCTCTACCTGCAGGACGCATTGCAGCACGAGCAATTCCTCAAAACCCAATGCACCGAAACGGCATCCAAGCTGACTGACCCGGACCTGAAGAACTTCGTCAGCGGGCTTGCCGCCAGCCACCAGGAGGTCTTTCAGACCCTCTACAACGCCCTGTAAGGCGGAAAGGACGAGAAACCATGGACGACAAGAATCTAATGGAAAGCCTGCTTTTGACGACGAAGGGAGTCGGAGACTTGTACCTGCACGGGACGCTCGAATCCTCGACCGAGCGGGTGCGCTGCGCGTTCGACAGCTCGCTGACGCGCTGCCTGCAAATGCAGAAGCAGATCTATGACAAGATGACGCAGAAGGGCTGGTATTCCTGCCAGAACGTCGAGCAGCAGAAGATCACCCAGGCCCAGCGGAAGTTCGCCAACGGTTAAGGACAAAGGGGAAAACGGAAAATCCCGGTGCGCCGCACTGGGATTTTTTTCGACTATTTTTCGACCATTTGGAGCAGGTACAACGCCTGCCCGTATATACCGCAAAAGAAAAACCGAGTGTTCATAAAATGAAATCCTCTATGAACATCGGCCGATTTTCTGAATGAACTGCAATCTCTGAACGGTCCCGTCACCGAATTCGAGC
>CAZHBX010000058.1:0-3985 GCA_964530795.1 uncultured Ruminococcus sp. | reverse complement strand
CCTTCCGTACCGAGACGGAGACCGACCTGTTTGGCGAACAGGCGGTGCTGTGCGGCGGCGTTTGCGCGCTGATGCAGGCCGGCTACGAGACGCTGGTCGAGGCGGGTTATGACCCCCGGAACGCGTACTTCGAGTGCATTCACGAGATGAAGCTGATCGTTGACCTGATCTACCAGAGCGGGTTTTCCGGCATGCGGTACTCCATTTCCAACACGGCGGAGTACGGCGACTACGTGACCGGCCCGAAAATCATCACCGAAGAAACCAAAAAGACCATGAAGAAAATCCTGAAGGACATTCAGGACGGCACGTTCGCGAAGGAATTCCTGCTCGATATGTCCGACGCGGGCGGACAGGTGCACTTCCAGGCGATGCGCAAGCTCGCCAGTGAGCACCCGTCGGAGATCGTCGGCGAGGAGATCCGCAAGCTGTACAGCTGGAACGGCGAAGATAAACTCATCAACAACTAAAAACGTTTCCCGGAGCCTCCCCCGTTTGGGAACCGGGGAGGCTTCGGGTCCGCCTGCAAAAAGGAAAAGGAAAGGGATTCCCCATGAAAAGTGACGCCATCAAGAACGGGGTGCGGAACGCCCCGCACCGGGCGCTGTTCCACGCGCTCGGCATGACCGAGGAGGAGATCTCCCGCCCGCTGGTCGGGATCGTCAGCTCCTACAATGAAATCGTGCCGGGGCACATGAACCTCGACAAGGTCGTCGAAGCGGTCCGCATGGGGGTTGCCATGGCGGGCGGCACGCCCGTCGTGTTTCCGGCCATCGCGGTCTGCGACGGCATCGCGATGGGGCACGTCGGAATGAAATACTCCCTCGTGACCCGCGATTTGATCGCCGATTCGACCGAGGCGATGGCGCTCGCGCACGGGTTCGACGCGCTTGTCATGGTGCCGAACTGCGATAAGAACGTTCCGGGTCTGCTGATGGCGGCGGCGCGGCTGAATCTGCCGTGCATCTTCGTCAGCGGCGGGCCGATGCTGCCGGGCCGCGTGCACGGCGAGCGGACCAGCTTTTCGACGATCTCCGAGGCGGTCGGCCGGTATCATGCCGGGACGATGAGCGAGGAGGAGCTGCACGAATATGAGTGCAAGACCTGTCCGACCTGCGGGTCCTGCGCGGGGATGTACACGGCCAACTCCATGAACTGCCTGACCGAGGCGCTCGGGATGGCGCTGCGCGGGAACGGGACGATCCCGGCGGTGTATTCCGCCCGGCTCGAACTCGCAAAACGCACCGGAATGGCGGTCATGCGGCTGCTGAAGGACGACCTGCGCCCGCGGGACGTGCTAACGGCGGATGCGTTCGAGAACGCCCTGACCGTCGATATGGCACTCGGCTGCTCGACCAACAGTATGCTGCACCTGCCCGCCATCGCCAACGAGTGCGGCATTCCTATTGACCTCAATCACGCCAACGCCATCAGCGAGAGGACCCCGAACCTCTGCCATCTCGCCCCGGCGGGACATACCTACCTCGACCAGCTTGACGAGGCGGGCGGGGTGTACGCGGTCATGCACGAACTGTCGAAGCGGGACCTGCTGCACACGGACTGCAGGACCGTGACCGGGAAGACCGTCGGCGAAAACATCGCGCACGCGGAGAACCTCGACCCGGAGGTCATCCGCCCGATCGAAACGCCATACAGCGAGAACGGCGGGATCGCTGTACTGCACGGCAGCCTCGCTCCGGACGGTTGCGTCGTCAAGCGGTCCGCCGTCTTGCCGGAGATGCTTGTACACGAGGGGCCGGCGCGGGTGTTCGAATGCGAGGAGGACGCGCAGGCGGCCATCAATGGCGGGGAAATCCATCCCGGGGACGTCGTCGTGATCCGTTACGAAGGCCCGAAGGGCGGGCCGGGAATGCGGGAGATGCTCAACCCGACCTCCGCCATTATGGGCATGGGACTCGGCAACAGCGTCGCGCTGATCACCGACGGGCGCTTCAGCGGGGCAACCCGCGGGGCGTGCGTCGGGCACATTTCCCCCGAGGCCGCGAGCGGCGGTCCGATCGGGCTGGTATGCGAGGGTGATCGGATCCGCATTGACATTCCCGCCCACCGCATCGATCTGCTGGTAGACGAAAAGACGCTCGAGAAGCGCCGCGCGGCGTTCGTGCCGAAGAAAAAGGCACTCACCGGCTACCTCAAGCGGTACGCGTCGCTGGTCAGCAGCGGGGCTTCCGGCGCGGTCCTGCGGACGGAGGAATAAGGGACGTATGGAACGCAAGTCGCTTGCCTGTCTTGCCGCCCGGCTGCGCGGGTTGTGCGTGTTCCGCGCGTTGCGGGAGGACCCGGCGGTGCGGGCTTTGGACGTCTGCCTCAGCGGGCTCGCAAGGCTTTCGGAGGCGGACGCGGCGGACGCCGTCGCGGGGTTCGTTTCCGCGCTGTACGGCGCGGGGGTGTGCGATTGGACCGCGTACGTGCGGGAATTGTTGTTCGGCGACGAAAACCCCTACGTGCGCTGCGTCGCCGCCGGAAAGACCCCGCCGGACGCGATGGAAAACAGCGTCCGCGCGGAACTGGAAACCCTGCGGTCGCTCGCCGCGCTGACCCCGGGGGACGTACTCGGTTCGCGGGACTGGTCGGAAGGCGTGCAGGACGTCCTGCCGCTCTGGACGGTCGATCCCGCGTCGGCGGACGCGCTCGCGAATGATTACCGCGAACGCGTGCGCAGTATCGGGGTGTACGGCTACGGAATGTATGCGTTCCACCGGATGTTCCGCCTCGACGAGGACGGGGAGATCCGCCCGGTACACAGCCCGGACCCGGTTCGGCTGCGGGATCTGGTCGGGTATGAGCGGGAAAAGCGGGTGATTTTGCAGAACCTGCGGGCCCTGCTCGACGGCAAGCCCGCCGCGAACCTGCTGCTGACCGGCGACGCGGGGACCGGGAAGTCCTCGACGGTCAAGGCGGCAGTCAACGAACTTGCGGGGGAAGGGCTTCGCATCCTCGAATTTCGCAAGGAGCAGCTGCACTTCCTGCCGCATGTCATGGACGAATTGAGCGCCAACCCGCTGAAGTTTGTGCTGTTCGTTGACGACCTGTCCTTTTCGAAGCAGGACGATAACTTTTCCGCCCTCAAGGCGATGCTGGAGGGGTCGGTTTCGGCGAAAAGCCGCAACGCGGTCATCTACGCGACCAGCAACCGGCGGCACCTCGTCCGGGAGCGCTTCTCCGACCGCGAGGGGGATGACGTGCACCGCAACGACACGGTGCAGGAACTGGTCTCGCTCTCCGAGCGCTTCGGCATCACGCTGACCTTCTCCCGCCCGGACAAGCAGACGTATCTCGCCATCGTTTCGCAGCTCGCGCGGGACGCGGGACTCAGCATCGACGAGGAAACGCTGTTCGCGGGGGCGGAACGGTTCGTCCTGTCGCGGGCCTCGCGGTCCGCCCGCGCGGCCCGGCAGTACGTCGATAGCCTGCTGTCCGGAGCGGACGGGACCGAAAAAACCGGGGGAAACGGGTAACCCCCTTCGTTTTGTCAAGAGGCAAAATGCAAAAAAAGGACGCCCTGCTCGATCTAAAAGCGGTACGCGACGCTGTTCAAGAACCGAAAAAGCAACGTGGTCAGGTCCCTGCGAATTCAGGGAAACCCGTACCTGCAATATTTTTAAACGGCCAAAACCTGTATGGCCGCAGAACGCGCACACCCGGTTCCGGACCGGAACCGGGAGAACCTGCAGCTTGGGACTGATTACCACTCGGCTAATGAACGTATGAACCGATTGTCGGATGGATCTGCTTTATTGAGGATTGCCCGTTTTGGCGCGAACCGGTTTTCGACGCGGAATACGCGAAACTTTGAAGAATACGGGGCCTTTCCCGCGAGAAACGGCGGAAAGGCCTTTTTTCGTTTTGACCGGACGCTTGACAAATCGTAAGAGACCGGGTATAATCAAAGGAAAAAGCACACGGGGGAATTCGGATGAACGTTTCGGTATTGGGCTGCGGACGGTGGGGGAGCTTCCTTGCG
>CAZHBX010000057.1:0-5351 GCA_964530795.1 uncultured Ruminococcus sp. | reverse complement strand
TTCCGAAAGAAAGTTATATAATGAGGTTGTTTCCCGAGAAAAACTACCGATCCGGAGCGTCTTTTCATGAATTCCATCAACGTTGTCCTGCTTGAGCCGGAAATCCCGCAGAACACCGGCAACATCTCCCGCACCTGCGCTGCGACCCACGCGTCGCTGCACCTTATCCGTCCGCTCGGCTTTTCGCTTGAGGACCGCTACCTCAAGAGGGCGGGACTGGACTACTGGCCCTACCTCGATCTGCACGTCTATGACGGCCTCGCCGACTTTCACGCGAAGAACCCCGGGGCGGTCTGCTACTACTTCAGCACAAAAGCGGGAAACTGCTACACTGGGCCGGTCTACCCGGAGCAGGTCTACCTCTTTTTTGGCAAGGAGACGGGAGGGCTTCCTGAGGACCTCCTGCAGGAAAACCTTGACAAGTGCGTCCGTATCCCGATGTGGCAGGAACTGCGGAGCCTGAATCTGTCGAACTCGGTCGCCATCGCCGTTTATGAGGTCTTGCGGCAGCGGGGCTTTGCGGGGCTGAACCGGGTCGGCCGTCTGGCGGAAGGAGGCGCATCATGAACCCGACCCGCACTGTCGCTGCGATCTCCACGCCTTACGGCAAGGGCGGCGTCGCGCTGATTCGCATCACCGGTGAGGACGCGTTCGCTGTCGCACAAAAGGTCGCCGAGCGGCAAAATGGCGTGCCGCTATCCGAAACCCCGTCCACCAAGGCGGTCCGCGTCATCTTTCGAGACGGAAACCAACCGTTCGACGACGGGCTGCTCACGCTCTTTCGCGCCCCGCATTCCTACACGGGCGAGGACACGGCGGAGCTCTGCTGCCACGGCGGGTTGTTTCTGACGCAGAAACTGCTTGGAGCGGTGTTCACTGCTGGCGCGTTCCCGGCAGGTCCGGGGGAATTCACCCGTCGCGCGTTTCAAAACGGCAAGCTCTCCCTTTCGCAGGCGGAGGCGATCGGCGGGCTCATCGACGCAAAGAGCGACCGCTGCCTGACGGTTTCTCTGCTGCAAAGTAAGGGGACGCTTTCGGAAAAGCTGTCCTCCATCGCCGATCGGCTGCGATTTTTGATCAGTTCGGTATACGCTTTCATCGATTACCCGGACGAGGACATGGCGGACGTCCCCGTTTCCGAACTGAAAAGTACCCTGCAAACCCTGCTCAGCGAGGTGCAGACCCTCTGTGCCAGCCACACCTATGGCCGTGCCATCCGTGAGGGCGTGCGCACAGCACTCGTCGGCAAGCCGAACACCGGAAAAAGCGCCCTGCTCAACCGGCTTGTCGGGGAAGACCGGGCGATCGTGACGGAAATCCCCGGCACGACGCGGGACGTCTTGCGCGAACAGGTTCGTCTCGGAGACCTGCTGCTCAACCTATCCGATACGGCGGGGCTGCGGGAAAGCGACGATCCAATCGAGCGGATCGGGGTCGGGAGAAGCCTTTCGGCGCTGCGGGAAGCGGAAGCTGTACTCGCGGTGTTTGACGGTTCGACCCCGCCGGACGAGCAGGACGCGGAGGTCCTGCGGCGGATTCGCGCTTGTGGGAAGGAACAGCAGACGGTTTTTCTGCTTAACAAGGCAGATTTGGGGCAAATAAACGGCGCATACGAAAAATTCCTGCCTGTTCCGGGGATCCCCGTATCCGCGCTGACCGGGACGGGCATGGACAGGCTGGAACAGACCGTCCGGGACGTCCTTGGCGTTTTGCCCGTTGGGGGAGAGGCGCTGGGCGAGGTCGTCCTCGGCGCCCGACAGTACGCGGCACTCGCACGCGCGAAGCAGCACCTGACCAACGCGCTCGCCGCGCTTGACGGCTTTTCACAGGACGTCGCGGGATTCGACATGGAGCAGGCGCTCTTGTCGCTGGAAGAAATCGACGGCAGAACCGCGTCAGAGGAGATCGTTAACGAGATCTTCTCCCGCTTCTGCGTCGGAAAATGAGGGAAGTATGACAAACTATCAAGCGGAAACATTGGACGTCGCGGTCGTTGGCGCGGGGCACGCAGGCATCGAAGCCTCCCTCGCTTGTGCCCGAATGGGACTGCGAACGGCGCTTTTCACGCTGACGCTGGACCTTGTGGGCAACATGCCCTGTAACCCGTCGGTCGGCGGGACCGGAAAAGGACACCTTGTCTACGAGCTCGATGCGCTCGGGGGGGAGATGGGCAAGGCGGCGAATGCCGCCATGCTGCAAAGTCGCATGCTTAACGCTTCGAAGGGTCCCGCGGTACACTCCTTACGGATGCAGACCGACCGCGTCGCCTACCGCGCTTATATGAAGCGGACGCTGGAACGGACGGCAAATCTCTCGCTAATTCAAGCGGAAGTGGTCGCCATGCGGGTGGAAAACGGCAGGGTCAGCGGAGTGGAAACGGCGTTCGGCGGATTTTATCCGACGACCTGCGTCATACTTTGCACCGGGACGTCGCTAGAAAGCCGCATCTTCGTTGGCGAAAGCAGCTACGAGGCGGGAGCGGATAATACCGTCCCGGCGAAGCGACTGTCGGACAGCCTGCGGGAAGCGGGCGTCCGTTTGGTGCGCTTTAAAACCGGCACCCCGCCCCGTGTGCACGCGGACAGCGTGGATTTTTCGGTTATGGAATTGCAGGAGGGCGACCCGGAACCGACCCTGTTTGGCACGGACGATACGGCGGTCAATCGCCTGCCCTGCTACGTCACTTACACCAACGCGGACACGCATCGCATCATCCGCGAAAACCTGCACCGTTCCCCGCTATACTCCGGCGAAATTGTCGGCACCGGCCCGCGCTACTGCCCGAGTATCGAGACGAAAATCATGCGCTTTCCCGACAAGGAGCGACACCAGGTCTTTGTCGAACCGATGGGACTCGACACAAAAGAGGTCTACCTGCAAGGGCTGTCCTCCTCCCTGCCCGAGGACGTGCAGAAGCAATTGGTGCACAGTATCCGCGGACTCGAGCACTGCGTGTTCATGCGGACCGCCTACGCCATCGAGTACGACTGCTGCGACCCGACTCAACTCGACGCGACGCTGCAATTTCGCACCATCCGCGGGCTGTTCGGAGCGGGGCAGTTTAACGGAACCTCCGGTTACGAGGAAGCGGCGGCGCAGGGGTTGGTTGCCGGGATCAACGCGGCGCTGCTCTGCAAGGGGGAGCCTCCCCTGCTGCTCTCCCGCGCGGAAAGCTATATCGGCACGATGATCGACGACATCACGGTTAAGGGAACCGATGAACCCTACCGCATCATGACCTCCCGCAGCGAATACCGTCTGCTGCTGCGGCAGGACAACGCTAAGGAACGGCTGATCGGCTACGGCAAACGGGTCGGGCTGGTGTCGGACGAAGCGTACCAAGCCTTTTTAACCGAGGATGGCCAGAAGAAACGGGAACTCGACCGGCTGCAAAAGGAGCACCTTCCGCCGTCCACGTCTCTCGACGCGGTGTTGACCGCCCACGGCTACGCTCCCGCCCCGGCGGGCCTCGGAAAGGCGGAATTCGTCCGCCGTCCGTTCCTGACGCTTGGCGACCTCTATACGCTTGAGGAAACTCCACCCGCTCTTTCGAAGTCCGTGCGCAAGCGGGTGGAGGTCGAACTGAAATACGAGGGCTACATCAAGCGGCAGGCGGAGGAAGTCAAGCGATTCGCCCGCATGGAGGAGAAGCGTATCCCGTCGGACATAGATTTTCAATCGATCGGCGGACTACGATTGGAGGCCCGTCAGAAACTGACGGAGCGCCGCCCGGAGACCGTCGGAAAGGCATCCCGCATCCCGGGCGTGTCCCCTGCGGACGTGTCGGTGCTGCTCGTGGCGCTTGCGCAGTACGGGCGGGACAGCGGAAAGAAGGAAGAAAACGATGCAAACAATTGAACGACTGATCCGGACCTACCTGCCGGGCCTGCCGGACGAACAGTACTGCAAATTGCTTTTCATCGCCGAACGGCTAACGGAGGCCAACCAGTCGCTGAACCTCACGTCGCTGACCTCCCCGGAAGAAATCGCGCTGCTGCACTTTTACGATTCACTCTCCCTGCTTCGAACCGGGTTGTTCAGCGGAGAGCAGAACGTGCTCGACGTCGGCTGCGGGGGCGGGTTTCCGTCGCTTCCGATCGCCGCCTGCACGTCCTGCCGGGTGACCGCAAACGATGCGACCGCGAAGAAACTCCGCTTCGTCGAGGAAACGGCTAGGGGCGCAGGCATGGAGAACCTGTCCGTCCTCTGCGGGCGTGCGGAAGAACTCGGTCGGCGGGACGCATACCGGGAGTGGTACGCCGTCGTCGTGTCCCGCGGGGTAGCGCGGATGAACATCCTATGCGAGTGGTGCCTGCCGTTCGTTTCCGTCGGCGGGTCGTTCGTCGCCATGAAAGGACGGAGCGGCCGGGAAGAACTCGCGGAGGCCGAATATGCCGTCCGCACCCTCGGTGGGGAGATTTTTGACGTACTCGACGTGCCGATCCCGCTCTTTGATCGGCAGCACACCCTTCTCGTCGTCCGCAAGGTCTCGCCGACTGACGAAACTTATCCGAGAAGCAATGGGAGGATCCAAAGAAAACCGCTATGAAAGACGAAAAAAAGTTTCTTCTGCTGGATCAAAATGGGTTGACCGAGGAGGAATTCCTCGCGTCCTATCGCGCCGACAGATATGAGCGCCCGTCCGTGACGGTGGACATCATTCTGTTCGCCGGAAACCGCGTGCTGCTCATCCGCCGAGGTAGACACCCGTTTCTCGGGAAGCTTGCGTTTCCGGGCGGGTTTGTCGAGCCGAACGAGACGGTTTTCCAGGCGGCAAAGCGGGAACTCATGGAGGAGACCGGGACCGACAATGTTCTGCTGAAGCAACTGCCGGTCTTTTCCGCCCCCGACCGCGACCCGCGCACCCGCATCATCACCGTGCCGTTCCTCGCGCTTCCGTCCGGCCTGCCGGAGGAATTTTTGGCCGGGGACGACGCCGCAGACGCGTCCCTCTGGACCTTTTCCGTTCATACAGAGGACGACCTGCTAACTGTGACGCTGGAACGCAATGTGGAACAGGAGCGCTTCACAGTCCGCCGCCTTTCGCCGGAGCGCGGCAGTCTTGACCCAAACTACGCCGTTGTTCCCCCGTCCCCACTCGCGGGCGACCACGCCGCCATTTTTGCCGCCGCATGGGAGGAATTGCAAAAAACACCTTGACAAATTTGCAAAGCGGGTGTATAATGATCCCGTTAACTGAAAGCATCCAGCCGCACAGGGGTGTCGCCAAGCGGTAAGGCAAAGGACTTTGACTCCTTTATACGATGGTTCGATTCCATCTACCCCTGCCATCCAGAGACAATAAAAAAGATATTGTCCCCGAAAAGCCTTGTGCCGCAAGGCTTTTCGGC
>CAZHBX010000056.1:0-5889 GCA_964530795.1 uncultured Ruminococcus sp. | reverse complement strand
CGCGCCGTAGGCCTCGAGCGCCCAGACTTCCATTTCGCCGAAGCGCTGGCCGCCGAACTGCGCCTTGCCGCCCAACGGCTGCTGGGTGACCAGCGAGTACGGACCGGTAGAACGGGCATGGATCTTATCATCGACCAGATGGTGCAGCTTAAGAAAGTACATGATGCCCACAGTAACGGGGTTGTCAAACGGCTGCCCGGTACGGCCGTCGTAAAGGATGGTCTTGCCGTCCTCGCTGCAGCCGGCCTCACGCAGCCATTCCTGAATGTCTTTTTCACTCGCGCCGTCGAAGACCGGGGTCATGACCTTGACGCCCTTCAGGCACGCCGCCATACCGAGGTGCACTTCCAGCACCTGCCCAATGTTCATACGGGACGGAACACCCAGCGGGTTCAGGACGATGTCCAGCGGGGTGCCGTCCGGCAGGAACGGCATATCCTCCGGCGGGAGGATGCGGGAGATGACGCCCTTGTTCCCGTGGCGGCCCGCCATCTTATCGCCCACCGAAATCTTGCGTTTCTGCGCCACGTAGACTCGCACGCATTGGATAACGCCCGGCGAAAGCACGTCACACTCGTCGCGGGAGAACACTTTGACATCGACGATGATGCCGGATTCGCCGTGCGGAAGTTTGAGCGAGGTATCCCGCACCTCACGGGCCTTCTCGCCGAAGATCGCGCGCAGCAGCCGCTCCTCGGAGGTCAGCTCGGTTTCGCCCTTCGGTGTGACCTTGCCGACGAGGATGTCGCCGGAATGCACTTCCGCGCCGATGCGGATGATACCGTCCGCGTCGAGGTCCCGCAGCACGTCGTCGGAGACATTCGGGAGCTGTCGGGTGATCTCCTCCGGCCCGAGCTTGGTGTCCCGGGATTCGCAGTAATACTCTTCAATATGAATGGAGGTGTACACGTCGTCGCGAACCAGCCGTTCGTTGAGCAGCACGGCGTCCTCGTAATTGTAGCCCTCCCAGGTCATAAACCCGATCAGCACGTTCTTGCCAAGCGCGATCTCACCGTCCTTCGTCGCGGGACCGTCCGCGAGAACATCGCCCTGCTTGACCCGCTCGCCCTTCTCAACGACCGGGCGCTGGTTGACGCAGGTTCCCGCGTTGGAACGCTTGAACTTAATGAGCGGATAGTAATCCGTTTTGCCGTCGTCTGTATGGACCACGATCTCCTTGGAGGAAACGCTCTCCACATAGCCGTCGGCACGGCAAAGCACCAGAACGCCGGAGTCGTAGGCGGCGCGGTACTCCATACCGGTCGCGACGATTGGCGCTTCGCAGGTCATCAGCGGGACGGCCTGCTTCTGCATATTCGAACCCATCAACGCACGGGTGTTGTCGTCGTTTTCGAGAAACGGGATCATCGCGGTCGCGACAGAAACCACCATTTTTGGGGAAACGTCCATCAAATCGATGCGGGACGCTTCAAATTCGCCAATCTCGTCGAGGTGGCGGCCGACAATCTTGCGGTTGATGAACCGGCCGTTCTCATCGATCGGCTCATTCGCGGTCGCGACGATGTATTCATCCTCCACGTCGGCGGGAATATAGACGACCTCGCGGGTTACCACGCCGTTCTTCACCACGCGGTAGGGCGCTTCAATGAACCCGAAGCGGTTGACCCGCGCGTAGCAGGCGAAGGAGGAGATTAGACCGATATTCTGCCCCTCCGGCGTCTCGATCGGGCACATGCGTCCGTAATGGGTGTAGTGCACGTCGCGCACCTCGAAAGACGCGCGGTCGCGGGAAAGACCGCCAGGGCCGAGCGCGGAGATACGGCGCTTGTGCGTCAGTTCCGCAAGCGGATTGGACTGGTCCATGAACTGCGAAAGCGGGCTCGACCCAAAGAAATCCCGAATGACCGAGACGATCGGACGGATGTTGATCAGGGACTGCGGGGTAATGGTATCCACGTCCTGCGTCGTCATTTTCTCTTTGACAACCTTGTCCATGCGGGAAAATCCGATGCGGAGCTGGTTGAGCAGCAATTCCCCCACAGCGCGAATGCGGCGATTTCCAAGGTGGTCGATGTCGTCGACGGAACCGACCCCGTGGGAAAGGGCAAAGAGGTAATTGACCGAGGCAAACACGTCCTGAATCGTGACCGTAGGCGGGATAAGCTCGTTCCGGCGCTTGGCGAGCGCTTCCTTGAGCGCTTCATGGTCGTCCGTGCCGACCTCACGCAAAATTTCAAGCAGCACGTCGAGGTTGACGGACTCATCGAGCCCCAGATCCTCGTCCGGAATCCCGGTCAGTCCTTCGGCACGCACCATGCGGTTGGTAAACACCTTTACCTCGACCTCGCTGCTTTCCTCCTCGACGAGGATAGTCGCTTCGCACACGCCGGCGCGCTCGATGGCCTCCGCCTCGTTCCGGGTCAGCTTCCGGCCGGCTTCGCAGACAACCTCGCCCGTCAGCGGGGACACCGCGTCTTTCGCGAGCACATAGCCGGTGATGCGGCGGGCGATGGAGAGCTTCTTATTAAACTTATATCTGCCGACGGCGGAAATGTCGTAACGCTTCTCATCAAAGAACAGGTTGCGCAGCAAAGTCTGAGCGGATTCGAGGATCGGCGGTTCGCCCGGGCGAAGCTTCTTATAGATTTCCTTGAGCGCCTCGTCCGTCGGATTGGTGACCTCCCCAAGCTGCTGGACGCGCTCGACCTCGGCGTTGATGGTATCCCGCTCGAAGGTCTCGCGGAGCATGGGCTCGTCGCCAAACCGCTCTAAGATCTCTTCGTCCGTTCCGAGTCCGAAAGCCCGCAACAGAATCGTGACCGGCATCTTGCGGTTTTTATCGATGCGGACATAGAATACACCGGAAGCGTCGGTCTCGTACTCCAGCCAGGCCCCGCGATAGGGAATAACCGTAGCGGCAAAAAGGTGGTTGCCCGCCTTGTCGCCGGTCATGCTGTAGTAGATGCCGGGGGAACGAACCACCTGCGAAACCACGACGCGCTCCGCGCCGTTGATGACAAACGTGCCGGACGGGGTCATCACCGGGAAATCGCCCATGTAGATTTCCTGCTCTTTGACTTCCCCGGTTGCCCGGTTGGTCAGACGGACCGTCACGCGGAACGGAGAAGCGTAGTTCAAGTCCCTCTCCTTGCATTCCTCGATCGTGTACTTCGGCGGATCGCTCAGCGAGTAATCGATAAACTCGATCACCAGATTGCCCGAATAATCCATCATCGGGGAGATATCCTTGAGAACCGTACCGATGTCCTTGGTCCGGAAATCCTCAAAGGACTTTTTCTGCACCTCGATCAGGTTCGGCATCTCGATGACTTCATCGATTCGGGAAAAGGACAGTCTCTTCGTCTTGCCGAGCGTCTGTTCATGTACCATTCCGCTTATTCACTCCATTTCTTTTGTTGCCGCACGCGTTCCGCTCACGGTGAAAACCGCAAAATCTTGTAGAAAGTTCCACACCGCTCCCCCAAAATTGGGAAATAGGCAGGAATTTTGCACAAGACGATTTGCACCCATTTTGTTTTTTGCATACTTTTGTATTGTAGCGCAGTATGATATATTATCATAATTTACATAGCTTGTCAAGAGTTTTTTGCAAAAAAAAAGGAAAAATCTACGCGGGAATCCGCTCCCGCCCGTCTTCCCCAGATTTTTTGCGGTGATTTCGCCCCGTACGATTGCATTTCGCGAAAAAATGTGGTACACTATGCAGGTAAAACGAAAAAACAAAAAGGAAACACTACTTATGCTGGCTACCGAACTGGAAGCCGCCGTCTCCGACGGCTCGCTCGACAACGCGTTCTCAACCCTCTACCGCGAATCCGCGCAGGCGCGTAGGCGCTGGACCGACCTGCTGCGGACCTTCCGCGAGCGCTACGGCGACCGCGAAGTCCTGCTTGTCTCCGTCCCCGGGCGGACGGAAATTTCCGGCAACCACACCGACCATAACAACGGCCGCGTGCTGACCGCCTCAGTCAACCTCGACGTCATCGCCGTCGCCGCGAAGACGGACGAGCCGGTCATCCGCATTAAGAGCGAAGGATTCGACGAGGACGTCGTCGACATCTCCGACCCAAACCCGGAAGCCGTGAAAAAAGGAACCTCCGCGTCTCTCATCGCCGGGGTCTGCAACGCGTTCCGCCGGGAAGGGCTGTCCTTCGGCGGCTTCGTCGCCTGTACAACCAGCGATGTCCCGCCCGGATCCGGGCTGTCCTCGTCCGCCGCGTTTGAGGTTCTTTGCGGGAAACTGCTCTCCGAACTGTATAACGACGGGAAAGTCCCGGCGATGCGGCTCGCTAAGGCGGGGCAGTACGCCGAAAACGTTTTTTTCGGCAAGCCCTGCGGGCTGATGGACCAGGCGGCCTGCGCCTGCGGCGGGTTCCTGTACATCGATTTCGCCGATCCCGTGAACCCAGTGACGGAAAAACTGTCCTTCGACCCGGAGCGGGAAGGACGCACCTTCTGCATCGTCAATACCGGCGGCAGCCACGTCGATTTGACTGCGGATTACGCGGCTATCCCGGCGGAGATGCGAGCCGTCGCGGGATGTCTTGGCAAGCGGGTGCTGCGGGAATGCGACGAGACAGTCTTCCTGTCCTGTCTGCCCGCTGTCCGTGCGTCTGTCGGGGACCGGGCCGTGCTGCGTGCGCTGCACTTCTTCGCCGAGAACCGCCGGGTCGACTTGCAGCGGGAAGCGCTTAAGAACGGCGACGGAAAGCGGTTTTTCCGACTGGTGACCGAGTCCGGCGAGTCCTCGTTCATGTACTTACAGAACGTCTATTCCCCCGCGAACCCCGCCGAACAGGGTATCTCGCTCGCGCTCGCGCTTTCCGGACGATTCGGGGCAATCAGCCGGGTACACGGCGGCGGGTTTGCCGGGACAATCCAAGCATATGTCCCAACCGAGTTGGTGCACGCCTACCGCGAGTCGATCGAAGGGGTATTCGGAATCGGGTCCTGTATGCTCCTGCGCATCCGCCCGGTCGGCGCCGTCGCCGTCACGCCGGCAGGGGTAAACAAATGAGCATCCTGCCCTTATTCTCCCGGTGCGTGCCGTATGCAGGCTGAAATTTTCATGCTGTTCTCCTCGTCGAAGGGGAACAGCTGCCTGGTCCGGAACGGGAGCGACGTGTTTCTCATCGACGCCGGGACGTCCGCGAAACGGATCGAAACCGCCCTGCGCTGCGTCGGAACCGAACCGACCGAGTTACAGGCGATTTTCCTGACCCACGAACACGCCGACCACATCGCCGCCCTCAATCAGCTCTGCAAGCGCTACGGGCTACCGGTCTACGTGCCGGAGGGCTGCGTCGAGGCACTCGCCGCATTCTGCCCGGACGCCCTGCCGTTCCTACGTCCGTTTTCCCCGGGGAGCGTGCTTTCGCTCGAGCGCACCCGGCTCTACGCCGTCCGGACTCCGCATGACGCCGCCGGGTCCGTCGGCTACCGCGTCGATCTTTCCGGTGATCTGTTCGGCTACTTCACCGACCTCGGACGGTTGACCCCTTCCGTCGTGCGGGCGATCTCCGGCTGCCGCCGGGTGGTCATCGAGTCCAACCACGATATACAAATGCTGCAAAATGGTCCCTACCCGGAACCGCTCAAGCGCCGCATCCTGAGCGAGTTCGGGCACCTCTCAAATGCCGACTGCGCCGCCCTCCTGCCGCACCTGCCCGCCTACGGCACCCGCCGCATCCTGCTTGCGCACCTGTCCGAGCACAACAACACCCCCGCCCTTGCCTACGAGGAGAGCGCCTCCCGCCTGCGGGATCCGCTTTCGACCGGCGAAGTGACTCTCGCCGTCGCCGCGCCCGCCCGCACGGTGGAGCTGTAAAAACGAAACAACGTCCTCCGACGCGGTTTGATATAATCCCCTTAGAGTAGACACTTGAAAAAACGAAAGGATTTTCAAGA
>CAZHBX010000055.1:0-6295 GCA_964530795.1 uncultured Ruminococcus sp. | reverse complement strand
TTCGGCCGGCAGACCTTCCCGTCTGGCGGTGTGAATCGTTTTACCTTCCGGCGACAAAATCGGGTTGATTTGCAGGGGATACGCGCTTTGCTTCTGCACGCCCATTCGTCAGCGGCATTTGCGGTGGGGCCTTAAGGTCACTCTAGT
This sequence comes from uncultured Ruminococcus sp., assembly GCA_964530795.1. Lineage (GTDB taxonomy): Bacteria > Bacillota > Clostridia > Oscillospirales > CAG-382 > Coliplasma. The sequence goes on along the minus strand of CAZHBX010000055.1, from coordinate 6,148 downwards.
ACAATACCGCCGATGAGCGGTTGCGCAAGAGCAAAGCTGAGTTTGCAGCGTACATCCCTATCACACCGCCGGAATGGTGCACTGATCATTCCTTTCTTGAGAATCAATCCGCGATCCATCAACATCACTACAACCTGTGTAAAAAGCTGCTTCTGTAAGCCGTGTTGTATTAACAAATTGCAGAACCGCCCCAGCGTATCGCCCGTCGGGGATCTGATTGCTCGAATCTACCCCGCAAAATTTCGAAAAGGCCCGGCTTCTGATCACCTCTGCCATCATACCTTCGTCCGACAGGATCGTAGAGGTTTTGCAGCATATAAATGCGAAACATCCGTTCCAACTCGTAGGGCCTGTTACCGCGTTCTCCTTTGTAATAATTTTGTAATAATGCGGTTGTATGAGCGAGATCCACTCTCTCCACGGAATGATGCGGTTGATTTGCTTAAGAGGCTCTTTCTTCGTCCACACTCCAGCCAACTCGTCTGTGAATGTAGACAGCCTCATTTGTTTGTTCATGCTTTCATTTTATACGCCCTTTATTCTATATCGTACAAAATTACCACCTTTATATGTGCTTAATTTTTGCATTTTTATTATACACCATATTTTGACCGTTGTCAACACTGAAATTGAAAAGATAGAGAACAGTTGCCCAGTATTTTGCGCTTTCATTCTCGCCCACCCACATGCCGAGCACATCCTTTTTGCCGTCAAGGTCGATGCCGATGGCGATGTATACCGCTTTTTTGAAACATCCACATCGCCGAAGCTTGTCCGCAGTCTTTTGCTGCTGTACCCGTTTCGACTGCTGTCGGTGTCTTTGCTTTTGTAATCGTACTTACTGTAACCAAGTTCGTCATCCAGCTCGGCTTCGAGCCCGTTTCCCATGAATTCGGCGATCGTTTCTTTGAAGAGATTCTGGATGTCCTCCATGCTGTGGATCTCTTCGTCCTGCAGCAATGCGCGGATCTTTTCTCTCCGTGCTGTTTCTTCCGGTGTACGGTTTCTTCTTCCCATTGCTTTGTTATTTTATTTTACACCTTATTTTACACCATTTCTGAGGTTTACACAATATTTGGGATGGACCCAAGTACTGCAAATACGGGGTTTCCCGGATCTGCAGGGCGGTTTCCTCGTCCGAGTACCCGTACTCCGCCCGGATGATGCACGCGCCCAGCGCCAGCCGAAGGGACTTAGCGACGTTGCCCTTTCGGTTCTTGAACAGCGACGCATACCGCTCCTCGATCTCCGGCCACGGGATGGTCTGCGCCTTCTTCACCCATCGGTTGGTTTCTTTCAATTTCATGCCTACCGGCTGTTAGAAATCCGATAGGCTTATCTGTCCGTTGCTGTATCTGTACATCCTGTAACCTCCAAGTGCAAGCTTTTCATATTTTCCACGGTTTATCTTGGGGTATTTGGAAAATTTTATTGTTCAGGGGACATTATATAAACTGGATTATAAATTGAGGCAGGAATTATTAAATGCCAAAATTGGTCAGATGCTCAATAATTACTGTTCCAAGAACGGCGGTGTCGCGGGAACCGTCCTGATGTTTCCAAAAGCAATTTCGGTATCAGGCAGAAGGTCGATAATTCTACAGACTTTTCCTTCTTGAAGAAGGACAATTTTGACGGCTTTATCTGCCTCCCGCGCGCCGCCGGGTCAGGTCTTCTGCAAGGCAGGTGAAGCCTTTCTCCAGCTCCTCCAGCTCGGCGTCGAATTCGTCGGCGTGGCCGTCTCCTTCACACGCGTTTCGACGCTCCGACGCAGAAGAAAAACGTCCCGCAAAACGGGACGTTTCTTGTTAAAAAATCAACCTTCTTCCTGCGTTTCGGACGCGACGGAGGACGTATCGGAGGACGTATCGGTGTTGTCCGGGAGCTTCGCGAGCGAGGTCACCGTGTAAAGCGCAATCACCAGCACGACAAAAACGATCGAGCAATACACCGTCCACTTCTCGAACTTCCTGCCCTTCTTGGCGGCATCCGTCTTGTTAAGGTAGGAGTTCGTGGAGGAGTTGCCGCTGATGACGTTTTCCAAGCCCTTGCGCTTGCCCTGCTGACGCGTGATCATGAAGATCAGTACCACCGCCAACACCAGAATTACAGAACCAATGATATATTGCAGAATCGTCATACCTTTTTCCATTCCTTTCCAACGTTCGCTTGCCTCCACATCGCACAAGCATATGTAGTATAGCACATTCTCACGCGAATTGCAAGAGAATTTTCCCTGTTTCGCAAAAATTCACGATTTATTCATACTTTTGGACTTTTCCTCGTGCTTCTTTTCCTCCCGACGGCGGAACCATTTCACGATGCGGACGATGAGTACCACGATCGTGATGAGGATCCACACCCCGATGATGACGAGGATGATGCGGAGCAGCTTGCCCATCGCCCCGCCGAATAAAAATTCTCTGAGGTTGGCAAACGTGGTTTTCAGCGCGTCCGTGCCGACCGAATCCCGGGCGACCAGATCCACCGTCGCGATCACCGCCCCGTCCTGCACAAATGACACGCTTCCCAGCACGTCCCCCTGCTTGACCGGGGCGTCGATCGTATTCCAATTCTTCCCGCTGAATTCGCTCTCGTAGACCTTTTCCGAATCAAACGTGATCTGCTTGCTGATCGGGTGATCATCCCCATTCGGGACCATCAGCCCGATCGCCTCGGCGGGCACAAGGATCAGGAAGTCCTTTTCCGCTCCGCCGCCCATGCGCAGCTCGGCGAGAATATCGTCCGTCTTGCAAAGCGAAACGTACCCGAAGTTCTCAAGCACGTACGGGACCAGATTCCTCATGTCCTCGTAGGCGTTGCCCGGGTCGAACCAGGTTTTCCCGCCGTCGACATGCGCGCCCGGCGCACCCATCACGGCGAAGACATAGGCAATGCCCTCTTGTTCATAGGCGGTCAGGACGCAGTAGTTTCCTTCATCCGTTGCCTGCCCCGCGATCATTCCAACCGCGCCTTCCATCAGGTAGCCGTCCACGACAAACGAGGATTTGAGGTAATTCTTGTTGTGAATGCGCCCGTAGGACTCGCAGTCGGAAAGCTGCACAAGGTCGTTGTAACGGTAGAACGCGGCAGCCAGCCGGACGGCGTCCGTGATCGTCGTCGTTCCGGTCCCGCCGTAGCCAATCGTGTCACCGAAAACCGTTTGCTCCATCCCGAGGTCCTTTGCGAGTGTGTTCATCCGGTCGAGGAAGGCACTCTCGGCGTTCGCCGGCTGTTCGGACATGAGCGTTTCAGCGCAGTAATGCACGACCGCGGCGCAGGCGTCGTTGGCGTTGGCGACCAGCGATGTGGCGAACAGGTACTCGAGCGTGTAGCTCTCTCCTTCTGTCAGACCGAGGTAGGGCGAGCTGCGGTCACCGACCGCGTACGTTCCCTGCACCCACGTCTGCCGGATGGTCACTTCCGTACTCAGCGGCACGTCGCAGGCAGTCAGGATGTCCCGCGCCGTCATCAGCGCCGCAAGCTTCGTCAGCACGCCCGGCGCGAACGTCTCATCCCCGCGCGTGCTGGTGAGCACCTGCTGCGTATCAACGCAGTAGGCCGCCGCCGCGTTCACAATTACCGGCGCCGTCGTCTGCTCCCCGGTCGCGGAAATCCCCGCCGGGACAACCGAAAACAGGCAGATAAACAGCAAAAAAACCGCTCCCGCCCGTTTCCAGCTATGCTTCCCCGTGTGCATCCCATTCCTCCTTCCCGGTTTCCACGGCGCGGACGTCCCGCGCCATCTGCTCTCGCAGCGCTTCCACCGTTTTGAACCGCCGTTCCTCCCGAAGCATCCGTAGGAAGGACACACGCGCGGTTTCCCCGTATAATTCGCCCCCGCCGTATCCGAGCAGGTGTGTTTCCAGCAGCGGCAGACCATCGGCCGTGACCGTCGGCTGAATCCCGACGTTCGTCACCCCGTGATAATACCGGCCGCCGATCCGAACATTCGTTTCGTACACCCCAAACCGGGGCAATACCCGCCCTTCCGGCGGAATTTGATTGAGCGTCGGAAACCCCAGCGTCCGTCCGAGCGAACGCCCCCGGCAAGCCGGCAGGCAAAACCCGTACGGACGGCCGAGCATCCGCCCCGCTCCCGCGACGTTCCCGCAAAGCAGCCGCCGGCGGATCTCCGTCGAAGAGACCGTCACCCCGTCGAGCAGGACCGGCGCAAGCACTTCCGTGCGCGGGAACAGTTCCCGCATGGTCTTGCAGTCCCCGGCGCGGTCCTTCCCGAACCGGAAATCGCTCCCGACCGCAACGGCGCGGCAGTCCAGCCGCTCGCGCAGGTAAACCCGCACGAATTCCGCGCAGGAAAGTTCCCGCAGGGCCTCGTAATCCGCGATATACACCCCACCGACGCCGAGTGAACCGAACCGTGTCAGCCGTTCCGTTTCGTCGGAAAGCGCCTGCGCATGCTTCGGATTTTTCGAAAACGTGAACACGACCGGCGTCGCCCCGCACGACCGCGCGACTGCGCAAAGGCGGTAAATGAGAGATTGATGCCCAATATGGACTCCGTCGAACATCCCGATGGCGATCGCGACCGGACGGCGCGGAAACGCCGACCCGTCCGATTCCCGATACACTCCGACTTCTTTCATCGCACCGTCCGCCCTTTTTCAATTCGCTTCTATGATACCCGTTTTTTGCCGGTTTGTCAAGACATTTCCTATAAAAATGCCGCACAATCCCGTAAAACCGACCCGCAGGACCGAATTTACGGAATACTGCCATTCTTGGAATGCGTACCGCCAATGGCAAAGCCGTCGCACCTTGAAATCCCTGGCCTTCAAGGCTTCCGGCCTCGTTCAGTACACATTCTATTAGGAAGATAAAAAAGACGGAAAGCAAACGTCCATGTCCGCTTTCCGCCTTCCCGGTTTTCGTCGTCAGACGATGAACCGTTCGAACTTGTGGTAGCAGTCGAAGTCCGCTTCCACATAAAGCACGTCCCAGGCCACGCGCGCCATGTGCGTACCGAGCAGGCTCTTCGCATTGATTTTCATATTCTCGCCGACCAGATAGACCTCACCCGGACAGGAATTCGCGATCCTGTTGAACTCGTTGACGTCGCTGACCGTATCCAGCACCACGCGATACTGATAGATACAGGACTGCTGAATGCTCTTGACATTCTTCATACGCATTCCCTCCTTTTGCTCCCCTTTCGGAGCATCTATAGGATACCAAATTTTTGCCCAAAAGTCAAGAGGAAAAATTGACGTATTTTACAAATTCATTCGGATATTTTTGTTAAATATGCTCAAAAATTCATCATGCAGTCCAAACTAATACAAAAAGAATTGGCTATTTCGACAAATCTCAGAACGCCCGCAGGCCACATGGAAACCACCGTCAGGCCCTCGCCCGGTGCCCAGACGAACAGGCAGTCTGCAAACCGCACAGTTCGATCGCGAACGACCGTCGCGGGGTGAAGCACCCGCAGAGCGGGATTTTTGCGAAACCGCGGACTGCCATGGAAACCATCCTCTCTATCCGAGAAAATCGTAGGAGGTGATGTAGGTCCAGACAATGCGGTCGCCCGGAGCAGGTGTGATGTCCGCGGCCGACGCGGTCGGCTGTTTGCCGCCCACCGTAAACGTCCAGCCGGATTCGTCTCCGCAGAGGAAAGCGGTCAACCCGTCGATTCCGACGAGATAGTCCCCGTCGAAGACAAGCAGCAGATGCTCCTGTTCGGCGGTCCTCCGGAGCACGGAAAGCACGCTGTCGCCTTCCCGCAGCGGAACTTCAACCTCCGAAAGCAGCATACCATCCGCAGGAAGCTCCAGAGCTTCCACGGCGTCTCCGCCGTATGCCACTGCGGCGGACGCTTCGATGCAGACCGTCACGGTTCCGATCTCCGGCGATTCCGTCCCCCCAGCAAGCAGTCCCCACACGATCGCCCCGCCGCACAGAACGACCGTGACGACCGCCGCGACAACAGCGCCCCTGCGATGCCCCTTTACCGCACACAGAACGACCGCGAACGCGCCTAAGGCGAACAGCAAAACCGGAAGCAGCCAGCGAGTCGGCTCCATTTCTTACCACATCCTTTGTTTTTCCCGATTTTAACACGTTTCCCAAGGTTTTTGACACTCCCCACGGCTAAAGCCGGGGGATTCTTGCTTCGCCGACCATCGCC
>CAZHBX010000054.1:0-6563 GCA_964530795.1 uncultured Ruminococcus sp. | reverse complement strand
CGCCGCCGGACTTCTTGGAGTCATAATCAAAATACGCCTGCGCGTACATATCGGTATGGTCGCCAATGATCTTGATGGAGTTCTTGTTCGCGCCGACCGTGCCGTCGCCGCCGAGCCCCCAGAACTTGCAGGAGATCGTCCCCGCAGGGGCGGTGTCGACACCGGTACGCTCCGGCAGGGAAAGTCCGGTCACGTCATCGACGATGCCAATGGTAAAGTTGCCCTTCGGCGTGTCCAGCGCGAGATTATCGTACACAGCGATGATGGACGCCGGGGTGGTGTCCTTCGAACCGAGACCGTAGCGGCCGCCGACGACCTTAATATCCGTCCGGCCGGTGCGGTTGAGGGCGGCAACCACGTCGAGGTAGAGCGGCTCACCGAGGGAGCCGGGCTCCTTGGTGCGATCGAGTACGGCGACCCTCTTGACTGTCGCGGGAATCGCTTCAGACAACTTTTCCGCCACGAACGGACGGTACAGGTGTACCTTGACAAGACCGACCTTTTCGCCTCTGGCGTTCAGGTAATCGATGACTTCCTCGGTCACGTCGCAGACGGAACCCATCGCGACGATGACCCGCTCCGCATCCGGAGCGCCGTAGTAGTTGAACAGGCCATAGTTCGTTCCGAGCTTTTCGTTAATCTTCGCCATGTACTCCTCGACAACGGAGGGAATGGCGTCGTAGTACGGATTGCAGGCCTCACGATGTTGGAAGAAGATGTCTCCATTCTCCGCCGAGCCTCGCAGAACCGGATGCTCCGGGTTGAGCGCGCGAGCGCGGAACGCACGGACGGCGTCCATATCCACCATTTCCTTGAGGTCTTTGTAATCCCACGCTTCGATCTTCTGAATCTCATGGGAGGTCCGGAAGCCGTCGAAGAAGTTCAGGAACGGGACACGGCCCTTGATCGTCGACAAATGCGCGACGGCGCCGAGATCCATGATCTCCTGCTGGTTCGCCTCGGCCAGCATCGCAAAACCGGTCTGGCGGCAGGCGTAGACGTCGGAATGGTCGCCGAAGATGTTGAGCGCGTGGGACGCGACACAGCGGGCGGAAACATGGATGACGCAGGGAAGCAGTTCCCCCGCGATCTTGTACATATTCGGGATCATCAGCAGGAGTCCCTGCGAGGCGGTGTAAGTCGTCGTCAACGCACCGGCGGCAAGAGAACCGTGCACGGCGCCGGCGGCGCCGCCTTCGGACTGCATCTCCGTAATCCGCACGCGGTCGCCAAAGATATTGCGGGCGGGCTCGCCAAAAATGTTCTTATCCGTCGCGGACCAGGTGTCCGTCACTTCCGCCATCGGGCTCGACGGGGTGATGGGGTAGATGGCGGCCACTTCCGTGAACGCGTAGGATACGTGCGCGGCGGCGGTATTGCCATCCATGGAAATCTTTTTTCTTTCCAGTTTTGCCATATTGTTATGCCTCCTGTTTTTATCTTCAGTCTATCATAACACTTTTTTCGCTTCCTGTAAAGGTGTAGGGGCAATTTTTTTGCAAAATTTTCGATTTTCCCGCTGGGAATTTCCAGCGAACAAAAAGAATTTCGCAAAAAATTTCCAATCGTTTACAAATTGACCTTGAAAAGCGGGAAACAATGTGGTAATATAATGTGTGGTGAGCAAATTCATAAGCCCTGAAAGAACTGCTTTCAAGGCGGTCCGGCTTTGTTCAAGTGCAAAGTGTTTGCGGAAAAATTCGCAAACACTTTGCACGTTCCGCCGGTGAAGTTTACTTTGCCAACGGAACCGCACATTGCTTAAGTGGCTGTTCCCCATAAAAGCGTGCGTTTTTATGGGTTCGTGTGGCAATCGCCGCACAAACAAACCGCATGTGTGGTTTGTTCGGCAGACTAATTATAGAAAGGAATTTTAGAAAACAGGAGGAGGGACCCCGCGATGGAGAACGGCGAAAGGGATGCTGGCAAGCCCCGGCAGCACAGGAACTTTCCGGTGCAAACCGTCTATTCGACTGCCCTGCACGGTATCGACGGACAAATCGTGACGGTCGAAGCGTCCTGCGTCCCCTCTCCAGAGCACCGCCTTGAAATCATTGGTCTGCCGGACACTGCGGTCAAGGAATCCGCCGCCCGGGTGCGTTCCGCGGCGCGGCACCTCGACGTCTCCCTGCTGCCCGGCAAGCTGACCGTCAACCTCGCCCCTGCGGACATCCGCAAGGAAGGCACGGTCTACGACCTGCCGATTTTGCTTTCCCTGATCGACAGGAAGGAACTTGCGGGGAGGGATCTTTCGGATGCCGTGTTCGTCGGCGAACTCTCTCTTTCCGGGGATCTTCGCCCGATTTCCGGCGCCCTGCCGATGGCGATTGCCGCCGCGAAGAACGGCTTCCGGCGGTTCTTTTGCCCGGTGCAGAACGCCGCCGAGGCGTCGGCCGCGCCCGGCATCATGGTCTATCCGCTGCAATCGGTGTCGGAACTGTTCTCTCATATCAACGGGGAAAGGTGCATCACCCCGCTGGCATTTCCGGGATTGGATTTTCTGCATAACGCGTATGAAAACGCACCGGATTTCTCGGAAATCAAAGGGCAGGAGACCGCGAAGAAAGCGCTCGAAGTCGCCGCCGCGGGAATGCACAACACCCTGCTCATCGGTCCGCCTGGGTCGGGCAAGAGCATGCTCGCGTCCCGCCTGCCGTACATCCTGCCCCCGCTGACCTTCGAGGAATCGCTGGAAACCTCGCAAATCTACTCGGTCGCGGGATTCACCGACCAGCTTTCTCCCCTGCTCTCCCACCGACCGTTCCGCGCGCCGCACCACACCATCTCCTCCGCCGCCCTCGTCGGTGGCGGGACGCACGTCCAGCCGGGTGAGATTTCGTTCGCGCATAACGGGGTGCTGTTCCTCGACGAATTCCCGGAATTCGATCAAAAGGCGCTCGAAACCATGCGCCAGCCGCTCGAAGACCGTACGGTCACCATCTCCCGTGTTTCCGGAACCGCTACATTCCCCTGTTCCTTCATGCTCATCTGCGCCATGAACCCCTGCCCCTGCGGATATTACGGGCACCCGACCCATCCCTGCACCTGCTCGCCGAAGGCGCGGCAGGCATACCTTTCCCGGATTTCCGGACCTATGCTCGACCGCATCGACATCCAAGTCGAAGTCGGGGCATTGGATTTTTCCGACCTCGACACCGCCGTCGCCGCCGAATCCAGTGAAACCATCCGCGCCCGCGTCAAAAAGGCGCGCAACTTCGCCCTTTCACGTTTTGACGGTCAATCTCTGCGAAACGGCTCGCCGCTGACCGCCAACGCCTTCATGGAACCGCAGCAGATCGAGACTTTCTGCGTACTCGATGCGGGCGCGAGGGAGTTGCTCCGGCAGGCGTTTGACCGGCTCGGGCTTTCGGCGCGGGGATACGCCCGTCTGCTGAAGGTGGCGCGGACCGTCGCGGACTTCGAAGAGGCGGAGGTCATCAACCGTCTGCACATCGCCACCGCCATCCGGCTGCGCAGTCTCGACCACAAGTATTTCGGCGCCGTCTGAAAGCGACATGCGAAGATATTCCACACCGAAGTTTACATAACTGTCGGCTGAAAATGTGGATAACTCTGTGGAAAAGTGGATAACTTTTCTTGGAGGACCAGAAAAATCAAGGATTCGACAGGAAAGTTTTCCACATTGTATCCGAAAAATCTGTGGAAAAGTCCAAACCATAATCTTTGCGGTTTTGAAATTATGTCACCTGTCCCGCGTACCGGCGGGGCGGAAAGCGAGGGATGTCCATGCAGGAGGAGGAATATTCCGGCGGATACGCCGCTCCATCGAAGGGCTATCGCATCGTGCGGGGCTGTTTTAAGGGGGTGTTGTACGGGGCGTCAGCGCTGGTCTGGATTTTAGTGCTGTACGTTCTGATCTCCACGCGGGAATCGAAGCTGATGGACCAAATGCACTTCACGTCGGAAACGCAGGCGCTCGCGGAGGACGAGGATTTTCGGGTCTATAAGCTTAACGGCGCGTATATGAGTTACGACGCCCGCATCGAGCTCGGCGACGTCTTCTACGCCAAGGAAACCGAAGAGCTTGAACTCAGCGTCAAATTCAACAAGCAGCTGACCGACAACGGCGAGGACGGTGTGCGGTACGTCCTGACCGACCAAACCGGGACGGAATACCCGGTCGTCTCGCTGGAAACCGAGAACATCGGCCGCTACAGCTACGCGAGGATTTGCTTTGACGGGGTGTCCCTGCCGGTCGAAGGGGTGGAAAGCGAGCCAGTCCGGCTGACGATTTCGCTTTATCGGGAAAGCGACGGCCAGCCGCTCCACACCCGTATTAGCGATGACCGCACCCAGGAAATCAACGAAGCCGCGTTCTGCATTTACGACAGCGGCGACGACGAAAAAAATTCCTACATCGGCCGCGTCGAATACGACGGCTGACCGATGTAGAATCATCTGAAAAAGGAGAAGTTGCCCATGAAAACCGATAACATCCGCATCAAACGGAAGAATTCCGACTTTCTGCTGTACGGGTTCCTGTATCTGCTGCTGATCCTAGTGGGAATCTTTCTGGTGGGCCTTCCGTTCCTGTCCTTCGCTCCGAACGGCAACGGCTCACGGATCTTCTTGATCGTACTCGGCGTGCTGTGCGTCGGCGCGGGCGGTACGCTGTACGGGATGCTGCTCTACCGCGGACTTTGTCCGCAGGACGCGCTCATCATCACGAACAAGGGACTTACCGACCACCTCGTCGGTGGCCGCGACGGCGTGTATATCGAGTGGACCAATGTCTCCTCCATGAAGATTTACGGACTCAGCAAGTCGCCGATGTTGGGGCTTTCCCTGGAGGACAATGAAAGCTACCTCTCCAATCTCAGCGGACGCAATGAACGAGACGCACGCGCGAATCTCGAAGTCGGCCTGCCGATCGTTTCCATCGCCCAACGGGATATCTTTCTGCCGATTGGGGAGCTGAAAAACCTGTTTTCCCGCATGATCAAGGGCGCGATCTCTTGGGAGACCTACAGCACACAGGGCAAAAATTCCGCCCAGACAACCGCCCCGCAGTCCACCCAGCCGGAGAATCCGCAGCCGGAGAACCTGCAGCCGGAGAACCCGCAGTCCTCCGACGAATTCCAACCAATCCACCCGCACGTTGAACAGCCGCAGGCGCAGACTCCGAAGGAAGCCTCGAAACCGGAGGTGCTTCCGACAGAATCGCCGAGCGAGGAGTCCTTCCTGCTCGAGACCCTCTCGGACAACGAGTCCCCCGCCCCGCCCGAACCCCCCGCAAAGCCTACCAATCCTGAAACGAACGAAACGCAAGAGGAGATTGTCCTGCTGGACATTGATAACGACTGATGAAACGCATTCTGACCGTTCAAGATATTTCCTGCGTCGGGAAGTGCTCCGGCACCGTGGCGCTGCCGGTCATTTCCGCGTTCGGCGCGGAGACCTGCATCCTCCCCACCGCCGTGCTTTCCACGCACACCGCCTTTTCCGGTTTCACGTTCTGCGACCTGACCGACGAGATTCCCAAGATCGAAGCGCACTGGAAGCAGGAAAAGCTGACCTTCAACGCATTCTACAGCGGCTACCTCGGCTCCATCCGGCAGGTGCAGATGGTGCGGGAACTGTTTACCTCCATGAAGCGGGATGAGCAGGATCTGATTTTCGTCGATCCGGTCATGGCGGACAACGGCAAGCTGTACGCCGGGTTCACGCCAGAGTTCGCCGCCCAGATGTGTACGCTCTGCGGGGATTCCGACCTGATGCTGCCCAACCTGACCGAAGCGTACTTCCTGCTCGGCAAAGGCGACCAGTACCGCCCGGACCTCAATCGGTCCGAACTTGAGGACCTGCTCAAGGAGCTCGCGGAGACGGGGGCGGGAAAAGTCATGCTGACCGGCGCGGAACTGCACCCGGGACGCATCGGCGCGCTGCTGTACAACGCCAACGATGACACGTTTGATCTCGCGGAGACGGAGAAGATCCCTGCCCAGTTCCACGGAACGGGCGACCTGTTCGCGTCGGCCGTGCTCGGCGGGATTCTCTTTGGGAAGAGCGTGCCGAACGCGATGGCGCTCGCGGTGGACTACGTCGCGGAGTGCATGAAACTGACCCTGAAGGACCCGAACCACGTCTGGTACGGCGTAGACTTCGAGCGCGCCTTCCCGTGGCTGTTCAAAGCGCTGTATGGGGAAAATTGACACTCCCCACGGCTAAAGCCGGGGGATTCTTGCTTCGTCGACCGTTGCCCACGCGGGCCTTACATGGTCTCCGCAAGCGTATAGGTTCGGGCGTGTCCCGCCCTACCATGGCCTTTCTCCTACGCCAAAAGCCGTAGCCCTTCCTTCAGGATGTTCTTTGCCGCATTTACGTCCCGATCATGATGCGCTCCGCATTCCGGGCAAGTCCACTCTCGCACTGACGGGTCTTTTGTTCCCGACCACTGCGCTCCGCACGCGGAACACAGCTGACTGGACGGGAAGAAACGGTCTATTGCAACCACCTGTTTCCCATACCGGCCGGCCTTGTACTCCAGCTGCCGCCGAAACTCACTCCATGACGCATCGGAGATGGATTTTGCCTGTCTGTGA
>CAZHBX010000053.1:0-6621 GCA_964530795.1 uncultured Ruminococcus sp. | reverse complement strand
CAGGGAGGTCCCGCGCCGCCGGGGAACGTCCTGCGGCGGTTCGATGATGTTCCGCTCCGGGTGTTTCATGGCGTCGCGAACAGTGTCAATGTCGATTGGGAATCCCACGTTGTCTTCTTCGTATTCCTTTTTTTCGAGTTTTTCGAGTGTACGAACGGTAGCGACCACATTCGGCGTTAATTCGATGTGGTCAGTGAATGCTTCATCGCCCACAAACGCCATGAAATCGTAGCCATTCGTCTCCGCAAAATACGGTTTCAACATTTTTTTCTTCCTTCCTCCCCGTGTTGCCGTTGGGCCAGCGGTTTAAGCGCGCATTCCGCGCGTCATGTATAGATCCAAATACTTCTTTTTTGTGTTTTGTCAAGAGGGGGGTCGGGATTTCCCTCCGTTCGAGACCGAATGTTTTCAAACATAGCGGCGATTTTGTCTTTAGCAGTGCTAATGCGGTTCGTGTGTTTGATAGAGCTGCTTACGAAAATACCGCCTATGCCCGTCCTCACCGTAGAATACCCCGTTCTTCACATCCCGGCCGTCGTTAAAAATTTCCAGAGCAACATCGTCCACATCAATCTTTCGTTCCTGCTGGAACAGCGCTGCTATCAGAACAAGCCACACCAGGTTTCGAATAGGCATTCGTAATCTTCCATCCCGAACCTCCGTTCACTTGTCCCATCCCTGCGCGGCGAAGGACTTGCGCAGTGTTTCCAACGCCCCAGCAATCTCGTCCCGGATCTCCGGGGGCGTGTGCGCATCGTACCAGACCAGCACTTCATCCAGCTTCTTCAGCGCCGCCTTCGCCGCCCGCGACGCCAGTTCGAGCGCGTCCAGCTCCGCGAGCGATTGGTTCATTTTCTGAATGGTGACGTGGAGGTCGTCGTCCGTCGCCGCGTCGCCGCCTTGCACGATCTTCATGCGCGGCTCGTCGGGGTCGGGCGGTTTGACGAGGGATTCCGCCATCCGAATCGTTTCTTCTTCAAAGTCAAACAGTTCTTCTGCGGACATCTCGTTCTTTTCCGTAGATACCGATGGCTGCGCAGCGCGCTCCGGCGGCGTCCCGAACAGCACCTCGCGGATCTCGTCCTCGGTCAGCGCCGGTTCCCTCGCGTTTTGCCGTTCGAGAGATTTCTTTTTCAGGTTTTCTGAAGCGATGAGTTGAGGAACGTAGCTGCCGCAGCTTTCCGATTTCATGATCCCCAAAAGCGCCGTCTGTTCCGGCTCGCGCAGGTAGGAAAGCGCGACGGCGGTCATGAACGGCAGTCTGCCGTCGTCCGCCTTTTGCAGCAGTTCGTGGTTCAGGCAGGTTAAGCGGATGTAGCGGTGGACTTTATTTTTGCTGTCACCATTGGCCTCTCCGATTATTCCCAAAGATTTTTTTCCTTGCAACTTGTTCCCAACTTGGGAACAAGTTAAGTCTGCCCGCTGTCCTTGTCTTTTCATCGCGTCCAGCTTCGCCTTGTAGGCGAACGCCTTCTCGCTCGGCAGGATATGTTCGCGCTGGAGGTTCGCGTCCACCATGCGGATAACCGCCTCGTCATCGTCCATCTGCACAATCAGCGCGGGCAGCTCGGTCAGCCCCGCCAGCTCGCAAGCGTGTTTCCGGCGGTGTCCGCTGATCAGCTCGTACCGTCCGTCCTCCTTGCGCCGCACCGTCGCCGGCGTGATGACGCCTTTCTCGCGGATACTCTCCACGAGCTGCGCCATGTCCTCGTCATCCCGGACTTGGAACGGGTGATTCGGGAACGGGTCGATCTCGTCCAGCGGGATTTGCTGCACCCGGTTCTCCGCCCGGGCGTTCCCGAGCAGCGTGTCGAACCCTTCGTGGATTCGTTTCCTTTGCCCCTCGGCGAACGCCCTGTCGTTCCCCAGCCGGCTCATTTTCTTCTCAAAGTCCGTCATTTGTTCTCCCCCTCCAAAAGTTCTTTCACCAGCGCACGGTAGTCCTGCGCGGCGGTGCAGTTCGGCGCGTACCGCATCAGCGGCACGCCGGCAAACGTGCTTTCATTCACCTTCGTGCAGGAGCGAATCGCCGTTTTCAGCGCCGGAACCCCGGTTTTCTCCTCCAGCAGCGCGGCGGAATACTGCGCGACGTTCGTGCGCGGGTCCGTCACGGTGAGAAAACATCCGGCGAGGCGCAGCCTTTCGCTGCTCTCGCGCATTTCTTCTATGATATTCACAACGTACTCCATACCGTCGAACCCGTACCGGTCGGCACGGATCGGCACCAGCGCTTCGTCCGAAGCGGCCAGCGCGTTCACCGCCGCAATGTTCACATTCGGCGGACAGTCGATGATGCAGTAGTCGTAGGTTTCCGAAATTTCAGGCTGTCTTAGCTGTCGCCGCAGCCGGAATTGCTGCGGACGCGTCGTATCCAGCATACACAGCTTGTCCGCTTCCATCAGCCGGAAGCTGCCGCCGATCACGTCCACGCCGTATTCGGTCGGCAAAACCGCCTCGCTCGCCGGGATCGAATCCTTCGCGAGCAGCAGTTCCGCCGTCCCGCATCGGATTTCCGCTTCCGGCAGAAGCGTGTGGGTCGCGCTGCCCTGCTGGTCCGCGTCGATCAGCAGGACGCGCTGTGCGTAGTCGTCGCGCAGGATCTGCGCGATCGCCAGCGCGGACGTCGTTTTCGCGACGCCGCCTTTCACATTGAGAATGGAAATGGTTTTCACAACGGTTCTCTCCTTTCGCAAACAAGAGAGAAGGGGAGTTCTCCTTCTCTCCGTGTCTGTCCGTGTCTCTCCTTCCATAATATATACCGGCGGAGGGCAGGGGAAAGGAGAGAGTTTTTTCAGCCCTGCCCGCACGGGTGTACAGCCCGCCGCCGGGAACGGATGCGGAAAGCCTTTGTAGGCGACTTGCAGCAGTTCCGTACCTACTGCTTTCCCCGCACTGCTTGCCATTGATGGACAAGCGTGGAGGTTGGTTTTTGTCTAAGTGGCTTTTTTATTTCGGGATAAACCGCAATTGTTTGTTGTTACTTGCAGTGGCGCGGGAATCCACCTCCAAAACCGCGTGTCCAGGGTCCGAGTCCTTGTGCCCCTGCCATAATTGGGCGACAATAAAGCCCAAATGTCAAAAACCCTTGAGGAATCAAGGGTTTTTGTGCGTTTTACCCCTCCCTTATGAAATGAATTTTGAGTATCCAATTTTAGCGAAAACCGTGAACCCGAAGGACTTGAACGCGAGAAACAGTAAATCCGAAAAAATTCTTTTTCAAAATCACTGAAATTCAATAGGAAGCCTGACTTGCAGGACTCGAATCAAGGAGCCAAAACAACGGAATGCAAATACGACAGAGGACCGAATTTTCCTTCAACAAATGAAATTTTATAAACTTTTATCATTCGTATTGACAAAAGCCTTTGGATATGGTATAATTATCTCATGTAAATAAAAATCGCTTTCGTGACTGACGGAAACATAGGTCTAACTATGATGGAGCGTGAGCGAAAGGATAGCCGACCGTCTGGGCAAATTTATGGTAGTTTACGCAGACGGTTTTTATATTTGCAATGCGGACGGATATTATCAAAGGCGGAGGAAGTTGCTATGAACGCATGGAGAGAATTCAAGACAGGCGTTTGGACGAAAGAAATCAATGTGCGGGATTTTATCAACCGGAATTTTACGCCGTATCACGGAGATGGTTCCTTCCTTTGCGGAATGACGGAGCGCACAAAATCGGCTGCCGAAAGCGTGAAAAAGCTTCTCGCCGCCGAAAGTGAAAAAGGCGGCGTGCTTGATGTTGATACCGAACGCGTTTCATCACTCTTGGCGTATCAGCCGGGCTATATCAAAAAGGGTGAAGATATCATTTTGGGTTTGCAAACCGACGCTCCCTTAAAACGCGCCGTCAATCCTTTTGCAGGCTATCGCAATGCGACGCAGGCGTGCGAGGCGTACGGCTACAAAATCAGCCCTAAAGTTACAGAGGAATTCAAATACAGAACGACGCATAATACGGGCGTATTCAGAGTATATACGGAAACGATGCGCATGGCGCGCCATGCCGGTATTTTGACAGGCCTTCCGGATGCCTACGCGCGCGGCCGCATTATCGGCGACTACCGACGCATAGCGCTCTACGGGATGGATCGACTGATTGAGCAAAAAAGAGCGGACAAAATAGCTGTTGGCGAACGGGACCATGATATGTCTGCCGAAACCATTCAGCTTTTGGAAGATCTTGCAAAGCAGCTTGAATTTATGGAGCAGCTCAAAATGATGGCCGCGGCGTATGGCTGCGACATTTCCTGTCCGGCAAAAAACACATACGAAGCTATCCAGTGGTTGTATTTCGGCTACCTCGGTGCAATCAAGGAGCAGAATGGCGCTGCAAACAGTATTGGCAGAATCTCCGTCTTTATCGATATTTACGCCGAGCGCGATATTGCGGAGGGGACGCTCACGGAAGAGGGCGCGCAGGAGCTTATTGATGATTTGGTATTGAAACTCCGTCTGGTACGGCATTTGCGCACCCCTGAGTATAACGAACTTTTTGCAGGCGATCCCGTATGGGTGACTTGCTCGCTGGCGGGTGTTTCTACCGATGGCAGAAGCATGGTTACAAAAACATGTTTTCGCTTTTTGCAAACGCTGTATAATCTTGGTCCTTCTGCAGAACCCAATCTGACGGTTCTGTGGTCGCAATCGCTGCCGCAGGGCTTTAAGGATTTCTGCGCGCAGGTTTCTATAGATACCGATTCGATACAATATGAAAACGACGACATCATGCGCGATCTATATGGGGACGATTATGCGATTGCCTGTTGCGTATCCGCCATGAAGGTCGGCAAGCAGATGCAGTATTTTGGGGCGCGCTGCAACCTTGCAAAGGTTCTTTTAATGGCGTTAAACGGCGGGAAAGACGAAAAGCTCGGAGAACAAATAGCGCCGAAAGGAAAGGTGTTCGAGGAAAAGCCGCTGGTGTATGAGGAAGTTCTTGAGGCGTATCAAAAATATGCATCCTGGATGGCAAATCTCTATGTGAAAACGATGAATGTCATTCACTATATGCACGATAAATACGCTTATGAACGCTTGATGATGTCACTCCATGACACAGATGTAGAGCGGCTTATGGCGTTCGGGATTAGTGGCTTGAGCGTAGTCGCAGACAGCCTGAGCGCAATCAAATATGCAAAAGTCACTCCTGTTAAGGACGCACGCGGTATCATTACAGAATTTGTGACCGAGGGGGATTTTCCTAAATACGGTAACGATGATGACCGCGTGGATGACATTGCCAAATGGGTTGTGGATTCCTTCTACCATGAACTTTGCAAAACCAAAGCGTTCCGCGGCGCACATCACACGTTATCCATTCTGACGATTACATCCAACGTCATGTACGGCAAAAAGACCGGCTCCACTCCGGATGGCAGAAAGGCCGGCGAACCGTTCGCTCCGGGGGCGAACCCGATGCACGGTCGCGACAGCGAAGGGGCTCTGGCAAGTTTGAATTCTGTGGCCAAACTCGATTACGACTGCTGCCGTGATGGTATTTCCAATACTTTTTCGGTAACACCAGAAACGCTCGGTCACACAAACGAGGAGCGCGTCGCAACGCTTACCGCTATGCTTGACGGATACTTTGTTCAGAATGCGCATCACCTGAATGTAAATGTATTGAACCGCCAGAAGCTGATTGACGCGATGAACGATCCTACGCTGTACCCGTCTCTTACCATCCGCGTGAGCGGCTATGCGGTAAACTTTCATAAACTTTCGCGGGAGGCGCAGGAGGAAGTGATCTCCCGCACCTTCCACGAAAAAATGTGATGAAAGCGGATATTCATTCTTTTGAAAGCCTTGCTGCGCTTGATGGCGCGGGTCTCCGCTATGCTGTGTTTTTTACAGGATGCCCGCTGCGTTGTGTCTGCTGTCACAATCCGGATACATGGTTTCACTCCGGCAAGGAATACACAAGTGAGGAACTGTCGCACAGGCTGCTGCGCTATAAACCGTATTTTAAAAACGGCGGAGGTGTGACATTTTCCGGCGGAGAGCCGCTTCTGAATGCCGAATATATCAACGAAACTGCCGCATTTCTAAAAGCCGGCGGAATCCAGTATGCCCTTGATACCTCCGGGGCGGTGACACTTACAGACGCCGTGAAAAAGGCTGTTGGCAACGCTGACATGATTCTTCTGGATGTAAAATATCCCGACGCGGTTATGTATGAAAAATATACGGGAGGGGATTTCCATACATTTTTAAAATTTGCGGAATATGTTTCCGAAACAAAAAAGCGTGTATGGTACAGGACGGTGATCATCCCCGGCATAAACGACAACAAATCTGCGGTAAACAAATATCTTGATCTTATTATTCGTTGGAACAAGCCGGAAAAATATGAGCTACTCGCATTTCACACCATGGGGTTTTATAAATACGAGAGGATGAACATTGAAAATCCGCTTATTGATACGCCGCCTCTGGAGAATGTGCGTCTGCATGAATTGCAGGAATATCTTAACGGAGGGATCCGGACCCGGTTTTGACGGGGGGAAAGAGCCGTTTTCCCCCAAAGAATGCGAAAAAAGCCCGGCAGAACCGGACTCTTTGACCCGCCCCCTGTCAAGTAGACAGAGAAAAAAACAAAAATATTCAGTTTGA
>CAZHBX010000052.1:0-6666 GCA_964530795.1 uncultured Ruminococcus sp. | reverse complement strand
CTGGTGCCGCCGCGTTCGCCGCCAATGCCTTTCTCCCGGGGGGGGGCGGGGGTTGTCACAACCCCCGCCGTACCCCTCGTACCCCTCGCACCCTCGCACCCCGCGTGTCAGACCCTGACCCCGCCGACCCAGACGGCCTTGACGTTGAAGAGGCTGTCGAGGAGCAGGAAATCGGCATCCTTGCCGACGGCGATGGAGCCGAGCCGCCTGTCGAGCCCGGCGGCACGCGCGGGGTTGAGGGACGCGAGCCGGGACACGTCGGCGAGCGGGTAGCCGTGCAGGAGCAGGTTGCGGAACCCCTCGAACAGGGAGCAGACGCTGCCGGCGATGACGCCCTCCTCGGTCTGGCAGAGCTTGCCGCGGACGACGCGCTTCTTGCCCTCGATGACGTACACGCCGTCGCCCAGGCCCGCCATGCGGCCGGTGTCGCTGACCATGACGATGCCGTCAAGCCCCTTGGCGCGGATCGCGAGATCGACCGCGACCGGGCTGTTGTGTACGTAGTCGCAGATCAGCTCGCAGACCAGCCGCTCGTCGGTCAAAGCGGCGCCGACGACGCCCGGGTCCCGGTGCCGGAACGGCCGCATCGCGTTGAACAGGTGCGTGACGCGGTTCGCGCCCGCGTCCGCGGCGGCGAAAACCTGCTCGGCCGTCGCGTCCGTGTGCCCGATGGAGACGCTCGCGCCCGACGCGCGGACGGTTTCCAGCAACGGCAGCACCCCCGGCAGCTCCGGCGCGACCGTGATCGAACGCAAATCGCCGCCGCAGGCGTCGAGGATCTCGCCCAACGCTTCCGGCGCGGGCGGCGCGAGGTTTTCCGGCCGCATCGACCCGAGCCGGGCGGGGGAGAGGAACGGTCCCTCGAGATGGACGCCGAGGATCCGCGCCCCGAACGGCGCGCGGGCCTTCTCCCGCCGGATGTTCGCGACCGCCGCGAGCAAGCGTTCCTGCGGCAGCGCCCGCACCGTCGGCACGACCGCCGTCACGCCGCATTTCGCGAGCGCGAGCAGCCCGTCGTCGAACCGCTCGTCCGCCGCCGCGAACTCCGTCCCGCGGAACCCGTGGTTGTGCGTGTCGATCAGCCCCGGCACCAGCAGCCCGCCCGCGAGGTCGAATTCCTCCGCTCCCTCGCACTGCGGCCCGCGCAGCCGCTCCTGAATCGACGCGATCTTCCCGTCCTGAACCAGCACGTCCGCTCCGATAAGCCCCTTCTTTTCGCTCAGGACCTGCCCGTCCCGCAATAAGACCTTCATGCTTCAATCGCTTCCAGCATTCGGCGCAGGTTCTCCATGCTGATCTCGATGGCCATGAGATTCTCCTCAATTCCCTCAAATTCAAGCGAGTAATACCCGTCGTATCCCGAATCGTGCAGAATTTTCAGGCATTGGTAGGTCGGTACGTCGCCCTGCCCGAAGATCGTCGCCCGGCGGTAGTTGCCCGCGCGGGTGCGGCTCCAGCCGCGGCCGGGGTCGGGGAGCATGCCGCTGCGCCAGAACGCGTCCTTGACGTGGACGTGCCGGACGAGCGGGAGCAGCTTGGAGACGGAAACGGCGCAGTCCTCGTCAACCCCGCCGAAGTTGCCGATGTCGCAGAGGTAGCGGTAATTCGGGTGCCCGACGGCGGCGAACACGGCGAGCATCCGCTCGGCGTCCTGCACGATGCGGCCGTGGTTCTCCGAGCAGGTCGTGACCCCCTTGCGCTCGGCATACGCCGCGACCTCCCGGATCGCCGGCGCGACGACCGGCAGCACCGCGTCGAACGTCCGCGGACCGTCGTAGCCGAGGTAGAACCCCGCCGTCACGTCGTGCCGCAGCAGCCGGATGCCGCAGGCGGCCGCCAAATCGACGTGCCGCTTGACCCGGGCGATTTCCTCCTCCGGATCCGGCTGGAAGAAGTTCGCTCCGGTCGTGTAGATCGGGACTTCCAGCCCCATCAGCCGCGCCTCGTCCGCGAGGTTCATCCAGAAGTCGCCGAGGTCGCTCTTTCCGTCCGGCGCGACGTCGTCAACGACGAACTCGACGCCCGTGCAGCCGAGTTCCCTCGCTTTTTCGAGCATACCGGGGTAGGTGATCCTCCCGTCGCGGTAGGCGCGCGAGAAACTGTAGGTGCTGATACACGTTTTCATGCGAGTACGATCTCCTTTTCCTGCGCGGCGGACGCGTAGATGGCGTCGAGCATCCTCTGCATCGTCACCGCCTGCTCGACCGGGTAGCGGGTCGGCCTGTCGTGCAGCACGCAGTCGGCGAAGTGGGTGATTTCCGCGAGGAAGCGGTCGTTGTCCCCGACGTTGACCTTGTCGTCGCTCAAATAGCCGTCCCGCTCGCCGTAGATCGTCAGGCTGTTCAGGTCCGCGCCCGCTTTCGAGCCGAACACCTGCGTATCCGTGTGCGGCGCGCCGTTGATGGCCCACGCCGCTTCAAACAGCAGCATCGAGCCGTTCGCGAAGTGAATAACCCCGGCGCCCATGTCCTCGGTGTCGAACCGGTTGTCCGGGCACGGCGTCCCCTGCCAGCGGTCAACCCCCTTGGTCCGGTAGTCGCCGATGCGGGAGGATGTGAACGCGGAAACCCGCGTCGGCGCCGGGCATCCCATCAGGTACCACGCCGCGTCGATGCCGTGTACGCCGATGTCGATGACCGGGCCGCCGCCCGCCGTCCTTTTGTCGGTAAACCAGCCCGACGGCGTGCCGCGCCGGCGCACGCAGGCGGTCTTTGCGAAGTAGATTTCCCCGAACGCGCCGTCCTCGATCTGCTTGTGCAGATACGCGTTCCGCACGCCGAACCGGCCCGGCACCGCGAGGAGGAACTTCACCCCCGCGTTTTTCACCGCTTCCCGGACCGCTTCCGCGCACGCGTCCGAAACGGTCAGCGGCTTCTCGCAGAGGATGTGCTTGCCCGCCTTTGCCGCCGCGACCGCGACCGGAGCGTGGCCGTTGTTCCAGGTGCAGATGTCAACCGCGTCCACATCCGCCTTTTCCAGCAGTTCCTCGACCGACCCGTACGCCGCCGGAATGCCGAACCGCTTCGCCGCGTCCTCCGCCCGCGCCCTGTCCAAATCGGCGATCGCCGCGACCTCCGCGTTCGCGCACTTCGCGTACGCCGGCAGGTGCGCATTGCACGCGATGTTCCCCGCGCCGACCATGCCGACCCGTAATTTCTTTTCCATGGGTTCAGAGCTCCTTCGTCCTTTGTCTGCCCCCAGTATAGCACGTTCTTTTTGCTTTTGCAAGGTTGACAGCAAAAAAAGTTGACAACAAAAAAATTTTGGTGTATAATCGGGACGGAGCCTCAAAAAGAACGGGGGAGCGGGGAAAACGGGTTTCCCCGGCGCGAACCCCGGCGCGAAAACTCCTGATAGAACCTATGGAGAACACAAGACAGGAAGGAAGTTGACAGATGTTCCCGAAAATGGACGAAAACAAACCGTACCTCCGCGAGCTGGTAACGGCGCTGCGGGGGAAGTACGCGTATGCGAGCGTGCTGGCGGTGGCGGACGACAGCCGCGCGTGGCAGGTTTCGCGGAGCGGCAGCGCGATTGGTACGAGCGGCGTCGGCGGCGGGTGCGGGTATGTGCTGCGGGTGTTCGACGAGGTCGGCTGCGCGGAGTTCTCGTGGAACGAGCTGCCGGAGCGCGTGGACGAGCTGGTCGGGGAAGTGGAAAAGCGGCTGGAGGCGCAGAGGCGGTCGCTTCCGGTCGGCGTGACGCCGCTGCCGACGCCGCTGCCTCCGGACGAGCCGGCGGCGCTGTGCAGAACGTCCGGCTGGAAGGTGCATCCCCGCGATCTGGGGGACGAGGCGATTTTGGCGAAGCTGCGCGAGGTCCGCGAGCGGGGGCTGAAGCTGGACGGGCGGGTGCTGGACGTGTCCGTCAACATGTCCTGCCGGTCGTATCGGAAGCTGTTCCTGTCGGAGAAGCGCGACCTGGATCAGACCCTGCTGTGGACGAACGCGAGCGTGATCGTGCTGTGCAGGCGCGGAGAGGAGATCAAGGACTACTACCGCCCGTATTCGACGCTTGGCGGGGCGGAGCTGCTGGACGAAGTGGGAGAGGACCTGCCGGAGATCGTCAGGGCGGCGACGGAGCTGCTGGACAGCCAGCCCATCCCGCCGGGGGAGTACGAGTGCGTCTGCGACCCGGCGACGACGGGCATGATCGTCCACGAGGCGTTCGGGCACGGGGTCGAGATGGATCTGTTCGTCAAGGACCGCGCGCTGGCGCGGAAGTTCGTGGGCGGGACGGTCGCGAGCGGTCTGGTCACGATGCACGACGGCACGGCGATCCCGGAAGCGGCGAGCGCGTGGTTCGACGACGAGGGGACGCTGACCGGCGACACGACGATCATCGAGCAGGGGACCCTGCGGGGCGGAATGTGCGACCTGCTGTCCGCCCTGCGGCTGGGCGTGAAGCCGACCGGCAACGGCCGGCGGGAGAGCTACCGCCGCAAGGCGTATACCCGCATGACGAACACCTACTTCGCGGGCGGCGAAAGCACGCCGGAGGAGCTGATCGCTTCGGTCGATTACGGCTTCCTGCTGGAGGATCCGTCGAGCGGCATGGAGGACCCGAAGAACTGGGGCATTCAATGTATGGTTACGGTCGCGCGGGAGATCCGCGGCGGCAGACTGACCGGGAAGGTGTTCTCGCCGGTCGTGCTGACCGGGTACGTGCCGGACCTGCTCAAGTCGGTCACGATGATGAGCCGAACGCCCGTCCTGTGCGGCTCCGGCTACTGCGGCAAGGGGTACAAGGAGTGGGTCAAGGTGTCCGACGGCGGGCCGTATATGAAGGCGAAAATCCGGTTGGGGTAAAGGGAGGCGTTACAAATGAAGAGGAACGAAAAGGAAAAGACCTATGACCGCCTCCTGCGCGCGCTCGAAGCGGAGGGGATTGCAACGTGGCGGGTGCGCGAGGTGCGCGAGGAGTCGTCGGAGCTGTTTTTCGTCCGGCGGATGCTCGACCAGCGGCGCGCGACGGACTGCCGGACGTTCACCGTGACCGTGTTCCGCGACGGCGGGGGGCCGGACGGCCTGACCCGCGGGAGCGCGGACGTGACGCTGCTCGCGTCGGACGGGGAGGACGAAATGCGGGAGGCGCTGCGCGGGGCGTACACGGCCGCAGGCTGCGCGGCGAACCCGTTCTACGAGCTGCCGGACCCGGTTTCCGCCCCGTTTGTCGCGAAAACAGGCGAATTGGCCACGCTTCCGTTGGAGGAAAGCGGCGCGCGGATGACGGCGGCGCTGTTCGCGGCGGATACCCGGGAGGACGCGTTCCTGAATTCGGCGGAACTGTTCGTCACGCGGACGGTCTGCCGGATCCGCACGTCGAACGGGACGGACGTGTCGTTCTCCGACGCGAAGGTCAGGGGCGAATTCGTCGTGCAGTGCCGCTTGCCGGAGGACGTCGAGCTGCACAACACGTTTTCCTACGGCGAACTGGAGACGGAGGCGCTGCGGGCGAAGGTCGCCGAGGCGCTGCGGTTCGTCGCCGACCGCGCGAGGGCGACGCGGACGCTCCCGAGCGGGGTGTACGACGTGGTGCTGAGCGGCGGCGCGGTCGCGACGGTGCTGTCGTTCTACGTCGAGCGCTCGTCGGCGGGGATGCTCTACGCGAAGTACACGACGTGGAAGCCCGGCGATGCCGTGCAGGGAACCGGCCTGCGCGGGGAGGCGCTGGACCTGACGCTGTTTTCGGACGTGCCGTATGACCGCGAGGGGGTGCCGCTGCGGGAGCTGCCCCTGCTGGCGGGCGGGACGCTGCGGACGGTCCACGGGCCGAGCCGGTTCTGCCGCTACCTCGGCGTTCGGCCGACCGGCGACTGCGGCGGGCTGCGGTGCGGGAACGGAAGTGTGCCGTTCGAAGCGCTGAAGAAGGCGCCCTGCCTGTGGGCGGTGGCGTTTTCGGACTTCCAGACGGACGCGCTCTCCGGGCATTTCGGCGGGGAGATCCGCTTGGCGTACCTGCTGGGCGAGGACGGGAGCGTCCGTCCGGTGACGGGCGGCTCGGTGAATGGCAGCCTGTTCGACGCGCAGGCGGATCTGCGCTTCTCGACGGAGCGGTACGCGACGTCGGACTACGTCGGTCCCTACGCGATGCGCCTGCCGCGGGTCAGCGTGTCCGGCCCGGCGTCGTGACCGTTTCGCGGGGGGACCCCTGCCCAAACGTTTCCCCGTTTGAAAGACGGGACTTCAAAGGACGGGCGTCCGTTGGCAGGGGAGCCGGGGGCGGCGCCCACCCGGAAAGGAGAGGGAATCTCGATGAACCGCCTTGTCGGCGGCCTGGTTCTGGACGCGGACGACAAGCCGCGCGTGCGGATCAAATTTTCGGACGGCGGGGAAGTGACGGCGACCTATATCGGCACATTCGGCTATTCCCACACGTTCCGCACGGACGCCGGGAAGGAACTCCGCCTGTCGAACCATTTCATGCGCCTCAAAGACATCCGCGTCACCCGTGCGGAGTGAAAAAAACCTGCCGGACGGAAAATTCGTCCGGCAGATTCCTTTTTTCTTTATCTCTTTTCTCACTTTTCACTTTTCACTTCCTGCGCTTACGGCTCGTCCGCCGCGTCCGCCGCGGCAAGCGCGTCCGGCCCGGCGTCGTGACCGTTTCGCGGGGGACCCCTGCCCAAACGTTTCCCCGTTTGAAAGACGGGACTTCAAAGGACGG
>CAZHBX010000051.1:0-7513 GCA_964530795.1 uncultured Ruminococcus sp. | reverse complement strand
GCGCTTCCATGAGAACCGAGCTTACCAAACTGCACATTCGCCTAAAGACCACGTTTATTTACGTCACCCACGACCAAGTCGAAGCGATGACCATGGCGACCCGCATCGTCGTCATGAAGGACGGCGTGATCCAGCAGGTCGATACCCCGCAGAACCTCTACGACAAGCCTTGCAACATTTTTGTTGCCGGCTTCATCGGCACTCCGCAGATGAACTTTGTCAACTGCCATCTGGTCCGCCGCGAGGACGGGGTGTACATGGAGTTCGGCCGCAACCGCCTAATCCTCCCGAAGGAGAAAGCGGAGGACGAGGACCTGCAGCCGTACATCGGAACCCCCAACAAGCCCGCAAAGCCGGTCATCGCCGCGCTCCGTCCGGAGCTGCTGCATGACGAGCCGGTCTATATGGAGAAGTTCAAGGATACGGTCCTCCGCGCGGACGTCGAGTTTACCGAACTGATGGGCGCGGAGATCTACCTTTACCTGAACTTCGGCGAGGACGAGGAAGGCGAGCCGATCAACATGATCTCCCGCGTGTCCTCCCGTTCCGAAGCGAAGGCAGGCGACGACGCCGCCATCGCCATCGACACCTCCCTGATCCACTTTTTTGACAAGGAAACCGAGAAGATCATCATCCACTAAAGGACGCCGTTTAAAAAGCCCACACGACCCTGTGTGGGCTTTGGTTTTACGTTGACGGAAACGGAAAAACGCTTTACTCCCCGCCTTTGGCGCCCTTCGCGCCTCCCATCCCGCCACCGAGCGCAAAAACGTTTGTGTCGAAGGAATAGGTCAGCTTCGCCTGCTTGCGGGCGCGCTTGCGGGCGAGGGAGATCAGCCGGTCGAGCAGCTCGGGGTACGGCACCCCCGCCGCTTCCCAGAGATAGAACGCTAAGGAACCGGGAATCGTGTTGATCTCATTGAGGTAAACCCGGTCGGTTTCTCCGTCGAGCAGAAAATCAATTCGGGCGACCCCGGCGCAACCGAGCGCGCCGAACGCGCGGACCGCGATCGAACGGATCTCCTCCGTGCGTTCCGGCGGCAGTTCCGCGGGGATCTTCCGCTTCAGCGACGCCATTCCGGCGGATTTCCCGCCGCTCTTGCCGTCCTTCCCGCCGTCAAGGTACTTCTCCTGATAGGAAAGGACCTCATTGACGGCGATCGGCTCCTCGAGCACCGACGCTTCCGCCCCGTCCTCGTCACCGAGCACGGCACAGTTGATCTCGCGCAGCTTCGTGACCGCGTGCTCGAGCAGCACCGCGTTCGCGAAGGTGAACGCCGTGTCCAGCGCCGCAAGCAGGGCGTCACGGTCGTTCGCCTTGGCAATGCCGACCGATGAACCGAGGTTGACCGGCTTGACGATGACCGGGTATCCGATCTCCGCTTCGACCCGCCGGACGATTTCGTCCGGGTTTTCATACTCCCCCGCGGAGAAACGCAGGGCGGGCAGCACCGGGAACCCCATCGACTGCCAGAGTAACTTCATGACATACTTATCCATCCCGACGGCGGACGCGAGTACATCGCACCCAACGAACGGCAGGCCAAGCGTCCGCAGGAACCCCTGCAAGGCCCCGTCCTCCACGTTGGTCCCATGCACGATCGGAAACGCCACGTCAGGCTCGGCGAGCACGCTGCTTCCGAAGCGCTTGGCGGGAACCTGCTTGAGCACGACCTTCCCGTCCTCGCGGGTCATGGAAACCCGGGTCGCCTCCTTTAAAAGCGCGGGGATATCCCGGTAGCGTTTGATGTCCCGCAGGACCTCCCCGGTGTAAAACTCGTTGTCCTTGGTCAGGTAGACCGGGAGGATATCGTACCGCTCGGTATTCATGCTCTCCATCGCCTGAATCGCCGAAATGACCGAGATCTCGTGCTCGACGCTCCTGCCGCCGAACAGCACCGCAACTTGAATTTTCATGAAAATACCCCTTTCCTGTGTCCTGTCTCAGTATTGGTCCGGCAAGTCGTTCTCGAGCAGAACCACTTTCCGCTTTTCCGCCGGGAACGCGCGGACCGCCGCAAGCGCTTCGTCGAGCGTTTGCACGACGCGGATGCGCTCCGCCGGACAGCCCTGCTTTTCCAGCCCGCGTCGGATCGGCGGGGCCTGCTTCTCCCCGACCAGCACGCAGTAATCGCAGACCCCCGCGGCCTGCTCGCCGAATTCCTCGTTGCAGCGTTTCATATCCGGCCCCAGCTCCACCATCCCCGGCGTCACAAGGATCCGGCAGGCGTCGAACCGCCCGAGCGTATCGAGCGCCGCGCGGCAGCCGGCCGGATTGGAGTTGTACGCGTCGTCGATGTACGTGATTTCGCCGGGCAGCAGCTGCATCCGATGCGGCACGGCGGTCAGCTTCCGCACGGCCGGCACGAGCGACGTGAGCGGGATGCCAAACGTGTGACAGACCGCGATCGCCCCCGTTACGTTCAACACACTATGCTCCCCAAGCAGCCGCATTCGGAAGCGCACCGCCTCCCCGCCCGGGACCGTCACGGTGAACGCTGTGCCGGACAGCGAGACTTCGACGTCCGTCGCCCGGTAATCGTTCCCCTCGCGCAGCCCGTAGAGGAAGTACGGCCGATTTGGCAGATTGGCACGGATCAGGTCGCAGTCGCCGTTGAGGAACAATTTCCCATCCGGCGGGAGCGCGTCGGCAAGCTCGAACTTCGTGCGGACGATGTTTTCCTGCGTATGGAAAGTTTCGAGGTGCTGGTTGCCGACGGCGGTGATAACGCCGCACCTCGGATGCACCATATCGCAAAGCTCTTTGATGTCTCCGACGTGCCGCGCGCCCATCTCGCAGACGAACACCTCGTGCGTCGCCCGCAGATGCTCCCGCACGGTCCGGACCACGCCCATCGGGGTGTTGAAGCTTTCCGGGGTGATCAACGTGTCATATTTCACGCTAAGCAGGGCGCCGAGATAGGTTTTGACGCTGGTTTTCCCGTAGGAGCCGGTCACGCCGATGGTCAGCAAATCCGGGCAGGCGCGCATTCGGCGCAGCGCATCATCGCGGTACCACCGCTTGACCCACGCTTCGACCGGAGCGCACAGCTCGCACGCGATCCACGCGAGCAGCGGCGAAAGCGCGAGCGTAACCGCCAGGACGAACAGCCCCCGCCCGCCCCGGACGTACCGCCACACGGCGCACCCGGCGCAAAGCGTCAGCAGCAGAGCGTACACGGCGCTCAGTCGTTTGACCCGCCCGGTAAACTTCAGCGGCTTTTTTGCCTTCTCGCGCGGACAGAAGCACCACGCGCACACCGCGAACAGCAGGGCGCACACGCCCCAGATCCACGCGCGTCCCGCCGTCTTCGACGCGAACCACGCGAACGGAAGCGAAATCACCGCCGGTATCAGCCCGCCCGCGAGCTTCCGCGGCGAACCGGCTAACCTGCGGCAGACCTCGGTCGGGCGATAGGACTGCAATTGCAGCAGGTGCATCCAATGCAGCGCGGAAAGCCATTCGCCGAACCCCCAAGCAATCAGGCAAAGCCCGGCAGCGAGTCCGAAAAACACCGTCATCTCAGATTCCCCTCTCCGATTTTTAGGAAGCTGCGCACCACCCGCTCGCAGGTGTACGGGTCCTCCACGAAGGAGAAGTGCCCAACTCCCGGCAGCCGCACCAGTCCCGCGTCGGGGATTTCCTTTTCCATCCGCAGCCCGTCGGACAACGGGGTGGCGGTGTCGTTTTCGCCCCAGATCAGCAGGGTCGGCGGGGTGATTTTGGGGAGGAGCGGGGACAGGTCCTCGTTGACCGCCTTGACGAGGCAGGCCTTCATAACCGGCGACGCCGCGGCGTAATCGGACGATCCCTTTCCCTTCTGAAAATGCGCAAGCGCACCGGGGAACAGCTTGCGGACCGGCGGGAGCGACAAAATCCGCTTGCCAAGCTTATAGGTCCCGACCTTGAGCCGATAGGAAAGTCCCCGCTTCGGCAGGACCCCGGCGGCGTCGAACAGCACCATTTGCTCCACCGAAAACGGCAGGTCCGTCCGCGAACCGAGCTTCAGGCACAGCCGCCCCCCGAAGGAATGCCCGAACAGCACCACCTTTTTGGGGGCGAACGGCTCCAGAAATGCCAACACGAACCGCACGAACCCGTCGAGATCCCACGGCTCGACAGGTTCCTCACTCCCGCCGAACCCCGGCAGGTCCGGCGCAAGCACGAAGTAGCGCTCCCCGACCGTGTCAAGCAGCCGTCCGAAAAGCCCGCCGGACGCGCCCCAGCCATGCAGAAAGAGGGCGACCATCGACCTGTCCCGCGCTTCGCCCCGGCATTCATACCGCACGGTTCTTCCGAAGACCTGTGTCTGTGCCATGTTCGCTCCCTGTTTCAAAATTTTTCCGAAAGATTTCCTTTTTTCAGTATAGCACGTTTTTCCGGTCCTGTCAATCCGGGCCAAAAAAGTTCAGCGACTTTTTTCTGCCAGATTTTCTCGCGTAAGAAGCGTCCGCGGAACTGTACATACTAATCATAGAAAAAACAAACCCGAAAAGGAGTATTTTACGATGAAAACAACCTGTAAACCCTATCTCCTGGCGCTCGCCATGCTCTGCCTGCTGAGCGCCTGCTTCGCGGCCCTTCCGGCAAGCGCGTCCGGCGAACCCGGCCTTTCCGGCGACGTGACGCTCGACGGCAAGGTCGATTCCGCGGACTACCTGCTGTTGAAGCGAGCCGTCCTCGGCACCTTTACGCTCGATAAAAACCGCCGGCAGGTCGCCGACCTAAACGGCGACGGGACCGTCGGTTCGGCGGACTATCTGTTGCTGAAACGGGCCGTCCTCGGCACCTTCACACTTACCGGCGGGCAGTCCTCCCCGGCGAACACCGACGCGCAGGAAGTCCTCCGCCTTGTCAACGAGCGCCGCGCCGAGAACGGCAAAACCGCTCTGACTCTGTCCGACACACTCTGCGACCTCGCGCTGCTCAAAGCGCAGGATATGATCCTCAACGACTACTTTGACCACGTCTCCCCGACCTACGGCTCCCCGGCGGACATGCTCGAGCGCTTCGAGGTATCCTACACCGCCGTCGGCGAGAACATCGCCTACGGATTTTCCTCCCCGGAAGACGTGATGGACGGCTGGATGAATTCCGAAGGGCACCGGGCCAACATTCTTGACGACCGGTACACCGAGCTCGGCGTTGCCAAAGCGGTCGCCCCGAACGGGACCTGCTACTGGGTGCAGCTCTTTCGCCACCCGTAATTGCTGTCCAAAATTTTTGAAGCGAGAAAAAGACCAAAATTTTCAGAGTTCCCCTTGACAAAACCGAAAAAATAGCGTATCATAGAATGGTTCGGCTGCCGTTCATCGGCGCCGCTACATTCGTTCCGAACCGCGGAAGCGCGTTTTTCGCGGCAAACAGATAAACCAACCCATTAAAACGAAAACGAAAACAAAGGAGAACTATGAGAAAGAAAATCGACCGGGATCCCTCGCCAAAGGAAAGCGAGAGGCCCCGGAAAGCACCTACCCCAAAGCTGGAGCCCGCGAAGGAACCGGCCCCTGCCAAGCGCCGGAGCGGCAAGGCCGCTTCCGTCGGCGAAGCCCATGCCGTCCCGTCCGCACGGCGCGGAAACAGCGTCCAAAAGGCGGCCGCTTCGTCCGCCCCCGTCAAAATCATTCCGCTCGGCGGGGTGGACGGCATTGGCATGAACATCACCGCTTTCGAGTACGGGGACGACATCATCGTCGTCGACTGCGGAATCTCTTTTCCGAAGGAAGATATGCCCGGCGTTGATGTCGTCACGCCGGATTTCACCTACCTTCAGCGCAACGCGCAGAAACTGCGCGGGCTGATCCTGACCCACGGGCACGAAGACCACATCGGAGCGGTCCCCTACCTGCTCAAGAAGGTCAAGTGCAACGTGTACGGCACCCGCCTGACGCTCGGCATCCTCGACGGCAAGCTCAACGAGCACAACATTCGCACCGACGACCTGTTCGAGGTCCGTGCAGGCGAAGTCATCACACTCGGGGCGTTCGACGTCGAGTTCATCCACGTCAACCATTCCATGCCCGACGCGGTCGCCCTGTGTATCACGACCCCCTGCGGGCGTATCATCCACACCGGGGACTTCAAGATCGATTTTACCCCCATTGGCACCACGCCGATCGACCTCAGCCGGTTCGCCGAGCTGGGCAAGCAAGGGGTCCGGCTCCTGCTGTGCGACTCCACGAACGCCGAGCGCCCCGGCTACACGCCGAGCGAAAGCACGCTGACGGCCTCCTTCGACCGCATCTTTAACGACGACGAGCGCCGGGTAGTCATCGCCACCTTCTCCTCGAACGTTCACCGCGTCCAGCAGATCCTCGAGGCCTGCGCCCGCTGCGGACGCAAGGTCGCCCTGACCGGGCGGAGCCTGCAAAACGTCCTGCGCGCGGCGCAGGAGCTCGGGTATATCACGATTCCCGAGGGGCTGGTCATAGACCTCGCAGACTGCAAGCACTACCCGCCCGAAAAGCTCGCCATCATCACAACCGGCAGCCAGGGTGAGCCGATGAGCGCGCTCTATCGTATGGCGTTCGGGGCGCACCCGATGGTGTCGCTTGGGCCGACCGACCTCGTTGTGCTGTCCGCCTCCTGCATCCCCGGCAACGAGAAACTGGTCACGACCATCATTAACGAGCTTTACAAACGCAACGTTTCGGTCATCACCGACCGCACGGACGACGTGCACGTCTCCGGGCACGCCTGCCGGGAGGAGCTCAAGCTGCTGCACAGCCTCGTACACGCGGACTGTTTCGTCCCACTGCACGGCGAATACAAGCACCTTGTCGCCCATGCCAACCTCGCCAAGGAACTCGGCATGAAGCCGAAGAACGTCCTGCTGCCGGAGGCCGGCCGCATCATCGAGCTCGACCGCAACGGCATCCATGAGGCGGGCACGGTCGAAGCCGGCACGGTCATGATTGACAGCGGCGGCGGGGACGGCGTGGAGTCCGCGGTCCTGCGCGACCGGAATAACCTGTCCGAAAGCGGAGTCGTATTCGTCACGGCGGGAATCGACCACGAGGGCGAACTGGCGTTTGGCCCGGAAATTGTCACCCGCGGGTTCGTCTACGTCAAGGAGAGCGAGGAACTGCTCCACTACCTTGCGGATATGGCCCACAAGTTGCTGCAAAAATCGCTCGACCGGGGCTTGACCGATCCGACCGCCCTCGGCGCACGGCTGAAGGACGATATGTTCAACATTATCTACCAGAAAACCCGCCGCAAGCCGGTCCTCGTCACGCTGATTACCCGGGTCGACCGATAACGCTTTTCCAATCGGGTAGGAGGCTGGCCGTTAGTTGGCCAGCCGTCCTCCCGCAGAACCGTGCGTACCGGTCTGGTACACGGTTCCTCCCCTGTTTATGCTGTGACAGACTTGCGCCGTTGTCACAGCAATGTTTTGCGCTTTCTTTCATTTCAACTCCGGTACCATTCATTGACTGACTACCTCCAAGGGTTCTTCCCTTCCCGTCGCCGTCGACTGCAACGGTACTATGGATTCATCTGACTTCCTGC
>CAZHBX010000050.1:942-7647 GCA_964530795.1 uncultured Ruminococcus sp. | reverse complement strand
TAGTCTTGAAAATCCTTTCGTTTTTTTAAGTGTCTACTCTAAGGGGATTATATCAGAGCCTTTTGTGGCGGGAAGGCATAGCTTTCCGCCATTCAGACCCTCGGATTCAACGGCGAAGCCGGAGAATTCGCAATCGGGGGGCTTGGGGGTGCCGGCACCCCCAAACGGACCCCTTACGCGGGACTATTCTGAGAACATTGGCGTGGACAAATACCGTTCTCCGGTGTCGGGGAGAAGGACGACGACGCACTTCCCGGCGTTCTCGGACCTCTTGGCGATCTCGGCGGCGGCCCACGCGGCGGCACCGGAGGAGATGCCGACGAGCAGTCCTTCCCTGCGGGCGAGGAAGCGACCGACGGCGAACGCGTCCTCGTGGTCAACGGGGATGATCTCGTCGTAGACGGAGGTGTCGAGCGTTTTCGGCACGAATCCGGCGCCGATGCCCTGGATCTTGTGCGGCCCGGCCTTTCCCTGCGAGAGGACGGGCGACGCGGCGGGCTCGACGGCGACGACCTTCACGCCCGGCTTGCGGCTCTTGAGGTACTGCCCGACGCCGGAGACGGTGCCTCCGGTGCCGACGCCGGCGACGAAGATGTCGACCTTGCCGTCCGTGTCCTCCCAGATTTCCGGTCCGGTCGTCGCGCGGTGCGCGGCGGGGTTGGCGGGGTTGGTGAACTGGCTCGGGATGAAGCTGCCCGGCGTGGCGGCGGCGAGCTCCTCCGCCTTGGCGATCGCCCCGGACATTCCCTTCGATCCATCGGTCAGGACCAGCTCCGCGCCGTAGGCCTTCAGCAGGTTCCGCCGCTCGACGCTCATGGTTTCTGGCATGGTCAGAATGACCCGGTAGCCCCGCGCGGCGGCGACGGCGGCAAGACCGATGCCTGTGTTTCCGCTCGTCGGCTCGATCAGCACCGCGCCCGGCTTGAGCGCCCCTTTCGCCTCCGCGTCGTCCAGCATCGCCTTCGCGATCCGGTCCTTGACGCTTCCGGCGGGGTTAAAGTACTCGAGCTTCGCGTAGACCGCCGCCTCGAGCCGCTCGCTTTCTTCGAGGTGCCTGAGGTGCAGGAGCGGCGTCCTCCCGATCAGGTCCGTGATGGTTTCGTAAACGTGCATGATTCCGTCCTTCTTTCTGAAAAATGTGGGGATGTAATAAAGCCTATCGACTTCCTATGCATTAGAGGATACCACATGGAAACGCACTTGTCAAGGGGAAAAGGAAAATTTCCGCAAAAATTTTTGCAAAAAAGGACTCCGGCTTGACAAACCGGGGGAGATGCGCTATACTGGGTTGAAAAAACGGAAAAGGGGAGGGAAGCGGAATGGACGACCGGGAAAAAGAAAAAACCGCTCCGCCGACGCAGTTTTCCCGGACGGAGCTGCTGTTCGGGCGGGAGGCGGTGGAGAAGCTCGCGAAGTGCCGCGTGGCGGTGTTTGGAATCGGCGGGGTCGGCGGGTACGCGGTCGAGGCGCTCGCCCGTTCGGGCGTCGGGACGCTGGACCTGATCGACGGCGACCGTTTCGCTCTGACCAACCTCAACCGCCAGCTGCACGCCGTTCACAGCACGCTCGGGCGATACAAGGTCGAAGTCGCCGCCGAGCGGGTGAAGGACATCAACCCGGAAGCGGCCGTCCACGCGCATCGTGCGTTCTTTCTCCCGGAGAACGCGGAGGAATTCGACTTCTCCGCGTTCGATTACGTCGTTGACGCGATCGACACGGTCAAAGGAAAAATCGCCCTCGCGGTCTGCGCACAGACCGCGGGGACGCCGGTCATCAGCGCGATGGGGGCGGGGAACAAGGTCGACCCGACCGCGTTCGAGGTCGCCGACCTGTACGAAACGTCGGTCTGCCCGCTTGCGAGGGTCATGCGGTACGAGTGCCGCAAGCGGGGCATCCGAAACCTGAAGGTGGTTTACTCGAAGGAACTCCCGCTGACGCCGCGCGGGGACGGCGGGGAGGCCCCCCCAACCGGCAGGCGGCAGATCCCGGGCAGCAACGCGTTCGTTCCGCCGGTTGTCGGGCTGATTCTCGCCGGAGAAGTCGTCAAGGACCTCATTCGGAGCGGACCCGGCACTCCGCCTGGGCCGCTTTCGGCGTTCCCGCCGCCGCTTCGTTAGCTCCGGTGGGCCTTTTTCCATGCCTTGATCTGTTCGAGGCGGGTTTTGAACTTTGCTTCCGCTCCCTGTTCGGTGGGGCGGTAGTACTCCTTGTCCGCGAGCGAGTCTGGCAGGCACCGCATCGCGGTCAGTTTCTCCTCCGTGTCGTGGGCGTACTGATACCCCGCCCCGTACCCGAGCTCCTTCATCAGCGCCGTCGGCGCGTTGCGGATGACGGCCGGAACCGGGTCGGCGAGCTGGGTCAGCGCGTCCTTTTTCGCGTTCTCGTATGCCATGTATACAGCGTTCGACTTGGGCACCATCGAAAGATACACAACCGCTTCGGTCAGATGCACCGAGCACTCCGGCATCCCGATCAGCCGACATGCCTCAAAGCACGCCACGGCCAGCTCCACCGCCTTCGGATCTGCCAGCCCCACGTCCTCCGCGGCGAACCGGGTGACCCGCCGGGCGATGTAGATCGGGTCCTCGCCCGCCTCGAGCATCCGGGCGAGCCAGTAGACGGCGGCGTCCGGGTCGGAATTGCGCATGGATTTGTGCAGGGCGGAAATCAGGTTGTAGTGCTCCTCGCCCTGCTTGTCGTAGAGCAACGTGCGGCGGGAGGTGCACTGTTCGAGCATCTCCGTCGTGACTTTGACGTGCTTCCCGTCCGTCTCCCCGTTAAGCACGACCATTTCCAGCGTCGAGAGGGCGTTTCTTGCGTCCCCGTTCGCGAACCGGGCGATCAGCTCCGGCAGCTCCGGCGGCATCTCGATTTCCAGCCCGCCGAACCCCCGCGGGTCATGGATCGCCCGCTCGACCAGTCCGGTCAGCTGCTCCGGCCCGAGAGAATGCAGCACGAACACCTTGCAGCGGGACAGTAAGGCCCCGTTGACCTCGAAGGACGGGTTTTCCGTCGTCGCCCCGATGAGGATGATGCTCCCTTTCTCGACAAACGGCAGGAACGCGTCCTGCTGCGCCTTGTTGAAGCGGTGGATTTCATCGACAAAGACGATGGTCTTTTCGCCGTAGCGGGTGTTCTCGTCCGCCTGCTGCATGACCGTGCGGATTTCCTTGATTCCGCTCGTAACGGCGGAGAAGTCGATGAACGTCGCCGACGTGCGGTTGGCGATGATGCGGGCGAGGGTGGTTTTTCCGACGCCCGGCGGACCCCAGAAGATCATGGAGCTGATCCGGTCGTTCTCGATGAGCCGCCGCAGCACCTTTCCCTCGCCGAGCAGGTGCTCCTGCCCGACGTACTCGTCGAGCGTCCGCGGTCGCATCCGTGCCGCGAGCGGCTGCGGGTCGTATTGTGTAAAGAATTCCTGCCCGTCCATCTCCGTTTCCTTTCCGTCTGTCATCGACCGTCCGGCGTGAACCGAAAAAGCGAGCACGCCCCGACCATTCCGCTCGACGTGCAGATCTGCCATCTCCCCGGGCGGTAGGACGATCTGTGTTTCCCGTGTACGTGTCCGCAAAGCACTGCCCCGAACGGCGAGTCTTCCGCTTGCAAAGCAGCGAGGAACGCGACCGTCTCCCGGTTCGGTTCCCCGCTTCCGAGCAGGAAATACGGGTCGAACGCCTTGGTTTCCTCCCGGTTGTATTCTGTCAGCGCCGGGATGTGCATCGCCAGTACCGCCGCGCAGCCGTCTGCTTTCGCTTCCTTCCACGCTTCGGCGGTTTGCTCCGCCGTGACCTGCCTGTTCGCGTTATTGATCCCGATGATCCTGAATTCCCCGACGGACAGCGTCTGCGCGGGTCTTCCACCCTGCGTATACGGGGCGTAGGCCTCGTCGTGTCCAAGCTCGTGGTTGCCCCGCACCCACATCCACGGGCAGTCCACCTGTCCGAGGAAGTCCGCGAAGCAGCGCAGGTTCTCCTCGCTGAAGTCGTCGAGCATATCCCCGCTGAACAGCGCCGCGTCCGGGCGGACGGTTTGCAGCAGCCGCAGGTAGTGCGAAAGCCCCTCCTCCGGCTGCAACAGGTGGGGCGGGTCGAACGCGTCGCCGTACAGCCGCGCGAAGTTCCTGCGGACCGGCTCCCACGCCTGCTTCTGCTTCGCGACGTGCGCTTTCTGCGATTCCGTGCTTCCTTCCTCCGCCACAGCGAGGTGCAGGTCCGAAAGCTGCAGCAAAGTCACCTCCCGTCGCAGCCCTGCGAGGGAAAGCGTGTAGGAAGCGACCTGCAAATACGCGTCGTCGGTGGGGAAGACCCCCTGCGTGTAGGACATGCGCGAAGAACCCCTTTCGTGAGAGTCGGGTTTTCCCCCAAAGCCCTTTTCGGAATGGGGGCGGATCACTTCTCCCAAAGAACGGGAGAACCGGCGGCGAGCGTTTCGGGAAGAGAAAGCAGACGCTGATTCTCCGAGCCGCGGAACCGCAGCCGGATGTTCTTCTGTTCCTCGATGAACTCCCCGTCGACCAGCACGTCGATATATGAAAGCAGCTCGTCCGTCACGTCCGTGCGCGCCTGGCCCGTCTCCGCGAGCAGGTCGCTTTCGAGCGTGTACCCGGTGTAGCACCACACGTCCTTGTGCGGCAGCCGTTCCCGGACCTTCCGCAGCAGCGGCAGAAGCGCCCGCTGGTTCGCCGGCTCCATCGGCTCCCCGCCGAGCAAGGTCAATCCGTTGATAAACGGCTTGTCCAGCAGCCGCAGCAGCGTCTCCTCGGTCTCCTCCGTATACGGAACGCCGTACCGGAAATCCCACGTTTCCGGGTTGAAGCACCCCTTGCAATGGTGCGTGCAGCCGGACACGAACAGGGTGACCCGCACCCCGTTCCCGTCCGCGATGTCGCATGGCTTGATCTTTCCGTAATACATCAGAGGTGCAGCACCCGTTCCCTGATTTCCTGCGTCCGTCCCTGGTTCCAGAACTGCGAACCGATATACCCGCACGTCCGCCGCGCGACGTTCATCTTCGACTGGTCGCGGTTGCCGCAGTTCGGGCACTCCCAGACCAGCTTGCCGTCGTCCTCGACGATCTGAATTTCCCCGTCGTAGCCGCAGACCTGGCAGTAGTCGCTCTTGGTATTCAGCTCCGCATACATGATGTGGTCATAGATGAACTGAATAACGCGCAGGACAGCCTCTATATTGTCCTGCATGTTCGGCACCTCGACGTAGCTAATCGCTCCGCCGGGGGAGAGCTTCTGGAACCGGGCCTCCCGCTCTAATTTCTCGAACGCGTTGATCTCCTCGGTGACGTGAATATGGTAGGAGTTCGTGATATAGTTCTTGTCGGTCACGCCCGGGATCTTGCCAAAGCGCTTCTGCAAACATTTCGCGAACTTGTACGTCGTCGATTCCAGCGGCGTGCCGTAGAGCGAATAATGGATGTTCTCCGCGTTCCGCCATTCCATGCAGGCGTCGTTGAGCTTCTGCATGATGGCAAGCCCGAGTTCCTCGCCCTCCGGGTCGGTCAGCTTCTTGCCGGTCAGCTCGTATACGCACTCCCAAAGCCCCGCGTACCCGAGCGAGATCGTCGAATACCCGCCGTGCAGCAGCTTCGTGATCGGTTCGCCCTTCTTCAGCCGCGCGAGCGCTCCGTACTGCCACAGGATCGGCGCGGCGTCGGACAGCGTGCCCTCCAGCCGTTCGTGGCGGCATTGCAGCGCCCGGTGGCAGAGGTCCAGCCGCTCGTCGAGGATCTGCCAGAATTTCTCGAGGTCCTTGCCTTCCCGGCAGGCGGAGCAGGCGACGTCCACCAGATTCAGCGTCACGACGCCCTGGTTAAAGCGTCCGTAGTATTTCGGCTGTTTGGTTTCCGGGTCAACATACGGCGTCAGGAAACTCCGACAGCCCATGCAGGTGTAGCAGTTGCCGTTGCCGTTTTCGTCGATCTTCAGTTGCAGCATGATCTTTTCGGAGATATAGTCCGGCACCATCCGTTTCGCCGTGCATTTCGCCGCAAGCCGGGTCAGATACCAGTACGGGCTGTCCTCCGTGATATTGTCCTCTTCCAGAACATAGATCAGCTTCGGGAAGGCGGGCGTGATGTACACCCCGGATTCGTTCTTGACCCCTTGAATGCGCTGGAGGAGCACTTCTTCGATAATCAGGGAAAGGTCGTGCTTGAGCTGCGGGTCTTTCGCCTCGTTGAGGTACATGAACACGGTCACAAACGGGGCCTGCCCGTTGGTAGTCAGCAGGGTCACGACCTGGTACTGGATGGTCTGGACCCCCTTGCGGATCTCCTCAAGCAGACGGTTCTCGACAATGGTGTGCAGTTTCTCCTCGGTCGGGGAGATTCCAAGCACGTCCATCTCCGCAAGCACTTCCTTGCGAATCTTCTTTCGCGACACATCCACAAACGGGGCGAGGTGGGTCAGGCTGATGCTCTGCCCGCCGTACTGGTTGGACGCGACCTGCGCGATGATCTGCGTGGCGATGTTGCAGGCGGTCGAGAAGCTGTGCGGCTTTTCGATCATCGTCCCGGAGATGACCGTCCCGTTTTGCAGCATATCCTCCAAGTTGACGAGGTCGCAGTTGTGCATATGCTGGGCGTAGTAGTCCGCGTCGTGGAAATGGATGATCCCCTCGTCGTGCGCTTCCACAATATCCTTCGGCAGCAGGATACGCCGGGTCAGGTCCTTGCTGACCTCGCCCGCCA
>CAZHBX010000050.1:0-932 GCA_964530795.1 uncultured Ruminococcus sp. | reverse complement strand
CTGTTGACCGTCGGGTTCTTGTTGGAATTCTCCTCGTAGACCTCTTCGTTGTTGCATTCGATGAGCGAAAGGATCCGGTCGTCCGTCGTGTTCGCGACGCGGGCGAGTCCGCGGGTGAAGCGGTAGCGGATGTACCGTTTCGCGGTCTCCGGCGCGCCCTGCAAAATGATGTGCGTTTCGACCAGTTCCTGAATTTCCTCGACGGAGAGGGCCCGGCCCGCGTCGCGGCAGTAATCCTCAATGACGAGGGAAATGTAGTCGATCTGCCGTTCGGTCAGTTCCTTGGCGCCCTCGGCCGCGTCGTTCGCTTTGCGAATGGCGTTCTTGATTTTGGTACGGTCGAAGCGCTCCTCCGACCCGTCCCGTTTGATGATGCGCATGGTTTTTACTCCCTTCTGTTCCGAAAACGTCGTTTATTTGTTATTTTTCCCGGCGCTCCGCGAAACATGTGTCCGCTCGTATGAATGAAAAATATATCAACATCTGGGGCTGCCGGGAAAATAAAAACACTAAATATTGTACCTGGTGGAGATACTATACCACAAATAAAACCCGCTGTCAAGGAGCGAAACGCACAAAGAATCGTTTCAAAAGTTATGCACAATGCCCACGGGCAAAAAAATCGAAAAAATTGGGGAAACCCACTTGACAAACGGGGGAAAATATGCTATAGTGAAACACACGCTGCGGGGACGCGGCATCACACGCGGGTGTGGCGGAATTGGCAGACGCGCTAGATTCAGGTTCTAGTGGGGGCGACTTCGTGAAGGTTCAAGTCCTTTCACCCGCACCATCCAAGGACAATAAAAAAGAGATTGTCCCCGAAAAGCCTTGCGGCGCAAGGCTTTTCGGCGTTTCAGGGGGCGATTTTCCGAGCGTCAAAATCGTAGATGGAAAAAGGCGGTTTTCCCTTTGTGGGTAGACTCGAACGC
>CAZHBX010000049.1:6807-8352 GCA_964530795.1 uncultured Ruminococcus sp. | reverse complement strand
ACAAGGACTCGGACCCTGGACACGCGGTTTTGGAGACCGCTGCTCTACCAACTGAAGCTAAACACTCCCATTGCTCCCGCCTCTGGTGGAGAATACGGGGATCGAACCCGTGACCTCAAGATTGCGAACCTTGCGCTCTCCCAGCTGAGCTAATCCCCCATGAAACAAAGCGGCTTCCCGTACGGAACAGATTGAGTATACCACGTTTTCCCCGCTTTGTCAAGGGCTTCTCACAAAATTTTCTCGTCTTTTCAAATTTCTTCGCATCCCGCTCAGTACGCGAACGACCCTTCGTACACGCTCGTCGCACTGCCGGTCAGCAGGATGCGTTCGTCTGTGTAGTTGACCGTCAGGTCCCCGCCGGGCAGGCGGACCGTCACGTCACTCCCCTTTTCGCACAGCCCGTTTTCGACCGCGGCGGCAACCGCGGCACAGGCGCCGGTCCCGCAGGCAAGCGTTTCTCCGTTCCCACGCTCCCAGACACGCACCCGCAGGCTGTGGCGGTCGATGACGCGGACAAACTCAGTGTTAATCCGCTCCGGGAAGCAGTCGGCGTATTCGAACTGCGGGCCGAGCGTTTCGAGCGGAAGGCTGTCCGGTGAATCGCAGAACACCACGCAGTGCGGGTTTCCGACCGACACGCAGGTTACCTCGTACACGGTCCCGCCGATCGTCAGCGGATAGTCAACCATCTTCTCCGCGTCGCACAGCGCGGGCAAGGACTTCGGCGAAAAGTCCGCCTTCCCCATGTCCACCGTCACCGTGCTCACCTTGCCGTCGCGCAGATAGATCTTCAGTTGACGCACCCCGCCGGCGGTTTCGACCGTCAGCGTCTCGCTGCGGATGTAACCGTTATCGTAGAGGTATTTTCCGACGCAGCGAAGGTTGTTACCCGCCATCTTGCCCTCGCTGCCGTCCCGGTTGTAGGTGCGCATCTTCGCGTCCGCGACGCGGGAGCGCTCGATGAGAACGATGCCGTCCCCGCCGATACCGTAGTGCGGCCGGCAGAGCTCGACGCAGAGAGATTCGGGACAGGTGATCGCCCCGTCGAAGTTTTCGATGAAGATATAATCGTTCCCGCAGGAGTGCATCTTCGTAAAGCGGATCTTTTGCCGCCAGAGACGCATATCATTGAGGTCGACAAGCTCGGTGTTGCCCGCATTATATCGACCGGCGATCATCTGTGCGAGCGCGGAAGCGGTGTCGAGAGACGTCAGACACGGGATGCCGAGTCGCATGGCGCGGCGGTGCAGGGCGATGTAATCCCCGACCGTGCCGTCCTTAACAGCTCCTGTGTAGACAAGATAGGTCAGTTTCCCGCTTTCGAGCAGGGGAAACAGGTTCTCCCGCTCCACGGTCTGCACGTCGATGCCGAGACGGCGGATCGCGTCGGCAGTGCCGACCGTCGCGTAGAGCGGAAGGCCGAGGTCATGAAACCGACGGGCGAGCGAAACGGCGTCGCCGTAGTCGTTCTCCTCGACGCTAAGAAACACCCCGGTGTTCGCGCGGGAGGACGCGGATGGCAGGGTGAATCCCGCGGCGGTC
>CAZHBX010000049.1:0-6797 GCA_964530795.1 uncultured Ruminococcus sp. | reverse complement strand
CCGATGCCGAGTACCTCGCCGGTGGACTTCATCTCCGGACCGAGAATGGAATTTGCGTCCCCGAGCTTTTCAAAGGAGAAAACCGGCACCTTGACCGCGTAATACGGCGGCGTGCGATACAGACCGGTCCCGTAGCCGAGGCTTTCAAGGTCTTCGCCGAGCATGACCCGCGACGCGAGGTCCACCATCGGCACCCCGGTCACCTTGCTGATGTACGGCACCGTGCGGGACGCACGGGGATTGACCTCGATGACATAGAGCTCGTTTTCCCAAATCAGGTACTGGATATTGACGAGTCCCTTCGTGCCAAGCGCTTTGGCAAGCTTCTCGGACGCATCGCAGATGCGTTTCAAAAACTTGTCGCTGAGGTTGTACGGCGGGTAAACGGCAATAGAGTCGCCGCTGTGTACCCCCGCCCGCTCAATGTGCTCCATGATGCCGGGGATCAAAACGGACTTGCCGTCGGAGATGACGTCCACCTCCAGTTCCGTGCCTGGCATGTAT
The DNA here is from genome assembly GCA_964530795.1 of uncultured Ruminococcus sp. GTDB lineage: Bacteria > Bacillota > Clostridia > Oscillospirales > CAG-382 > Coliplasma. Next base: position 6,293 of record CAZHBX010000049.1, on the reverse strand, counting down.
CGATCAACGAGCACCGGGTTTTCGATTCCGCCGGAGAGAATGACCTGCATATAGCGGCGGGTCTGCTCCGCATTTTGGGAGATCGTCATGTTCTGCCCGCCGATGACGTAGGACGGACGGAGCAGGACCGGGTAGCCAAGCGTCTCCGCCGCCCGCAGCGCTTCGTCCATGCTACGCACCCCCATGCCCATTGGACGGCGAATGCTGAACGTTTCGAGCAGACGGTCGAAGCGAGCGCGATCCTCCGCGAGATCGATGCCGTCGGCGGACGTGCCAAGGATCCGGACGCCCTGGCGGTCAAGGAACCGCGTGAGCTTAATGGCGGTCTGCCCGCCAAAGGCGACGACAACCCCGATCGGGTGTTCGACCCGGACGATTTGCAGCACGTCCTCCGGGCAAAGCGGCTCGAAGTAGAGCCGGTCGGCGGTGTCGTAGTCGGTCGAAACGGTCTCTGGGTTATTGTTGACGATGACCACGTCGTAACCCATCTCCCGCAGAGTCCAAACACAGTGCACCGAACTGTAATCGAACTCGATCCCCTGCCCGATGCGGATCGGGCCGGACCCGAGCACCAGCACAACCGGCTTGCCCGAGCGTGGAAAAGCACGGGACTCGCAGAACGTGTCACAGGTGGAATAGAAGTACGGCGTCTCCGCCCGGAATTCGGACGCGCAGGTGTCCACCATCTTATAGGCGAATTTGCATTCCGGAAGCGTATCCGCCCCGCTCAGGCGGCGGATCGCCGCGTCCGGGTAGCCGAGTCGCTTCGCTTCCGCGTAGTCGCCGTCGCATAGCCCGTCGGATTGCAAGTGCAGCTCAAACCGGGCGAGATTTTGCAGTTTCGAGAGAAAAAAGCGGTCGATCTTCGTGATTTCGTGGATTTCTCCGACGGAAAGGCCGTTTTTGAGCGCTTCAAACACCGTGAAAAGCCGCCGGTCGTTCTGCTCGCGCAACCGCTCGCGAACCGGACGGTCGGAAAGCGGCGGGGCGTTAAGCGTATCGAGCGATAGTTCCGCTCCGCGGACGGCTTTCAGCAGCGCCATCTCAAAGGACGGGGCAATCGCCATGACTTCCCCGGTCGCTTTCATCTGCGTTCCGAGCGTCCGGCTGGAACCCGCGAACTTGTCAAACGGCCACTTCGGAAACTTGACGACGACGTAATCTAACGCCGGTTCGAAGCAGGCGCAAGTTTTGCCGGTGATCTCGTTCTTCACCTCGTCAAGCGTATAGCCCAGCGCGAGTTTGGTTGCCAGCTTGGCAATCGGGTAGCCGGTCGCCTTCGATGCGAGCGCCGAGGAACGCGACACGCGCGGGTTGACCTCGATGACCGCGTAACGAAAGCTGTTCGGGTCGAGCGCGAACTGGCAGTTGCAGCCGCCGACGATGCCGAGGGCGGAAATAATGTCAAGGGAGGCGGAGCGAAGCATCTGGTACTCCTTGTCCGCAAGCGTCAGCGACGGAGCGACGACGATCGAGTCACCGGTATGGATGCCGACCGGGTCTACGTTCTCCATGGAGCAGACCGCGACGACGTTGCCCGCAGCGTCCCGCATGGTTTCGAATTCGATCTCCTTCCACCCGGCGATGCACTTTTCAATCAGCACCTGCGTGATCGGGGAAAGCTCCAAGCCGGCCTGCACGATCTCGCGAAGCTCAGATTCGGTATTCGCGATGCCGCCGCCGGACCCGCCAAGCGTATAGGCCGGGCGGACGATGACCGGGTAACCGATGTCCCCCGCTGCGCGAACAGCGCCTTCGGGGTCGGTCGCGACCTCCGACGGGACGACCGGCTGTCCAATCTCCCGCATTAGCTTGCGGAACAGGTCGCGGTCCTCCGCCTTTTCAATCGCGTCGATACCGGAACCGAGCAGCCGCACGCCGTGCCGCGCAAGCGCTCCCGAACGGGATAGCTGCATGGCAATCGTCAGCCCGGTCTGCCCGCCGAGTCCGGAAAGCAACCCGTCCGGACGCTCCTTTTCGAGGATACGCTCGACGGTTTCGGCGTTGAGCGGTTCGAGGTAGATTTCATCCGCGAGGCGCTTGTCCGTCATGATCGTAGCGGGGTTGGAATTGACCAGAACGACGTTGACGCCCTCTTCCCGCAGAACGCGGCAGGCCTGCGCCCCGGCGTAGTCGAATTCCGCCGCCTGCCCGATGACGATCGGACCGGACCCGATCACAAGAACTTTGCGGATGCTGTTGTCTTTCACGCCATCATACCTCCATAATCGAAAGGAATCGGTCGAACAGGAACGACGTGTCCCGCGGACCCGCCGCCGCTTCTGGGTGGAACTGCACCGTGAAGCACCGCAGTCCGGGATAGTCAAGCCCCTCGCAGCTGCCGTCGTTGGCGTTGACGTAGCGCTCCTCCGCGATTCCCGCGAGGCTTTCCCCCAAAACCGCGTAGCCATGATTCTGACTGGTGATATAGGTGCGGCCGCCGCCGATTTCCCGCACTGGCTGGTTCGCACCCCGGTGCCCGTAGGGCAGTTTGACGGTTTTCCCGCCCATAGCGAGCGCAGTCAGCTGGTGCCCGAGGCAGACGCCTAACACCGGCAGTCTGCCGATCAGTCCGCGCAGTTCGGCGATGCAGGCGATGTTTTCCGCCGGGTCGCCCGGACCGTTCGACAGCACCAGCCCATCCGGAGCGCTTCGCAGGATCGTCCCGGCGGGCGTGTCGAACGGGTAGACCGTCACCTCGCACCCGCGTGCCGTCAGCGAACGGATGATGTTCCGCTTCGCGCCGTAGTCGAGCAGCGCCACGCGGAAACGGGGCTTACCGTCGGCAGCAGGGTACACCCGCGTCTCCCGGCAGCTGACCGAAGAAACCGCGTCCCGCACGGCATAGGCTCGAACCGGCGCGAGGTCGACGTCGGGGATCGGGCTGATCAACGCGTTCATCACGCCATATTCACGGATCTGACGGGTGATCTGCCGGGTGTCCACCCCACAGATGCCGCAGATGCCGCGTTCTTTGAGAAAATCATCCAATTTCCCCTCGGAACGGAAATTCGACGGCGCGTCGCACACTTCCCGCACGACGTACCCTTTCACGGCGCTCTCGCCCTCAAAATCCGACGGGATCACGCCGTAATTCCCGATCAGCGGAAAGGTCTGAACGACAATCTGCCCGGCGTAGCTCGGGTCGGTCAGCGTTTCGAGGTAGCCGACCATGCCGGTCGTAAAGACCAACTCGCCGACGCTCTCCCCCGCTTTTCCAAGCTGCCGTCCCTCGTACACAGTACCATCGCTCAGGATCAAATAGGCTTTCTTCATGGGTCGCTTCTGTTCCTTTCCGTCGGGTTTTCGCATGTTCTACGCGAGGGTCGCCGCCAGGACGGCCTTAATCGTGTGCATTCGGTTCTCCGCCTCGTCGAACACGATAGAGGCCGGACTTTCGAACACTTCGTCGGTAACTTCCATGCAGTCTATCCCGTAGGTTTCGTAAATCTTTTTGCCGATGCCGGTTTTGAGGTCATGGAAGGCAGGCAGGCAGTGCATGAACCGGCACTGCTCCCCGGCAAGCCGCATCAATTCCGTCGTCACGCGGTAGGGAGAAAGCGCCTTAATCCGCTCCGCCCAGACGCTTTCCGGCTCGCCCATCGAGACCCACACGTCCGTGTACAGCACGTCCGCGCCGCGGACCGCCTCCACCGGATTTGTACAGAAGCCGACCGAGCCGCCGGTCTGCACGCAGAGCTTTTCACAGGTTTCCCGCAGCGATTTCTCCGGGAAATACGCCTCCGGCGCACAGGCGACAAAGCGCATCCCGAACTTCGCGCAGCCCACCATCAGCGAGTTCCCCATGTTGTACCGCGCGTCGCCGAGGTAGACCAGTTTCCGCCCGGCAAGCGAGCCGAAATGCTCGCGGATCGTCAAAAAATCCGCGAGAATCTGCGTCGGGTGGGACTCATTGGTCAACCCGTTCCAGACCGGCACCCCCGCGTACCGCGCAAGCGCCTCGACGATCTCCTGTCCGTACCCGCGGTACTCGATCCCGTCGAACATCCGCCCGAGCACCCGCGCGGTGTCCGGGATGCTTTCCTTCCTGCCGATCTGCGAGCCTTGCGGGTCGAGGTAGACCGGGTGCATCCCGAGGTCGGAAGCGGCAACTTCAAAGCCGCAGCGGGTGCGGGTGCTGGTCTTTTCAAAGAGCAGGGCGATATTTTTGCCTTCGCACAGCCGGTGCGGGACGCCGGAACGCTTCTTTTGCTTGAGGTCCGCCGCTAAATCAAGCAGGTATGCCAGTTCCTCCGAGGTAAAATCCAACAGTTTCAGGAAGGAACGGCCTTTGAGAGAAACGCTTTGCATGGGACTTAACTCCTTTCGTCAGCAGTCCGCGCAGACGGACAGGAAGCGCTCGAGCGCGGTTTGCAGCAGATCCATCGGGATATTCAGAGCGGGCAGGAAGCGTACCTTCTCCTTCGCCGTCAGACAGAGCACGCCCTTTTCGATGCAGGCGGTGACGATCTCCTTCGCCGATCTGACGGTTTCCACGCCGATCATCAGCCCGAGGCCCGAAACCGAGCGGATTCCCTTCGCGCCCCGCAGCGTCGAGAACACCAGCTTGTTCTTTTCCCGCACGGACGCGAGGAACGGCTCGTCGAGCCGACTGAGGATGCTGTACGCCCCCGCGCAACAGACCGGGTTTCCGCCAAACGTCGAACCATGGTCGCCGAACCCCAGAACGTCCTTCGCCTTCTCGCCAATCATCGTCACGCCGAGCGGCAGTCCGCCGCCAAGTCCTTTCGCGGTCGAAACCACATCCGGGTGGACGCCAAACTGCTCATAGGCATAGAGTGTTCCGGTTCGGCCGTTTCCGGTCTGCACCTCGTCGATCATCAGCAGCACGTCCTGTTCTTCGCACAGCTTCGCAAGTCCCTGCACGAATGCGAAGTCGAGCGGAACCACCCCGCCTTCGCCCTGGATACACTCGATTAGAATTCCGGCGGTCGGGTGTTCCTGCAGCAACCGCCTAACGGCGGCGAGATCGCCCGCCGGCGCGTGGTAAAAGCCGGGGGTCAGCGGCTGGAACAGCTCATGGTAGTGCTCCTGCCCGGTCGCCGCGAGCGTCGTAAGCGTGCGCCCGTGGAAGCTGTTCTCCAGTGTCAGGATAGCGCTGTACTGCGGTCCCTTCTTTTCGGACGCGTATTTCCGTGCGACCTTAATGGCGCACTCGTTCGCTTCTGCGCCGGAATTGCAAAAGAACACCCGCTTCATCCCCGTGCGCTCGCACAACAGTTCGGCGAGCTTCGCGCAGGGCTCGGTGTAATACAGGTTCGACGTGTGTTGCAGCTTGACCAGCTGCGCCTTCACCGCCTCGCACCAGACCGGGTCGGCAAATCCGAAGGCAGTCACTCCGATGCCGGAGCCCATGTCAATATACGCCTTTCCCGCTTCATCATACGCCAAAGATCCCTCCCCGCGCACCAGGTCCACCGGGAATCGGGCGTAGGTATGAGCGATGTAGGTCTGGTCCAACGCCCGCAATTGCTCGTTCATAGCTCCCTCGCTTTCTTTCCCTCCGCGACCACCGTGCCCGCGCCTTCGTCCGTAAGAAGTTCCATGAGGATGGCGTGCGGGATTCGCCCGTCCATGATCGTGACGTTGCGGACCCCCCGATGGATCGCTTCCACGCAGCATTCCACTTTTGGAATCATGCCACCGCTAATAACGCCTTCGGAGAAGAGCGCCTTCGCCTCCTCCAGCGTGACCGAGGGAATCAGCGTCGCTGGGTCGTTCTTGTCCCGCAGAATGCCCGCCGTGTCGGTCATCATGATCATCCGCTCCGCGCCGAGTGCCCCGGCAATATGCGCGGCGGCGGTGTCACTGTTGATGTTGTAGGTGTTGCCGTCCCGATCGCAGCCGAGTGTGGATACGACCGGAATGTACCCTTTCTCGAGCAGGTCCTCCACCGCCCCAATGTTCACCCGGTCGATGCGCCCGACGTAACCGAGCCGCTCATCTTTCGGAAACGCCTCGATCAGCCGTCCGTCCATACCGGAAATGCCCATCGCTTTTCCGCCGTGGCACTCGAGCAGATTGACGAGCGTCTTGTTAACCTTCCCGGCGAGTACCATCTGCACGATGTCCGCCGTCTCCTTGTCCGTCACGCGGAGTCCGTCGATAAAGACCGGTTTCTTGCCAAGGCGGTTCATCAGATCGCTGATCTCCGGCCCGCCGCCGTGCACCAGCACGACTCGCACCCCGACCAGCCACAGCAGAACGATGTCCTCCATCACCTGCTCCCTGAGCCGTTCTTCCACCATCGCGGTTCCGCCGTACTTGATGAC
>CAZHBX010000048.1:0-8393 GCA_964530795.1 uncultured Ruminococcus sp. | reverse complement strand
GCACAGCTAATTTCCAGCTAATTTGACCCCAAAATACGGGGTGATATTAGCCGGTTTCGGTTAATCTCGGACAAACATCAAATCGCTGCGGAACCCTTGATTTTAATGCGAAAAAAGCTCGACAGAATCGAACTTTTTTCGCGGGGCATCTTTTTTGTTCCCCTTTTATGGAGCTGATGGCGGGATTCGAACCCGCGACCTCATCCTTACCAAGGATGTGCGCTACCTCCTGTGCCACATCAGCATCGCAAAAGGGGTTTGGAGGCGCCACCCAGAATCGAACTGGGGAATAAAGGTTTTGCAGACCTCTGCCTTACCGCTTGGCTATGGCGCCATCCGCCATAGACGGCATTTGGAGCGGATTACGGGGGTCGAACCCGCTACCTCAACCTTGGCAAGGTTGCGCTCTACCAAATGAGCTAAATCCGCATTTTAGGAAAAGTAAGCCGCACCGCAGGAACGGACGCAGAAAAGCCCACTTCCGAACCTGCCGCGCTTCGCTTTGGTGCCTCCGGTCGGAGTTGAACCAACGACACGAGGATTTTCAGTCCTCTGCTCTACCAGCTGAGCTACAGAGGCAAACTGGCGACTCGAAGGGGACTCGAACCCCTGACCTCCGCCGTGACAGGGCGGCATTCTAACCAACTGAACTACCGAGCCGTTTGGCACCGCAAGGTGTTCCTCACAGCACTTTGCTATCATACCATATCCTGACGGATTTTGCAAGCCCTTTTCGAAAAAAAAGTGGCTAAATTTCAGTAGGTTTTTTGTGCTTTCCGCCAGTATGTTCGGTCATGCCGTCAAATCGTAAAAACTGCTGCCCAAAAAATCGCAAAGCTGTTGCGGATTGACCGCTAACTGCACTCCCCGCTTTCCGGCGCTGACGAAAATGGTTTCGAAGAGGGAAGCCGTCTCGTCGAAAAACGTAGGAAATTGCTTCTTCATCCCGACCGGCGAGCATCCGCCTCGCAGGTACCCGGTCAGCGGCAGCAGGTCTCGCATCGGGATTAGTTCCACCCGCTTGTCTTCGGCGGCGACGGCGCACTTCTTCAGGTCCAACTCCTCGGCGACCGGAATGACGAACACCAGCGGGCCTCGCTTTTCCCCGTGTGCGACGAGCGTTTTGAACATTTGCTCGGCGTTCAGTCCGAGGACCTGGGCCGCGTGGACTCCGGAAAGTTCGCTCTCGTCCACCTCGTACGACCGCGTTGCGAACGGAATTCCCGCTGCCCGCAGCATTCGCATCGCGTTCGTGGTCTCTTCGTGTGTCTTGGCCATATCAGTCGAGCCGGTTGAGTTCGAAGTTGGCAACCCCTTCGCCGCTCGCGTTGTTGATGACGACGATCTCAAACTCGTACAGGATGCCCCCGACGCTTACCGTGTAGTCCGCTTCGCTCGCCGGGCTGCCGTAGTAGTCGTCTTTGTCCCAGTCGAGCTGGTTGAACGTGCCGACTGTGTTGGCAGGGTCGCAGACGCCCCATTGCGTGTAGGCGGCGTAGTACGGCTCCATCTCGGTTTCCGAGAAGTAGCCCTTGTAATCCGGGTGAGCGAGGGACTGCAGCTTGGCAGTGTCCTTGACGACGATGGCCTCGAGCACGTCCCGGGCGTAGGTTTCGACGGTGTCCTTCGACGGGTAGGAAGCGCACCCGGCGAGCATCGTCAGGCAGAACGCGAAGAGCAGGCAGGCAGCGATGGTTCTTTTCATGCAAAAAACTCCTTTTTTATATTTTATGATAGCGTTTATTTATATCATATTTTATATTTTTAATGGTAAAAAAAATTTATGGTAAAAGTTGCCCAATTACGGCGTTTGAGACCCGCCAGCCCCGTTCGGTGAGAGCGATCCGTTCGTCCTGCCGCCGCAGAATCCCGAACGTTTCGAGCCGGTTCACGCGGTCCTCCGGCACGAGGCGGGCGGGGATGCCGTATGCCGTGCGCAGCCCGAGCATGACGGTTTCCTCGAGTTCTTCCGCTTCGGAGATCCGTTCCGCCTCGGCGAAGTCGTTCGCGCCGGTCGGATCGGCGAGGTAAGCGTCAAGGTCCGGCGTATTCGAGAACCGTCGCCGGTCGCGGAAGGAGTGTGCGGCGGGTCCGAATCCGAGGGACTCCCCCCGCAGCCAGTAGCGCAGGTTGTGGCGAGAGAAATGCCCGTCCTTGGCGAACGAGGAAATTTCGTAATGCTCGTATCCCCGTTCGGCAGTCAGGGTGCACAGTAGGTCGTACTGCGCTTCCTCCTCGTCCTCCGACGGAAAGGTCAGCGTTTGTCTCTGCTTATAGAAGACGGTCCCTTCCTCGAGCTGTAGAGAATAGACCGAGAGGTGGGTCGGGCCGAGCGAGAACGCGTCTTCAAGCGACTTACGGAACCGCCCGACGGTCTGTCCGGGCAAGGCGAACAGCAGGTCGAGGCTCACGTTGGAAATCCCCGCGTCCTTCGCGTCGGAAACGCACCGCACAGTGTCCTCAAACGTGTGCGTCCGCCCGAGGAATGCGAGTTCTCTGTCGTCCGACGACTGCATCCCGACGGACACGCGGTTGACTCCCGCATCCACGAGCGTGCGAAAGAATTTCCCGTCCGCCGTCGCGGGATTGACCTCGACGGTGATCTCCGCGTCCGGGAGCAGCGAAAACCCTGCCCGCACCGTGTCCAGCACTGCGCGTATCCGCTCCGCGCCGAACACCGACGGCGTCCCGCCGCCGAAGTACACCGATTCGACGGTCCGCCCGTCCGTTTCCGCGCGGGTATGCGCAAGAAGGGCCTGCAGGTACGCGTCGAACGTACCTTCGTCTGTCCGTGCGAGCGAATAGAAGGCGCAGTAACGGCACTTGCGCGTGCAGAACGGGATATGGTAGTAGAGCGAAATCGCCTGGGGCAGCATGGGGCACCTTCTTTATTTAATGGGGAAAATTTTGGGGAGCAGGGAGGATTTTTCAAAAACTTCCCTGAAGGGGCAAAGCTCCAATTAATCGTCGTCGTCCGGCTTCAGCACCGCCATGAAGGCCTCCGACGGGATTTGCACCGAACCAAACGTCCGCATCCGTTTTTTGCCTTCCTTCTGCTTTTCGAGCAGCTTCTTCTTGCGGGTGATGTCGCCGCCGTAGCACTTCGCCAGCACGTCCTTGCGCATGGCGCGAACCGTCTCCCGAGCGATGACTTTCCCGCCCACGGCCGCCTGTACCGGCAGCTCGAACAGCTGCCGCGGGATGTTGTCCCGCAGCTTCTCGACCAGCTTGCGGGCCCGCGCGTAGGCGTGGTCGGCGTGGACGATGAACGAGAGGGCATCGATCAGCTCCCCATTGAGCAGGATATCCAGCTTGACCAGTTCCGATTTGCGGTAGCCGATCGGCTCGTAGTCCAGTGAGGCATAGCCCCGGGTCTTGGACTTAAGCGTGTCGAAAAAGTCGTAAACGATCTCGTTGAGCGGAAGCTCGTACAGCAGCTCCGCCCGGGTCGGGTCGAGGTACTTCATGTCGAGGTAGGTTCCCCGGCGGTCGAGGCAGAGCTGCATGACCGGTCCAACGAATTCCGTCGGCGTGATGACCGACGCCTTGACAATCGGCTCGCGCGCCTCGGCGATCCGCGCCGGGTCCGGGTAATCCGCCGGATTGTCCACCCGTACCACCGTCCCGTCGGTCAGGACGATCTCATACACCACGCTCGGGGCGGTGGTGATGAGGTCGAGGTTGAACTCGCGCTCCAGCCGCTCGTCGATGACCTCCATGTGCAGCAGCCCGAGGAATCCGCACCGGAACCCGAACCCGAGCACGGCGGACGTCTCCGGCTCGAACACCAGCGACGCGTCGTTCAGTTGCAGCTTTTCGAGCGCCTCCTTTAGGTCGCCGTACCGGGCACCGTCGGCAGGGTAGACCCCCGAAAACACCATCGGCTGCACCTTTTTGAACCCCGGCAGCGGTTCCCCGGCCGGGTCGTCCTGCAAGGTGACCGTGTCGCCGACCTTTGTGTCGCTGATATTCTTGATGGCGGCCGTGAAGTAGCCGACCTCCCCCGCGTACAGGCAGTCCCGCTTGTCAAGCGAGAAAGCGGAAAGCGTCCCGACCTCGACCACGTCGAACCCGGCGCCCGTGTGCATCATCTTCACCCGGTCGCCTACCCTCAGGTGCCCGTCCATAACCCGCAGGTACACCACCACACCCTTGTACGCGTCGTAGTAGCTGTCAAAAATCAGGGCCCGCAGGGGCTTTTCCGGCGACCCTTTCGGGCAGGGGATGTCCCGGACGATCCGTTCAAGCACCTCGTGGATGTTCAGCCCCATCTTTGCCGAGATGCAGGGGGCGTCCGCGGCGGGGATGCCGATGATGTCCTCGATCTCCCGTTTCGCCGTCTCCACGTCCGCGCTCGGCAGGTCGATCTTATTGATGACCGGTAAAATTTCGAGATCGTTGTCCACAGCGAGGTAGGCGTTCGCGAGCGTCTGTGCCTGCACCCCCTGCGTCGCGTCCACGATCAGCACCGCGCCCTCGCAGGCGGTCAGCGAACGGGAAACCTCGTATCCGAAATCCACATGTCCCGGGGTATCGATCAGATTGAGCTCGTACGTCTCCCCGTCGTCGGCGGTGTAGGGGAACCGGACGGCGCGAGCCTTGATCGTGATCCCCCGCTCCCGCTCGAGCTCCATGTTGTCCAGCAGCTGCTCCTCGACCAGCCGCTTCTCCACCGCGCCCGTGTATTCCAGCAACCGGTCCGCAAGCGTGCTTTTGCCATGGTCGATGTGGGCGATGATGGAGAAATTTCGAATCTTTTTGATGTCGTACATGTCCTTTTCCTTCCGGCGAGGTATGCAACCGCTTTCCGTTCTGCGGTCACGCTGGCGGGATTCCCGCGCGTTCTCAGCGGTTGTCCGTGCGAAAAAACGACAGGTTTCCCCGTAATTTTTCTGTATAACAAGGCGGGCGGATCGCAAACGAACCCGCCCTGCCGGTTATTGAAATTCACCCTTTGCTCTTATGCTTCCGTTTGCCCTTTCCGATGCGGATGAAGGACAGCGCGTTCCACAGCATCCCGGAAAGAAACACCGAGGAGAACAGACCGGCGATGATGCCGATGATCAGCGTGCCGGAGAAGTCGCGCAGGTTGCCGAGGTTGGAGGTCGGCGAGACTACGACCGCGATGGCGCAGGCGACGAAGATCGCACCGATGGTCAGCAGGGTAGTCAGCGTCGTGTTGACCGAACGGCCCATGGTTTCGTGGACGCTGACGTTGACGACGTCCTCAAACGGCAGCTCCGATTGGCGTTTGCGGTTCTCTCGGATGCGGTCGAACACGACGATGGTCGCGTTGATCGAATAGCCAAGGATTGTCAGGAACGCGGCGATGATCGATGACGAAATCGGAATCTGCAACAGGGAATAGAAGGTCAGCATCACGAATAGATCGTGCAGCAGACAGATGATCGCGGCAAGTCCGGACGCGAGCTCGAACCGGAACGCAATGTAGATGAGCATCAGCACCACGGCGATCAACACCGCGAAGAGCGCGTTGCGCATCATTCGTGAACCGTACCGCTCGGAGGTGGCGCTCAGGTTGACGTTTTTGCTCGTGTTCGGGTACTGCTCCGTCAGCACGTCGAGCAGGCGAGTCTGCTGTTCCGCTGTCATGGCGGTCCGGCTCTCGATGAGCACGGAGTTTTCGCTGTAGGAAATCGAGGAGATGTACTCCTCGCCCAATTCCGCGTCGTTGCGGATCATGGATTCGACGTTCGCGGCGATGTCGCCGGTTACGGTTTCTCCAAGGTCAACGGTCAGCTCATAGCCGCCGGTAAAGTCGATGTCGAGGTTCAGCCCGCGGATGGCAAACGACAGGATTCCCACCACCAGCACGATCCCAACGATGATCAGCGTGATTTTCTTATTTTTAACGAAATGAAAATTCTTAAGCATCGCGTTTCCCTCCGAATCCGACCTTGTAGGCGTTGACACTTCCGATGCCCATGCCAACCCCGAGGTTGAGCAGAGCGCGGGTCACGAGTAGCGCGGTAATCAGGGAGATGATGACGCCGATGGCCAGCGTGGTTGCGAATCCGCGGATCGTACCGGTGCCGAAGAAGTAAAGCACGACGCAGGCAATGAGGGTGGTGATGTTCGCGTCGAGAATGGCCCAAAGGGCGCGCTTGTAGCCGCTCTTGATGGCGCTCTTGACGCTCTTGCCGACGGCAAGTTCCTCCTTCATACGCTCGAAAATGACGACGTTCGCGTCTACGGCCATACCGATGGACAGGACGATGCCGGCGATACCGGTCAGCGTCAGGTTAAACTGCCCGATGGACAGTACGAGAAAGAAAATCGCCATGTAGCACACCAGTGCGATGGACGCCCAAAGGCCCGGCACGCGGTAGTATACACACATGAACAGCATCACCAGTGCAAGCCCGACGGCTCCCGCGATCAGCGAGATGCGCAACGCGTCGCCGCCGAGGGACGCCATGACCGTCGTCTGGTTCTCCAGCGAGAGGTTGTAATCCAGAGCGCCCGCGTCGATGTTATTGGCGAGGGCTTCGGCCTCCTCGGCCGTGAACGTACCGGAGATCTCCGCTTTTCCTCCTGTAATACCGGTCGAAGCATATTCGGAGGAAACCTGCGGGGAGGAAATCACCACGCCGTCAACCTTGATGTCGAGCGCGAGACTGTTCTGCGCGCAGTACTGCGTCGCGGTGGCAAACTTCTTTTCACCCTCGCTGTTGAACTCAAGGTTGACGACATACTGCACCGACCCGGTGGTGTCGTCCTGCCGGTACCCCGCCTCGGCATGTTCAACGTCGTCTCCGGTCAGCATCGGCTCGGTCTGCCCATGGATGCAGAACTCAAGGTAGGCGGTCTGGCCGAGGGTCTCCGCTTCCGCCGTCGGGTCCTCAACGCTCGGCAGTTCGACGACGAGCATGTCGTCACCGTAGAGGTAGGCGAGCGCTTCGGTGTAGCCCGCGTTGTCGAGACGGGTCCGCATGACCTCCAGCATCCCGTTCATGCCGCTGTCGTTGACGTCAGAGCCATCCTTGCTTTCCGCACGATAGGTAATGGAGGTGCCGCCCGCAAGGTCCAGACCGAGGCGAACCGTGTCCTCCTCAAAGATTCCCTTGAGCTGTGTTTCATCGGAGATATACACGCCGAAGATGGAAAATGCCAGCAGCAGCGCGATCACCAGCAGCAGCAGAACAAAGCGCACGGCGCTTGTCGCTTTTGTCAGATTCATTTGCGTATATCCTTTCCTTTCTTTCTCACCCTCATCTGTCAATTATACACGGAAAAAGGAAATTCGTCAAGAGGTTTTTGCGTTTTTCAGAATCTCAACGGCACATTTTTCCACACAAATCGTATTGATCGGCTCTTTTCCGCCGTCCTCGCCGTCGAGCGACCAGCTGTGCGGTTCTTTCGCGGCGACCCGGCAGGAACTGATATGGCACAGGTGCAGCAGCGGGTCGTCGATCTCCCCGTTGAGCAGCTTCGTCGCGAGTCGTCCCGCGTCCTTCAGATTCGCCGGATAGCGCACCAGCAGCAGCTCGAATTTCCCGTCCTGAAAGTCGACCTGCGTCCCTTCGAACTTCAACATGCCCGCCACGCTTCGCGTATTCGCGATCGCGCAGAACAGGTACGGCTCCGCGAAATTCCCCCCGTCGGATTCCACCTCCAGTTGCAGCGGATGCAGGTCGGAGAGGGCAGGCAGGGCGTTGAGCAGGTAGGCGGTATGCCCGAGCAGGTTCTTGAGCGATTGGCTCGTATTGAACGACGTCTCGGCGAACGCCCCGCAGCAGGCGATATAGGTGAACGGTTTGCCATTGAAAAGCCCAATGTCGTGCGGGACCGGCGTCGCCTGTAGCAGCGCTTTCGCCGCTTCCTTCCAGTCGGTCGGAATGCCGAGGGAAGCGGCAAAATCGTTGGTACTGCCGAGCGGGATGTACCCGATCGGGATCTTTGTCCCGGACCGCAGGATCCCGTCGACCGCGAGGTGCAGCGTTCCGTCTCCGCCGCAGGCCGCTGCGAAGTCGAACCGGCCGCTTTGCAGCAGGGAGGAGAGTTGCTCCGGGGTTTTCCCGCCCGTCTTGGTCGGCAGCACGGTCACCTCGCACCCGCCGTCGGACAGCAGCTCGATCAGCTCAAGCAGGTGCCGCTTGGCGACGGTTTTTCCGGCGCATGGATTGACCAGCAGCAGCAATTTTCCCGTCATCGGTGTCCCTCCTTTTCGCGTGGGATCTCCACATGGCATAAGCAGATAGTTAAGTATACCACGTTCCTTCGGAAATGTCAAGCCTTGAAAATCGGCCAGACGCCATAAATTCATAATAATTTTAGGCTCAGGACCCCACTCCTTTTAAAGGGGGAGCGCCTAAAATTATGGCGATGGTCTGTCCCGCGCCGCCCCTGATGTCCTGCTTCCTCACGCCGAT
>CAZHBX010000047.1:0-8789 GCA_964530795.1 uncultured Ruminococcus sp. | reverse complement strand
CTGCAATTCTCTATCTTTTGCAAGAGTTTGCTGAAAAACCTTTGCGCCTTATATCTCCATGCCTAAAGGCAGGGGTTTTACGGCGCATTTGATAAAAATTTTCCCTTTCTTTTATGAGAATACGCACGAGACGGCGCGGAAGAGCGACGGAGCGTACTGCGAAACCCAGTTGCGCTCGTTGGCAAAGATCAGCGCGAAGGAGACGAAAAACGTCGCCGCAAACACCGCCCACGCGGCACAAAACCGCCCGAATCCGGGATTTTCTCCCGCCCTTTCCAGCAACACCAGTGCGCCGACGAGCAGCAGCGGCGGCATCACGTCCGCCAGATAGCGCAGGTTGACCCCGCCGAGGCAGAGTTCGCAAAATGCCACGCAGAACGGGAGAGCGACCGCGAGCAGGTACATCGCACGCTTGACCGGCTTCCCCTTCGTCAACCTTCCCTGCGCAAAGCCGCACCACGAAAGCGGGAAGCAGAGCGCGCCGAGGCTTTCGGAGAGATAGCAGTAGGCGCCGTAGCTGTGCAGGTCCACGAGCGACGGGCGCAGGTACGGGAACAGTCCGGTAAAGGCGGGCGGCTGGAGGAAGTAGTGAAACACCGTTTCACCGAGCAGTTCGAGCCGCAGGCGGTTGCCCCGGACGTCCCCGTAAGTCAGCTGGTAGGAAGCACCGAACTCCAGCGGCGAACCGAACCGCACCGCGTTATACCACAGCAGCGGGATCACCCCGCAGAGCAGAGGCAGAACGAAGGACAGCGCGTCCGCCCACTTCTCTCCCCTGCTCCGATCCCGTGAAGCGAGCACAGCGAAGAAAGACGGCAGCAGAAGCGCCGCGTACACGGCGACCGTCGGGCGGGACGCGGCCGTCAGCGCGAGGCACACCCCGCTTATCGCGAAGCAGATCCGGCGCACCGCCTTTCCCCGGCGGTTCACCGCCGCAAAGCCCAGCCAGAGCGTCAGGCAGAGGAAAGTCAGGGCGGAGGCGGTCGCGATGTAGTACATGTCCGCGCTGCACGCGATCATCGGGAACAGCAGGCCGCAGAACAGCGCCGGGAAGCCGAGGCAGACGAGCAGCAGCGGCGGACGAATGCGAAAATACCGCAATACCTCCCGCATCACCCCAAACAGGGCGACCGTCCCGACCAGCAACAGCAGTAAAACCGTCAGCGCCTCGTTCGGCACTCGTCCGGTCAGCAGGTAGACCGGGAAAAAAACCGTCAGCACCGGGGCGACCCCGAAATAGCAGTAGAATTTCCCGCCGTAGTAGGCGCGGTCCCAGAACGGGCCGTAGCCGTTTTCGGCGATCGGAAGGCGCTCAGTGTAGTCGTAGGGGTTGTCGAGTTTCTCCAGTTCCGCCGGGTCGAACGGGACGTCAAGGTCCAACCGTCCGTCGAGGAAAGAGTCGAAAAGCTGCTCGTAGGCGTTCGGCAGGGGCTGCTCGCAGGAAACTTCCTTCAGTCCCGCCCCGGCGCAGAGCGGAAAGAGCGACGCAAGGCAGAGGGCGAGCGGCAGCAGGGCAATTGCCCGGTGAAGCTTATCACACGGGGAAAAGCGCACCTTCCACCAACGGAAATGATAAACCGCCCAGGCGAACAGCAGAAACGCGTACGCAAGAGAAACGCGGACGAACGAAAATCGCACCGGCGGACGCAGGTTGAGTGTGACCGCCGTCAGCGTCGCCTCCCTCCCGGCCGTGCAGTCGATCTGCAAAGTACGCAGACTGCCGTTCAGCGTTAGGCGGAAAAAGGCGGGCTCGTCGGTGTAGAGGTATCCGTCCCGCCGGAGGCGGAGTTGGTTTTTGCTGCCGTCGTCGGCGGCGGTGACGGACAGCGTGAGCTGCCGCAGGTCGGCGCTTTCGGCGGTCACAGCGACGTCTGCGGTTTCGACGTTCAGTCCTTCAAAACGCACCGACGCGCCCTCCCGCAGCAGGATGCCCGCTTCCGTGCGTTCAGCGGTTCCCTCCGTCACCGCATCGATCAGTGATAGGGAAAATTCCTCCCTCTCCGGGACGGACCACCGCAGCCGGTTCGAAAACCAGAACTCCGCGCCGCACAGCAACGCGAGAACCAGCACTGCCGCGGCGACTGCGAACGTCCGCGTCCTGCGAAAGCGCCGAAGCGACCTGCGAACCGACTCCACCGGACTTTCCCTCCTTCCCCGACCGAAATTCTTTCTATAATGATCTATTATAGCAAGCCCTGCCGAAAAAAGCAAGAGGAACTTCGCGAACCTTTTCGGTTCTTCCCGCATAAAATCGGGTTTTCTCTCATAGGTATGGAAGCAAAGAGACACACCATGGCACAAACCATCATTCGGAGGGAATTGTATGCTGGAGCAATCCATTTATCAGGACATCGCCGAGCGAACCGGCGGCGACATCTACATCGGCGTGGTCGGCCCGGTGCGGACGGGAAAATCTACCCTCATTAAGAAGTTTATGGAGCAGCTGCTGCTTCCGAACATCGAGGGCGACTTTCCTCGCGAGCGAGCAAAGGACGAGATGCCACAGTCCGGTTCCGGGCGGACGGTCATGACGACGGAGCCGAAATTCATTCCGGAGGAAGCGGCGACGGTTCATCTCGACGGCAGCGCCTCCTTCCGGGTAAAGCTGATCGACTGCGTAGGCTACATCATTCCCGGGGTCATCGGGCCGACCGAGGACGGGCAGCCCCGCATGGTCATGACCCCTTGGTCTCCCGACCCGCTCCCGTTCGAGGACGCGGCGGAGATGGGGACGGAAAAGGTCATTCGGGAGCACGCGACCATCGGCATTGTTGTGACGACGGACGGCAGCATCGGCGAAATCCCGCGGGAAAACTACGTCGATGCGGAAACCCGTGTCGTCGCGGAGCTGCGGGAGCTCAAAAAGCCGTTTGCGGTCGTGCTGAACTGCGCGCGGCCGTCCGCCCCGCAGACGCTTGCGCTCTGTGCCGACTTAGAAGAGCAGTACGGGGTGCCGGTCGTGCCGGTCAACTGCCTCGAACTCGGAGAAAACGACATCCGGGAAATCCTTAAGAATGTCCTGTACGAGTTCCCGCTTCGGGAAGTACGTTTACAGACGCCGGGCTGGTTGGAAGTACTCGACGAGCACGACGGCATCCGTGAGCGGCTGTTCGAAGCGGTCGGGAACTGCGTGCAGACGCTCGGCAAGGTCGGAGACGTGCGCCCCGCGTTCGAGTCGCTCGAACTGGAAGGCGGCGAAGTCACAGCCCGGCTGGACAACATCCGGCTCGGCGATGGCAGCGCAACCGTCGAACTGCGCATCCCGGACGCCATCTTCTACCGCATCCTCGGCGAAAAATCCGGCTTTGCCATCGAGGACGAGCGGGAACTGCTGCGCATCATGACCGAGCTCGCCGAAGTCAAGCGGAAGTACGATAAGGTCGCCTCCGCGCTCGACGACGTGATGGCGACCGGCTACGGGATCGTCATGCCGTCGGTGGAAGATATGCGGCTGGAGGAGCCAGAGATCGTCAAACAGCCGGGCGGATACGGTGTCAAACTCAATGCTTCCGCGCCGTCCATCCACATGATGAAAGCGGACATCGAGACCGAAATCAGTCCGATGGTCGGCACGGAAAGCCAGTCTGAAGAGCTGGTCCGCTTCCTGCTCAAGGAGTTCGAGTCCGACCCACAGGCGATCTGGGAGTCGAACATGTTCGGAAAAACCCTGCATGAGCTGGTCAGCGAAGGGATCACCAGCAAGCTCGCGCACATGCCCGCCGACGCACGGGAAAAAATCACCGGGACCATCCGCCGCATCGTCAACGAGGGCAGCGGCGGGCTGATCTGCATCCTGCTATGAGTAAGTCAAAAGGAGGCGCCGCGCCCGTGTGCTGTCTGTTTTCTTCTTTGAAGAACAAGGAGGTCGTCAACATCTGCGACGGCAGCGCCCTCGGATGCGTGTGCGACATCGAGCTCAACTGCGTGACCGGGCAGGTCCTGCGTCTGGTCCTGCCCGGCGACGGCATCGCCGGTCTGCTCTCCGCCAAAAAGCGCCTGAACGTCCCGTGGGACTGCGTCGAACGCATCGGCGACGACGTCATCCTCGTCCGCCTCGCCTCCCTGCCCAGCGGGAAGGGGTAGATTGTGCTAAGCATTCCGTAAAGGGGCCTGTTGGAGGTGCCGGCACCCCCAAATTCCCGCGCCCGCCCCCCGACGGCCTCGCCGCCGGGGGCGGCTTTTGCTGTCAACGTCATATGAAAATTACGCCTTCCTTCCTCGGAGGTTCTGTTTAGCGCATCTCGAAATTTTCCCTCGCAGCCCGATTTTCGACGGCTCGCACACTCGCCCGCACCCAATTTACATTTTTCGCCGTTTATGACTTGCCCCGCGCCGTGAGACGGGTGAGAAAATCAATTTCCCGGCACGTACCTTTCCCAGACTTCTTGACAATTTAACGGAATTGTGCTATGATATGCTTGTAATGAATTGCACAGAAAGAAGGACGTTTCATGGAGCTTCTCCCCAGACTGGAACGGACCGGGCTGATTCCGGTCATCAAGATTGCCAAAGCGGAAAACGCGCTGCCGCTCGCGCAGGCGCTGCGGGACGGCGGACTGAACGCGGCGGAGATCACTTTCCGCACGTCCCGCGCGGCAGAAGCGATCGCGTCCATCCGCGCCGCGTACCCGGATATGCTGCTCGGCGCGGGAACGGTTCTGACCCCGGCGCAGGCGGACGACGCGATGCGGGCGGGCGCGGACTTTCTCGTGTCGCCCGGGCTGAACCCGGACGTCGTGAAGCACTGCCTCGGGAAGGGATACCCGATCGTTCCCGGCTGCGCCACGCCATCGGATCTGGAAACGGCGCTGTCGCTCGGGCTGACACACGTGAAGTTCTTCCCGGCGGAGGCTGCGGGCGGGCTTGCGATGATCAAGGCGATGTCCGCGCCGTATGGAAACGTCCGGTTTCTGCCGACCGGCGGGATTAACGAGAAGAACCTGCTGCAATACCTGTCGTTCGACAAGGTATTCGCCTGCGGCGGGTCGTTCATGGTGAGCGACGCGCTGATCGAAGCGGGTGATTTTACGGAAATTCGCGAGCGGACCAAGCGGGCACTTTCGCTGATGCTCGGCTTTCAGATTTCCCACATCGGCTTAAACGCCTCGACGGAAACGGAGGCGAAAGCGACCGCTTCCCTGCTCGACGGCGCGTTTGGCTTCGGAACGCGGGAAATTCCCGTCTCGTACTTCATCGGCCCGTTCGAGGTCATGAAGCGCAGCGGACGGGGCCGGAACGGACACATCGCCGTCGGCACCTACGACGTGGACCGCGCGATGTTTCACCTTACGCAGCGCGGCGTCACCATCGACGAGACCAGCGTCGTCCGCGATGCGAACGGCAAAGCGACCTTCGCCTACCTCGCGGAGGAAATCCTCGGGTTCGCCGTCCATCTGACGGTCCGCCCGTACTAATATTGAAAACAGAAAGGAAGAATACAAAAATGAACGTCATCCACACCGAAAAGGCCCCCGCCGCCATCGGCCCGTACGCGCAGGCGATCCTGACCGATGGGCTGGTATTCACGTCCGGACAAATTCCGCTCCTGCCGGAAAGCGGCACGCTCGTGCAGGGCGGTATCGCCGAGCAGACCGAGCAGGTCTGCCGCAACCTCGCGTCCGTGCTCGAAGCCGCCGGGAGCGACCTGACGAAGGCCGTCAAGACCACCTGTTTCCTGCAAAACATGGGCGATTTCGCCGCCTTCAACGAGGTCTACGCAAAATATTTCACCGGCTGCCCGGCGCGAAGCTGCGTCGCGGTCACGGCGTTGCCGAAAGGGGCGCTGGTGGAGGTCGAGGTCGTCGCGCTACAATAAAAAGGAGGGCGGAGAATGGAAATTCGCCTGATGACGGCGGCGGACGCGGCGGACGTGCTCGAAATGATGCGAACGTTCTATGCTTCCCCGGCGGTCCAAACGAACGGCTCGGAGGAGATCTTCCGCGCCGACGTCGCCGCCTGCGTCGGGGAAAACCCCTACGCCGAGGGGTTCGTGCTGACCGAAAACGGCGTTCCCGCCGGGTATGCCATGCTCGCGAAAAGCTTTTCGACCGAATACGGGAAGCCTTGCGTGTGGGTCGAGGACCTGTTCCTCAAGCCTCCCTACCGGGGCAAGGGGTACGGCGGGCAATTCCTCGCGTTCGTCGGCGAGCGGTACCCGGACGCGCTGCTGCGGCTGGAGGTGGAACCGGACAATCTCCCCGCCGTCAAAGCCTACCGCAAGAGCGGCTTTACCGAACTGCCGTATTTGGAACTGAAAAAGGAATAAAAAAACGGACGGTTTTCCTTTAAAACCGTCCGTTTCCCTTAATTTTGCAGCAATTCCGTCAGGTCCTTGACCGCGGCGGCCTTTTTCGTTCAACAATTCCCGCACCGAGTAAAGCGTGCTTTCGCCGAGGAAGTGCCGGCGGGCGAACGGCCCCGGCGAGGGCGTCGTATTCCTTGCAGCACAGCGTCAGCCGCCGGGGGAGAGCGTGTTGCTCATGCGGTAGACGCGCAAAATTTCAGTTCATCTCCTCAATGTGATAGATGTACTCCAGCGAACGGAGCGCTTCGATGATCTCCGCGTGGGACTTGTACTTGCGCAGTTCCTCGCTGGCAATCGAAATAGACACCGAGTAGACGCTTAAACCCGAATGGATGTAGGCCGTGTTCATTTCGATATCGTCGATGGTCAACCCCAGTTCTCGGATGGTCGTGACGAAATTCTGCAGGTAGCCGGCGTTTTTCAGCTCAAGGTGGACCTCAAAATGGTTGGAGCGGTTTTTGAGGTAGACTTCAAACCGGGGAAACAGCGAAAGACTGCAAAGCAGCGCAAGGAACGCTACGATGACGACCGTATAGAACCCCGCGCCGATCGCAAGCCCGAGCAGCCCGCACGCCCAAAGCCCCGCTGAGGTCGTCAGCCCTTTGATCTGGCTGCGGGACGAAAACAGCACCGAGTTGACCGAAACGATCGCGATTCCGATGACGGACGCGGCGGAAAGCAGAAACATTCCATGCCCGGTGAGCCTAAGCACATACAAGTCCAGCAGCATCGCGACCGTAGACGCGAGGGAGACCAGCATGAACGTACGAAGACCCGCCGCATGGCGCTTGCTCGAACGTTCGCAGCCGATGATCGCCGCGAGGAGCAGCGAAAGCACCGTCCGCAGCAGGATCGAATAGAGGTTGATGTCGCTCGCCCAGTCCCCGAGCAGGCGAGCGACCGGGTCGATCGTGGTCAGCAAATTGTCCATAAAAATCCCTTCTTCCTTAACGGCTAATTCCGGCGGAAAAACGACTGCCGCCGGCCGGTACGGTTCTGCCCGTACAATTCCTCGGCGGCCTCGGTGAACGCCTGTTCCTCCTCCGTCGAGGTCGTCGGAGGCGGAAGGGTCTCTTGGATGCCCCGGATGCGCTCGATGAGCAGCTCGACGGTAGTCTTCTGCCGTCCGTCGGGAGCAATTTCATTGACCGGAACAAGTTCCTCGAGGTCTTCGGAGTAGGCGTGCGATAGGTACAGCGAAAGTTTGGCGCACGCCGGGCCGATCAGCTCGTACAGCACGCTCGACGCAAGAATAATCGTCTGCAAAGCGACGCCGGTCTCCCCGCCCAACGTCCGAGCGCCGAGCTCCGCAAGGCCGATCGCTACCCCCGCCTGCGGGATCAGCGCAAGTCCGAGGTAGTTGCGCACCTCCTTCGGCTTGCGGACGGACAGGCACCCGAGGAACGCCCCGAAATACTTTCCGACGATGCGCACGAAGAAGTACAGCACCCCGACCACCAGCAGCGGCACGCTCCCAACCGACCCGGACGTGCCCGTCAGCGCGTCCAGCCGGAAATTCAGCCCGGACCGCACGAAGAACAGCAGCAGAATCGGTGGGCTGAAGTAGTTGAGCTGCTTAAACAGCTTGTCGTCGTCGGTGATGTTGATATACACCGTACCCATGGACATGCAGCCAAGCAGCGGCGAGAGATCCAGCATTGCGCAGACACCGCAGAAGCCGAACAGCAGGGCGAGCGAGATGATGAGCCGGTTATCCGTCGAGCGCTTCTTCGGCATGAGCATCTTCATGAACAGCCCGAACAGCCCGCCGAGCAGCAGCACGCCGACGTTAATGAGCAGCGGGCGCACCACATCCCACACCCGAAAGACCGCGTCCCCCGAAAGGAAGGACAGCGCGAGCGAAATTGCCACGCTGTAGGCGACCAGCCCGACGATGTCGTCGAGCGCGACCACCTGCAAAAGCGTGTTGACGAAATCCCCCTTCGCACCGGTCTGCCGGATGGTCATGACCGTCGACGCCGGGGCCGTCGCCGCCGCGAGCGCCGCGAGCACAACGGAAAACGCAAGGCTCAGATGCAATACGAAATACAGCACGACGAACACCGCGGCCGACGCCAGAAGCGACTCAAACAGGGTGATGACGACCACCTTCCCGCCATTCTTCTTCAGCACGGAAAAGCGGAAGAATTCCCCGGTCGAAAAGGCGATGAACGCCAGCGCGATGTCCGAAAGGAAGTCCATCCCGTCGATGACGTCCTGCGGAATCAGGTGCAGGCAGTAGGGACCGAGCAGAATGCCGGTGAGGATGTACGCCGTCACGTTCGGCAGGCGGAGCAGCTTGGTCAGCCGCGTCATGGCAAAGCCGCAGAACAGCATAAACGCGACGGAAATGATGACCGACGCGACGGGAGACATCCCTGCAAGCGTTTGATAGAGGACGTTCATCATATATCGCCGCCTTTCACAAGATTGACACTCCCCACGGCTAAAGCCGGGGGATTCTTGCTTCGCCGACCATCGCCCA
>CAZHBX010000046.1:0-9334 GCA_964530795.1 uncultured Ruminococcus sp. | reverse complement strand
CCCAGCCGTCTACCGCGCCGCGCAGTTCATCGGCAATCGCCCAGATCGCCCGGTGAAGTTCCTCGCGTTCCATCTCTTTCTTATGATCCGCCATCTCCAGTGTCTCCTTTGATCCGTCCTATCCGGCGTCCCCTTGCGCCGGATAGGGGACAGCTATTTTTTACTATTTTTTTACATTTCTTTTACTTTTTTTATCTGACGCAAACCAACGCGTCCGGAACGAAGCCGGAACCCTTGAAAACCAAGGATTCCCGGGCGCGACGGCTTTGTTTAGGCGCAGGATTTTTGAAAGAAATCCTTGCTTTGCCATTGGCGGTACGCATTACAGCAGGCTTTTCGCTATGGAAAGGATCTTCTGGACCGTGTCCTCAAGAACGAGGTTTTCGATTCGATAGTCGTAGGCGTCGATGTAGGACATCTCCTCGTCATAGCGGCGCAGGCGGATCGCGATGTCCTCCTCGGCGTCGCCGCGGCCGCGCAGGCGGGAGCGCAGCAGTTCCTTGTCCGCATAGAGGAACACCGTCACCACCCGCATATCCTCGCGGAGCAGGCGGCTAAGATTCAGCGCGCCCTTGACGTCAATATCCTTGATGATGATCTTGCCGGTCTTGCGCGCTTCGGCGAGGAGTTTGCGGGAGGAGCCGTAGTAGCTCGTGTGAATCCGCTCGTACTCGTAAAGTTCGCCCTCTGCGATTTTCCGGCGAAACTGCTCGTCGGTCAGAAAGTGGTAGGGGTCGCCCTCCCGCTCGCCGGGACGCGGGGCGCGGGTGGTGTAGGTCGGCATGGAGCAAAACATGTCCGCCTGTTCCCGCAGGAGAATCTTAATGACCGTGTTTTTACCGACCGCCGAACAGCCGGAAAGTATCATCAGCATAGGGAGTTCGTTATCCTTTCGGTTTGAGATTCCTTCCCTTATTAGGTATACTATACCCGTTTTTACAAATTCTGTCAAGCCTTTTTGCGCCCTTTTGCGCCTTTTTGCGTCAAACCCGTTGGCTTTTCCAAATTTTTTGATCTATGACGGGTAACAGGCGCGGCACGAACGCGGGCGTCAACGGGACCGGGGGCGGTCGAACGTGCGAGCCGGCGACAACCCGGGCCGCGAAGTCCAAAAGCGACGGGCGGCCTGAAAAATTGAAGATCGGCGTATTCCGGGCGTAAGGGGCTGTCGCAATAAGATGGCGCAAAAAAGGAAACAGGCGGCCCGGGGGATGCGACGTCCCCCGCATCCCCGCTTCACGAATTCCGCGGTTTCGCCGTCGAATTCGCGGAGGCGCAAAAAGCGTATAAAACAGGAAAAGAAGGTTCAAATTTGAACCTTCTCCTGATGGATCCCCTCTTTCGCCGGGGACGCGGGAGGAAGCCGCTTCCCCCACACGTTCCCCTTCCCGTAAGGATTTTAGCCGCCTGATTTGATACGGTTCCACAACTGCTCGTAATGCTCGACAACCTCGGCGGGGAGGTGGTCGTAGTAAGACGCGAGGACCTCCGTGGCGGGGTAGAGGAACTCGTTGCCCTTGAGGGAGTAGTCGTCGCTGTTGACGACGGCGGTGTTCGGGCAGGTGTAGCGGATATACTCGGCGTTCTGGAGCGCGATGTACGGTTCGAGCAGGAAGTTGATATAGAGGTGCGCCGCCTCACGGTTCGGCGCGTCGGCGCAGAGGCACATCGCGTCGAAGTAGACGTTCGTGCCCTCCTTGGGCAGGTAAAACGAGAGGTGGTCGCCGTTGCCGGACGCTTCGTTCATATCGGCGACCATGGTCAGGTAGTCCCCGGCGTAGTAAGTCGCAATGGCGGCGTTTTCGCCCTCCATCTTCGAGAAGATCTGATCCATGAACCAGCCCTGCTGGAGCGGAACCTGCTGTTCGAGTTTCTCGGCGGCGAGGTCCCACAAGGAGAGGTCGGTCGTGTTGACGTCGATGCCGAGCGCGTACATGGAGATGCCGAACGCGTCGCGGGCGTTGTCGATGCCGAGGATCTGGCCCTTGTACTTCTCGTTCCAGAGCAGCGACCATGTGCCGTCCACGTCCGCCGGATCCACCATCGTATTGTTGTAAATCACGCCGAGGTAGCCGCCCGCGTAGGGGACGGAATACAGGCCGTCCGGGTCATAGGCGGGGTTCAAGTAGCGCTCGTCGATGTAATGGAAGTTGGTGAGCTTGTCGAAATCCAGCGTGTCAAGCCGGCCCTCCTCGATCAGGCGGGCGACCATGTAATCGGACGGAATCACGATGTCGTACTGCACCCCGCCGCCGGCGAGCGTCGCATACATGACCTCGTTGCTGTCGTAAGTGCTGTACTCGACGTGGATGCCGGTCACGGCCTCGAAGGCGAGGTTGATGTCGAGCGTGTCGTCCTCGCCGACGGCCATATATTCGCCCCAATTGTAGACGTAGAGCGTCGTGCCGGCGAGGTCAGTCTCGTAGTTGCCCTCGAGCTTGCCTTCGAGCTGTTCGCGCAGGACTTCGAGCTCCCGGCCGCGCCCGCAGGCGGCGGAGCCGACGCAGACGGCGGCGAGCAGCAGGAGCGTCAGCAGGACGCAGAGGGTTCTTTTCATCGGGGGGTTCTCCTTTCTTTCCGTTTCCAGACGGACCTGTTCTCCGCACGCATTTGCAGCAGGTTGACCGCCACGAGCAGCAGCAGGATCACGAGGAAGATGAGGGTGTAGAGCGCGTAGTAGGACGGCGAAATCGGCTTGCGGACCTCGGTGTAGAGCTTGGTAGCGAGAATGTCGTAGTGGCCGTTGGTGTAATAGCTGATGATGAAGTCGTCAAGGGAGAGCGTGAACGCCATGACCATGCCGGTGAAGATGCCGGGGATCATGTTCGGGAAAAGAATCCTCCAGAACGCCTTCGACGGCGTGCAGCCGAGGTCGAGCGCCGCTTCGTACTGGCTGCGGTCGGACTGGACCAGCCGGGGCAGGACGTTGAGGATCACGTAGGGCAGGTCGAACGTCACATGCGCGATCAGCAGCGTCCACATGCCGAGGATCTCCGTCCGGCCGATGCGCTGGCCGACGAAGGTGAACAGCAGCATGAGCGAAACGCCGGTGATGATGTCCGGGTTGGTCAGCGGGATGTTCGTGACCGTGTTGACGGCGTTCTTGAGCTTGCCCGACTTCATGCGGAAGATGCCGTAGGCGGCGACCACGCCGAGCACCGTCGCGACGAACGACGCAAGCACGGAGATCAGCAACGTGTTCCGCAGGACCGAAAGCAGCGCGTAATCCGAAAAGAGGTTCTCGTACCAACGGAGGGAAAAGCCGTTGAATACGGTCGTGCTTCGCGCGGAATTAAACGAAAAAATCACCATGATGACAAGCGGGGCGTAGAGAATCGCGTAGAGAAGAACCAGGAAGCCCCCGCGAATGGCTTTCATGCCAGCATGTTCCCCCCTTCCGAATCCGATGAAAAGCGGTTCAGGATGAACATACTGAC
Source organism: uncultured Ruminococcus sp. (assembly GCA_964530795.1). Classification (GTDB taxonomy): domain Bacteria; phylum Bacillota; class Clostridia; order Oscillospirales; family CAG-382; genus Coliplasma. The sequence goes on along the minus strand of CAZHBX010000046.1, from coordinate 5,897 downwards.
GAGGATGATGACCATCAGGACCGTCGAGAGGGCGGCCGCGACCGGAAGGTTGCTGTTTTGGGAGTGAACCTGGCTCTCGATCAGATCGCCGATCATGAAGTTGTTCGGGCCGCCCATCGCTTTTGAAATGTAGAACGTGCTGACCGACGGAACGAACACCATGATGACCCCCGAAATGACCCCCGGCACCGTCAGCGGCATGACCACCCGGCGCATGCGCGAAACGGAATTGCAGCCAAGGTCCTCCGCCGCTTCGAGCAGAGCGGGGTCAATATGGGACATGACATTGTAGATCGGCAGGATCATATACGGAAGGTAATTATAGACCATCCCGAAGATGACCGCCCCGGTGTTGTTGAGCAAAGGAAGCCGCCCGAAGCCGAGGAACGCAAGAAACTGGTTGATCAGTCCGTTGCCCTCCATGAGCGTCATGAGGCAGTAGGTGCGAATCAACAGGTTGATCCACATCGGAAGCATGATGAACAGGTTTGCGAACCGCTGCCCCGCAGGGCGGAAGCGGCAGACGACGTAGGCGTAGGGGTACGCGACGAGCAGGCAGATCGCCGTCGCGGCGAGGGAATACCAGAAGGAACGGAACATGACGAAGCCGTAATCCTTCAGGTGGGCGAAATTCGAGAGGGTGAAGTGTCCGTCGCCGTCCGTGCAGGCGTAGTAGAGCACGATGACAAGCGGAATGAGGATGAACAGAGCCGCCCAGAGCAGATAGGGTGCGTTCAGCAGGACCGTACCGAGGCTCCGCCGGTTCCGGCGCGCGGCGGTCACAGGGACCCCTCCCCTTTGACAGCGGCATGGCCGGGAACCGGGTCGTCCATCTCGTCGGAGAAGGTGCTGTAGTCCCCGTAGAGGCCGGAGTATTCGGATTTGTGCATGACGTGAATGGAGTCCGGGTCGAGCACGATGCCGATGGTCTGCCCCTCGACGTAGGCGTCGGTGGTCTGCACCATCCATTTGAAGCCCCGGACCTCGACGATCAGCTCGTAGTAGTCGCCCTTAAAGGTGGCCTGCGTGATGACGCCGGTGATCATGCCCTCGCCCGGGCCGACCACATCGACGTCCTCGGGGCGGATGACCACGTCGACCGGCTCGTCGTGGGCGAACCCTTCATCGACGCAGGCAAACGTGTGCCCGGCGAAGGTGACCGTCGCGTCACAGTTCATTACGCCGTCAAGGATGTTGGATTCGCCGATGAAGTCCGCGACAAAGGCGTTCTTCGGCTCGTTGTAGACGTCAATCGGGGAGCCGATCTGCTGGATGCGGCCGTCGTTCATGACGACGACCACGTCGGACATCGAGAGGGCCTCCTCCTGATCGTGGGTAACAAAGACAAACGTGATACCCGTCTCCCGCTGGATACGGCGAAGCTCGACCTGCATATCTTTGCGCAGTTTCGCGTCGAGGGCGGAGAGAGGCTCGTCGAGCAGGAGGACCGACGGCCGGTTGATCAGCGCGCGGGCGATCGCGACCCGCTGCTGCTGCCCGCCGGACAGGCTGGTGATCTTGCGTTTCTCGTAGCCGTCGAGGTTGACGAGGTGCAGCATCTCGCGGACGGCCCCCGCGATCTCGGCCTTCGGAGCGTGCTTCACGCGCAGACCGAAAGCGACGTTCTCGAAAACATTGAGATGCGGGAAGAGGGCGTAGCGCTGAAAGATCGTGTTGACCGGACGGCGATAAGGCGGGACATCGTTGACCCGCACATCGCCGAAAAAGACATCACCCTCGTCCGGTTGAAGGAAACCCGCGATGATGCGCAGGGTGGTGGTTTTCCCGCAGCCGGACCGCCCGAGCAGGGTGACAAACGTGCCGTCCTCGATGGTGAGATTGAGGCGGTCGAGAATGCGCTCCCCGTCAAACGAAACGGTGATGTTTTTCAACACAATCCTGTTCTTTTTTTCCATTTTGCATCCATCCCTTTGCGGCTTTGACCGCGTATCGCTTTGCTTTCGCAAAACTCTGCGCAGACCCACGCCAGACTGACGGCAGCGCCCCGCAAAGGGTTTGTTACAAGTCACCCGTCCGGTTTCCGACGGACAGACTATTGCCGCTGCGGTCTCTCAAACTGAATCCCGCTACGCGAAATGCGCCAGCGAATTTGCGTAGCTGTCAAACAGTAACGGTTCCTGTTCGGAACTGCCTGACGCGCACATTTTGTTGTATTTCAGGCAGGATGCTTACCTGCCCCCGGGCGGGCGTCGGGGACGCCGCCCGTATCTGTGTACCCTATGGTAAAGACGGGAGCATTTTACCGGGTTGTCAGCACAGATGCAAAAAAGCTGGATTTATTATACCCTCGTTTGCGGGTATTGTCAATACCTTTTCCGTAAATTTTCGACAAAGCCCCCGCTTACGGGGGGTCTTCCAAATTATATAAAAGATTTCTGCTGAATATGCGCAAAAAGGAGCGGGGGCGACCCGCGGCCTGCCCGCGGGAGCCGGCAACCGCCCGGGCCGCGAAGATACGGCCCTGATGATGCGCCGGCGGGAAAAGACAGGCCCGGCGGCGGGGCCGCCGGGCACGGGCGCGGGGATGCCGGTCGCGGGCGCGGGGATGCGCCCACGAAAGATCGTCCCGTTCGCCGGTCCAGAAGGATGCCGGGCGCGGGCGCGGGCGCGGGGATGCGAGGGAACGGATTCCCCCACCGTACCCCTTTGTACGCCTATATGCTGCGTATCTTCTCATTGCGCTCCCAGTCGTAGGAAATCTTCAGGACAACAGGGGCGAGGAAGGAGGTGAGGATAATGAGGACGAGAACGAAAGGAAGGATGGACGCGTCGATAATGCCGCTGTCAACGCCGCGCTGGGCGCAGATGAGGGCGACCTCGGCGCGGACGACCATACCGACGCCAACGCGGAGGGAGTCGCGGGCGGAGTAGCCGCAGAGCCGGGCGGCCAAGCCGCAGCCGAGTACCTTGCCGACGATGCCGGCGAGGATAAAGCAGGCGCCGAAAGCGAGGGAAGCGAGGTTCAGGCCGGAGAAGTCGGCGGTGATGCCGATGTTGGCGAAAAAGACCGGTCCAAAGACCATATAGCTCATGATGTCGCTGCGGCGGTCGATGTAGGCGGCGTCGCGGTTGCTGGAGAGGACGAGCCCGGCGAAGAAGGCGCCGGTAATGTCCGCCACACCGAACCAGCGCTCACTCGCATAGGCAAAGAAGAAGCAGGCGGCAAAGCCCATGATCGGGATCGTGCGGTGATGGTTCATGTGCTCGCTCAGGCGGCGGAACACCCAGCGCAGGGCGAGCCCGAGCGCGGCGGCGAAGACGAAGAACAACCCGGTCCGCAGCAGAACCATCCACGGGCTCTCTCCCCCGTCCTCGGACCCGAGCGACACGATGAAGGACAGCACGACGACGCCGATGATGTCGTCGAGGATGGCGGCCGCGACGATCGTCGAGCCGACCTTGCCCTGCAATTTTCCGAGTTCCCGCAGGGACGCGACCGTCACGCTGACCGACGTCGCCGTCAGGATGCAGCCATAGAACAGGCTCCGCACGACCGTCGAAGGGTCAAACCCCGCGAACCCCCACGCGACGAGGAACCCCAGCCCCATTGGAACCGCCACCCCGGCGAGCGTGATGACCACCGCCGGCAAACCGACCGCGCGGATCTGCCGCACGTCCGTTTCCAGCCCCGCTGAGAACATGATCAGGATCACCCCGATCTTCGCGATAAACCCAAGTCCCGCGATCGCGTCATCGCTGATGACCGCCTGTCCGGTCAGGTTGTGCACCACGCCGAGCAGCACCCCCGCGAGCAGCAGCCCGACCACCTGCGGCAGGTGCAGCTTCTCGCACAACTTCGACAGCAGCTTTGAGAAACACAGGATGAGCGACAGCGGAAGCAGCATTTCAAAGTATTCCATGCCATAACCCTTTTTCTGAAGCATTCTTATCTTTTATACAAGCTTTTGCGCCCAAAAGCAAGGGGGTCCGTTCGGTTCTTTTTTGTGCAAAAAGACGAAATGCGGTCAAAACGCTTGACAGACCGCAGAAAAAAAAGTATGATGGCATAAGATGGAATATGTAAATGGACATTTTTCATAAATTTCGTCCAAAAACGACAAAAACCCCTATGAAAGGGAGCGATAACGGGTGAAAGCGAGCAAGCTCATGACGGCCGTGCTGGCGTTGGTCGTATGCGTCGGGGCGTTCGCGCCGGAATACGCGGACGCGGAGGAAGGCGGCGACATGCCGACGCTTGTATCGGTCGAGTACCTTGAAGAGCAGCTGAACGCCCTGCGGCGGGAGCTGCTCGGGGAGCTGGAAAAAGCGAAGGCGGAGCTGTCGGCCGTGAAAGGGCCGGAAACGGAGGAGGACGCGAAAGCGCCGCAGGGAAACGGCTATGAGGAAGTCACGCTGAAACGGGGAGACGTGCTGACGCCGGACGGAGGCACGGAAATCCTCTGCCGGGGCGGCGACGTGCTGCTGCTGACGCTGACGGAAGAACCCGGCGGCGGGCTGACCGACCTGACCGACGGGTCGGAGTGCTTTTCCGGCGCCCTTCTGCGCTACGCCCATCTCTACCGCCGGAGCGACGGGGCGGGTCCCGAGGTGGACCTGCTGGTCACCGGCGAGGAAGCGTCTTTTACGGTGAAAGGAACTTATGCGATTACAGTTGTGGAAAAAACGACCAACTAAGTGGGGAACCGTTCGACTGCTCGCCGCGTGCCTGCTGGTGCTGGCGGCGGTGACGATGCTGCCGGGGTTCGCGTCCGCGCGGCCCGCGCCGGCCGGATCCGTGCGGGTGGCGCTCGCGTCGCCGGGGCTCGGAAGCGGGGTTTCGCGTGCGGAGCTTCTCTGCGACGGCGGGTTTTCCGTCGGGAGTTCGTCCGGGGACGGGCGGAGCTTCGCCGGGAAGTCGTCGCTTGCGGGCGGAACGGTGCGGGCCATCCCGTCGGACGGCCGGGTGTCGGTTCTGAGCGCGGACGGAACAGTGCTCGCGTCGTCCGACGTGGGAGAAGCGCTGGCCCTGCGGGGCGTCGGGGGCAATATCACCCTGCGCAGCAACGGAACGGAATACGTCTGCCCGGGATTTCTGGAGTTCCGCGCCAACGGAGGGGCTCTGCAAATCGTCAACGTGGTGGATCGGGAAACCTACGTCAAGTGCGTCATGTCAACGGAGATCGGGAGCAACGCCTCGCGGGAGACGCGGCGTGCGTTCTCGGTGCTGATCCGGACGGTGCCGATGACCCGGAAGCACGCGTCGCTCGGGTTCGACGTCTGCGGGACGACCTGCTGCCAGGTCTACCGCGGGATCTTCCGGCGAGACCCGGAGAACGACGCGATCGTCGACTCGACCGCCGGGGAGTATGTGACCTACGAGGGCGAGCCGATCTACTGCTTCTACCACGGCGGGGACGGCGGCGCGAGCTGCTCGTCGGTCGCCGCGTGGGGCGGACCGGAGATTCCCTACCTCAAGTCGGTCTCGCTGCCCGGGGACGCCGGCAACGCCGGCGAGGTCTGGCGGTATGAGTTTACGAAGAGCGAGTTGTTCGACTTTCTCTCCTCCCGCGACGGATTCCGGGGCATTCGCGACGGCGTGGAAAGCGTCGAGATCGAGGAAACCGACCCCTACGGGTCCGGCTACGTCACGCTGCTTGCCGTGACCGACGGGGACGACAACGTATTCGAGATCGCCACCAGCGAGAAGATCCGGCTTGCGCTCCGGTTTGACAGCGCAAACTTCACCGTCTCCTACTCCATGGACGCGTCCGTTGCCGTGGCCGACGGCGAAGTCGAGCAGGTCGCCGTCACCCGGTACGTCGGCGCGGACGGGGAGACGCATCCCTTTGACTCCTTCGCCGACTGCCCGGTCGCGGGCACGAATACCTCCGTCGGCGCGGACTGCATCTCCTTCGACGGCGTCGGCTCCGGCCACG
>CAZHBX010000045.1:0-9452 GCA_964530795.1 uncultured Ruminococcus sp. | reverse complement strand
CTCGTTGCGCAGCCGCTTATACTGCCCGAACAGATAGCCGATCTCCCGCGCGCCGACGCCGATGTCGCCCGCCGGGACGTCCGTGTCCGCCCCGATGTGCTTGGAAAGCTCGGTCATGAAGCTCTGGCAGAACCGCATGACTTCCCCGTCGGACTTGCCTTTCGGGTCGAAGTCGGAGCCGCCCTTGCCGCCGCCGATCGGCAGTCCGGTCAGACTGTTCTTGAAGATCTGCTCAAACCCGAGAAACTTGATGACCGACGCGTTGACCGACGGATGCAGCCGCAAACCGCCCTTGTACGGACCGATCGCGGAATTGAACTGCACGCGGTACCCGCGGTTGACCCGCACCTTGCCGTTGTCGTCCACCCATGAGACCCGGAACTGGATCTGACGCTCCGGCTCGACGAGGCGCTCGATGACCCCGTTTGCCTCAAACTCCGGCTCCCTCGCGACGACCGGCTCCAGCGACTCGAGGACTTCCCGCACCGCCTGCAGGAATTCCTTCTCCCCGGGGTTGCGCTGTTCGACCTGCTCGTAAACTCTTGCCAAATAGGGGCTCTGAAATGCCATTTTTCATTCTTCCTTTCGATTTCGCTTTACGCTTTTCCAGTTTACCCCATTTCCGGCGATTTGTCAAGATCAAATGAGGCCTTTTCCGCAAATTTCGCCCCGAAAAAGAATCCCTTGACAGAAGGGAGAAAATGTGGTACAATTCATTTTGTGAAAGGATGCTGTCGAACGCTTGCCGTTCGCAAACCCCAAGCAAGGAAGGAACAGAACTCTCTATGGCAGTCTACATGATTGACTATGAAAACGTCAAAACCGGCGGCCTCAACGGCATTTCCCGCCTGACCGGGGCGGACCGGGTCATCATCTTCTACAGCGAAAACGCCAACCGTCTCACCTTCGATCTACACCAGCGCCTAATGGCGTCCGCGGCGCAAATCGAGTATCGCGAAGTGTCCGTCGGCGGGCACAACGCGCTGGATTTTCAGCTTGTGACCTACCTCGGCTATCTGATCGCCCAAGAACCCAACGGCCAGTACCTGATCATCAGCAACGACCGCGGTTTCGAGTACGTCGTCAACTTCTGGAGGAAGGACGGCCTGAGCATCGGCCTTCTGCCTTACCTCAAGGACCCGGCCTACGCCCTTCAGAAGGCGTCCCGCCCCGACGCGCGTTCGCTCATCCAGCCGGAGATCTCGGCTTCGGAGGACGAGCTTGCCGACGAACCCGCCGACGAGCCGATTCCGGACGAGATTCCCGAACCCGCCGACGAGCCCGTCGACGAGCCTGTTTTCGAACCGATCCCGGAGGAAATCCCCGAACCGATCGCCGTCGAGCCGGAGCTTCCCGCCGAGCCCGCCGCGGCGGAACCCGCCCAACCAATCGCGGAACCTATCGCCGCGGAACCCGTACCGGAACCCGTCGTCGCGGAACCGGTTGTCGCCGAAGCGCCCAAGCCGGCGCAGGCGCGCCGCACCCGCGCCGGAGGGCAGCAGCGCAAGACGGACAAGTCTGCCGAAACGCCGGCGGAACCCGAGAAAGCGAACAAGACCACCGAGCCGCGCAAGTCCCGCGCCACGGTGCAGTCCGCAAAAGCGAGCAAGCCTGTCCCCGGTTCTGAAGAACCGGACGCCGAGCCGGTCAAGCCCGCGGCCGCGCTCTCGCCGCAGATACGTGCGGAGCTGCGGTCGATGCTGGGCGACTCGATCGCCGACGACCCGGAACTGCGCTACGTCATCAGCTGCGTCGAGAAGTACAAGACCAAGCTCGGTCTGAACAACGCCCTTGTCAAGCGCTTCGGCAACCAAAAAGCCGGCGAGTTGTACCAGAAGCTCAAGCCCATGCTCACCGAAAAGAAATCCGCCTCCCCCTCCTGCAAAAAGGAAAAGGCCGGCGTATCATAAATCTTGATACGGAGGGGATCCGTTTGGGGGTGCATGACACCCCCGGCCTCCACACCCGACGGTGATTCGCCGCCGGGCTTGTCTTTTTTTAAGATGCTTCCGGCAGATTTTTTGCCTTCCTGCCTCGGAATCCCTGTTCGAGGCATTTCCTTATAAATATCCCATTCCGCGGGAGCGTGGAGGACGTCAAGCCCCACATGTACCCCTTTCCTACATTCAAACCAGTCCTACTCCCCGAAAAATCGGCAGCAGGTAGCTTGCGCCGAACGTGCCGAGCTGCTTCGGACCGGAAACTTCATCGCCGACGGTGAGAATGTCGCACGCGCGGCGGTAACACAGCACGACGGTCGCGCGGGTGATCGATTTTTCGCGGCGGGACACAAACAGCTCGTTCCCGCGGACCTGATAGGTAAACGGCAGGCCCTTCGCGGTGAAATAGACCTCGTGCTGTCCTTCGCACAGCGCGTCCCAGAGCGCGTCCGGCGTCAAAACAGAACGTTCCATCGTTCACTCCGCGGCGGAAACCGACGAGCGGTCCGCCATTTCGCGGTAGGCTCGCCGGGGCAAAACGGACTTGTAGGCGGGGCGGATGATCTTGTTGCCGTTGATAAGCTCCTCAAGCCGGTGCGCGCACCATCCGGACACCCGGGCGATCGCGAACAGCGGAGTGAACAGCTCCTCCGGGATGCCAAGCAGCTGGTAGACAAACCCGCTGTAGAAGTCCACGTTCGCGCTGACGCCCTTGAACATTTGCCGCTCCGACATGATGACCTCCGGCGCGATCCGCTCGGCGGACGCGTACAGGCGATACTGCTTCTCGGCGCCCTTCTCGATGGCAAGCTGCTCGACGAATTGCTTGAAGATCCGCGCACGCGGATCGGATTTCGAGTAGATGGCGTGCCCGATGCCGTAGATAAGCCCGGAGCGGTCGTACGCCTCCTTGCGCAGCAATTTACGCAAGTAGGCGCGGATCTCGTCCTCGTCCTCCCAGTCGCGGACGGACGATTTCATATCCTCAAACATATGGCAGACCTCTACGTTCGCGCCGCCGTGTTTCGGCCCTTTCAGCGACCCGAGCGCGGCGGAGATCGCCGAATAGGTGTCCGTGCCGGACGACGTGACGACGTGCGTCGTGAAGGACGAGTTGTTCCCGCCCCCGTGCTCGGCGTGGATGACTAGGGCGAGGTCGAGGATGCGGGCCTCGAGCGGGGTATACTGCCCGTCGATGCGGAGCATATGCAGGATATTCTCCGCCATCGACAGCTCCGGCCGCGGGTCGTGGATGAAGAAGCTGCTCTCCCCGCGCCGGTAGTAAGCGTAGGACTGATAGCCGTAGAGCGCCAGCTGCGAGAACCGGGCGATGAGCTGTAAACTCTGCCGCAGGACGTTCGGGATCGACGTATCGTTCGCGTTTTCGTCGTAGGCGTAGAGCGTCAGCACCGAGCGGGACATGGAGTTCATCAGATCCACGCTCGGGGCCTTCATGATAACGTCTCGCACAAACGAGTTCGGGAGCTGCAGGTACCCGGCAAGCACCTCACGGAAGCGCGCAAGCTCCGCCTCGTCCGGCAGCTCGCCGAACAGCAACAGGTAGACGATCTCCTCGTACCCGAACCGGTTCTCCCGCACAAACCCCCGGATCAAATCCTCGATGGAATAGCCCCGGTAATACAGCTGCCCGTCACAGGGCTCGCCGTCCGGCGTTTTCGCGACGATCTCGGAAATCTCCGTCAGCCCGGTCAGCACGCCGTTGCCGTTGAGGTCCCGCAAGCCCCGGTTGACCTGGTAACGGGTGTAAAGTTCCTTGTCAATCACCCCTTCCCGCTCGCAGAGCGCCGCCCAGCGAAACAGGGTGTCGTTTGTGTTCTCCATTCCGTTTCCTTCCTTTCCCGTCCGTTGCCGGACCTGATAAAACAAAAAGCCCGCGGGGCGTTCTCCCGTAGGTCGTTAAAAATCCCATCTCATATTTTAGCATACCACGGTTCCCCGGAATTTGCAAGAGCCAAGAACGGAAATTTACAATTTGTTCTTAATATTTTCCCTAAAAGAGGTTTTTGCCGATTATCCGTCCGGGAGAATACCCAGATCCGCAAGCAGGATCCGCGTGCCAATCAATATCAGCAGCAGCCCGCCGACCAGTTCCGCCTTTGAACGGAACCGCATCCCGCACAGCCGCCCCACGTACACCCCGGCGCAGGACAGCGCGAACGTCACAAGTCCGATCACCGCCACCGTGAACAGGATGCCCCGGTAGGTCCCTCGCAGCGCGAACGCTACCCCGACCGCCAACGCGTCTACGCTCGTCGCGAACGCGGGCGGCAGAAGGGAAAGCAGGGCGAACGGACTTCTCCCGCTGTCCCGTGATACCTCCTCCGGCGCATCCGCGCGGCTTTCCACGATCATCCGCAGACCGAGAAACGCGAGCAGCAGGAACGCGATCCAATGGTCCACCTGCTCAACCCACGAGCGGAACACGTGGGCAAAGCAATAGCCGGCGAGCGGCATGGCGACCTGAAAAAATCCGAACATCCCGCCGACGGCAAGCGCCTGCCGCGGGCGCAGGGAGCGGGCGGCGAGTCCCTTGCAGAGGGATGCGGCGAACGCATCCATTGAAAGCCCTACGGCAAGCAGCAGCAGCGACAGAAAACTCAAAGCATTCCCCCCTTTCTCATTCCTATGCGGGAATGCGGGCGGAAAGAACAAAACGGCCGGGGACGCGGCGGAACGTCCCCGGCTGAAAGGATTGCTTTACTGCACTTCGTGGATGTTGACTTGGTACTTCGTATCCGCGTCGGAAAGCGCCTCGGCGATCCTCTTGCCAACGTCGCGCTTCTCAAAGAACTTCAGCGCGACCTGCTCAAACAGGGCGTACGACAGCACGTCCTCCTCCTGCTGGGCCTTGTCGCCAAGCTTCTCGCGCAAGGTTTTCAGCTCCGGCTTGATCAGGTCGGCGGGACGGCAGGTGATCTGCTGTTCGTCGCCGATAATCTGCTTGACGAACGCCGGGTCAATCGGCAGCGGGGTCTTGCCATAGTCCCCGCGGACCAGACCCTTGAACTCCTTCGTGACCGACTTGTAGCGCTCGCCGGTCAGCACGTTGAACACGGCCTGCGTGCCGACGATCTGCGAAGTCGGGGTCACGAGCGGCGGATAGCCCGCATCCGCGCGGACACGCGGCACTTCCTCAAGCACCTCGTCCAGCCGGTGGCTCTGGTTGGCCTGCTTGAGCTGGGAAATCAGGTTGGAAAGCATCCCGCCCGGGACCTGGTAAAGCAGGGCGTTAACGTTGACCTTGAGCACCTTCGGATCGAGCTGGCCGGTGGCAAGGTACTTCTCGCGCAGGGTGTTGAAATGCTTGCTGACGACGTCGAGCTTCGTCAGATCCAAACCCGTGTCGAAGGGCGTGCCCTGCAAAGCGGCGACCAGCGGCTCCGTAGGCGGCTGGGACGTACCCATCGCCATCGGCGAGATCGCCGTGTCGATGATATCCACGCCGGCTTCGATCGCCTTCAGAAGCGTCATGGAGGCGAGCCCGGCGGTGTAGTGCGTGTGCAGCTGCACCGGGATCTTGACGACCGCCTTAATTGCCTTGACGAGGTCGTACGCGTCGTACGGCTTCAGCAGGCCGGACATATCCTTGATGCAGATGGAGTCCGCGCCCATTTCCTCGAGTGTCTGGGCGTACTTGGCGAAGTATTCGTTGGTAAAGACCGGGCCGGTCGTATAGGAGATCGCCGCCTGCACATGCCCGCCCTCCTTCTTGGTCGCCTTGATAGCGGTTTGCAGGTTACGCGGGTCATTGAGCGCGTCGAAGATGCGCAGGATATCGACGCCGTTGGCGATGGACTTCTGCACGAAGTATTCCACAACGTCGTCCGCGTAATGGCGGTAGCCGAGGATGTTCTGGCCGCGGAAAAGCATCTGCAATTTGGTGTTCTTCACCTTGTCGCGGATGACGCGCAGACGCTGCCACGGATCCTCGTTGAGAAAGCGCAGGCAGGCGTCGAAGGTTGCCCCGCCCCAAGCTTCGAGCGAATAGTACCCAATCTGGTCCATGGTCTCCAGAATCGGGAGCATTTCCTCCAGCGTCATCCGGGTCGCGATCAGCGACTGGTGAGAGTCACGCAGGACGGTTTCCGTAATCTTTACTGGCCTTTTTTCCATTTTCTTTAACTGCCTTTCTCCAGAATTTCACCCGGCTTACCGGAACAGCGACAGGAACACGCCCGCCGCCACGGCGGACCCGATGACGCCCGCCACGTTCGGCCCCATCGCGTGCATGAGCAGGAAGTTCGACGGGTTCTCCGCCTGGCCAACCTTCTGCGAAACACGCGCCGCCATCGGCACGGCGGAAACGCCGGCGGAACCGATCAGCGGGTTGATTTTTCCGTGCGTCAGCAGGCACATAATCTTGCCGAACAGCACACCGCCCAGCGTCGCGAACGCAAACGCGAACAGGCCCAGGACGATGATATAGAGGGTTTCCAGTTTCAGGAAGTTCTTCGCGTCCGCCGTCGCGCCGACGCAGACGCCGAGCATGATCGTGACGATGTTCATCAGCTCGTTCTGGGCGGTCTTGGAGAGACGATCGGTCACCCCGGAGACCCGCAACAGATTGCCGAGCATCAGCATACCGACCAGCGGAAGCGCCGACGGAAGGATGCAGCAGACAACGATGGAAACCACGATCGGGAAGATGATCTGCTCGGTCTTGGAGACCGGACGCAGGACATCCATTTTAATCATGCGTTCCTTCTTGGTCGTGAACGCCTTCATGATCGGCGGCTGGATCAGCGGCACAAGCGCCATATAGGAGTAGGCCGCGATGGCGATGGCCCCGAGCAGCCCCGGCGCGAGCGTCTTGGTCACGTAGATGGCGGTCGGGCCGTCCGCGCCGCCGATGATGCCGATGGAAGCCGCTTCTGCGACCGAGAACCCGAGCAGCAGCGCCCCGAGGAAGGCAGCGAACACGCCGAACTGCGCGGCGGCACCGAGCAACAGACTCTTCGGGTTCGCGATTAGCGGACTGAAGTCGGTCATCGCCCCGACGCCGAGAAAGATCAGCGGTGGGAAAATGCCCAACTTAACCCCGAGGTACAGGTAGTCGAGCAGGCCTCCGTGCGCGCCGAGTTCGGCCCATTGGATGACCGCCCCGTCGTCTTGGACAAAGAATTCCATGTGGAAAATCGCGTCGCTAAGGGTCGGGATATTCGTCAGCAGCATCCCGAACGCGATCGGGAGTAGCAGCAGCGGCTCGAACTTGCGGACGATGGCAAGGTAGAACAGCAGGCAGGCGATGCCAATCATCAGCAGGTACTGCCAGCCCGGCGCCATACCGTCCTTGGGTTCGAAAAACCAATTGATAAAGGTCTCGAACGCAGAGGAATCGAATAGACCTTTGAGTGCTTCTAACATGCTATCACACCTTTCCGATTCTCACGCAAGGTGCCTAACCGAGTACGACAAGCAGGTCGCCGGAATTGACCGTCGCGCCCTCGCTGACCGCGACCGACGAAACCACGCCGTCACGGGGCGCCATGACCTCGTTTTCCATCTTCATTGCTTCAAAGACACACAACACTTCTCCCTTCTTGACCGCTTGCCCCGCCTTGACCGGAACTTTCACGATCGTGCCGGGCATCGGGCAGGTGATCTTCTCGCCATCCGCGGGCGCGGCGGCCGGGGCAGATGCAGGCGCGGAGGCAGGGGCGGATGCGGGCGCGGCGGCAGGAGCGGGCGCCGCTGCGGGTGCCGGAGCCGCCGGAGCGTAGGTGACGTTGGGGTCCGCGTCCTCGACAACGACCTCATACTTGGAACCGTTGACCGTAACGATGTATTTTTTCATCTCGCAAATTCTCCTTAAAATCTGTTTTTACTGAAGTTTCGTGACGGAAATGACCCGGAACGCACAATCCCCCGCCCCTCTTGAAGCGGCGATCGCCGCGGTCGCGATGGCGACGATGCGTTCCTCCTCCGTATCTGCCGAGGAAGCCGGAGAGGCCGGCGCGGACTGCGCTTTCGCGGCCGGAGACGGAGCCGGCGCGGCAGGCGGCGCAGACGAACCGCTCTTTCCCTTCGAAACCGTCGCCAGCTTGAAGACATACAGGATCGCCATGATGATGATCAGCACTAAGAACACCACGAGCATCCCGATGCCGGCGACCTTCAGACCGTAGATCAGCTTTTCCCCGAGCGTCGCGTCCGCCGAGAGGTTCTGAAACCCGCTCGCGAACGTATCGCCCGACGCTGTTCCGACAGCTTCCGAAACCGCATCCGACGCTTCGCCCGAAACCGCGTTCTCCGCGGCGGCGGCGACCGCGCCAAGCGACGCGAGCGCAAATGCGATCAGAACCAGCGCGCACAGCCGGAGCAAGCGCCTGTTTTTTGCGCTCGAATCCATAAGACTCAAGTTTACACACCCTTTCTCCCACATCGGCGGGACAAGCGAGGCACCCCAAACCATAACCCGCCAAGATATATTCTCTCCTTAATACTATACCGCAGCCGCGCGGAAAAATCAAGAGGGAAACGGAAAATTCTTACAATTTTGCACATTCGTTTGCCGCTGGGCGAATTTTACGGGAAAATCTGTAAGGATGCACAATCCCCGCTTCCGGTGCATACAAAAAACGGTCCCGCCTTTTGCCGGTTGAAATTAGGGATTTTAGGAAAAGTAGCTGACAAACTTCAGGCGGGACAACACGAATCACCGCAACGGAGAGAGAAGTGAGCAACGAGAAATACACCTTCCGCTGTTTCCCGCTCCGGCTCGGGTTCATCGGAGACGAGGACAAAACCGCGAGAAAGATTCCGCTCCGGAACTTGACCGGCTCATCTGCAAGGAATACGAATCGCTCACCGCGCGGTGCGAAAAAGCAAAGAGCCGACTTGATGAGGCGGAGTCTGAAATCCACGACAAGCATTCCCGCCGCAAGTCCATCGAGCACTCCCTCGCGATTCTGGAAGAACGCGGGGGCGCCATTCCCGAATACGACGCCCTCCTCCGGCACGGCATGGCGGAGTTCGCGACCGTCTACGGCAAGGACGACATCCGCTTCACCGTGAAGGACGGGACGGAAATCAGGGCCATGCATCTCCACATAGAATAAACTCCCGGCTGCCGGATTGGATACCGATGGCCGGGAGTTTTTATATCTCGTCAAACTGGAATTGGTTATTCTAGATTATGAGAATCAGCGGAGTCATGACGTGCTCCTTTTCACATGCCGGAATGTTGTCATACCGTCATCTTCGCATTGACTAAGCGGCAATACATATTTCCATCCTCTTCGTATGTTTCAAAAGTTCCTATCACAGTAATATCCCTTCCCGGTTCGGGGTAATCGTCAGGATAGGTGAAATTTCCGGCAAGGACAAATTCCAGCCCTTGAGAGCAACAGGCAGTCGCATCTGCAATGACGCAGGCATAGTAGATTGGAGAATTCAAATCCGGCTGACCGTTCTCGTCCATCTTCTGACAGTATAGGGCAAAGGCTCCGTTCATTTTCACAGTCTTTCCGATATAGTCCTCCGGCGTGTATA
>CAZHBX010000044.1:8242-10093 GCA_964530795.1 uncultured Ruminococcus sp. | reverse complement strand
CCTTGTCTATCCTGTCAAGCTTATATACCTGCACCATCAGGAAAATGGCAGGAACAACAGCCGCTATTATCAACAGCCAGTTGTACGTGAGTATTGGGTTCATCAAAAAGTAAAACATCTTTATCTTCCACCTTTTAGCCGTTTTTAATGTTTCCCTTTCATCACACGTTTGATCCTCCCTTTCACACTGACTTTCCCGAAGGACAGCGGCGGCGTGAAAGCACTGCTTTCGCCCTGACTGACGGAAAGCAGTGCCAGCGAGTACACTCTCCTGTCCTTTTCTTCCATGTTTTTAACGGTTTTTTCGTCGCAGGCGTACTCGATGTCCCGTCCCTGCCGAGCAAGAGGTACGCCGCCCAGACCGGCGGGTTGAACCCGTGTCAATATCAGGATTTCAAGATTATCGAACGTTTGATTCGCCTTTTCTTTTCATATCATTTATGCTAACGCTGATGATTCCCAAAAGAACTCATGAAAGGAGTGTGCAGGTTTGAAACAAAGCCAAACTCACTCCTCCAGGGAATCAGTTCTCCTTTCAAAATCCCTTTGAAACCATTTTGCTGCCTCAAACGCGATTGCTTTCTTTTCCGTTCCTAATCTGGCTCAACGCATCATTGGCAAACCTATGGAGAAAATTTTCCGAACCTTTACGGCTCAAGCGGGAACACGTCCGGCAGCTCCTCCGGCAGGCGGGGCAGGTGCGGGCGCAGCTTCAGCAGGTCCGCACGGAACCGGCGGCAGTTCCCATTCGCCCGGACTACGCCGCGCTTGTCGCAGACGCACGCCGTCTCCCCCACAAGCAGCGTCGCGTATTCGCAGTAGGCGCAGATTCGTTCGAGTTTCTCAATCGGTTCGCTCCGCATAGGTTTTCTCCCGCCTTTCCGTCTTTTTCCGCATTTCACGACAGGGATATTCTACCACGCGGCGGGAATTTTGTCAAGTAAAAAAATTTTTGAAACCTTTGTTTTCTTCATCTTTCCCTCATCTTCGCGTGGTATGATAAGGGCGAAAAGAAGAAAAGCACACCAAAAAAAGGAGAAAACAAGCAATGCGTAAAAACATCCTCATCATCGTGATCGCCGCCGTGGTGGTCCTCCTCGCGGCGGGGGGTCTCGCGCTGGCCATCAGCGCCTCGTCCGACGCGTCGTCCCCGGCATCGTCGAACCTGATCGGCGAAGACGAAGCCTACCGCATCGCCTTCGAGCAGGCGGGCGTGACGGAAGCCGACGTGACGCAGAAAAGAATCGTTTTTGACCGCGACGACGGTCGGGACGAGTGGGAAGTGGAATTTTGGGCAAAGGGTTTAGCGTACGACTATGAGATCGACGCCATGACCGGCGACGTGCTGCACTATGAAAGCGACATGTCCGCCGCATTGTCCGGCGAAACGTCGACCGACACGGCGGACGGCGTCACCGAAGCGCAGGCGAAGCAGATCGCGCTGAAGCATGCCGGCGTGGCCGAAGCGGACATTTCGGGCTACCGCATCGAAACCGACTATGACAACGGGCGGAAGGAATACGAAATCGAGTTCTATGTCGGGAACGTCGAGTACGACTACACGATAGACGCGTCGAACGGAGCGATCCTCTTCTACGACCGCGACGAGCACGGAACGTCGTCCGGCGGGAATACGTCGTCCGGTGGGAATACGTCGTCCGGCGGGAATACGTCGTCCGGCGGGAATACGTCATCCGGCGGGAATACGTCGTCCGGCGGGAATACGTCGTCCGGCGGGAATACGTCGTCCGGCGGGAATACGTCATCCGGCGGGAATACGTCATCCGGCGGGAATACGTCGTCCGTCACCGAAGCGCAGGCGAAGCAGATCGCGCTGAAGCATGCCGGCGT
>CAZHBX010000044.1:0-8142 GCA_964530795.1 uncultured Ruminococcus sp. | reverse complement strand
ACCGCATCGAAACCGACTATGACAACGGGCGGAAGGAATACGAAATCGAGTTCTACGTCGGGAACGTCGAGTACGACTACACGATAGACGCGTCGAACGGGGCGGTTCTCTCCTACGACCGCGACGAGCACAGAACGTCGTCCGGCGGGAATGCGTCATCCGGCGGGAATGCGTCGTCCGTCACCGAAGCGCAGGCGAAGCAGATCGCGCTGAAGCATGCCGGCGTGGCCGAAGCGGACATTTCGGGCTACCGCATCGAAACCGACTATGACAACGGGCGGAAGGAATACGAAATCGAGTTCTACGTCGGGAACGTCGAGTACGACTACACGATAGACGCGTCGAACGGGGCGGTTCTCTCCTACGACCGCGACGAGCACAGAACGTCGTCCGGCGGGAATGCGTCGTCCGGCAAAGTGACCGTCTCCGAGGCGGAGGCGAAACAGACCGCCCTCAAGCAGGCGGGGCTGTCCGAGGACGACATCACCGGTTACCGCTCGCAGCTCGAGCAGGACGACGGACGCTGGGAGTACGAGATCGAGTTCCGGTCGGGCATACGGGAGTATGAGTTCACGATCGACGCGGAAAGCGGGAAGATCCTCGATTATGAGGTGGACATCGACGATTGAGGCTTCAAAAAAGGGGACCCTTCGGGGTCCCTTTTTTTTCGGTTGACAAACCGTTCGGGGCGTGGTATACTGGGAACGAAAAGGAAAGGGAAAGGGGGTTCGTTCCACCCGTGGAAAAGCTGAGGGGAGGCACGGTATGAGCCGGAAAGCGGTGCTGTTCGACCTTGACGGGACGCTCCTGCCGATGGACCAGGACGAATTCACGAGGGGCTATTTCAAACTACTCGCGCGCAAGCTCGCCCCGCACGGGTACGAGCCGAAATCCCTCATTGACGCGATCTGGGGCGGGACGGCCGCTATGGTCGCAAACGACGGGCGGGAAAGCAACGAAAGCGCCTTCTGGCACAGGTTTGCCGAACTGCTCGGCGAGCGGGTAAACCGCGACCGGGAGCTGTTCGAGGAATTCTATCGGGTGGACTTCGCCGGGGCGAGGGCGTTCTGCGGATACACGCCGGAAGCGCGGAAGGCCGTCGAGCTCTGTAAAGCGAAGGGCTGGACCGTCGCGCTCGCGACCAACCCGATCTTTCCGCGGGTCGCGACGGATCAGCGAATCCGCTGGGCGGGGCTTACGCCGGAGGATTTCGCTCTGCGCACGACTTACGAGAATATCGGTCTGAGCAAGCCGAACCCCGCCTATTTTGCCGAGATCGCCCGTCGGCTCGGAGTGGACCCGGCGGACTGCCTGACCGTCGGCAACGACGCCGAGGAGGACCTCGCGGCGAAGGACGCGGGAATGGAGGCGTTTCTGCTGACAGACTGCCTTATTAACCGCGGGGGACGCGATTTTTCGGCGGTGCCGCACGGGAATTTTGCCGCTCTGCGGGCATTTCTGGAGGGAACAGGGTTCGATTTCTGACCAAAACACCGGCCGAAAAGGATCGGTCGGGCAACCGGGAGTATCGCGTGACCGGCGGGAACGGGACCGTTTACCGGATTTGATTTCGTTCGACGCGGCCGCGGCGCCGGATTTCTCTTGACGAATCGATGGTTTTCGGGAGGACCATCCTATGAAACTGCAAAGCGAATAAAGATTTCATGAACGTAAGGCAACACCGCACAAATGAGGTGTTGCCTTACATCTTTTGGGTCAAAATTTCTGACGCGCATTCCCGGTATCCTTATCCGCGTCTCCACTGCCGCCGCAAATCCCGATGGATCGTTCCCTTATGCTATCACACAAAAAATTCCGATTTTTACTCGCTTTTCCCCAGTTTCGCGGCCCTGTCCGCGGTTGCGAGGGCGTCAATCATGCCGTCGAGGTTCCCGTTGAGGAACCCCGGCAGGTCGTACATCGAAAGCCCGATGCGATGATCCGTCACGCGGCCCTGCGGGTAATTGTACGTCCGAATGCGCTCCGAACGGTCCCCCGTGCCAATCTGGCTGCGGCGGGCCGTCGACTGTGCTTCCTCCTCCTTCCGCTTCTCCATCGCCGCAAGCCGAGCCTTGAGAATCTCAATCGCCTTAGCCTTGTTCTGCACCTGGCTCCGCTCGTTCTGGCAGTCCACGACAAGACCTGTCGGCTTGTGCAGGACACGGATGGCGGACTCGGTCTTGTTGATGTGCTGTCCGCCCGCCCCGGAGCTCTTGTGCGTCGTGATCTCAAGGTCCTCCATGTTCAGCTCGTAGGAACTTTCCTCGGATTCCGGCAGCACTGCCACCGTCGCCGTCGAGGTCTGAATCCTCCCCTGCGACTCGGTTTCCGGCACCCGCTGGACGCGATGCACCCCGCTTTCATACTTCATGCGGGCATAAACGCCTTCTCCCTTCATCAGAAAGGACACTTCCTTCATCCCGCCAAGTTCGGTTTCGTTGCAATACGCCAGCTCAAACCCAAACCGGTGCGCGTCCGCGTACATACTGTACATCCGGTACAGCACGGCGGCGAACAGCGCCGCTTCCTCCCCGCCGGCGCCGGCGCGGATCTCCACGACCACATCCTTGTCGTCGTCCGGATCCTTCGGGAGCAGCAGCAGTTTCAGCTCCTCCTGCAGGCCCGCCATGCGCTCCCGCGCTTCAGAGGCCTGCTCCTCCGCGAGCGTTCGCAGTTCCGCGTCACGTTCCCCGAGCAGTTCCTCCGCCTCCCGCAGATCGCTTTCCGCCTTACGGTACGCCGCGAACCGCTCCGCGATCGGGGAGAGCTCCTTGTATTCCTTCGCGAGCGCCTTGTAGCGTTCCATGTCCGAAACCACCCCCGCGTCCGCGAGCTGGGAAGCAACCTCATCGTACCTTTTTTGGATTTCCCGGAGCTTTTCTATCATACGTCGTCCCCCGTTTTCATACAATGCAATACAAACGAAACAAGCCTACGGCGCGCCGTCCGCGGCAGCGCCCGAAAGGAACGACCGAACATGAAACAGCTCGACCATCCCTATGTCTGCGAAGGCGGTTTCCTGCAAACCGAGGAGAACCGCTTCTATACCTCCACCACCGAAGGCCTGCGTACCGCCATGGAGAACGGCATCATCCTCGAAGGGCGCAGCTTCCTTTGCGACAGCGAGCGCAGCCTGCACGTCGCCGTCGGCGCCTTCCAAGGCGTCATGCCGCGGGAGGAGTGCGTCTATACAAAGGACGCGGATGTCAAGGACATCGCCATCCTCTCCCGGGTCGGCAAGCCGGTCTGCTTCCGCATTACCGACCTGCGCACCGACGAGGAAGGCCGGACCGTCCCCATTCTCTCCCGCCGGGAGGCCCAGCGGGAATGCACCCACCGCTACGCCGAAAAGCTGTCCGCCGGAGACGTCATCGACGCGAAAGTAACCCATCTCGACCCGTTCGGAGCGTTCTGCGACATCGGCTGCGGGCTGGTCGCCCTCATGCCGATCGACTGCATGTCCGTCTCCCGCATCAACCACCCCCGCGAGCGGTTTTCCGTCGGACAGCGCATCCGCGCCGTCATCCGACGTCCCGCTGACGAGACTGGACGCATTACCCTCTCCCATCGGGAACTGCTCGGCACATGGGAGGAGAACGCCTCCGCCTTTTCCCCGGGACAAACCGCCGCGGGCATCGTCCGCAGTGTCGAACCCTACGGCATCTTCGTCGAGCTGGCCCCGAACCTCGCCGGGCTCGCCGAGTGCAAAGCCGACGTTCGCGCCGGACAGCACGCCGCCGTCTACATGAAAAGCATCCTGCCGCAGAAAATGAAGGTTAAGCTGGCAATCATCGACGTGTGCGAAGGGGACGGCGTGATGAACACCTATCACTATCCCGACGTGACCCACATCGACTACTGGCGTTACTCGCCCGACTGCTGCGAAAAGGTCATCGAAACGGTATTCGAGGATCAGACAGTCTCAAACGGTTAGAATACAAACTCAAATTCCACCCCGTACATCCGTACGGTGTTTCCTTCGTCGATGCCCGCGTCCTCAAGAGATCGAATGACGCCCTTCTCTCGCAGAACCTTCTGGAAGTATTGCAGGGACTCGTAACTGTCGAAGTCGGTCCGGCCGATAAGCTTTTCCAGCCATTCACCCGTCACCTCGAACAGTTCCCCGCTCCGCCGGACCTTGACCCGGTAATCCTCCCGTTTCGGGGTTTCCGGGGTGAATTCCGGCTCATAGACCTTGATCGGGGGCAGTTTCTCCAACTGCCGCACCGTCGCGAGCATCAGCTCGTCCACCCCTTCCCGGATCTCCCCGGCGATCAGGTACAGCTCCCACCCCCGCGAAACGGCGTAGGCGCGGATCTCCGCGAGCTTCGCTTCGTCGTACCCGAGGTCCATCTTGTTGCCGACCAGGATCTGCGGACGGGACGCCAGCGACGGGCTGTACTTCCGCAGTTCCTCGTTGATGCGCAGAATGTCCCGCAGCGGGTCCTCCCGCTCTGAGCCGGACACGTCGAACAGGTGCAGCAGCAGCCGGCAGCGGTCCACGTGCCGCAAAAAATCGTGCCCGAGCCCCGCGCCCTCCGACGCGCCCTCGATGAGCCCCGGGATATCCGCCGCGACGAACGTCTTGCCGTAAGCGGAGATCACGCCAAGGTTCGGGGAAAGGGTCGTGAAATGGTAGTTCGCGACCTTCGGTTTGGCGCTGCTGATGACCGACAGCAGGGTGGATTTCCCTACGTTCGGGTACCCGACGAACCCAACGTCCGCGAGCATTTTCAGCTCCAGTTTCAGTTTCCGTTCCTCTCCGGACAGGCCCTCCTTCGCGAACCGCGGCACCTGCCGGGCCGCCGTAGCGAAATGGGCATTCCCCCAGCCGCCCCGGCCGCCCTTCGCGGCGACAAACCGCTCGCAACCGCTCATGTCCTGCATGACGAGGTCCGTCTCCGCGTCCCGAATGACGGTTCCCGGCGGGACCGGAATGACCAAGTCCTTCCCGTATTTTCCCATGAACTTGCGGGACGCCCCGTCGCAGCCATCCTCCGCGAGAAATTTGCGATGGTAGCGGAAATCCAAAAGCGTGTTCTTCCCCTCGTCCGGGACGAACACGACGCTCCCGCCCTTTCCGCCATCCCCGCCATCCGGACCCCCGTGCGAGACGTATTTTTCCCGCCGGAAAGAGACGCAGCCGTCCCCGCCCTTCCCGGCTTTCACAAAAATTTCCACCTGATCCATGAACATGGCGCGTTCCTCCCGTTTTCATCAAAAAACCGCCCTTGCCTCCAAGCGAAAAGGGCGATTTTTCCGTCTGATTCCGGTTGCTTTTAGTTCGCGTCGGCGGAAAGCACGCAGACGCTCTTTCGGCCTCCGGCAATCGGCTTAAACTTGACGACACCGTCCACGAGCGCGAACAGCGTGTCGTCCGAACCGCGTCCGACGCCTTCGCCCGGATGGATGGAAGTCCCGCGCTGACGGACAATAATGTTGCCGGCGACGACCTTCTGGCCGTCCTGTTTCTTTACGCCGAGCCGCTTGGACTCACTATCACGGCCGTTCTTGGTCGAACCGACGCCCTTCTTATGCGCAAAAAACTGCAACGACAAGCGAAGCATGCAAATCAACTCCTTTCCATTTGATGAACCTGTAAACCGTTTTCCCGCCGCCTCACAGGCAGCGCACCCGGATGTTCTCCGGGTATTGCTCTTCGAGAGAACGCAACTCCGCGCAGAACGCGCGCAGCAGCATCTCCGCTTCCGCACACCGGCCGGTCAACCGGTAGGACAGCGTCGCGCCCGCTTCGTCCTCACGGACTTCCGCACGCGCGCCGAAAGCTTCCGCGGCGTTGCAGACGAGATTCGCCATCGCGCTGACCGCGGCGCAGACGATATCCGCGCCCGATTCAGCGAACCCGGCGTGTCCAGAAAGGGTAAAGCCGGTCATTCCCTTCACAAACTCCGCACGGATCATGGCGCGAAACCGTCTCAGCCGTTGATCGCAAGGATCTGGAGCTTGGTATAGGGCTGGCGGTGGCCCATGTGCTTCTTTTCGTTTTTCTTGGGCTTGTACTTCAGCACATGAATCTTCTTGCCCTTGCCGTTCTTGACGACATTCGCCGTCACGGTCGCGCCCTCGACGGTCGGCGCACCGGCCTTGAAGCCGTCGGCGCCGGAGAGAGCAAGCACCTGATCAAAGGTATAGGTGTCGCCTTCCTCCACGCCGAGTTTCTCAACGAAAATCACGTCCCCTTCGGAAACCTTATACTGTTTTCCGCCGGTCTGAATGACTGCATACATATTCGTATTCCCCTCGCTTTCCGGAAGTCTCGCTGTCGGGGGCATGTGCGTATTTTTGCACAATTTGAAAAGCCTCCTCACAAGCGGCTCTCTATTATACCACACCAAAAACGGGTTGTCAACCCTTTTCGGCAAGGTTTTTCCTTTAATTTTGTCATGGGTATTCGAAAACTTTTTGATATGCTTGCCGATATATTTTTTGAATTCCTATTGACTTTTGAGTTGTTTTCGATTATAATCTCATATAGAGGGGATGATTGTCATGTCATGGATGGATAACATACAAGAAAATATTAAGTCTGGCTTGATTGAGATGCTGATTCTCTCCCTATTGTCAACCGAGGATATGTATGGGTATCAGATTAAGCTGGAGCTTGCGAGTCGAACCAATCAGGCCTTTCTCGTCAAAGAGGGATCCCTATACGGTCCGTTATACCGGATGGAGGAGCGCAAACTGATTTCCAGCCGGAAAGAGTTGGTCGGCCAACGGAGGATCAGGAACTATTATCATTTGGAAGATTCCGGCAAAGAATATCTGCAATATGCGATAAAGGAATTCCAAGCGATATTTGACGGCTCGTATCATTTGATCAAAGGATGCGGCTTACTTGAAGGACCCAAGCAAGACATATAAATCCGGCGATACCGCCTATGGCGCCGCTACGGTTAAGGAAAAATTCTTCTTTGTCACCACCAATACATTTGACATTGATGCGCATACCACATGTGACAGCAGCGGGAACCTCAGCTGACCGACCCAAAAAATGGGACTTCCGAACGTGCGTGAAGCACAATCGGCAGTCCCTTTTTCTAACTGGCTAAAACCTGAAGTGTACCCATAACTTTGGACAACGTTTGCTGGTTGGAAATCCACAGGCTGAATCCGTGGATTTTTGTTGTTCAGGAAACAGTATCTATGCTTCTCCAATGGGCAACAAGAGGGTACGCATGGGGGAAAACCGTCCCCCTGCACCCCCGCCGCGAAACGCACTTTGACAAACGGGCGTCAGCAAGTACGTCAAGACAGGCCTTTAGTACGCAATCCCCTGTGCGATCATCGCGCGGGCAACCTTTTCAAAGCCCGCGATATTCGCGCCTGCGACAAGGTTCCCCGTAGCGCCATACTTCTCCGCCGCGTTATACGCGTTATGGAAGATGTTGACCATGATGTCCTTCAGCTTCGCGTCCACTTCCTCGAACGTCCAGCTATACCGCATCGAGTTCTGGCTCATTTCCAGCGCGGACGTCGCAACGCCGCCCGCGTTCGCGGCCTTCGCCGGTCCGAACAGCACGCCGTTCTGCTGGAATATTGCCACCGCTTCCGGCGTGGACGGCATATTCGCGCCCTCCGCAACGGCAATCACGCCGTTCGCGACCAGCGCCTTCGCGCTCTCCCCGTCCAGCTCGTTCTGCGTCGCGCAAGGCAGGGCGATGTCGCACGGGACGGTCCAGATGCCCTTGCAGCCGGGCGTGTAGGTCGCCGTCGACACCCGTTTGACGTACTCGGAGATCCGCGCGCGCTCGACTTCCTTGAGCTGCTTAATGACCGCAAGGTCGATCCCGTTCTCGTCGTACACGTATCCGCCCGAGTCGGACATTGCGACGACTTTGCCGCCCAGCTCCGTCGCCTTCTGATTCGCGTAAATCGCAACGTTGCCGGACCCGGAGATCACGACCCGCTTCCCGCGGAAGGACTCTTTCTTCATGCAGGACAACATCTCCTCGGTGAAGTAGCAAAGCCCGTACCCGGTCGCCTCCGTCCGCGCCAGCGAGCCGCCGTAGGGCAGTCCCTTGCCGGTCAGCACGCCGGTAAACTCGTTGCGCAGCCGCTTATACTGCCCGAACAGATAGCCGATCTCCCGGGCGCCGACGCCGATGTCGCCGGCCGGCACGT
>CAZHBX010000043.1:0-10766 GCA_964530795.1 uncultured Ruminococcus sp. | reverse complement strand
GCGGGGAAAAAAAGATTATTGATGCCGCAGACCTGGTTCCCGGCGATATCATTTTTTTGGAGGCCGGAGATTTTATTCCTGCCGATGCCCGGCTGATCCGCAGCGTCAGCCTGAAAAGTGAAGAATCTGCTCTCACCGGCGAATCCGTTCCTTCCGAAAAGAATGCGGATGCAATTGTAAAGGAGAAGGCTCCGCTGGGAGACCGGACCAACATGATATTCTCCGGCTGCTCCATTACTTATGGAACGGCCACCGCCGTGGTTACCGCCACCGGCATGGATACCGAGATGGGCAAGATCGCCAATATGCTTGACAGCGAGGAGGACGGACAGACACCCTTACAGAAAAAGCTGGCTCAGCTTGGCAAATATTTGGGAATTATGGCTTTGGCCGCCTGTGCTGTCATCTTTGTGGTCGGTCTTGTCAGCAATATTCCCGCCATTGAAATCTTTATGACGGCCATTTCCTTGGCAGTTTCCGCAATTCCGGAAGGTCTGCCGGCCATTGTCACCATCGTACTGTCCATTGGCGTGCAGCGTATGGCTAAAAAAAACGCGATTATTCGTCGCCTGCCTGCGGTAGAAACGCTGGGCGGCGCCTCTGTCATCTGCTCCGATAAGACCGGAACTCTGACGCAAAACCGTATGACGCTTGTAAAAGCTTATTTAGACGGGGCGGCGGCAACGGAGGATATCAGCACACAAAATTCCGCTGAAATCAAGAAACTGCTGGCTTACGGAACGCTGTGCTGCGACGGAAGTGTTGTATTCCATGATCAGGAAGAACTGCATATCGGCGATCCTACCGAGACAGCAATCGTACTTGCAGCGCACAGAAACAGTATGCCAAAAGAGGCACTGAATCGTGAATATCCCCGTTTAGCGGAGATTCCTTTCGATTCTGACCGGAAGCTGATGACCACCATCAACCGGGTCGACGGCAAAAACATTGTCATCGTAAAAGGCGCCTTTGACGTTATGGCGCCACGCTGTGTGGCCGGAGATTTGGAAAAAGCCGCCGAGATTAACGAGGACATGAGCAAAAATGCTTTGCGTGTTCTTGCTATCGGATACAAGGAAATCAGCACGGTTCCCGACGAACCGATACCGGAAGAATTGGAAAACGGTCTTACCTTTATGGGTCTGGTCGGCATGATTGATCCGCCGCGTCCGGAAGCGAAGGCCGCTGTGGCTACTTGCCGCAGAGCCGGCATAAAGCCGGTCATGATTACCGGTGACCATGTCGTTACCGCCTCAGCCATTGCAAAAGAACTGGGTATCATGCTGGATGGCGATAGAGCCATTACCGGTCCGGAGTTGGATGCGATGACGGACAGAGAACTGGATGCCTGTGTGGAGAATATTGCGGTCTATGCCCGTGTATCTCCCGAAAATAAAATTCGCATCGTCAAAGCATGGCAGCGCAAAGGACAGGTTGTGTCCATGACCGGCGATGGCGTCAACGATGCGCCTGCATTGAAGGCAGCCGATATCGGATGCGCCATGGGCATCACCGGCACCGATGTCGCCAAGGGCGCGGCCGATATGACCCTGACGGATGACAATTTCTCCACCATTGTCGACGCGGTCCGCGAAGGTCGCGGCATCTATGACAACATCAAAAAGGTTGTCGGTTACCTGCTTGGCACAAATATCGGCGAGGTCATTACCGTATTTGTTGCCATGCTGATATGGCGCAAGTCCCCTCTGGTTTCCATGCAGCTTTTGTGGATTAACCTGATTACGGACAGCCTGCCTGCCATTGCCCTGGGTATGGAGCCGGTAGCAAAAGATGTCATGGACCGCAAACCGAAACCCAAAGACGAAGGACTGTTCGCCCACGGATTCGGTGTTCACATCGTCCTTCAGGGTTTCATGTTTGGCGCCCTTTCCCTTTTCGCTTACTACATCGGCAAAACGCTGACCGGCATGGATGTGGGCGGTCAGACACTTGCTTTCATGGTACTGGCGCTTTCTCAGGTTGTACAGGCGTACAATATGCGATCCGAGCACTCGTTGTTCAAGATCGGCGTGTTTACAAACCGCAACCTGAACCTAGCCGGACTCACATCAATCCTGCTTATGTGCCTGGTTCTGTTTACTCCGCTCCGAACTGTTTTCGGATTGATCTCGCTCTCCGCCACGCAGTACCTGATCGGTCTTGCGCTAATTTTAATTCCCGTTGCAGTTATGGAGTGTTCTAAGGCGTTTCGCCTGATGAAGCACCGTCAATAATCCTTTTATAAAATATAACGGAGAGGCTGATTAAAAATCAGTTTCTCCGTTCAGTGAAAGGAGGGTCTGCATTGAACTACACCGCGTTGGACACATTGAAAAAACGCTGGCTGGAAGGGGCGGCACAGGCAGAGCCGCAGGCGCTCGCGAGTTTTGAGCGGAGCTTTGCCGTCGCGTATGCGCACAACTCTACCGCAATCGAAGGAAACTCGCTGACGCTGATCCAAACGAAAGCGGTTCTGGAGGACGGGGTTTCCGTCGGCGGAAAATCGCTGCGGGAGATCTACGAGGTCGTCAATCACGATAAGGCGTTCCGTTTTGTCAAAGAGCGTGTTTCCAAAGGCGAACCGCTGTCGGAAAATCTTGTGAAAGACATCCACGCAATTTTGATGGAGAACATCCTGCCCGGCGGGTTCTACCGGAATACGGACGTCCGCATTTCCGGCGCGTCGCACCATCCGCCGTCCCCGGTGGAAATGTACGGTCAGGTGAAGCGGTTTTTTGCGGAACTTCCGACCCGCACGGATCTTCACCCAATTGAGCTTGCCGCATGGACGCACGCGGAATTCGTCCGCATCCATCCGTTTATAGAAGGGAACGGTCGGACTTCCAGAATGATGATGAACTATCAGCTCCTTTCTGCCGGCTTTCTGCCGGTGTCCATCCGCAAAGAGGATCGTCTACCCTACTTTGAAAAGCTGGAAGCCTATGCGGTGAACGGGGATCTGGAACCGTTCGCCAAACTGGTCGCCGCTCTGGAGCGGGAGCAGCTGGAGGAACGCATCCGGCTGATTCCGTCCACAAAGTCGAAGCGAGATCTTCACCCGCAAACCGCTTATCCTATTGCCCCTCCTTTCCTCCCGTTTCGTCGCCGTCATAGATGCACCCGCTGCCACCCGGCCGCGTTTGCCCAAAATCCGATACAGGGTCATTTCAAGGCCCCTCGCTTTCCGCGCAGGGACAGCCTTTGCAGTCCACGAGGGAAGACATCCGATTCAAGTCGAACACGCCGATGCGGATCGCGGATATCCAACTGGAAGGAAACCTACACAATGCAGGCATGACAAAAGCCGCCGTTTAATTCCCGGCGGCTTTTGACGTTTTACAATTCCGCTGGCGTGATAACTTCAATACGTTTGATTCCCTTCTGCTTTTTGATTCGCCTTTTTCCTTCGGGCGACATTGATTCATTGCGCTATGGCATCGTTGCGGACATATCGTCCCGTTTTTTGCGGATTTTTTACCCATTAACTATTGACAATTTCGCGTTTGGTCGGTTTTTTCGGTTAAGCCGCCGTCGGACGGGCGATACTCGAAACGAAAGAAAACGGAAACGGAGGAACGGAGATGCTGACGACCGGATACGACGAGACGGTGTCCGCCCTGCAAGAAGAATTTTCCGACTGCGCCGACCTGACCCTGCGGCAGACGCAGGTCGGGTCATTCCGCCTGACCATCGCCTGCTTCAAGGGAATGAGCGAGCGGGGAGCTCTGGGCGAGCTGGTGCTGCGGCCGCTGCTGACTGTGCTGCGGCAAGGGGATTTCGAAGGCAACTACGGAGAAGTGCTGCGGTGCGGAGCGATCCGAACGCCGCAGGACCTGACGGAAATCTACGACGCGATGCTGCGGGGAGACGTGTTCCTCGCGACCGACGGCGGGAAAGGCGCGACCTACTGTCTCGCGAACGTGCAGGCGGGACTTTCGCGGAGCGTTGAGGAGCCGGACAGCGACGTGACCGTGCGGGGCCCGCGGCTGGGTTTCTTAGAGGACGCGGAAAAAAATATGACTCTTTTGCGTCAATTCCTTCGAACCGGAAAACTGAAGTTCGTCTCTCTGACCGTCGGCAAGCTCTCCCGCACCCGCGTCACGCTCGCCTACCTCGAAGGGCGGGCGGACAAGGCGCTTGTCGACACGCTCTCCCGCCGTATCGCCTCCCTACAGGCGGAGGCAATCATGGATTCCGGCAACCTCGAGATGCTTTTACAGGGGCGGCACTCGCCGCTCTTCCCGAAGATGGGCAGCACCGAAAAGGTGGACAAGGCGGCCTCCAAACTGCTCGCCGGGCGGGTCGGGGTCATCGTGGACGGCTCGCCGTTCGTGCTGACCGCCCCGTACGTGTTCGCCGAAAGCATTCAGTCGGCGGAGGACTACCTGCGCACCCCGTACTACGCGACCGCAATCCGCTTTCTGCGGTTCTTTTCCATGCTGCTGTCCCTGCTGCTGCCCGCCATCGTCGTCGCCATCGGGGAGTTCCACCCGGAATTGATGCCCGGCGGCCTGCGAGACCAGTTGCTTGAAGGGAGGAAGGACCTGCCGCTAAACCTGTTCTGGGAATGCGTGGCGTGTCTTGCCGTGTTTGAGCTGGTGCGGGAGGTCGGCGTGCGAATGCCGCGGACGGTTGGAGACGCGGTGGGCATCGTCGCTTCCATCATCCTCGGCGACGCGGCGGTCCAAGCGGGGCTCGCGTCCTCGCTGGTTATCATGACCGTCGCGCTATCCGCCGTTTGCGCCTTCATCGTGCCGGTCTATATGTACGCGACCGTACTGCTGCGGTTCCTGTTCCTGTTCGCCGCCGAGCTGTTCGGGCTGCCCGGCATCGCGCTCGGGCTGGTGCTGCTGATTTCTTTGACCGCCCAAATGGACAGCTTCGGCGCTCCCTACCTTTCCCCGCTTTCGCCGCTGCATCCACGGGGACTGGAGGACTTCCTGCTCGCTATTCCGAAAAAGACGCTCGGAAGGAGGGAGGAGCTTTGAGCGCGGCGCAGAAAAATATGTCCGGCGTTAGTGCTTTCCTATTAGCTTATTCCTCCCTGCTCTGCGCCTCGTTCGGCGGGGTGTACGCCTACGTCTGCTGCGCGCTGCTGTGCCTGTTTCTCTGCTTTCCGGTCCCGCTGTACCCGAAAAAGCTTCCCCGCTGGCTCGGATTCCTGCCCGCGCTCTCGCTGGTGCTCCGACTCACGCCGCTCCTGCAAACCCTGCTGCCGGAACTCGGGCCCTACCGCACGCCCGGGTTCTTCGGGGTGCTCTTCGCCGTACTCGTCTGCCTGTCTCTTGGAAAGAACGAACTGCTCCCCCGCGCCTCCCTGCCGCTCGCGTTCCTCGCAGTCGGTTGCGGGGCGCTCTGCCTGTTCGGGACGTTTGCGCCGGTGCTTTCACCGTCACAGACACTCGCCGGGCGGGTCTTCCCGCTCTGCGCGGCCCTGCTCTGTCCGCTTTCGGGGGCGCTGCTGCTCCCGTCAGCCGGGATGCCCGGAAAGGACGGCGAAGTCGAGACCCCGCGCCTGCGGACGCTGCTAATCGCCGTCGCTGCGGCGGCGATCTGCGCGCTGCCGGTGCTGCTGTTTGACGATCGGTTCTGGGCGGGCGGAGCGCTGCTGTTCGCGTGTCCGCTTTGCGCCGCATCGGAAGCGCGGGCATTGTTCGGAAAGCACGTCTAACGCATAAATTCCCTCCCTCCCCGCATAGGTATAGCTTCGGAAAGGAAGGGTGCCTCCATGATTTCAGAAGAAACCGAACTGCTGACCGGCAAATCCATCCACGAAACGCTCAAAAGCGACGACGGACGGGTTCTCGTCGTCCTAAACATTGCCTACCCCGCCTGCGCGGAACAGAAGCCGCCCCGCTCCCGCCTGCTTTCCGGCAAACGCAAAAAGAGCGTCCCGCTGCAGGAGACGCTCGACCCGTTCTACGAACGGGCGGCCTCCGAGTTTGCCGCGTTCGCCCGGGGGGAATTGCTCGAAAAGGCCAAGGCCAACCCGAACGGCACCCCGCCCTGCGGCGCGGTGCTAAGATGGAAGATTGCGGCGGAGACGGACGACACGCTGACCGTCCACCTCGATGGCAGCGTCTTTGACGGCCGGGATGCCTACCCCATCCCGCCGGACGTGCGTACGTGGGACAAAAAAACCGGGCAGCTGCATGAAAAGGACGCGTAGGTCCTACGCAGGAAAAAATCCCGACGCCACGCGCCGGGATTTTTGCGCATGAAACCGGAACGGGCTTTACGGCGCATGTTCGGTAAACCGAACGTCGTCGCCGACGACGTAGGACGTGAAGTGCAGTTCGTCACGATGCCGTTTCCGCAGAGAAACCGGCACATACGGGCTGTTCGTGAAAGACGGGTACGAGCGGCAAATGACGTATGAAGCCCGCACCGCGCGCGACAGAAACGGGTATGTGTCGGGGATGCACGGGTCACAGCAGAAAATGTCCGCAACAGCGTCGCGTTCGACGACGTTTACGAGGATGACTGCGTCCTATGCCCGAAAGATCAAGTTTTGCAGGACAACACAACCAGCCGTGGTTTTTGTGCGTGAAAATCTTGACAAACGACGGAAACTATGCTATACTGAGTTATCCTGAGATATCCTGATAGCATGCCCCAAAGGTGCATGCCTGTTGGGGTTTTGAAAGGCGTAAAATCTGTGGTTAGCGCACCAACAGACCCTAAAAAAGGGTTTATTGAAAATCCGACTTTTTTGGAAAGGCGATAGAAACACCTATGACGATTCTGGAAGCTCTCCTCTATGGCTTGCTGCAGGGAATCGCGGAGTTTCTCCCGATCTCCAGTTCCGGGCACCTCGCGCTTGCGCACGGATTCTTCGGCGCGGACACGAATAACACCCTTGCGTTTGATGTACTGCTGCACCTCGCGACCCTACTTGCGGTGGTCATCATGTTCCGCAAGGAAATCCTGCTGCTGATCAAAGGGGTTTTTTCCCTGCTCGGTAAGCTGTTTACCGGCAGGCTATGGGGAAAACGGAAAGAATCGCTGCAATTTGGAGAACGGCTGTTTTTGATGCTCTGCCTGTCCGCCCTGCCGCTTGTGCCGATCGCGCTGATCTCCGACAAGGTCGAAGCGCTCGGCGCCTACCGCTGGGCGGTTGGCCTGCTGTTGGTGGTCAACGGAGGGATGCTTTGGGTGAGCGATCGATTGGCCGCCGGCAAGCTGACGCTGGAGAACATGGGCTGGATGCGGCCGTTCCTGATCGGCTGCGTGCAGATATTCGGAGTCCTGCCCGGTATCTCGCGCTCCGGTTCGACCATTACCGGCGGCCGACTATGCGGGCTAACGCGGGAGGACGCGGTCCGATTCTCCTTCCTGATGTCCATTCCGGCGATCCTTGGGGCCTGCGTGCTGAAACTGCCGGATTTCTTTTCGGAAGGCATGACGGCAGAACTCGCAATGCCCTGCGCCGTCGGTTCGGTGACCGCATTCGTCGTCGGACTTGGAGCGATCCGGCTACTGCAATTCTTCGCGAAGAGGAAGGGCTTTACGGTTTTCAGCATCTACTCCGTTCTGGTCGGCTTGTGCGCGATCCTGGCTGACCTGCTGCTCCGGTAAGGAGCTTTTTGCAGGAGGAAAGGAAAAACAAGGACAATGGCTACCAAAAAGAAAACCCGCAAGGGCGCTTCCGGTACGGGCAAGCGCACCTCGAAGAATCCCCCGAAAAAGACGCAAAGCTCCCACGGCTACGGAAAAGTGATCGCAGGGACGCTTGCGGTCTTTTTCGCTTTTTTCCTGATTCTGACCTTCTTCCCGTGGATTGATAATGGCTTTTTGGGCGGGGTGCGGGACATCGTGCGGGGGCTGTTCGGGTTCGGGTATTACATTTTTCCGTTCCTGCTGCTGTTCATCGTGTTTACTTGGGCGGGGCGGTCGCGTCGATCCGCCGCGGCGTGCAAAACTGTCTTTGCGTCGTTCGCATTTATGTTTTTGCTCTGCCTGATCCACCTGCTTTCCGTATCACCCGCCGATGGGGAGATTTTCGGGGACGCGGTCAAATCCCTCGAGAAACTGTACGCCAAGGGCGTCACGCTTCAATCCGGCGGCGCTGTCGGTGGGTTCGTTTGCGCCATGCTTGCCAGAGCGATCGGATGGGTTGCGACGGCGGTTCTCGCGTCGCTTGGGCTGTTCGTCTGCGTGGTGTTCCTGTTCGGCAGTACACCGATGCAGACCATTCGCGCCATCGGACGGTTTTTCGGTTCGATCGCGTCGCGCGGCGGCGATGTGGAAAATGAGTCGGAGGAGGAATCGGAGGAGGAATCGGGGGAGGAATCGGAGGAGGAATCGGAACCCGTTCCGGAGCCTGTGCCGACCCCCCCGCGAACCCGCAAACCCGCGCAGAAAGACGGAAGGAACGGCGACCGCAAGGGCCGCGTCTCCCCCGTTCTCGTAGACGACCGTGAAATCACGGATGAAACGCCCCCGGAGGAACCGAGCGGAAACCGCCGCTTTATCTATCCGGAGGAAGAGCAGCGGGAGGACTTCGCCCGCGTCCCGACGGAGCTGTTCGGAAAGGAACTGAAAAAGCAGCCGGAATCTCCGGCGAAAGAAACGGGGAAACTCTCCCTGAACGATGGCGAGGAAGAAACCCCGGCGGCGGAACCGGTAACCCCCGCATCCCGGGAGACAAGCATACCCGATGCGGCGGATAGCGACTGGAACGAACTGTTGCTTGCGGAAAAGAGTCCCGAAGAGGAAACGGCCGCTGAACCGCTGGAACTGCCAGAAGATGCGAAAGCTCCCTACATCTTTCCTCCGCTCTCCCTGCTCGCGCCGGACGACGGGAACGTCCCGAGGCCGTCGAACGCGGAGATGGAGCGCACAAGCCGGAAGCTCGAAGCGGTACTCGACAGCTTTAAAGTAAAGGCCCGGGTGATCGGAACGACTTTCGGCCCGACGGTCACGCGGTACGAGGTCCTGCCGGAAACCGGCGTCCGCGTCAAGCAAATTGCCAACCTTGCCGACGACCTTGCCTTGCACCTGTCCGCCGAGTCGGTACGAATTGAAAATATTCCGAGCAAGGGTGCGCTCGGCATCGAAATCCCGAACACCGCCGCCGCGACCGTGCGGATGCGCAGCCTGATCGAAAACAGTGCTTTCCGGGAAAGCAAGAGCAAACTGCTGACCGCGCTTGGCGAGGACGTCGCGGGCAACCCGGTCTACCTCGACATCGGCAAGATGCCGCATCTGATGATTGCCGGTACGACCGGTTCGGGCAAGTCGGTCTGCATGAACTCGCTAATCATTTCCCTGCTCTACCATGCGTCGCCGGACGAGGTCAAATTCATCATGATCGATCCGAAAAAGGTTGAAATGGCGGATTACAGCGGGATTCCGCATCTGCTCGTGCCGGTCATCACCGACGTGAAGAAGGCCGCCGGAACGCTCAACTGGGCGTGCGCGGAGATGGAGAAGCGCTACAGTCTCATTCAGGAGGTCGCGGCGAAAAATCTCGTCGAATACAACGCGATCGTCAAGAACGACCCCGAGCGGGAGCAGCAGCCATACATCGTCATCTTCATCGACGAGCTGGCAGACCTGATGATGACCGCCCCGGACGAGGTCGAGGACTCCATCTGCCGTCTGGCGCAGAAGGCCCGCGCGGCGGGAATCCACCTCGTACTCGGCACGCAGCGCCCGACGACAGACGTCATCACTGGCCTAATCAAGGCCAACGTCCCCTCCCGGATTGCATTCAAGGTCTCCCAGCAGATGGATTCCCGCATCATCCTCGACCAGGGCGGCGCGGAAAAACTGCTCGGCCGCGGGGACATGCTTTACTACCCGGTAACGGCGATGAAGCCGATTCGCGTGCAGGGCGCGTTCGTTGACGGCAAGACCGAGGTCGTCGCCGTGACGGAATTCATCAAGCAGGCGGCATCCGCGTCCTATAACGAGGAGATCATGTCCGAAATCGAAAGGGAAGCGAAGCTGTGCGGCGGATCGAAGCGCGCGAGGCGGACCGACGGCGAGGAAAGCGAAAATGAGCCGAAGCTGGACGAAAAATTTCTTGAAGCGCTGGAACTGGCGATTGACACACAGAACGTCTCGACGTCCATGTTGCAGACCCGGCTCGGATTGGGCTACGCCCGCGCCGCCCGCATCGTCGGAATGATGGAGCAGAAAGGCTACATCGGTGAATTTGACCCGGCGACCAAGAAGCGCCGTATCCTTATTACCCGTGAAGAGCTGATGGAGCTGAAAATGAAGGAAACGGACGATGCGGACGATGCGTAAACATTGGATGGTTGCGCTTGCAATCCTCCTGCTGCTCTGCGCCTGCGGTTCGGGAAGCGACAGCGAGCTGTCGTTGCCGTTCGAACGGATCGTAGAATCGCTGCAAACCGGCAGCATTGAAACCTACGAATCAGCGTTCCCGCCGGACTTCTGCAACACCTATCAGGATGAATTCCCTACCCTTCCGGATACCGTTGCGCTCCTGCTTACCGTTACGTCGGAATTCGACTTCAAGACGTACGGCGAGGATGTTTCCGTCACATACGTGATCGAAAGTACCGAACGATGCGACCCATCGCTCTACGAAGGAGCGTTCGATTTTAACAATCTTCATTCCTTTTCGGTGGTTCTGCCAAAGGCGGATGATGCGATGCGTGTGACCGTGACGGTGACCCGATCTGGCTCGTTCAGTGAAATGACGGCGGAGCGGGTATACATTCTGTTGCAATACACTGGCATTTGGTACCTGCATCCACAGCACTTCGGCACGGTGCTAAACGATTAAAAAG
>CAZHBX010000042.1:2049-11489 GCA_964530795.1 uncultured Ruminococcus sp. | reverse complement strand
TTTCACATAGTCGTAGGTCAGGTCGCAGCCCCAGGCGGTCGCGTCGCCCGTTCCGTCGCCGACCGTGACGCGGATTTCAATCTCCTTTTCAAGCAAAATCTCCTTCGCAAGTTCTTCGGAAAACGGAACCCCCGACCCGTTGCGGCAGACCTCCACGCTCCCCTTTGCCGAGACGAACGAGACCCCGACGTCGCTGATGTCCAGATCCGCCCCGCTGTAACCAATCGCACAGAGCACCCGCCCCCAGTTCGCGTCCGCGCCGAACATCGCCGACTTGACAAGGCTCGAACAGATCACGCTTTTCGCCGCAATTCGGGCGTTCAACGTGTCCTTCGCCCCGCAGACTGTGCATTCGAGCAGCCGGGTTGCCCCCTCGCCGTCCCCGGCGAGCATCCGGCAGAGGCAGACCGTGACGGTGTTGAGCGCACGCATGAACTCGTCAAATGATTTACCCTCCGACGTGATCTCCGTGTTCCCGGCCAGCCCGTTGGCAAGCAGAATGACCATGTCGTTGGTCGAGGTATCGCCGTCGATGCTGACCATATTGAAGCTGGACGAAACATCGGTCCGAAGCGCCTTGTTAAGCAGTTCCGGCGAAACCGCCGCGTCCGTCGTCAGGAAAACCAGCATGGTCGCCATGTTCGGGTGGATCATGCCGCTGCCTTTGGCGATCCCGCCGAGCCGGCAGGGCTTGCCGTCCAGCGAAAATTCGACGGCGACTTCCTTGACGACCGTGTCCGTCGTCATGATGCCCTCCGCCGCGAAGCGGCTTCCGTCCGCAGACAGAGACCGCACCAGCGGCGGGATTCCCGCGCGAATGGGCGTGAGGTTCAGCGGCTGCCCGATGACGCCGGTGGACGCGACCAGTACGTCCTCCGCCGAAAGACCCATTTCTTCCGCGAGGGACGCGCACATCGCTTCCGCGACTTCCTCGCCGTCCGCATTGCAGGTGTTGGCGTTGCCGCTGTTGCACAGCACCGCCCGCGCCTTGCCGTCGGAAAGGTGTCTCTTCGTTACAAGCAGCGGTGCGCCCTTGACGCGGTTGGTCGTGTACAGCGCCGCCGCGTTCGTCGGGACCTCACTATAGAGCAACGAGAGGTCGCGCTTGCTCTGATTCCTGCGGATGCCGCAATGCACCCCGCTTGCCAGAAAGCCCTTTGCGGCGCACACGCCGCCGGGGATTTGTTGAATAGTGTCCATGTTCAAAGTTTCCTTTCTCCTGCAAACTTACAGGATCAGCCCCGCCGTCTCATCTTCTCCGAGCAGCAGGTTTAGGTTCTGAATCGCCCCTCCGGAAGCGCCCTTCCCCAAATTGTCAAACCGGGCGACCAGCAGCAGACGTTCCCCGTTTCCGCAGACCGTAACCTGCAGGTCATCCCGCCCGTCGAAAGCCCCTGCGGACAGAAAACCGTCCTCCGTTTCCGCCGCGTCCGCGTCGAAATGGATCACCGGACCACGGTAGCAGTCCGCGTAAACGCCGCAAACGTCCCCGACGCTCCCGCGCAGGTCACTTGCAAACAGCGGAACGGTCACCTCCATGCCGCTTCGGAAATCCGCCACGATCGGACAGAACAGCGGCGAGTTCTCCAATCCGGAAAACAGCCGCATTTCCGGCAAGTGCTTGTGCGCCTGTGTCAGCCCGTACTGCCGGGGAGCGTTGAGCAGGACGTCCCGCTCCGGTGACTCATAGGACGCGATCATCGCCTTTCCACCGCCGGAATACCCGGTCAAAGAAAAGCAAATCAGCTTCGCATCTGGGCGCAGCAGTCCGGCCTTTACCAGCGGAGCGACCAGCGTGATGAACCCGATCGCGTGGCAGCCGGGGTTTGCGACCCGATCCGCACCGGCGATCCGTTCCCGCATCCCGGGCAATTCCGGAAAGCCATAGACCCAATTGGGCGACGTGCGATGGGCCGTCGAGGTGTCGATCAGGCGGGTGTTCGTCCCGTCGGCGAGCGTGACCGCTTCGCGCACCGCCGCGTCGGGCAGGCAGAGAAAAGTCACGTCCGCTTTCCGCATCGCATCCCGCCGGGATGCCGAATCCTTGCGCAAGTCCTCCGGGAGAGTCAGCAGATACAGGTCCGAACGGGCGCTCAGCCGCTCGTGAATGCGCAGCCCGGTCGTTCCGGCGCTGCCGTCGATAAATACGTTCGTCATTTCCGCTCGCTTCCCTTCCGCAGCCGCTCGCGCACGTAAGCGATCTGCCCATCCACCGAACGGGCGGACGTCCCGCCTTCGGAGATACGCTTTTCAACGCAGGTTTCCAAACGAATTTCGCCGTAAAGATCTTCGCCGAACAGCGGACTGTAGGTCTGGTATACGTCGAGCGGCAGGGTCTCCAGCACGCACCCCCTTCGCAGGCACTCCGCGACCAGCTCGCCGGAGAGCTTGTACGCCGAGCGGAACGGCAGTCCCTTCCGCACCAGGTAATCCGCAAGGTCGGTAGCGTTGAGAAACCCGTTCTGCGCCGCTTGCAGCATCCGGTCGGCCCGGACGCGCATCGTGCGCACCATCGGCGTCAGCACCCGCAGGCACATATGTACCGTTTCGAGCGCGTCGAACACGCTCTCCTTGTCCTCCTGCATGTCCTTGTTATAGGCGAGCGGTAGTCCCTTGAGGGTGGTCAGCAGCGCCAGCAAGTCGCCGTAAACCCGTCCGGTCTTTCCACGAACCAGTTCCGCCATGTCGGGGTTCTTTTTTTGGGGCATAATAGATGAACCAGTCGTATAAGCATCCGAAAGCTCCACGAACTGGAATTCCCAGCTTGACCAGAGGACCAGTTCCTCGGCGAACCGTGACAGGTGCATCATCAAAAGCGAGCAGTCGCTCAGCAGCTCGACGCAGAAGTCCCGGTCGGACACCCCGTCAATGCTGTTGCGACACAGATCGTCAAAGCCTAGCTTTTCCGCTTCCATCCGACGATCGATGTCGTAGGTCGTGCCCGCCAGCGCGCAGCAGCCGATCGGCGAACAGTTGATCCGTTTGCGTCCATCGTGCAGCCGGTCGAGATCCCGCAGCAGCATCATCGCGTAGGCGAGCAGATGGTGACCAAACGTGATCGGCTGCGCCCGCTGCAAGTGCGTGTAGCCCGGCAGGATCGTCGCGCGGTGCTCCTCCGCCTGCGCGAGCAAGGCATCGAGCAGGTCCCGGATCTCCGCGTCCAACGCATCGCTCTCCCCCCGCAGATACATCCGCAGATCCAGCGCGACCTGATCGTTGCGGCTCCGCGCCGTGTGCAGCTTCTTGCCGAGAGCCCCGAGCCGATTGGTCAGCTCCTGCTCGACGAACATATGAATGTCCTCACACGACCAGTCAAAATCGAGCTTTCCGCTTTCCAGATCGGAAAGGATCCCCGCAAGTCCGTCGATGAGCGC
Source organism: uncultured Ruminococcus sp. (assembly GCA_964530795.1). Taxonomy (GTDB): domain Bacteria; phylum Bacillota; class Clostridia; order Oscillospirales; family CAG-382; genus Coliplasma. Next base: position 8,115 of record CAZHBX010000042.1, on the reverse strand, counting down.
CTGCGCTTCCTCCTGCGTCAAGATGCCCTTCGCGCCCAGCATCGCGGCGTGCGCCATGCTGCCGGTGATGTCCTGCCGGTACAGCTTGCAGTCAAAGCGGATGGAGGAATTAAAGTTGTCCGCCAGGCGGTCGGTTTCTCCGGCGGTGCGTCCCGCCCACAGTTTTGCCATCGTTTTACTCCCTTACAGAACGGAAAACCCCCACGCAGCCTTCCGGCCGCGCAGGTCCTTCCGTAATTCGTCGGTTTAATTCCCGGAATTCTTCTTGTCCACCAGCGCCTGCACCTTGACCGGCAGACCATACAGGTTGATAAACCCGGCGGAATCCCGCTGGTCGTAATCGCTCTTCCCGAAGGTCGCGATCTCCTCGCTGTACAGCGAATACGGGCTCCAAACACCGGCATTGATCATGTTGCCCTTATAGAGCTTCAGGCGGACTTTCCCGGTCACCTTCTCCTGTGTCTTATCCACGAACGCGCTCAACGCTTCCCGCAGCGGGGTAAACCACTGTCCGTTGTAAACCAGCTCCGCGAACGTGACAGACAGCTTCTGCTTCTCGTGCATGGTCATCTTATCGAGACAGATGCTCTCCAGAACGCTGTGTGCCTTGTACAGGATCGTGCCGCCCGGGGTCTCGTACACCCCGCGGCACTTCATACCGACTAGGCGGTTCTCAACGATATCCAGAAGTCCGATGCCATTCTTGCCGCCGAGCTCATTCAGCTTGAGAATGATTTCTTTCGCTGACAACTTTTGCCCGTCGAGTGCGACGGGGTTTCCCTTTTCAAAATCAATGGTGATGTAGGTCGGTTCGTCCGGCGCCTGTAACGGCGAAACCCCCATCTCGAGAAAGCCGGGCTTTTCATACTGCGGCTCGTTGCCGGTGTCCTCCAGGTCCATCCCCTCGTGGGAGAGGTGCCAGAGGTTCTTGTCCTTGGAATAATTGGTTTCGCGGTTGATCCTCAGGGGGATGTTGTGCGCTTCCGCGTACGCAATCTCCTCCTCGCGGGATTTGATCGTCCATTCGCGCCACGGGGCAATAATTGGCATATTTGGGGCGAAATGCTTAATCGCCAGTTCGAACCGCACCTGGTCGTTACCTTTCCCGGTACAACCGTGGCAGATCGCGTCCGCGCCCTCCTTCAGGGCGATTTCGACGAGCCCCTTCGCGATGCACGGGCGCGCGTGGCTCGTGCCGAGCAGGTACTCCTCGTACACCGCGCCCGCCCTCATCGTCGGGAGGATATACTCCTCGACGTACTCATCCGTTAGGTCAAGGATATACAGCTTGGACGCGCCGGTCTTCAGCGCCTTCTCTTCCAGTCCGTCGAGTTCGTCCGCCTGCCCGACATTGCCCGAAACCGCGATGACCTCGCAGTTGTTATAGTTTTCCTTTAGCCACGGAATAATGATGGACGTATCCAATCCGCCCGAATACGCTAGCACGACTTTTTTGATATCCTTTTTTTCCACGATGATCGGTCCTTTCCTGCCGGTTCTCACCGGCTGTGCTTTCCCGTTGCGGTCGAAAGCATTTTTTCGTTTTTTTCATGTTACTGGTATTATATACAAATAATTATTTGTTGTCAAGAGGCAAAATAAAATTTATATTCGAAATATGTCCTGATTATTCGGCGTATACTGTATATTATGCACATAGCCACATATACAATCGGACCGTGCCGCATTTCTCCGCCCTGCCACACAAAACCGCCGCAGACCGTAAAGTCTGCGGCGGTTCCCCTGGAGCGCCCGGAAATCGCCCTATTCCGTTCAGCGTCTGACTTTAACGGCTGCCACAGCCCCCGCAATCGCGAAGATGCCCATGAGCGCGAACATGAAAATCCCGGCGTCGCCCGGCTTGTTAGACGGGTTGGACGATTCACCAGAAGACGATCCACCAGAAGACGTGCTGTTGTCGTCGCCGTTGTCGGGAAGATTGATTGAGGCGACCGTAGAAGCCCCGTTGCCGTGATAGATGGTCGTCGTGGAAGATCCGTCGTTCGGCGCGTAGAACCCCTGAATACCGTCCGTCGGCACATATACACCGCCATAGGTATTCAGCAGCCTCATCTCAAACGTGAAGGTCAGCTCGATTGGGTGCGTAGCATCCAAAGCATGATCCGGATTCGCGGTCATGAAACGAATCGCGATGTCCCCTGTGGTCTTACCTTCCTCACTGAGAACTTCCTGCGTCAGGTTCTCCCAAGAGTCGTACGGCAGTTTGGTCGCACAGTCGAGCACGTCGGCTTCGCCTTCCTCGTCCGCCTTGAGCGGAGTGACAAGACGCATCCGGGAGTTGTCATAGTGGAAATTGATATCCAATGCATGGAAACTGACGCCTTCCTTGATGTCTTTGAGCGTCATCACGACCGTCATAACGATTTTCCCGGCGTCGTTCTGCCCAATGGCGGACTGGAGATCGATCGTGAAATCCGGATCCTCAAGCGGTTCACCGACTTTATTGGCCATTTCCTCGCGGTAAGCAATTGTCGGATCGACGCCCTCGAAATAGGTGCCAAGCTTCGCTTCCTTCGCCGCAAACCTGAAGTACGGAGACAGGTTGTCGTTGCCAGAATAATTGGCAATGTACCCCTCGTCGTTCCTTTCCGCATCTGGGTTGACAATGTGAATCGCCTGATAGGTCGCCTCCTTGCCCTCGACCGGATCCAGATTCGTACTGTAGGTGATGAAAATGGAGTAGTCGCCCGTCACGAGGAAATCCGCTTTCTTGAAGGAAACCTCCGCGGTCAGGGTATCATTCGCGTAAACAATCTGATATTCCGGCTCGAACTCCGCCAGCTTGAGGGACATCGCGGGATCGTCGTAGATCAGACGAACGACCGTCCAGCCCTTTTCCTCGCCAAGATACTGAATGTCAATTCCATAGCGATAGCTGTCATTGTTGCGAATCCACACGCGCAGCATGGACGCGGACGTCTGACCGTACCCGGCAATCTGGGTTCCAGTCTCGTTCGGGGTCAGATCCGGCGCGTAATCCGCAAGCACATTCGGAGCGGAAAGGTTTTTCAGCTCGACTGCGACATACACGTTGTCATCGTCGATACGGGAGGTGAACTTGCCGGACGCATTTTCGACCGTCGGGGCGTTGTTCATCTGCCAGAGGGTATCAGTCGCCCAAGTAGCCTTGTCGTAACCGGTGTCGTCCAGAACGCCGTCGACCTTGACCGTCTCGACCACTTCAACCGGTTCGGACGGATCATTTTCCTTCGGCGGGTCATTCGGGTCGAACTTCGCATAGGTCGCCGTGCAAAGGTAGGTGCTTTCCTTGCCGTCGGCGGTCTTTTCGTACCATGCCTTATCCGGTGTGGTCGTCGGAAGTTCTTTATCCTCGAGGTCAAGACCAGTAATGATGAAGCGGTCGCCCGCCTTCCAGCTCAGGACGGCGGAGATCATCGCTTCGACGCCCGGATTGGTGTAGTCCGGGTCGTTCGCGTGGTCGGCATACGCCACCGGATCCTTCTCATAATATTCCGGCCAGTTATTGCCGTAGTTCAGCGCGTAGACAAAGCCCCCTTCCGGGATCGACAGAATGGTCGCGTGTCCATCGCCGGTACCGTTGGAGATCTCCGCGACCTCAAATACGGTCTTGTAACCCTCGACCGGCTTAAAGGAGATATGGAGCCACCAGCCGGTATACGGAGGGGCGGACTCCCCTTTGTCGTTCGTCTTATTGTCCGAAACCTTGTAATCGTCCTGAGTCGTGTTCGGGTCGGCATCCTCCGCCGTAAACACGACGCCGGCACCTTCCGCATAGTGGTCGTTATAGTGCGTCAGCCAGAAAACATTGACCTCTTCCTCCGCCGAAACGGAAACAAGAGCGACGCTGACACAGGAAATCACCATGACGAGTACAAGCAAAAATGCAAGGATCTTCTTCATGTTTGCGTCTCCTTTTTCGATATTTTTTCAGAATGCTACTATCATTTTATCACAAATTGGCAGTGCTGTCAAGAGGTTTTTCTGTAAATGTCACCATCGCTGTGTCAATAAATCCATTTTTTGTGTCCAGCTTTTGTCGACAAGCGCAGTCAAGTCTTAAATTTGGTGTAAATTTAAAACTTGACTTGTATCTTTTCCTAAGACGTGCAACTACGGGATTTCCAACCGAGAAGCATAAGGCCCTAAAACATCAAATCGAGTGGAATAACAAACCTTCCACCCGATTTATGCTCATTTATTTTATAACATCAGCTTATATAAGCTTATATAGAAGATAGAAAATTGAAGAGAGCAGTTATTTCATGTTCAACACGGACTTCTGCATATCAGCATATCTTCTCACCTCATCCATGCTTGGTATGGACGTTTGTGCTCCCATTCGCGTCACAACAATGTTAGAAACCATCATTGCTAACTGCGTGGAATCCGGGACATCCAAATTTAAGGACAGAGCATATGCAAAGGCTCCGGTAAAACTATCCCCCGCAGCGGTTGTATCGACAACTGCTACGGAATTATCCGCACGAAAATACTTGGCGACTCCATTTTCTTCGCGTAGAAATGCTCCTTTCTCACCCAAAGTGACAAGTACGTTCTTCACTCCAAGATCCTGAATCATACACGTTGCTCGCTCCAGGTTCTTTTCTGGACTTTCCATGTGAAGAATAGTTCCAAGTTCTACTTCATTTGGTTTAAGATAATCAACGCAAGAGTAAAGATCCGAAGTGATGTTGGCACGTGCGGGAGCAGGATCTAGTATAACAGTTTTTCCAAGAGACTTTGCTGTTTTTGCAGCATAGATCGCGGTCTCAATTGGAATTTCAAGCTGAAGGACTACTAGATCGCATTGTTCCAGAAGCTCGATGTTTTCCATGATATAAGGAATGTTAACGTCACCGTTTGCACCCTGTGCAACCACAATGCTGTTATTTCCACTCTCATCTACACAGATAAAAGCTCTACCGGTGGGAGTTCTATCTGAGATCTTGAAATGAGAGGTGTCAACACCAACTGATGCTAGATTATGAATGAGGGTATGTCCTTCTTCGTCATTTCCAACTGCGCCAAGCATGGCGACATTGCCGCCAAGTTTCCCAATCGTATAGGCCTGATTCCCACCTTTTCCTCCAGGGATCACCTCCATCTTGTTACAAAGAACAGTCTCGCCCACTACAGGCAAATTCTTAACATGCAAAGCAAAATCCATGTTTGCGCTGCCGATAACCAATACTTTCTTCATTTTGTGCTATGTATTCCCTTCACGGAAAGATCTCGATAGAAACAATGACTTCCTTCTCGCACTGAAACTCCAACCGACCCTGAAAGAATAGGGTTATCCGAGTCTTCATATACGAGAAGTTTGATACCATTGACAAGTGCTGTGATTTTATCTCTTTCTGCAATCACAGTAAGATCATATGTATTGTCTTTCTCCGGAACAAAATCCACAGCACAAAGATTCCTATACCCATAATAGTTTTTGTCAAGCACCAGTTTCCCATTGGAAAATCCAACCGCGTAAGATCTCATAGCACCTTGAACCCGAACATTCAAAAAGCAGTTCTCTCCAGTTACAGGCCTTAACGTTCCCTTAAAAACGTAATCAGTCCAGTCGTAACGTCCTGTATACATCTCTCCAAAGTCACTGCAAGAGAGACTCATCCAACCGTTTTCAAGGTAGGTATATCCTTTTAGACGAGCAAACTGATGTACATCCTGATGAAGGTTGTGCCAAAATGCCATAGATTCTTTCATGAAATCAATCTTGTAGTCCGGCTCGCCATCATAATAGAGATCGTCAAGATAAACCGTAATCTGACCATGTGAATGGACACCAGCCGCATTACCGAGGATAAAGCCAGTCTCGTCAATGCGGTCGTCGAGTCCGGAAGGAATCGTGAAAGAAATATCCTGCCAAGAGTCCTCTTTTGCGAAGATCTTATCTCCTCGTAAAATCTTACCGCTGATACCAAGTTTTACATATGGCTGCACATAAACTGCCTCCGTAATACTATCTGGAACAATAAGTATGCTCATGTGCACACTTTGTCCGGGATAGACTAGCGGTGAGAAAAAAGGATCATACCTAGAATCGCTGAAATC
>CAZHBX010000042.1:0-1949 GCA_964530795.1 uncultured Ruminococcus sp. | reverse complement strand
CAATTCCCGGGATATTTATCGTAACCGAAATTATCGTGCAAGAATTGGAAGCACAATCGCCAGTCATTTGGATGCTGATCGTGAAACCCCATAACAGCCCGAACAACTCTTGCATATTCGCAATCCTTTGGAATATATTCCAACGCTTCTTCGACTATGCTTCGTATATCATGTTCCACAAACGCGAGACTAACGCAACAGGCTACAAAGACTCCCCCATAAATTCCGTTCCCATCATGCGTAACGCCTGCCGCCTCCTTGGCAAGTCTGGCTGCAAGTTGAGGATTCCCTGGAGCTACAAGTCCCCACGGGTCAATAAATATCTGTCCCCCGATCTGCTCTGCCATTGTAGATCCATTTTGCTTTATGCTTCCGCTTCTAGGAGCGGGAATACCGTTTCTCAAATTCAAATATGCCGTATGTTCAGTAGAAACTCCGTAACCGCCCCACCAGAAAAATCCGTGTTCATATGGAGCATAGTTGAGAAGCGCATTCCCTACATCTTTTGCACTGAATCTTTCCAGATCTTCGCAATCCTCCAACGCACGGATGAAAAACAGGGGTCCATTGCTGTCATCGTCGGCGGCAAAATTCTTATAACTTGCTAGATATCCGTCCAGTTCTCCGAAAACATTTTGAATGGCTTCGTAGCTCCATCCCTCAATTGGAGCACCTAAGCGGATGCCGATTACCTTTCCGAGCCAACCTGAATAAACACGTTCGAAATAATCACTTGGGATTTTCATAATTGTTTTACATCTCCTCGTGTAATAATTTTTAAAGTTCCTAAATCAGGTAAGATACCCGTAATACGATAGCTGTAGAACGGCAGGGACAAGTTCTTTCATCTCCAGTTGCTCCGCAAGGTATCTTCGCAGAAAGTTAGTTCCCCTGAGCCGGAAGCTAGCTGCAAACTCACTGGCGGTTTGCCGTGGCAGAGCCGCCATTTTAGCAGTGGGGGCTGTCGCATTGGCTCGTCCCGGAATGATTCGGATACGCGAGGTTGTTGATGCTCCGGTTATCCTGGGTATCTCAAAGCCTGCTGGCCTGAAATCCACTGTAGGGGAGGTGAAAATTGTGAATCAACTATTCGTTGGCATTGATGTGGGGAGCCAAAGCAACGCGGTCTGCCTAAGGTAAAAACTTTGCCGATTCGGCCGCCAGGGCCAAGGCGATCCAAGCCGCCGCCAGAAACTCCTACCGCCTGCCTGTCACCGTAAACGATTCTGTGAATCAGGCGATGGCAGTCTCTATCGCCTCCATGCGCGCCCTGGAAAAGCAAATCAAGGTGCTTAGACAAGGCCATTGAAAAGCAGTTTGAGATCATCCCCAATACGCTTACATCAGTTCCCGGCATTGGCAAGGTCTACCCCGCTGGCATCATCGCCAAGGTTGGCGACATCAACCGCTTTCAGTCCCAAGCCTCCGCCGCCAAGTTCGCCGGTCTCGTCTGACACAGCACCAATCCGGGGAGTTCGAGGCTCAGGACACCAAGCTCATCAAGTCCGGCAACCGCTTCCTTCGTTACGACCTGCTGGAAGCCGCCAACTCTGTGAGAAGATGCGGCTCCGAGTTCCGGCGCTACTATGACCTCAAGTTCAAGGAGGTCAACCGCCCCCAGCACAAACGCGCACTCGCCTTAACTGCCAGAAAACCGGTTCGGCTTGTCTTTCGACTGCTGAAAGACAACCGCCTGTATAAGCCGCCGCAGAGCTAAGCGGAATCTCACCGCTCTGGCGAACAGGCCCTGTTTCAGAAATTCTCAGGGGCAGGGCTTGCGTTGATGTTGCCTTTTTCTTCCCTAACTTCGTTTTTTTTTGCTATTTTTTCTCGGTTTTTCTTTCAATCTCTTCTTGACTTTTTACCAATGGACTTTGTATTATTGTTTTCCTTCATTCCTTAAGACCGCTCATCACAATTCCCTGAACAAAATATTTTTGCGCGAAAAC
>CAZHBX010000041.1:0-11562 GCA_964530795.1 uncultured Ruminococcus sp. | reverse complement strand
TTGCGCAGCTTCAGGCCGAACGCCATGTTATCGAACACGGTCATATGCGGATACAGGGCGTAGTTCTGGAACACCATGGCGATATCGCGGTCCTTCGGCGCAACGTCGTTGACACGTTTATCGTCAATAAACAGTTCACCCTCCGTGATTTCCTCGAGGCCCGCGATCATTCGCAGGGTCGTGGTTTTTCCGCAGCCGGACGGACCGACGAGGATGATGAATTCCTTATCCTTGATTTCCAGATTGAAATCGGAAACCGCGGTGACCCCGCCGGGGAACCGCTTATAAATGTGCTTGAAAAGTACGCTTGCCATTTCCTGACCTCCTGATGAGGCGTTGAGCCATCTCAACATCTCAAAAAATTCGTTATTCCTATCATAGCAAAAAATGAGCGAGAATGTAAGTACCTAACTACCCAAATTTTAGCTTTTTGTTTTGGCAAAACTGCACAAGTGCCGAGTGAAGAATTGTCGCTTCGCCCCCGCCGGGGGTCAGGCGGCCGTCTCGACGCGGTCGACCCGTCCGTTCGGCCCCGTCGTCGTCACGTCACCGCCGATGATGCGGTTCTTGTAGATCAGAAGCGTCACATAGCGGGTCTCGCCGACCGGATCCTCGGTTCCGGCGCTTTCGCCGGACGCGGGGGAGAGTGCGTAGGTGTAGCGCTGGACGGTTTTTCCTTTGTACTTTTCGAGGTTAAGCCCCTGGGATTTTTGCAGCTCGTTATACGTCTCGTAGACGCTGTCGAACACCTCCGGGATGACGACCTCCCCGGCGTAGACCGGGTTCGGGTCGGGGTTGTGCCCAAGTTCGCGCAGGAATTCGAGTTGCTCCTCGACCGTGTCGACGCCTTTATAGTCCAGCGCGGCGACCGCAGTTTCGCCGGACGGGTCTATGACCGGCAACAGGGCGACGATGCCGACGAGGACCGCTGCGGAAAACAGGATGGCGGTGAAAAATTTGATACTGGACGCTTTGACCGTACATACAAACATACTTGACAAACCCTTTCCGAACGATTTTGTTGTATGTATATGGGGAAAGGGCGCTAAAATATGAAGCGAAACCGAAAGAATTCGCTTTTTCGCGTTTCCTGCGTCCCGTCAGGAACCGGCGGCGCGCAGCTCCGCGTCGAGGGATTCGTACTCCGCGTAAAGGGTATCGAGCGCTTTTTCGAGCGATTCCTCCCGCTCGTAGAGGCTGCCCAGCAGGGCGTAGTCCGGGCTTGCGGTCTGTTTTTCCTGCTCGGCGCGGATGGACGAAAGTTCCCGCTCGCTTCTCTCGATCTCCGCTTCGACCGCGCGGAAGCGGGCTTCCGCCGTGCGCAGGCGGTTCTTCTGCCGCTTGGCATCCTCATAGGACTGCCGCCCGGCGCCTGGCTCGGTCCGTTCCGCCGGTCCGGCCGGGGGAATCCCCGCCGCGGGGGAATTCAGGGCCTCCGTGCCGTGGGTCAGCCGGAAGCCGCCCGGCAAGGCGGGGTCCAGCTCGAGTAAATCCGTCGCGAGGGCGCGCAGGAAGGCGCGGTCGTGCGAAACGGCGAGGATGGTGCCGTCGTATTGCCCGAGAGCCTCCTCGAGGGTCTCGCGGGAGGCGATGTCAAGGTGGTTGGTCGGTTCGTCGAGCACGAGCAGGCTGACCCCGCAGGACACCATCTTTGCGATGGACAGCCGCGCACGTTCCCCGCCGGACAGCACCGCGACCTGCTTGAACACGTCCTCCCCGCGGAAGCCGAAGCGGGCGAGCATTCCCCGCACTTCCGAGAGCTTGCGGTCCGCGTAAACGCTCCAGAGCTCGTCGAGAACGGTGTTTTCCGGATCGAGCAGCTGCTGCTCCTGGTCGTAGTAGCCGATGCTCTGGTTGTAGCCGAGCTCGAACACTCCGCCGTCCGCTGGTTCGCGTCCGGTCAGGATTTTTAATAACGTAGATTTTCCGGTCCCGTTCGGGCCGATGACGAACAGCCGGTCTCCCCGCCGCAGCTCGAAGGAGAGCGAGCGAAAGAGTTCAATTCCCGGGAAGCGCTTGGACAGCCCGCGCACGGACAGCACCTGCTCGGACGCGGACGAACTGTCCGCGACGCGGAAAGCGATGCCTCGCGGGGCGTCTTGCGGGCGGTCGAGCCGGACCATGCGGGCAAGCGCTTTCTCACGGCTTTCCGCTGCAATACTGTTTTTTTCGCGGTTCCAGCGGTGCTGGTTGGCGATGAATTCCTCGATTCGTCTGATCTCCTTCTGCTGCTGCTCGTAATGACGGGCGGCGGTTTCCTGCTCCCGGCGCTTCTTTTCGCGGAAAGCGGTGTAGTTGCCGGAGAACAGGCGGCTTTTCCCGTGCTCAAGCTCGAGCGTGTCGGTGGTGACGGCGTCGAGGAAAGCGCGGTCGTGGGAAACGATTAGGAAGGTTTTCGGCGAGGACTTGACGAACCCCTCCAGCCATTCGATGGCCCGCAAATCGAGATGGTTGGTCGGTTCGTCGAGCAGCAGGACGTCCGGTTCGTGCAGCAGCAATCTGGCGAGCAGCAGCTTAGTCTTCTGCCCGCCGGAAAGCAGGCTCGCCGGCCCCCGCATCGCTTCGTCGGAAAAGCCGAATCGCTTCAGCAGCGAAACGGTGCGGGCGCGGAACTCGTTTCCGCCGTCACGCAGGAAACGCTCGTGCAACTCCGTGAACGGGGCGATGGCGGATTCGTCGCCGCGCTCGACCCGGTCCCGCAACACGCGCAGACGGTCCTCCATCCCGAGCAGTGCCGAAAATCCGCCGAGCGCCGTCTCGTAGACGGACGATGAGAGAAGCTCGCCGTCGGCGGTCTGCTGCAGGCAGCCGATCTCGATTCCCCGGCGGAGGAACACGCTGCCGCCCGACGGCTCGAGAGAACCGCGCAGCAGGTTCAGCAGGGTGGTCTTCCCGGCGCCGTTGACGCCGATGATCCCTACTTTCGCGCCCTGGTTGACGGAAAAGGTCACGTCGCGCAGGATTTCCCGCACGCCGACGGAATAGGTAAGGTGGTCGCAGGTCAGGACATACATGGCCGCGTCGTATGCGCTCCCTTCGCGTTAAAATCGCTTTATTCTATCACATTCCGGGCGGTTTGTCAATGCGAAGTAAAAACAGGAAGCGCGGCGCTTTTTCGCGCGTTCGCACTTCCTGTTTGTTTATTTGCGTTACGCCTCGACGGACGGTTTTTCCGTTTCGCGGCGGCGGAACAGCAGCGAGATGCACCACGCGCCCGCCAGCGCGACCGTCGTGTAGATGATTCGGCTGACGATCGCGTCCTGTCCGCCGAAAATCCACGCCACGAGGTCGAACTGGAACAGCCCGATGGCACCCCAGTTGATCGCCCCGATGATGACGAGGAGCAATGCGATTCTGTCTATCAACATACGGTTTCGGATTCCTTTCGTACGAACTGGAGAATGTTCCTCCGGTGGTTAGTCTGTGCGGCGGACAAAAATTTATGCGTCCGTTTTCCTTGACAAAATCCGTCCGTTCGTGTATGATGGGCGTGAGAGCTTCATAGAATTCGAAAAAGGACGGAACCGACGGATGCATATGCGCAAAAAAAAGCATCGCGACGAGCGATTGGAAAAAGTTTCCGGTTATTTTGCCGTGACCGGGGTTCATGGGGAGCTGCTCGCGGACGAGAGTTTCCCGGAGCCGGGAGAACTTTGGTTGGAGGTCGGCTGCGGAAAAGGGGCGTTCCTGACCGCCTTAGCGAAGCGCACGGAAGGAAAACGGCTGCTTGGCGTCGAGAAGAGTACAGACGCCCTGCTGATGGCGATGGAGAAGTGCGCGTCGGCGGACTGCCGGAACCTGAAATTTCTCAACGCGGACGCGGATGCGCTCCCGGCGCTGCTCCCGCTTCACGCGGCGGAGCGGCTGTTTTTGAATTTCAGCGACCCGTGGCCGAAAAACCGCGACCGTGAGAAGCGGCTGACCTCCCGCACGTTCTTGGTAAAATACAAGCAGATCCTCGCTCCGGACGGGAGGATCTGCTTCAAGACGGACAACCGTCCGCTGTTTGAATTTTCGTTGGACTGCCTCCGGGAAGAAGGGTTCGTCGTCGGGCAGGTCAGCTATGACCTGCACGCCGAACCGCCGGCCGGCACGTCCGAGCCGTACGACATCCAGACCGAGTACGAGCGCAAGTTCAGCGAAAAGGGGTTTCCCATCAACTATCTTGAGGCATTCCTGCCGCGATGAAGTCCAGCACGATCTGCTTTTCGTCGAACGGGGTCTTCTTGCCTCCGATGTCCTCGTAGGTCTCGTGCCCTTTGCCGATTAACAGGATGCAGTCGCCGGGCTGCGCGAGCCGCAGGGCGTGTTGAATGGCCTTCCGCCGGTCGGGGATGATCTCGTATTTGCCTCCGGTCGGGACCAGACCGACCAGGATGTCCGCAATGATGTCCTCGGTTTTCTCAAGGCGGGAGTTGTCGGACGTGACGATCGACAGGTCGGAATGCGACCCGATGACCTCTCCCATGCCGTAGCGGCGGAGCTTCGAGCGGTTCCCGCCGCAGCCGAACACCGAAAGGATGCGGGTCGGGTGGTAATGCGAGAGCGTCTCGAACAGGCTTCGGCAGCTGAATTCCTCGTGGGCGGCGTCGATGATGACGGTGAACGGGGTGTCGGTCGGGATGATCTCCATTCGCCCGCGGACCCGCACGTCCCGCAAGCCCTTTTGCATGGCGGACGTCGGGATCCCCATTCCGTGGGCGACGGCGATGGCCGCCATCGCGTTCGACACCGAGAACGCCCCCGGGACGCCGAGTTCGACCGGGAAACCGTCTTCGCCGCAGTAGGCGGTGAAGGACGTGCGCAGGCGGTGGTTTTCGGTCGAAAAGCGCATATCCGACGCGCGGCAGGGCGCGTCGGACGACACGCCGAACACCGAAACCGGGCAGGCAGCGCCTTTGATGATTTCTTCGAAGCGCGGGTCATCCCCGTTGACGTAGCAGCGCTTGCTCTGGGCGAAAATCCGCTTTTTGCAAGCGAGGTACTCCTCGACGCTCTCATGCTCGCCCGGGCCGATGTGGTCGGGGGAAAAATTGGTGAACACTCCGACGTCGAAGCGGATGCCGTAGGTGCGGTGGAGTTTGAAGCCCTGCGAGGCCGCCTCGATGACCACCGCCCTGCAGCCCGCGTCGAGCATTTGCCGGTAGGCGCGGTGGAGTGGGTAGGATTCGGGGGTGGTGTTGCCGGTCTCCTCAAAATGGCCCCTGTAGTGGATGCCGGTCGAGCCGATGACCCCGGTCGGGATGCCGGCCGCTTCGAGGATACTTTGCAGCATGAAGGACGTGCTGGTTTTCCCCTTCGTGCCGGTAACGGCGACGGTAAACAGCTTTTCGGCGGGTCTGCCGAACAGGTTTGCGGAGGAGAGGGCAAGGAACTTACGGGTGTTTTCCGTGTAGAAGACCGTCGCGTCCGCGGGCAGGGAGAGCGGTTTTTCCGCCGCGAACAGGCGGACGCCCTTCTCATATGCTTCCCCGGCCCGGTCGTGTCCGTCGGCGCGGAAGCCGGCGATGCAAACGAACAGCGCTCCTTCCCCGAGCGGGGAGCGGGTGTCGTACACCACGTCGGAAACCTCGGTTTCCGGGGGCGGGGCGGGTCCTTCCGCGCGGCAGGGGACGCCGTCGAGCAGCTTTTGCAGTTCCATAGAGGGAGTTACCGGTCCTTTCTTTTGATGAAAATCGTTCAGCGGAAGTCGTCCGGGAAGTTCCCGGTAAAGACCACTCGCGTTTTTCCGTAGATCGTCACGTCCGATCGCGTCTGATCCCAGCGGGCGCGGATATTCCCGCCACGCTGGCGCACGGTCTCGTCGCCGTCCGAAAGCCCCGCGAGGGTCAGGGCGACGACGGCGGCGGCGCTTCCGGTCGCGCAGGAGTAGGTTTCCCCGCACCCGCGTTCCCACGTCCGCATCCGCAAAGTTCCATCCGGTTCGGTTTTGACGAATTCGACGTTGGTCCGATGCGGGAACAGCGGGTGGGTCTCTAGGGCGGGACCGAGGAGAAGGAAGGTTTCGTCCGACAGATCGTCCGTCGGGACGACGCAGTGCGGGTTGCCGAAGGAGAGGGCGGTCAGGCGGACCTTTCGCCCGCGGACGGTTTCCTCCCGGTCAGAAAAGCGCACATGCGGCGAACCGATCCCGGCCGAAACCGAAATTCCGTCCGCCCCGGACGGGCCGAGGAATACTTGCCGGGTCCCCGCGCGGGTGGAAACGGTCAGACGGTCCTTGCGGGTGCGCCCGGAGAGCTTGAACAGCGTACCGGAACTCATTAGGGCGTTGCCGCACATCTCCGCCTCGGTTCCGTCCGGGTCGAAGATGCGCATGCGGAAGTCCGCGCAGTCGCACGGACAGAGCAGCACCAGTCCGTCCCCGCCCACGCCGGTCCGCCGGTCGGACAGGTGCACGGCGGCTTTCGCCGGGTTGGACAGGAGCTGGTCGAACAGGTCAATGTAGATGTAGTCGTTCCCGTTGGCATGCATTTTGGTGAAGTGCAAGGGGGGAACGCCTCCTTTCCTAAAGATTATAAGGATTCCGCAGCGGATTGCAAGGAAATATTTCTGCTTCAATGGTGAATTTTTTGTAAAAAAGGTTGATTTTTTTGAAAAAGTATGATAGAATAGGAACAATCGGGGGAGACCCCGCCGCCAATCAGGGGGAGGGGATGCGGTATCGACAGTTTCTTTGCCATGGCGTTTCGGATGAAGTATATCCGGCGCTGGGGCTTAATGTACGCGGTGCAGCCGGAATCCCTTTCGACCCATTCGCTGGAGGTCGCGCTGTGCACGCACGCGCTCGCGTTCATCGGCAACGCCCGCTTCGGCAAGTCCTACGACGCCGACCGGGCCGCCGCCAAGGCGCTCTACCACGATCTGCCCGAGATCTTCACCGGGGACATTCCAACCCCGGTCAAGTACTACAGCCGGGAATCGCACGAAGCGTACGCGGCGGTCGAGGAGGCCGCGTTGGCGAAACTGTTCGCGATGCTGCCGGAGGAACTGCGAGCGTCGTACGAAGAGCTGTTCCGCTATTCGCCGGAGGAAAAGACGCTCGTCAAGGCGGCGGATAAGCTGTGCGCCCTGCTCAAATGCCGCGAGGAAGCGCATTTCGGCAACCCGGATTTTCGCGAGGCGGAAAAGGCGCTGCTTGTGAGCCTGCGGGAGATGCAGTGCGAGGAAGCGGATTATTTTTTGGATACGTTCGGCGAGAGCTTCGCGCAGCCGATCGATACATTATTACAAACACCACGGTAAGGAGTTGCTTTTTATGAAACTTGGCTTAATTTCGGATTCGTTTCGGCTGGATTTCGAGGAAGGGATCCGGGCTGCGGCGGCACTCGGCGTTTCCGGCGTGCAGAAGTACATGACCTACGGGGAATTCTCCGTGGAGAATATGACCCCCGAGCGGATCCGCGAGGTGCGCGGCATTATGGAAGCGAACGGGCTGGTGTTCTCCGCCATCTGCGGGGATTTTGGCATCGACCTTGACAACGACGAGGTCATCGACAAGTCCAAACGGGTGCTTGAGGTCGCCAAGGAGCTCGGCTGTGGGATCGTTACGACCCACATCGGCCACATCGAGGAAACGGACAGTCCCCGCATGGAGAAGCTGCGCGCCCACGCGTACGAGCTCGCGACCTATGCGGACAAGATGCAGTCGAAGTTTGCGTGCGAAACCGGGACGGAGAAGGCGTCCGTCATGCGGGCTTTCCTCGACCAGATCGGCGCGAAGGGCCTTTGCGTCAACCTTGACCCGGCGAACCTCGTTATGGTCGCCCACGACGATCCGGTCGCCGCGGTCTACACCCTGCGGGATTACATCGTCCATACCCACGCCAAGGACGGCATCGTCACGGACGCGGCCGCCGGGCAGTACCTCGAAGTGCCGCTCGGGACGGGCGGGGTGGATTGGGACAATTACCTTGCCGCCCTGCGCGACATCGGCTATACCGGTTACCTGACGGTCGAGCGCGAAGTCGGCGAACAGCCCGCCGAGGACATCGGCACGGCGGTCCGCTTCCTGCGCGAAAAGCTCGCGAAGCTGGGAATCCCGTTGGATAGATAAAGATGGTACCGTTTTTTGTAGACCTGCGCGGGAAGACCGCGGTTGTGACCGGGGGCGGGGGCGTGCTCTGCGCCGCGTTTGCGAAGGCGCTTGCGGAGTGCGGCGCCGCGGTGGCGGTGTTGGACCTGCGCGAGGAGGCGGCGAAGGCCGTCGCGGAGGAGATCGTTTCGTCCGGCGGGAAAGCGATCGGGCTTGCCTGCGACGTTCTCGACCGCGCAAGTGTGGAAAAAGCCCGGGACAGCGTGCTCGCGTGGAGCGGCGGGGTGCAGCTGCTGCTCAACGGCGCCGGCGGCAACCACCCGCGGGCGACGACCGATCGGGAGACTTTCTCTCTTTCCGACCTTGACGGCGAGGTACGCACGTTCTTTGACCTCAAGCCGGAGGACGTGTCCTTCGTGTTTAACCTCAATTTTATCGGGACGCTCCTTCCGACGCAGGTGTTTGCCCGCGAACTGGTTAAGGGCGGGGGAACGATCCTGAACGTGTCCTCCATGAACGCCTACCGGCCGCTGACGAAGATCCCCGCCTATTCGGCGGCGAAGAGCGCCGTTTCCAACTTCACGCAATGGCTCGCCGTGCACTTTGCGGAAGCGGGCGTGCGTGTTAACGCGATCGCGCCCGGGTTCTTTTCGACGCCGCAGAACCGCTCGCTGCTGTTCAACGCGGACGGCACGCCGACCGAGCGGACCGGGAAGATTCTTGCCGCGACGCCGATGCGTCGGTTCGGGAAACCGGAGGAACTGCTCGGCGCGCTGCTCTACCTCGTCGATGAGAAGGCGAGCGGGTTCGTGACCGGAGTGGTTCTGCCTGTGGACGGCGGGTTTTCCGCCTACGCGGGGGTTTGAGCCTTCCCTTACAGGGTATGCGCCTTTCCTGTTTTTTGCAGAGAAGAACATAGAGAAGAATATAGAAAAATTCATGAAAAGGAGAGAATTCCGTGAAAAAACATCTGAAATCGGCAATTTGCATAGTGCTGCTGCTCTGTCTCGTTGCCGCGTTCGCCGCTTGTGAAAAAGAAGGCGGGACGTCGTCTTCCGAAAGCAGCGGCACGGCCTCCGGCGGCACGGCCTCCGGCAGCGCGGACCCAACCGACGAATACCTCGGCGAGGACGGTCATTACACCCCGAAGATCGGCGTCCTTGACGCGTACAAGGGCCGCACCTTCACAATTCTCTGTGTCGGTGACACCGGGACCTACCAGTCGGACGACTTTACGACCGAAGTGGGCGAAAGCGGCATCGATTACGGCACGAACTACTACGACGCGGTCAAGTCCCGTAACGACTTGGTCGAGCAGAACTACGGTGTGACGCTCGACATCCGCAAGGAAGCAAAAGCGACCTCCATCGCGACGCAGGAAGCTACCGCGGGTACGAATACTTACAACGCGTTTTCCCTCGGAACCGGCGACCTCACGACGCTCGCGTCCGACGGTCTGCTGACCGACCTGCGGCAGCTTGAAAACCTTGACTTAGACGCTCCGTGGTGGAGCGCGGACGCGAACGAAGCCTTCGCCATCGGCGACAAGCTGTTCTTCACGACCGGCGACTACACCATTATGAACAAGGCCAACACCTGGTGCGTCATCTTCAACAAGCAGATGATCGAGGACAATGGACTTGAGAATCCATATGACATGGTGAACGATGGCACGTGGACCTTTGACAAAATGGTCGAGATGTCCCAAGCCGTCAGCAACGCGACCGCGACCTCCGAATGGAACGACAGCAACGTCATCTACGGCATGGTCACGGCGACGGTCGATATGCGCCCATTCTACAGCTCCTCGGGTATGCTCTTCTGCGAGAAGGACGAAGCGAACGATCCGGTTTTGCAGTTTGGCACGGATGAAGCGTCCATCACCCTCGCGCAGAAGATCCTCGAAACCTTCAACGACGCCGACTGGAAGCTGTATGCGACCGATATTACGAATCCTGTTACGGACATCTGGGAGGATTCCTTTGGCGTGTTCTACAACGGACGCGCTCTGTTCCGTCCGTCGGGCTTTACCGCGGTCGCGAAGATGCGTTCCCGTTCGGAGATCGAGTTCGGGATCGTGCCGATGCCGAAGATGCTTGACACGCAGGACGAGTACGTTACGGTGCCGAACAACGGGTATTCCATTGGTATCCCGAAGCAGTCGGACGATGACATGGAGTTCTCCGCGTATATGGTCGACGCGCTGGCCGCCGGTGCGAAGTATGACCGGAGCGGCGGCATGACCTACGAGTACCTCGAAACCACCCTGAAGGGCAGAAGCTACATGGACGAGGAATCCCGTGAGATGGTCGACTACATTTTCTCGCACTTGCGCTACGACGTGGGCTGCGTTTACGGATTCGACGGGCTGACTGCACTGATGCAGAATCTCGCGACCGAAAAGAGCAGCGATGTCCGCTCCGCCTTCGACGAGATCGCCGACAAGGTTCAGATCGCCATCGACAAGGTTATCGCCGATTACGAGGCGAATACCTAACGCAAGGTTCCCCATTTTGTAGAAAAACGGCCCCGCAAAAAGGCGGTTTTCCTTAGGGATTCTTGATTTTGAAGAATGCGGCATAGCCGGCGGGTATGGCTATGCCGTTTTCCCGTTATCGGGGTCGGCGAATTTCCCCGATGCAGTTCCGCTCGTCCCGCAGGCTGCGGTTCATCTCCTCCTGTGACTTCTTCATGGCCATAACCCTGCATGCATAGGCGGAAGATGCCCCGCGCAATTTCGGCGGCTTCCTCATCGACAATCCAGCGCGTCTTATCCTCCGGGTCTTTGGCGTACCCGTATGGCGGGTGGTTGCGGAGCGGCTTTCCGGACTGCCCCTTGGCCTTGAAGACGGCGCGTATCTTGCGGCTTGTGTTTTTGGCGTAGAACCCGTTGAAAATGTTGAGGATGGGCGCCATGTCGTTTTCCATCTGGTTTTCGCTGTCCACGCCGCTGTTGATTTGTTGACCGTTCCGAGTATAAGCGATTACCGGAAGCTGAAACCTTTGAAAACTTTTCAAAAGACCCTATTGAAGAATATTATCGGCGCATTGTGTTAGGCGAAACGCCATCGGAGGATATTGAACTTGCCGATATTCTTAAGAAAGCCGAAGAGCCGCATGAATTCCTGCCGAATTACGGCGGTTTAGGAGCGGGCGAACGTCGCTCCGGAAGTCAAAAAACAGCGTGTTCTCAATCAGGGTACTTTGATCGAGGACATATTGCGAAAAAGAATCGATTTCCCATTGACAAATGGGACGCATTGCTGTAAAATATTAATTCGAGTTATGCGGTATGTCAAGAGAGCTGACAGGGAGGGAGGAAAGCAGCGTGGAAAAGCGGAATCGTAAACTTGCGTTACTGCTTGCATTGGCGGCATGCTTTATCATGCTGTTTTCTGCTTTTTATATTGCGGCGGAGGCGGACCACGACTGTATCGAGGAGAACTGCCCAATCTGCTATCAAATCAGCGTATGTGAAAATACTCTGAGATCTCTTGGGCATGGTGTTGTCGCGTTTGCTGCCGCTATCG
>CAZHBX010000040.1:0-13456 GCA_964530795.1 uncultured Ruminococcus sp. | reverse complement strand
ATATATTTGATTTCACCAGCAATATTACAATTTCAAACTATTTTGACACAACGGCTAAATTTCCAAAAAACAAAAAAAGGGTTGACAACCGGAAAAAGATGTGCTATACTCTATAGGCGACCAAGGAAAACGGTTAAAGATCCTAAACGGGGCATTAGCGCAGTTGGGAGCGCACGACACTGGCAGTGTCGGGGTCAGGGGTTCAAGTCCCCTATGCTCCACCAGTCGAGAGCCTCGACACGCAATTCGCGTTTCGGGGCTTTTACTATATCATAGCAATGCGCTCGCGTTTAACGTGCATCTTTTTCGTAGTACCCTTCTAGGCTGAGTCTGGACGCAAAAACGCGTTCCGGGCTCTTTTGCTTTCGGAGAAAAGAGGCACGCGCTGTTCACGGCATCTTTTTTGAACGGCCCTTCCAAAATATCCCTAAAAACGCACGTTTTTTAGGGAACGGCTACACACGACCAAAACGAAATGGACGAAACGCCGAAAAATTGCAGGTGTAAACAAACGCACCTGCTTTTTACGGGAAAAATTTTCGAGAATTTGAAAAATTTTGCAAAAATCCGAAAAAGAATTGCAAAAGCCCTTGACTTTTCCATTTTACTGTGATAAACTTTTAGCTGTACTTTTCAATATAGGAGGATTCACATGAGAAACCACAAGCTCGCAGTCCGATTGTCTGTGATTCTCATTGCGATCGCCCTGTTGGTAACAATTCTGCCCGCGTCTTCGCTCGTACCGGCGACGGTAAGCGTGAAGGCCGACAACGGCGCGTCTGTGGCCGACAAATATCTAGGGCTCGCAAGGGATTACTTCAATTCCCGGCTCAAGAAGCTGACGGACGTATCGCAAGACCCGAACGAAGTGATTCGTGTTCTGGTCGAATTCGAGGAGGAAGCGGTCGCGGAATCGCTTGACACCCTTGCCTACACGGAGGAAGCGCAGGAGGCGGAGGATTCCGCTCTTGCCGAGCAGGCGGCTCTCATCGCGAAGATCGAGCGTCTGACTGGCAACGAGGCGATCAACCGCACCGCGTACCTCTTCAACGGCATCTCAATTGAGATGAAGCGCTCGCAGATGCGCGAAGTCGCCGCGATGGACGGCGTCAAGTCCGTCAACCCCGTGACGACGCTTAAGCAGGACATGGCGACTGCGGTCGACATGACGACCGCGACCGAACTGTGGAAGCAGGAGAACGGCGGTTACACCGGCGAGGGGATCGTCATCGCCATCATCGACAGCGGCATCAACTACAACCACCCCGATATGCAGCTGCGCGAGGGCGCGAAGGTGAAGTTCACCAAGGAGCAAATGGAACAGAAGATCGCCGATCTGGGTTACGGCAGATACTTCACCGATAAGGTTCCGTTCGGCTTCTCTTACGGCGGGAAAATGGACGGCGACATTTATAACAGCGCCGTTAACCATGGACTACATGTTTCCGGTATCGCCGCCGCCAATGGCGAGACGATCAAGGGCGTTGCGCCCGACGCGCAGCTCTTCGGTATGCAGGTGTTCACCTCTTCCGGAAGCGCGTATACCGATGACATCATTCGTGCGGTGGAGGATTCCGTCAAGCTGGGCGCCGATGTCCTGAACCTGAGCCTTGGCGGAGGCGCCGGGTTCTATGACGACATCGATTACCTCCAGGAAGCGCTCGCCTATGCGGAGGAGCAGGGCGTGGTCTGCTGCGTGGCGGCGGGCAACGACGGCGTGTCTTCCTCCGCGACGGGCGCGGAAACCAACGATTGGGGACTTTCGGATACCGGAGCCGTTTCCGGCCCCAGCACCGACCCGAGCGCCCTCAGCGTCGCCTCCGTTGACAACGCCTATGCCATGGCACAGGTCGTGACCATCAAGGCGGGTGAGACGGTTGTCGCGGAAGATTACGCGGCTTTCGATATCTCCCAGGGCAACAAAACCAATTGGTCGAGCCTTGGAGGGCTGCAGCTTGTTGACTGCAAGTACGGGCAAACCGACGATTTTACCGAAATTCCCGAGGGCGACTGGGTCGCCCTGATCCAGAGAGGCTCCGCGGACGGTTCCGCCGTAACGTTCGACGAGAAGGTCACCAACGCCAGAAATAAAGGCGCCAAGGCCGTGATTCTCTACAACAACGTGGAAACCGACGAAGTCATCAACGCGGGCGCCGAGAACAACTCGGATTTCTACGCGATGATGGTGAGCGGCAACCTCGGCAAGAAGCTCAAGGAGTATGTCGGGCAAACACTCACCTTTACGGACTTCACGAGCAAGCAGGTCAAGACCGGCTCCCCGATGTCCTACTTCACCTCCTGGGGCCCGACCCCGACGCTGGACATCAAGCCGGAAATCACCGCCCCCGGCGGAAACATCACCTCGGTAAGCTTCGATAGCGGCTATGCCGCCATGAGCGGCACCTCCATGGCGACCCCCTATATGGCCGGCTCCTCCGCCATCGTGCTGCAGGCGCTGCGCGCTGCGGTGGAGAGCGGAGATCTGAAGCTGCCGGAAGGCATGAAGCTTAACGATTACCTCAAGCTCACGATGATGAACACGGCGGACCCGATGACCGATCCGAACGGCGCCATCTATTCCGTGCGCCAGCAGGGCGCCGGTCTGGTCAACCAGAAGGACGCCGCCGACAACCGCGTGCTCGCCACCTATAAGACGGACGGCCTCGCCGCGGTGGCGCTGCGCGAGATCTCGGGCACCAAGACGTCCTTCACCGTCACGCTCACCAACTACGGCACCGAGAGCCAATCCTATCGCCTGCCGACCCATGTTCCCGTCTATATGGATTACACCAATCCCCAGACCACGGGTTACGGCGACGTCCTCTATGAAGACGCGCTGATCACGTTCGACACGACCAGCGTCACGGTGGAACCCGGCGCAAGCGTGGATGTGGTCTGCACCCTGACCCTGCCGGATGAGCAGGCAGAGAATCCCGGCCACTTTGTCGAGGGGTATATCCGCTTTGAGAGCGACGGAGACGGCGTGGAGATCACCGTTCCCGTGATGGGCTTCTACGGCGACTGGGATACCGTCAACCGCGTGATCGATTCCACCGCTTTTGACGAAGACAACACCCTGTACAACTACTACATCCAGGGCTTCGACCCCACCAGCTCCACCTTCCAGCCCTATCCGTTCGCCACATGGCTTGTGGGCAACGACGTGAACGGCGGTTCTTTCCTCGGGCTGATGGATGAGGGAGATTTCACGAATCTCGACCCGGCCAAGCTGGTCTTCTCCCCGAACGACGACGGCTACTACGACGATCTCGTCCCGCTCGCGGGCGTGCTGCGCAATGCCGGAACCGTCTCGGTTGACATTCTGGACGCCGAGGGCAACGTCGTTCGCACGATCAACACCGTCGAAAACGTGCAGAAGGTGCTCGGCAGCCGCTTGGCGCAAGGCTCGGCGCAGACCTACACCCTGCTGTCGGCGGACGTCTCCGGCGACGGCACGTGGGACGGTACCCTCTACAACTCCGCGACTGGCGAATACGAAGCGGCGCCCGAGGGACGGTATTCCGTGCGGCTGACCGCGACCTTGGCCGGAAGCGATGTGGAGGAAACCACGGAGATTCCCTTTACGCTCGACGTAACGGCGCCTGAAGTGAAGATCCTCGACGTAAAGCAGGTTGCCGGGGACGACGGCGCGCTCGAACTGGAGGTCACCTATCGCCTGAAAGACGCTTCTCCTCTGGTGAGCACCGTGCTGTTCCTCATTAACGGCAACGTCGTCGATTCCTCCAACTGCACCATCACCCCGGCCGAAGAGGCCGATACCTACAGTGCGCGGATTCCGAGCTGGCTGGCGGGCGTCTTCTATCAGGAGGGCAAGCTGAACGAGATCGCGCTGGTGGCGGACGATTACGGCTTCAACGAGAGCATGGATCTCTTCTATACCAATGTCGAGTTTAAGACGCCGGTCGTTTTCGCCAACATTGACCTGAACGCCGAAACGATTATTCCCGCCGACCTGAGCTATACCGAAGTGACGAATCCCGACGGCACTCCCGGCTACGAGAATATCTCGCTGCAGCTGCGCGGCGTGGTCGACGACACCGTCGCGAAACTGACGGCGAACGGCCAGGAAGCGACGATCTCCGAGAACCGCTTCCTCGTGAAC
Organism: uncultured Ruminococcus sp.; assembly: GCA_964530795.1. Taxonomy (GTDB): domain Bacteria; phylum Bacillota; class Clostridia; order Oscillospirales; family CAG-382; genus Coliplasma. Next base: position 9,333 of record CAZHBX010000040.1, on the reverse strand, counting down.
ATCCCGGTAACGGAGCAGGGCTATGTCCCGCTCAGCGTCGCCGCTACGAACGAGGCGGGCGAAACCGTCTACAGCTTAGAGAAACAGATGGTCATCGACCTCGGCGCCCCGAAAGTCACGGGATGGGTGACCGACGCGAACTTCAGCGGGGACTGGGATGATGAACATATTCTTGTTTCCCACGACGCGATGTTCCCGCAGGATCCCGTCACGGGACACGGCTCCTGGTGCTTCGCCACCGACTATGGTGAAACCGAAGGCGAAAGCGATAAAGTCCCCGTCATCATCAGCGTGGAAGATGTGATGCTGGACAGCGTGACGGTGGAGTGGATCGAAGGGGAAATCACCTCCGAGGAATTTAACGGGCTGAATATGGTCTACCTGATGGGTATGCCGCCCTTTATGGCCCCCTCTTATCCTAGCGAGAAGGTAAAATCCCAGACCTTCTCCGTCGACGGGGCCGACGGGACCGACAAGATTGAAGACGGGAAGATCAAGATGAGCTTGCCGTTCTTCATCGAACGGGCGGCCCAGTGGAGCGGCGCACTGAGCCACGATAATCTTCAGCAGTGGATCCGCGTAACCGCCACCGACAAGGCGGGCAACGCGTCTCGCACATTCATCTACCTCGAGGGCGGCGAAACCGCGCAGGATACCGCAAAGGAATACCCCGGCAGCGATATTCGCAAAGGCAGCGGCATGATCGACATGGCCGACACCAACTTCGCCGAACTGAATCCGATCTGGGACGGCAGCGGCCCGATGCCCGAATACGTGGTCGTCACCGAAGAGCAAACCGAGAACGGTGTGCTGCACCTCTCCGGCACGCTCAACAAAGACGTCACGGAAGTCTGGTACAACGGCGAACGCTGCGAGGTCACCGAGGGGGCGGACGGCGTGCTGTCTTCCGGCTTCGATATGAAGCTGCAGCCCGGTCTGAATATCCTCTACTACACCACCTGCTCGAATATTCTGGAAATGACCTGGCGAGTGATGGTCTATTACCTGCCCGAAGGATATCAGACGGTTATGACCTTTGGGGATGAGCGTATTAAAAACGACGCAGTGATTTACACGTCGAACGACACGTTCAGCGTGGACGGCAAGATCGTCAGCACGATCGGCGGACTGAACCTCAGCGTCAACGGAGATATGATTCTCGCTTACACTGCCTCCGGCGTCGATGTGACCGGGAACGGCAGAATCACCAACTTTGGCTACACCGTTCCTCTCGGGGAAGGCGAAAACCACGTGAGCGTCCTGCTGACAGATGCGGCGGAAGTTGAGACAAAAGTTGATTTCATCGTCATAAAGGATGTTAAGGCGCCAAACGCGCCGACAATCACGTCGGATGAATCCGGCAAGGTTACGGTCACTTCCGACGAAGAAGACGTAACGCTGTACTACAGCCTTGACGGCGAGAGCTGGATGGAATACGCCGAAGCGTTTACCCCGGCGGAAAGCGGCAGGATCTATGCGAAAGCGGTCGATCAGGCGGGCAACGAAAGCGACGTCGTGACGTTCGATGTAACGCTGCCTGCGCCTCCGGACGATTCCAGCTCGGACAGCAGTTCCGAGAATTCCAGCTCGGACAGCAGTTCCGAGAACTCCGGCTCGGACAGCGGTTCCGAAAACTCCAGCTCGGACAGCGGTTCCGAGAATTCCGGCTCGGGCAGCGGTTCCGAGAACTCCGCCACGACCGGGCCGAGCACTTCGACGGACTCCGGAGCAAGCGAAGGGTCCAGCCCGACCTCTCCGGGAACCGGAGATAGCGGTATTATTGCGTATTTCGTGGTGATGGTACTTGCGGCCGTGGTGCTTGTGTGTGCCGCGTTTGGCAGGAGACGCACGACGAGATAACGTCGTAACGCCGTAACGCAAAACTTTATGAAAAACCCCGCGCTTTCGTCCTCGGGCGGCGGCGCGGGGTTTTCCTTTGCGTCGGGGCAATAGAATCCGCGTAACGCAGGCATGAAAAAAAGATTTTTCATGAAGAAAAAAGAACTTTGTCCCGTATCGCTCGGGCTATTGGGATTTCCATGACGAAACGGCGACGGAATTCCGGGAATTCGACAAGAACGACGAGCCCATGACGGAATTCACGTCCGCCGGCACGTCGCCCGAACCGGAAAACCGGAAAGCGAAGATTTTATGCCCTACTTTGCGGAGGGCATTGCCTGAATCGCCGCACGGACGCGTCGACCGTTTCGTCGTCCTTTCTCCCGGTTTTGCAAGGGAAACTTGACTTTTTTCCCCGTGTGTGCTACAATCGAGGGAAGAAAACCGATAGGAGCATTCCGTTATGAAACACCGTTTTTTTCCCCTGTCAGCGCCTGTTCTGGCGCTCGCCGTTCTGCTTTCCGCCTGCGGAGAGACCGCCTTCAACGCGAGGGAAATCGCCTTCCTGCCCGAGCAGACCGTCCAGTCTCCCGCCCCGGCCGACCGAACGCTGCCCGTTGGCGACGCGGCGCGGTCGTTCGTCTACCAGTACGACGAGACCACTCTCTCCGGTGAAGTTTGGGAGGTGTACCGGTCGGAGGACGGTGTAGAAGCGCGATTCTGCAAGCAAAACAGGTCTTGTTCCGTCACGTCCCCGCTGGCTGTCCCCATCGCGCCCTCGGCCGGCAATCCGACGACCGAGGAGGATTTCCTCGTCCTCGTGCGGAACTGGACAGACCTGCTTGCCCCGGAGGCGGACCTTTCGTCCTACAGCTACACCTGCACGACAACCTACTTCGTCGAATCCGACACGGAAGGCTACGGGGAAAGCCGGTCCGCCGACCGATTCTACCGCCCGGGAGACGGGGAGAAAGCGGACAGCTACCTGTTCGCCTATACTGCACGCATCTCCGGGGTGCCGTCCGAAAACGGGATTACCGTCGAAACCGACGGCAAGGGCAACCTGCTTGCCTTTCGCTACGACGGGAACCCCGCCTATGAGGATTTTTCCTTTGCTGACCGGGAAATTTCGGACACGGTGAGCGCCTACCTCGCCAAACACGAGCAGTCCGCGGAGCACGACGTGCAGGATTGGGAGGTCACAGACCGGCACTTCGCGATTGTCGACGGGGAGACGGCCCTGTCCGTGACAGTGCTTCTAACCTGTGAAGAAGACGGCGAGTCCTTTCCGGATGCTGTTTTGCTGTACTTGACTCCAAAAGAAGCAACGTAGAGAAAGGCAAAAAACGTGTATAAATCGTGAATGGAAACGAAAAACCGCTTGAAATAAGCGGTTTTTTCTCTCGATGGAAGGGTACTACGAAAAAGATGCACGTTAAACGCGAGCGCATTGCTATGATGTAGTAAAAGCCCCGAAACGCGAATTGCGTGTCGTGGCTCTCGACTGGTGGAGACATGGGGACTCGAACCCTAGACCTCTCGGATGTGAACCGAACGCTCTAACCAGCTGAGCTATGCCTCCATACGTGTTTCTAGTATACCATACTTTTTTCCGTTTTGCAATCACTTTTTCGCATTTTCTCAAAAAATTTTTCCTGTTCCGACGGTCTGTTCAAACCGTCGCATTCCCATAAAAAATTGCCAAAATGCCACGTGAAAATCTATGCAAACCGTAAAAAATGCAAGTTTACGGGTTTTTGTTGCGGAAATCTCTGGACATTCTCGTTTGTTTTGGTATAATAAATAGGAAACGGATTAGGAAGTATCAGAAAAACGGAGGAGTTTGCATGAGCCAAAACAACGCCCACAAGTATGTATATCTATTCAGCGAAGGCGACGCGTCCATGCGCGAGCTGCTGGGCGGCAAGGGTGCGAACCTTGCGGAAATGACCCGCATTGGCCTGCCCGTTCCGCAGGGATTTACCATTTCCACGGAGGCCTGCACGCAGTACTATGAGGACGGCCGCCGGATCAACGAAACCATTCAGTCACAGATCCTTGAGCACATCTCCAAGATGGAGCAGATTACCGGCAAGAAGTTCGGCGATCTGGAAAACCCGCTTCTCGTCTCCGTCCGCTCCGGCGCTCGCGCGTCCATGCCGGGCATGATGGACACCATCCTCAACCTCGGGCTGAATGAGAAGGTGGTCGAGACCATCTCCCGCAAGTCTGGGAATCCCCGCTGGGCGTGGGATTGCTATCGCCGGTTCATCCAAATGTTCTCGGATGTGGTTATGGGAGTCGGCAAGAAATATTTTGAGGACCTCATTAGCAAAATGAAGCAGGACAAGGGCGTGGAATTCGACGTCGACCTGACGGCGGACGATCTGCGCGGCCTTGCCAATCAGTTTAAGGCGGAATACCAGTCGCAGCTCGGCAAGCCCTTCCCGGACGACCCGAAGGAGCAGCTGTTCGAAGCGATCCAGGCGGTCTTCCGTTCGTGGGACAACCCCCGTGCGAATATCTACCGCCGGGACCACGACATCCCCTATTCCTGGGGAACGGCGGTCAACGTGCAGATGATGGCGTTCGGCAACATGGGCGATACTTCCGGTACCGGCGTCGCTTTCACCCGCAACCCCGCCACCGGCGAAAAAGGATTGATGGGCGAATTCCTGATGAATGCGCAGGGCGAGGACGTCGTTGCCGGTGTTCGCACGCCGATGCCGATCTCTAAGATGAAAGAAGTTTTGCCGAAAGTATACGACGAATTCCTCGGCATCTGTAAGACGCTCGAGAATCACTACCGCGATATGCAGGATATGGAGTTCACGATTGAAAACGAGAAGCTTTATATGCTCCAGACCCGCAACGGCAAACGCACCGCCGCCGCCGCGATTAAGATCGCCTGCGATCTGATCGACGAGGGCATGATTTCCGAGGAGGAAGCGCTGCTGCAGATCGACGCGAAGTCGCTGGATATGCTGCTCCATCCGCAGTTTGACCCGTCGGCGCTCAAGGCCGCAAAGCCGGTCGCAAACGGGATCGCGGCTTCCCCGGGCGCCGCTGCCGGCACGCTGGTCTTTACGGCGGAGGACGCCGTGGAGCACGGCAAGAATGGCGAAAAAGTCGTACTGGTTCGCCTCGAGACCTCGCCGGAGGACATCGAGGGTATGAAGTATGCGCAGGGCATTCTGACCGTTCGCGGCGGGCAGACGTCCCACGCCGCGGTCGTCGCCCGTGGGATGGGGACCTGCTGCGTGTCCGGCTGCGGCGACATCAAGATGGACGAAGCAAACAAATGCTTCACGCTCAAAGGCAGAATCTATCGCGAAGGCGATCCGATCTCACTCGACGGATCGACCGGCAATATCTACGACACGTTGATTCCGACCGTTCCCGCCGACCCGAACAGCGGCTATTTCGCTCGCATTATGAAACTTTCGGACAAGTATAAGACGCTTGGCGTCCGCGCCAACGCGGACACCCCGCAGGACGCAAAACAGGCCGCCCTCTACGGTGCGCAGGGCATCGGCCTTTGCCGCACGGAGCATATGTTTTTCGATCCGGAGCGCATCGGCACGTTTCGCGAAATGATTTGCGCCGAAACGCCCGAGGAGCGCCGTGCCGCCCTCGCGAAGATTCAGCCGATGCAGCAGGCGGACTTTGAAAGCCTGTTTGAGGCGCTCGGCGGATATCCTATCACGGTACGATTCCTCGATCCGCCACTGCATGAGTTCGTCCCGACCGAGGACGCAGACATCGAGGCGCTCGCCGCTTCGCAGGGCAAGTCTGCTGACGCCATCCGCCAGCTCATCGCCGACCTGCATGAGTTCAACCCGATGATGGGCCATCGCGGCTGCCGCCTGACCGTCACCTATCCAGAAATCGCCGAGATGCAGACGGCGGCGGTGATTCGTGCTGCGCTTGCCGTTAAGGAACGTCATCCGGATTGGAACATCGTGCCGGAGATCATGATTCCGCTGGTCGGCGAAGCGAAGGAACTGAAGTTCGTCAAGAGGACCGTCGTGCGCACGGCGGACGAAATCATCGCCGCCTCGGGGAAGAGCCTGCAATACGAGGTCGGCACGATGATCGAGATTCCGCGCGCCGCGCTGACGGCGGACGAAATCGCTAAAGAAGCGGAATTTTTCTGCTTTGGCACGAACGACTTGACGCAGATGACGTTTGGCTTCAGCCGCGACGACGCCGGGAAGTTCCTGCCCGCCTACTACGAATCAAAAATTTATGAGTCCGACCCGTTTTCCCGTCTTGACACGGCCGGCGTGGGTCGACTGATGGAAATGGCGGTAGAACTGGGCCGCAAAACCCGTCCGTCGCTGCACTGCGGAATCTGCGGGGAACATGGCGGCGATCCATCCTCCATCGCGTTCTGCCATGAAATCGGGTTGGACTACGTGTCCTGTTCGCCGTTCCGCGTGCCGATTGCACGCCTTGCCGCCGCGCAGGCCGCCATTCGCGGGAAGAAGAAAGCGTAAGGCGTTTTCAACACTTGCAAAAAGGACCTTGCAGGGGCAGGACCCGCAAGGTCTTATTTTTCCGGCGGCAGGAGTCGCCGATTGAGGCACGACCGTACAAAGGTTGGATAGCTGACAAATTCGCAAAAATATGGTAAAAGAAGGGCCAAAAAACGCAAATTTTCGTCTTTTTTTCGAAAAAGGGTTGACAGAAACGGATTTCTTTGCTAAAATAATAAAGATGTAGCAACTGAAACCCGACTTTCCCGGCAAAAATACGTTGCGGCAACACCCTGCCAAAATCCATATCCAACGGGAGGAAACCGTATGCGAAAGACGCTCCGCTTCGTGGCGACGCTCGGTCTGCTGGCCCTGCTGCTCTTTCCTTTGGGAGTGGCGGTGACGGCGGAACAGGCGTATACCGTCAACGGCGTGAATCTGCGGTGCAGCGACTTTTCCTCGTCCCACGACGAATGCTGGTCCTACGTGGCGAAGTTTTACGAAAAAATCTGGGGCGAAACCATTCATTCCAATTTCTATGAGAACAACCTGCTGCAGGAAAAATCTAAGCGGGAACTGACGCTGACGCCTGAACATCTGAAGGAATACGTCTTGATGGCGCAGCCGGGCGCGGTGATCCGCGTCTGCAACGCCGGGTGCCTGTACGGCTCGGACTTCATGGGGCACAGCCTGCTGATCGTCTCCATCCGGAGCGATGGGTTTACCACCTTCGAGGGCGGGCTGAGCGCATCGCCGCACTACCGCGAGCATTTCTATACATGGAAAGAATTCTGCGAGACCGGCTGGCTGGGCGCACGGTACGGGTATATCAAGTATATTAAGCTGCCCGCGTGGGTGTCCGGGCAGAAAACCGAGCAAGAACCTCCGCGCCTGGCCCTGATGGAGAAGCCGCTTCAGGCGGACGGGGTGGAAGTGCCGGTCGTCGGCCCGGGCGACCTGAACCGCAACGGCCGGTTAGATGCGGCGGACTACGTGTTGCTGCGTCGTTTTGTAGCGGGAACGATTCGGCTGGGGGAGTCGCGGCTGCCTAACGGCGATTTGAACGGCGACGGGACGGTTGAAGAGACCGATGCGGCTCTTCTGAAGGTGCGATTGTACTGTGAGGAGAGCCTGCTTTCGGTGCCGCCTGCGACGAAATTTGCGGGCGAACTGCTCACGGCGTTGTTCTGAAAATGAAGGCATCACCGCATAAAGTCAACCGCAGACCGTCCCAAAGCAAGAAGAGGGCCAACCGTTCCAAAGCGCAGATCAAACGCAGAGAGCGCGAAAAGCCGTCCGTTCGTGCGAAAGTCGAGCATGTTTTCGCCATTGTCAAGGGGCAGTTTCGATACCGAAAGACGCGCTGCCGAGGCTTGCGAAAACAGACGGCAAAACCGCATGGATTCCGGCCGGCAGACCTTCCCGTTTGGCGGTGTGAATCGTTTTACCTTCCGGCGACAAAACCGGGTTGATTTGCAGGGGATACGCGCTTTGCTTCTGCACGCCCGTTCGTCATCGGCATTGTGCAGGGGTCTTGAGGTATTTGTCAAAAGTGATTTGTAATCGAAAAAATATTTTGAAAAGGGCTTGACAAGCATGTTTGATGGTGATATAATCCTGACAGACAGACAGACAGACAGACAGACAGACAGACAGACAGACAGAGCTCTGTCTATTTTGCGTAGCTTAAATACGGCGTTTTCGACAAGAGAGCGGACTCGATTTCCCCAGTTGGACTGGGGAGATTGGGTTCGCTTTTTGCGTTTCGTTTTGTCCGAAAACGAAGTGGCATGGTTGACGTGACCGCAGTGGCGAGGGGGATTTTGGAATGAGGGCGAGATGGACGTGTATCGGAAATACATAAAGCGTTTACTGGATGTTGCGCTCTCTGGGTTTGCCATGGTTGTGCTGAGCCCCGTCTTGCTGATTGTCGCCATCCTCGTCCGCGTCAAGCTAGGCAGCCCTGTCCTATTCGTTCAAGACCGCACAGGTAAGGACGAGAGAACTTTCCGTTTGTATAAATTTCGGAGCATGACGAACAAGACGGACGGGGAGGACAATCTGTTGCCGGATGTCGAGCGGCTCACGAGGTTTGGGATATTTTTAAGGAAGACGAGCTTAGACGAGCTGCCAGAGCTTTTCAATATCTTCAAGGGAGACATGAGCTTCGTGGGGCCACGCCCATTGGTGCCGTGTTACTTGCCTTACTATACGGAGAGAGAAAAGCAACGGCATACCGTGAGGCCTGGCTTGACGGGCTTGGCGCAGGTGAATGGCAGGAACTACGTGGACTGGGACAGGCGACTGGAGTACGATGTGGAATATGTGGAGTCAATGGGTTTCCTGCTCGATGTCAAGATTCTGCTTCGGACATTCGTGGTTGTGTTGCGGCGTGAGGGCGTTGCAACGGATCGTGCGGGCTTGAGTTACAGTTTGGCAGAGGTAAGGAAGAAAAAAGAGGAAGGCAGTGAAGAAATATAATGGTACTTGGAGTTTATGGGGCAAGCGGATTGGGCAGGGAGGTACGCGTTCTTGCTAAAAAAATAAATGCGGTGAGCGGGAGATGGGAAAGAATTGTTTTTATTGACGATAACGAAGAGATAAAAAGCGTGCAGGGAGTAGAGGTACATTCCCTAGCGGATACAAAAGAGATTTACCATGATTTAGAAGTGGTGATTGCTGTTGGGGAGCCGGAAATACGTAGGATATTGTATAATAAATTGGCAAATGAAGGGGTTCCTTTAGGAACGGTTATCCACCCCAACTCGTATATTGATGGGAGCGCAAAGATTGGGAAAGGATCGGTTATAGGTGAGTACGCTGTGATTAGTTCCTGCGTAGATATAGGAGAGAACGTATTTGTGCATCCGCATGTGATAATTGGGCATGATACTGTGGTAGGAAAACATTCTATGATAGGGGGCAATAGTGCGATAAGCGGACATTGTTCGATTGGCGAGCGAGTTTATATGGGATTCTTGTCTGGCTTAAAGCAGGGGCTGAAGATTGGAGATGG
>CAZHBX010000039.1:5365-15051 GCA_964530795.1 uncultured Ruminococcus sp. | reverse complement strand
GCGGAAACGGACGGCGGGGCGGGAGCGGTTTTTCCCCGCGAACGGAAGGATTCCGGCCGGCGCGCGGGGAACTTCCCGTTTGCGCGGGGGGCTCGCGGGTTTCTACTTAGCAGAAAATCATTTTTACCGAGGGCATGGAATTTCCCGTCTGCGCGGGGCGGCCGCGGGTGCCGGCACCCCCAACGGACTCCTTCCCGGAAAAGAGGCGACATATGGAAATACGGATCCAACCCAATGAAAAACAGAAAGCGTTCTTCGAGTCGCAGGCGCGGTACACGGCGTACGGCGGCGCGCGGGGCGGCGGCAAGAGCTGGGCGATGCGCATGAAGCTGGTGCTGCTCGCGCTGGGCAACGACGGGGTGCAGATTCTGCTCCTCCGCCGGACGCTCGGCGAGCTGCGCGAAAATCACCTGCTGCCGCTGCTGAAGCTGTTAAACGGCATCGCGAAATACGCCTCGACCGAAAAGGAGTTCCGCTTCCCGAACGGTTCGCGCATCCGGCTCGGCTACTGCGACAGCGAGAACGACGTGCTGCAATTCCAAGGGCAGGCCTACGAGGTCATCGGACTGGAGGAGGCGACGCATTTCACGGAGAAGCAGTTCTTCGCGCTGACCGAGTGCAACCGCTGGTCCGGCAGCATGACGACCCCGTTCAGGCCGCGCATGTACCTGACCTGCAACCCCGGCGGCGTCGGCCACGACTGGGTCAAGCGGCTGTTCGTCGACCGGCGCTACCGCGAAAACGAGAACCCCGGGGACTACCGCTTCATCCGGTCGCTCGTTTTTGAAAACACCTACCTGATGGAGAACGACCCCGACTACGTCCGGACCCTGCTCGCCCTGCCCGAGACCCGGCGCCGGGCGATGCTCTACGGCGACTGGTCCGCCTTCGAGGGCCGCTTCTTCCCGGAGTTCGACTACGAAAAGCACACCTGCGAGCCGTTCGAGATTCCCCGCGCGTGGATCCGCTTCCGCGCGCTCGACTACGGGCTGGACCGCACGGCCGTCCTCTGGCTCGCCGTCGCGTCCGACCGCACGCTCTACGTCTACCGCGAACGCTGCGCGAGCGACCTTGTCCTGTCCGACGCCGGCCGGCTCATCGTCGATTCCACCCCGCCGGACGAGCCGGTCCGCTACACCGTCGCGTCGCCCGACCTCTGGAACCGGCGGCAGGAATCCGGCAAGAGCGGATTCGACATCCTCTCCGCCGCCGGCGTGCGGTCCCTCCTGCGCGCCAACAACGCGCGGATTCCCGGCTGGCGCGTCCTGCGGGAGTACCTCCACCTCTCCGCGTCCGGGCAGCCCCGGCTGGTCATCTTCCGCACCTGCACCGAACTGCTCCGCTGTCTGCCGCTCCTCCGCTTCGACCCCAACGTCGCCGAGGACGCCACCGACACCCCCCACGAGCTGACCCACGCGCCCGAGGCGCTCCGCTACGCCGTCATGTCCCGCGTCCCGTCCAACCGCCCGCAGGCCTGCGCCCCGCGCGAAAGCATCTACGCGTTCCCGCCGCCGAGGCGAAGGAAAGAGGACGACGACTTTACGGATTGGCTGGCGTATTAGCGGGCGGAAAAAATGAGGACCGTCACCGAAGGCGGCTTCGCATTCCGCGGGGCGCGGGGGACCCCCGCGTACCCATTACGAATCACGAAAAACAAGGAGGCAACCCATGTTCCATAGAGAAACGACCTGCACGGAGGACTGGAAGCTGTACGAGCAGGGCAAAAACTACCACTACGCGATCGGACTGTACGACCGGGTAAACGCGAACGAGCGGTTTTACCGGGGCGAACAGTGGGAAGGGGTGCAGTCGGGCGGTCTGCCGACGCCGGTGTTCAACCTTTTCCGGCGGATCATCGACTACTTCACGTCTACGGTGCTTTCGGGCGCGGTGCGGATGCGGTTCACCCCGGATATGCCGTCGGGGGATCCGGCGGAAGCGGCGAAGGCCGCGCAAAGCGCCGAGAAGCTGAACCGGATCACGGCGTATCGGTGGGAGAAGCAGAAGATGGACGCGCTGCTGGCGGACGCGCTGCGGGAAGCGGCGATCTCGGGCGACGCGGTGTGCTACACCTACTGGGACCCGGCGGTGCGGACGGGGCAGGCGTACACGGGGGACTTCGTGAGCACGCTGGTGGACAACACGAACGTCTTTTTCGGCGACCCGAACACCCGGTCGGTCGAGAAGCAGCCGTACATTCTGCTTTCCATGCGGGAAACGGTGGACAGCCTTCGGCGGCAGGCGAAGGCGAACGGCAAGGACGAGGCCGACCTCGACCGCATCGTCCCGGATTCGGACACGCAGGCGGAGAGCGGCGATCTGGCGAAAACGGAGCTTGCGGACACGCGGTGCATTTCGCTCATCAAGCTCTGGCGGGGGGAGGACGGGTGGATCCGGTTCCGCAAGTCCACCCGCTCGGCGGTCATCCAGGAGGAAACGAACCTCCGGCTGACCCGCTACCCGGTCGCCGTCATGAACTGGACCCCGGTCAAGGGCTGCTGGCACGGCGCGGCCGTCGGCACGAGCCTGATCGAGAACCAGATCTTCATCAACAAGGCGTTCGCGATGGTCATGAAGCACATGATGGACACGGCGTTCTCCAAGGTCGTCTACGACTCGACGGTCATCGAGGAGTGGACCAACCGGGTCGGCGAGGCCGTCGCGGTCAACGGGCCGGTCGAGAACGTCGCGAAGATTCTTCCCGCCGGGCAGCTGCAGGCCGGGATGCTCGACGTGATCCGGCTCGCCATCACCACCACCAAGGAGTTCATGGGCGCGACCGACGCGGCGCTCGGCGATGTCGTACCCAACAACACCTCCGCCATTCTCGCGCTGCAGCAGAGTTCCAACCTCCCGCTCGAGAACGTCAAGCGGGCCCTCTACCAGTTCGTCGAGGACATCGGCCTCGTCTGGCTCGATTTTCTCTTCGCGTACTACGACGACGGGCGCCTCGTGCCGTCCTCCGCGCCCGCGGCGGGCGGCGGGGAATCCCCCGTCATGGGCGAAGTCGTTTACGAGCCGTTCGGGCTGTCCGCGGGACGGGCGATGCTGTTCTCCTGCCGCGTCGATGTCGGCGCCGGGACCTACTGGTCGGAGATCACCGCCCTCAACACCCTCGACAATCTCCTCCGGCTCGGACAGATCACCTTCGCGCAGTACCTGGAACGCCTGCCCGACAATTTGCTGCCGAAAAAGCAGGAGCTGCTCGACGAGGTCAAAGCGGCGCAAAGCCGGGCGTAAGGGGTACGTCGGGGGGGAAAAAAGCCCTCCGCGCACCGCAGGACAAGGAAAATTCAACTGACAGACAGAAAGGATAAGACGCATGAAGAAGCCACTGACGAACGACAGGATATTGGACATCGTGTATGACATCGCGGACGCGAGAGGACTGCGGATCGACGACTTCCTGGAACTGCTGCAAAGCGACTACGCCGATTCCCCCGTCGCTTACGCGGACGGCGGGCTGCCCCCCGAGATCGTCGAGGAACTCAACAACGCCAAGGCGCTCCGCCGGGAGAAGCGCGAAAGCAAGCGCAAGGCGGACGAGGCCGAAGCGCTCAAGGCCGACGTCGCCGCCTTCCGCGAGCTGTTCCCCGACGTCAAAACCGACGAGATTCCCAAGGCGGTCTGGGACGAAGTCTCCGACGGCATGGACCTGCGGCACGCATACGCCCTCTACGCGTTGACGAACCGCGAATCCGGCGGCCGCGCCGAGCGGGCGAACCGCGACGCGGCGTCCCGGAGCGGGGCGGCGGCGAGCGACGTGTCCGGCAGCACCGAGCCGTCCTACACGCCCGAACAGATCGAGCGGATGTCCGTGCGGGACATCGCGAAGAATTACGGCAGCGTCGTCCGCTCGATGAAAAACTGGCGCTGACCGCCGCCTTCCTCCCCGTTTGGGGGACGGAAAGGGAAAATCCGGAAACCCCTTTTGCAAGGATGGGCGCGGGGGAACCCGTTCCCCCGCCGTACCCCTCGCACCCCCTCCCCGCGCGATGCGACGTATGGCTGACGAACAGCGGCGAACGAACGACACCCGAGAGGCATCCCCTACGCGGGGACAGGGGGCAGGTTCTTACGGGCACAACCAAAACAGAAAGGAATGGGTGAAAAAAACCTATGGCGAATTACAACAGCATTGAAAAAATCATCAGTGCGGAGATCATTCGAAGCAACGAGGACAATCTGCTGGCGAACACGGTGTGCAACACGTCGTTTGTCGGGGACATCAAGAACAAGGGCGACGCGGTGACGTTTGTCGGACTGAACGACCCGTCGGTATACGACTACGAGGGCGAGCTGACGTACGAGGACGTGAACGACAGCGCGACGACGCTGTACGTCGACCAGGACAAAGCGTTCTCGTTCAAGGTGAAGGACCTCGAGGAGCTGCGTTCGTGCATCGGGCTGGCGGACAGCCAGACGCGGCGTGCGTCCTACCTGCTGCGGAACGAGGCGGACGCCTACGTGTTCGGGCTGTACGGCGACGCGGGGACGAAGCTGGCGGACACGACGGTCACGTCGGAAAACGTGCTGGGGCTGGTCGCGTCGGTCAAGCAGAAGCTGGAGGAGCAGAACGTGCCGGACGGCCGCATCTGGATCGTCGTCCCGCCGTTCGTCAAGGCGAAGCTGCTGCTCGCCGGGGTCAAGTTCCAGATCAACAACGGCGTGCACGGCACGGGCGCGGTCGGGTTCACCGACGAGCTCGGCTGCGACGTCTATGTGTCCAACCAGCTCGCCGTTTCCTCCGGCAAGACCATGATGCTCGCCGGGTCCTACTCGGCGATCGCCTACGCCGAGCAGGTGCTGGAAACGCAGGTCATCGACCGCATGGAGAAGTCCTTCGACAAGGCGGTCCGCGGGCGGCTCGTGTTCGGCGCGAAGGTCATCCGCCCGAAGGAACTCGTGTGCGCCCCGGTCGCCGAAGGGGCGAACTGAACCCCTTTTCTCTCAGCCAAAACGTTTGATCAAATTTATAACAGGAAGGAAAGAATCATATGACGACATATCCCACTTCGATCCTGACGGCGGCGAACGGCGCGCAGGAGATCACGATGACGAAAACGGCGGCGGCGGCGACGAGCGAGGAGTGCTGCGCGGTCGCGAACGGCGGGGCGGATCCGGCGGTGCTCGTGCTGGACGCGTCCGCGGCCGCCGCGGCCATCACGGTCACGCTGAAAGCCGGCGACGGCCCGGCGGCGGCCGGCGACAGGCAGTTCAAGGCCGTCCAGAAAAAGATCACCGCGATCCCGTTCGACACGGCCGCCCACGTCCGCGCGGACGGCAAAGTCTATTTCAGTCTCACAGGCGCGTCCACGCTGAGCGAAACGGGCGCCGCGGTCGGCATGATCCTGCACAGAAACGTTACGGCAAATTAACGCCATACGAATTGCGGTACGGTGGGGGAAGGCGCTTCCCCCACGCGTTCCCCCCGTACCCCTTTTGCGGAAAGGAGAAAACCATGACAGGAAACGAAGTATTGGATCTGGCGCTGGACCTGTGCGGACTGGCGCACGGCGGCGCGGAAGGCGAAAGCGGGCTGCGGGAGGACCTGAAGGACCTGCGGAGCCGGTCGCTGGGGCTGATGAACCTGCTGATTACGGAGCTGACGCCGCTGAGCGAGCGGGTTGTGCGCTCGACGCTGGTGCCGAAGAAGCTGACGACGCTGGCGGACGAGGTGCCGCTCCCGCAAAACGTCGCGGAGTCGCTGCTGCCATACCGGCTGGCGGCGGCGCTGATCGCGGAGGAGGACAGCGAGATGGCGAACGCGCTGCTGCTCTACGCCCGGGAGGCGCGGGCGGCGCTGCTCGCGGACGGGAAAAGCACGGCGCACGGCATCGTTGAGGTGTACGGATGAACGGCGCGCTGCGGGCGACGGCGTTTCGCGGGCTGGACGAGCGGGTCCGGTTCGGCGGCGACCTCGCGACCGCGCAGAACATGACGAACTACTGCGTGACCGAGAACCGGACGCTGCGCAAGCGCCCGGGGCAAAAGGTGGTGCTGTCGGAGAACACTCCGATCGACGGAATGTGGAGCGGCTACCTGGGCACGGAGCACCATTTTCTGTATACCTCGGCGGGCAAACTCTACCGGGCGAGCGCGGACTTCGCGTCCTCGTCGGAGATCGGCAGCGCCGGGACCGGGGCCTGCACGTTTTTTGAGTTCCGCAAGCGGGTGTACATCAAGACGACGGACCGCTACTCCGTATACGACGGCGAGGGGGTTCACGAAGTCTCGGGGTATATCCCGCTCGTCGTCATCGGCAGCACCCCGGCGGGCGCGGGCGAGCCGTTCGAGGACGTCAATATGCTGACCCCGTACCGCAGGGCGCAGTTCGTGACGAACGCGACGGACCGGACGTACCACCTGCCCGAAAAGGGGCTGGGGGCGATCTCGAACCTCGCGCTCGACGGAAAAAGCGGGACGATCCTGCCGTCGGACACCGACCTCGTGAACGGGACGGTCACGTTCGCAAGCCCGATCGGCGACGGACATATCCTCGAGGTCACCTACCGGATGAACGGCGACAAGCGGGACACGATTCTGAAGGCGACCGGGGTAATGCTGTTCGGCGGGGACACCGACGGGCATGTGTTTCTGTGGGGCAACCCCGACCAGCCGAACGTCCGCTTCCACTCCGAGCTTGCCGACGGGCAGCCGTCCGCCGAGTACTTTCCGGAAAATAACTACACCGTCATCGGGGACTCGGAGATCACCGACATCGTTTCGCAGTACGACCGGCAGCTCATTTTTACGAAGGACCGGGCGTTCTATTCGTACTGCGAGCTGCAAAACGACACCTTGGGAAACACCTATGCGTCGTTTCCGGTGTTTAACCTGAACGGGGAGAAAGGGAACCTGCTGCGGAACGCGGGGTGCATCATGGAGAACGACCCGGTGACGCTGTGCGCGGACGGGCTGAACCGGTGGACATCGACGGCGGTCGAGAACGAGCGAAACGCGAAGTGCTTCTCCGAGCCGGTCGGGGAAACCATGCGGGAGGTGCTCGCGCACGCGGGGTACGACGAGATGTGCCTGTTCAACCTGCGGGCGACGGGGGAGCTGTTCTTCTTCTTCGGCGGAACCGGGGCGCTCGTCTACCGGTACCGCGTCGGGGCATGGTACCGCTACACCGGGCTGCGGGCGAAGTACCCGGTCGAGTACGGGGGCAAGCTGTACTTCGCGTCGACGGCGCGGATCGTCTGCCTCGACCCGGACGTCGGGACCGACGTCGGCGAAACGTTCGACGCGACGTGGGTCAGTCCGTATCTGACGGTCGCGGGCGACCGCGTCAAGCCGGTGCGGCTGGATTGGACGGTCCACGCGTGCGGGGACGTGCGGCTGCTGTTCTCGTTTGACGGGGAGCAGCTGCCGGCGGGCGTTTCGGCGGGGTACGAACACGTCCATCTGGCCTGCGGCGCGGGACGGGTTCTCGGCGGCTCGCTGCGGTGCGGCGGGCTGCCGACGGCGGACCGCGTGCGGCTGTCGGTGCTGCTGACGGATTCGTCGACGGATTTCGAACTCAGCGAGCTGCGACTGCTCGTGATACGGAAAGGAAGGTATTTGAGACATGGCATCCAGTAGTCAATACGAGGAAGCGATCGAACGCGCGAAGGCGGCGCTCGAAAGCTATTCCGCCGAGGCGGAGGAACTTGCGCGGCTGTACGAAACCGCCCGGCAGAACGCGCGGGCGCGATATGAATCGCAAAAGAAGGAATCGGCGGCGCAGGCGGCGGAGCAGAAGCGGCGGGCGGGTATCGAAACGCAGCGGACCGAGCGCAGTCTCGACCAGCGGCTCGCGTCGCGCGGACTCGCGCTGTCCGGGGAGAACGCGCAGACCAGTCTCGACCTGCTTGTCGCCCTGCGCAACCAGCTCGCCGGCATCGACAGCGACCGGCGGAGCCGCGACGCGGCGCTTGACGCGGAACTGGCGGACAAGCAGCACGAGCTGGACCTCTCGTTCGCGCAGCAGCGGGCGGAAAGCGCCGAACGGCAGGCGAGCCTCGCGTCGGACCTCGCGGCGGCGGAAGCGAACCGCGAAGCGGCCCTCGCGGCGGAAAAGGCGGCCGCGGCGGCTTCAAAGGCCGCGTCCGCGGGCAGGGGGAGCGCTTCCGGCCCGCAGAAAGCGGACGGGGAAACGGGCGGCAAGGGAATCGCCGACTACCTCGCCGAGAAGGGCCTTTCGGACGCCGCAAAGAACCCGAAGCAATTCGGCGATACGCTTGGGCGGACGAGCGGAAGCGCGGTCGGTTCGTTTACCGGGAAAAGCTCGATGGCGGACGGCAGCCTGTTCGGGGAAACGCACAACCCGGAGGTCAAGGCGGCGGCGCTGGCGAAGCAGATGGTCGCGTCCGCGGGCAGGGGCGGCAAGGTCCTGACCCTCCCGCAGCAGGCGGCGCTGAAGGCCATGCTGGACAATGTGCTGTCGAATTATCGATTGAGCGAGGAATACGAGGCGGAGCTGCTGTTCAACCTGCGGTCGATGGGGTATAACCCGAAGAAGGCGGCGGCGGCGGCCGACGCGGCGGAGGAACTGCGCAAGCAGGGCGAGCACGCCTACGAGGTCGGTTACCGTGTGGCCTACGGCATCTACTGCCACGCGGGCTACAGCGCCAACGATCTGGCCGCTCTCGTGGAGCGCAGCGCCCGGGCCGACCAGCTGAACTACCTGTACGAGCACAGTCAGGACGAGGACCAGTTCGAGTACGTCGTGAGCGAGCTGGGCCTGTCGAACTACCTCGAGTCGTTCTACGAGCGGGCCGAAAAGCAGAAACTGGAACTCGGCGGTGCGCTGAAGTGACGCGGATGCGCGAATCCCGTCAATTTCCCGCGCGCCGCTCCCGATTGAAACAAAGGAACCGAAAAGGAGGAATTTTCCGATGAACATCGACCTTACCGACTACCTGCGCGGCGAACTGTTCGTCCTCGTCCCGGTGCTGTACGTCCTCGGGATCCTGCTCAAGCGCAGTCCGCTGCGGGATTGGCTGATCCCGTTCGTGCTTTGCGGCGCGGGCATCGCCGTTTGCTTCGCCTACTTCTGGGGCGAAGGCGCCGGGCTCGCGCAGACCCTGTTTTCGTCCGTGACGCAGGGAATCCTGTGCGCGGCCTGCAGCGTCTACGCGAACAACCTTGTCAAGCAGTTCGCCGGGCGGAACGGCGGCGCGGACGGGGGAAAATCCGGAAATGATACGAATTGAAAGGAAGAAAAACGACCGATGAAATTTGCGGGAAAGCGCCGCGGAACGGGCGCCCTTTCCGACGCCCTGCGGCGGCTGACGGACCTGCTGTGCTTTGTCCTGTACGACCTGTAGGGAGGAGGGGACACCGTGTGGACGGACGGAACGGTGCTTGACCTGCTCGGGGTCGCCGCCGCTTCGGCGGGGGTGCTCGGGGCGGTGGTCAGCGGAGTGCTGGCCTACCTGCTGCATCGGGCGGCCGGCGACGCGGCGCGGAAGCACGCGGAGCGGATCCAGCTGGAGCTCGAACGGCTCGAGGGGGAGGAATTGGAGTCCGCGGTGCTGCTCGCGCTCGCGGACCGGGTGACGGCGTACATGCCGGCCGGTTCGCCGGACGACGACGCGCTCGCGCAGGCGCTGCGGGCGTACAGCGAGCATCTGGTCAACACGCGGCACACGCGAAACGAGCTGCTCAGCCGGTATACGACGAAATAACGCAACGACCCGTGA
>CAZHBX010000039.1:0-5265 GCA_964530795.1 uncultured Ruminococcus sp. | reverse complement strand
CCCATTCCGCGAAGGCGCGGCGGCAGGACACAAGCCGGGCCGCTTTTCGACAAAAGGGGGGCGTTTGTCCCCCGAAAGCGTGTTCCCCGAACACGCGGCGCACGCGAAACGAGCTGCCGTCCGGAAGGGCTTCACGAGTTCGCGGAGTACAGTCGCGCCCCGAACACGCGGCGCACGCGAAACGAGCTGCTCAGCCGGTATACGACGAAATAACGCAACGACCCGTGAGGGAATCTCATGGGTCGTTTCCGCTTGCAGGGTACTATTTACGGGGAGCGGGGTCCGTTGAACGCGTTCCCCGCCCCCATTCCGCGAAGGCGCGGCGGCAGGACACAAGCCGGGCCGCTTTTCGACAAAAAGGGGGCGTTTGTCCCCCGAAAGCGTGTTCCCCGAACACGCGGCACACGCCCCGACAGGCTGAAACGCAGGGGCATACGCCCTTGCGTTTCAGCCTGTTACCATGAAATTTCTTCTCGCCCCGGAGGCGCGCCCGCCATCAGGCGAACAGTCCTTCCACCCGGCCGGCTTCTCCGTCCGACAGTTCGCCCCAGCGGAGGTCCGCCGTGACCGCGTCTCCGCCGATGCGGACCGATCCCTTTGCGCCGGGACCGGGGGCGCCGTTCCGATAGCACGCATACACGGTTCCGTCCGGGAAGAACGCCTAGTTTTCGAGCACCCCGTCGCCCGGGTCCGCGCCGCACGGGAAGTCCCCGGCGTCCGCCTTTTCGCGGTACGTGTTCGCCGCCTCAACGCTCATGAACGTGACAGACCAAACGTCCCCCGCCCCGTCGTCGTGGGAATGCTTCACGACGGCGACCCGGTCGTCCGCTTCCTCCAGCAACTGCCGGTAGCTCCCCGCGTCGCGGAATGGCAGAGCCCCCGGAAACGCGAAAGCGTACGGCGATTCGCCCCCCCGCCGGCGCACCTGCGGACGGCCCGGACGGCGATTCACTCCCCGCGTCGCGGAATGGCAGAACCCCCGGAAACGCGAAAGCGTACGGCGATTCGCCCCCCGCCGGCGCACCTGCGGACGGCCCGGACGGCGATTCACTCCCCGCGTCGCGGAATGGCAGAACCCCCGGAAACGCGAAAGCGTACGGCGATTCGCCCCCCGCCGGCGCACCTGCGGACGTGTTTCCCGATTTCAGCGGGGACGGGCCGATTGAATCGGCCTTTTCCGTTTCCGCACTGCTTTCCGCCGAGATTTCCGGCCGCGTCCGTTCCGCCCCGGACGGATCCGGCGCGTTTCCCGTTGTCCCGCACCCGGCCGGCCGTCAGCACCAGCGACGCGAGCAGAAGCGCGCCGCAGGTTTTCCTGGGGATAGCGTTTAACATAGAACGGTCCCCCTTGACAAGTTCGGAATTTTCCCGTCTTATCCAATTTTTCCGCGTTCCGCCCGGTACGCGGACGGTACGTCCCTGCGTTTTCGGCTTACCACGGAATGCCTTGATCCTCGTCGTCGTCGTCCTGCGAATCGCCGTCGCCGTCGTCCTTCGGCGGCGGGACGGGGAGACGGTAGGACGGGTCCTTGCGCGCGGGGTCATGGAACGCCCGGTCGGCGCCGTAGAATTGCAGCACGGCGAACCCGCGGAACAGGAACTCGATGATGTGGGTCGGGCGGAACCCGTCGGTCGCGATGACCGGCAGCGCCACGACGAGCAGAAAGTACGCGCTGTCCAGCGCATACAGCACAAGCGCCACGCGCATGGCGGGGAAGCGGTCGGACCGATACGACAGCACGGCGCACACCAGGTAGGCGAGGTACAGCACGACGCACCCGGCGATCCACCACGGCCCGGCGGGATTCCGCGCGGCGGCCGCCTCGACGCCGTTCACCATCAGCAGGCGCGGCACCCACGCCGAGAGCGGAAAAAACAGTCCGAAGGAGAAAGCGGCGATGACCAGATTGACGGCGGTGACGGCGAGGATGATCCAGAGCGTCCATTGTCCGTCGCGGTACGCCGTGTAGGGCGTTTTCTTTTTGCGCATAAACTTCTCCTCCGGAACGGAGCGGAACGCGGCGGGAACGCGTTAACGCTTGCTGAACTGGCTCGCGCGGCGGGCGGCCTTAAGACCGTACTTCTTGCGTTCCTTCATCCGCGGATCGCGGGTCAGCAGCCCCGCCTTCTTCAGAAGCGGACGGAAATTGTCGTCCGCCTGCAGCAGCGCACGAGAGATCCCGTGCCGCACCGCGCCGGCCTGACCGGACAGTCCGCCGCCCTTGACCGTGCAGACCACGTCAAAGCGGCCCTCCGTGCCCGTCACCGCGAACGGCTGCTTGAGCAGCAGCAGCAGCGTATCAAGCCCGAAATATTGCTCGGCCGGCTTGCCGTTGATCGTATAGGAACCCGTGCCGGGCAGGACGCGGACCCGGGCGACGCTGGTCTTTCGGCGGCCCGTGCCGTAAAAATAGGGAACAGCTGGTGTATACGTCATTTCCTTTTCCCTCCTTAAACTTCCACAGGCGTCGGCTTTTGGGCCGTCTGCTTGTGTTCGGGGCCGGCATAGACCTTCAGCCGGGCGAAACTTTTGTCGCCGATGGAGTTCTTCGGCAGCATTCCCTTGACCGCCAGCTCCATCGCCTTCTCCGGCCTGGCCGCCATCAGCGTGCTGTACTTCTCGGCCTTCAGCCCGCCGATGTACCCGGTGTGGCGATAGTGGATTTTCTGCTGGAGCTTGCTGCCGGTCAAAACCGCTTCCGCGGCGTTGATGATGACGACACAGTCCCCGCAATCGACGTGTGGCGTGTACGTGGGACGGTGTTTTCCGTTGAGGATGGTGGCGGCCAGCGCGGCGACCCGTCCGAGCGGCTTGCCCGCCGCGTCGATGAGGTACCATTCGCGCTTGACGTCTTCCTTCCGCAGCATGGTTGTGGTAGTGGACATAGGATCGGATTCCTTTCTCTTTTTTTCACTCTGCTTCAGTATACCATAAAAAAATCATTTGTCAAGCGTTTTTTTTGATTCTTTTGCGTTTTTTTCGTTTTCGCGCGCTTTTCCCGCGTTTCGCGGCCGTCCGTTTCGCGCCGGAACGAAAAAGGCACTTGCGGTTTCGCCGAAACTGTGGTATACTGCATGGATAGAAAGAGGGAAACCGCGATGAAACCTGTCCTGCTTTGCGCCTGCGCTTTCGCCTGCGTCCTCGCGCTCGCGTCCTGCGTCGGCGACCCGCCCGACGCGGACCTTTCGCCGCCGGCCGAGCCGTCCGCGTCCGAGCCGTCCGCGTCCGAGCCGTCCGTTCCGCCCGTCTCCGAGGAGCCGTCGCTCCCGCCCTCCGAGACGATCCTGCTGGTCTATACCGACTACCTCACCGTCCAAACCACCCAGAACGGCATTGCCTATACCTATACCTACTGCTTCGACGACGACGGGAACGTGTTTAACGCCGAGGCGGACCTGTGCTTTCCCGACGAAGCCTCGTCCCGCGGGGAATACCGCCGGCTCCGCGCCCTCGGCTACCCGAACCTTGCGCGGGAAGGGACGTCCGTCCGCTTCTGCTTCCCCCGCAAAGAGTGCCCGTTCTACGGGATCTCCTACCGCGCCCTCGAAGTCCTGATCGCCGAGGAGACCGTCTACGAGGTCGTCGAGGCGCACCTCCCCGAACCTGCCGTCCCGTCCGCCGAACCTGTCGCTTAATCCTCATCGTTCGCTCGTTTTTGCCCCTTGACAAGCCTCCCCGTTTGTGCTATACTTTCAGATAAGAACATTTGTTCTGCCCTGAAAGGAGCTGATCGGGAAAATGAAAACGGCCGGGACGAAGTCGAAGCTGGAGACGGCGCTGGGGCGCGCGGAGGCGCTGCTGCGGCGGAAGCGGTACTTGGAGGCGGCGCGGGCGGCGGGATGCGCCGGGGTGCGGGAGCACGCGCGCCGGGTTCGCGCGGAGCGGGAGCTGACGCTGATCCAATGCGGCTATGAGGTGCTGACCCCCTACCAGCGGGACCTGCTGGAAACGTTTTTCGTGTCCGGCGAAAAATACTGCGCCGACCGCCTCTGCGAGCGCTACTACAAGGAGCGCTCCGCTTTGTACCGCGACCGGAAGAAGGCGCTCGTGGAATTTGCGAAAGCCGTATTCGGAGCGTAAGGGGGACGGCGGTCCCCCCTTCTCCCGATTCACAAAAAAGCCGTCCCGGCGGGGAAATCCGCCGGGACGGTTTGTCTGTGGATTACACACTCCATTCGATCCCGAGTTTGAACGTGCCGAGCACGTGCCGCTTGACCAGCAGGTAGTCGAACGAATCGATCCTGCCGTTTCCGTTCGCGTCCGCGCGAAGCGCCCCGGCCTCGGTCAGCTTGTAGGTCCCGATTACCGCCCGCTTCAGCAGCAGGTAGTCGTTCGCGTCCACGTCGCCGTCGGTGTCCACGTCGCCGCGATAGAAAATCTCGCCCGGGTCCTCCAAGGGAATGGTGTAATTCGGGCAGGCGTTCCTGACCAACTCGTTCTGAAGAAGGAACACCAGCACGTCGGAAATCCGCTCCTCGCCCACATACAGCGTGTACGAAAGCGGAATCTCCTGCGGCAGGAAATCCCAGTTGCAGCGCAAAACGACTTCCGGGTCCGCCGGGTCGGTCAGGACGCCGTTCTCGACGAACATCCGCTCCGCTTCCTCCCGGGTCACGCCGTCCCGAAAGTTGACGACAACCTGCCCGGACTCCCTTTCGTGCGTCAGCATTTCCGCGACCCGTTCCTCGACGGTCTGCTCCTCCGCGACCGCATAGACGGCGATGCCCCCGCAAAGAAGCGCGATGCACAGGAAAACCGATAGGATCCGTTTCATGACATTTTTCCCCTTCCTTTCCCTTCTGTACGGCAATCAGTATAAGCGAATCGGAAGGAAAATGCAAGCGGGGGGGGGTAGACTTTTGGCGAAAATGTCCGCATGTTCGTACATTTGAACAAATTGACGGGTGCGGCGCGAAAGAATATCCGGCAAACCGCACATCCTGCTTGTGCAATCTGCCGAAGCGTAGATAGCTTTTCTCCCGCGGGGGTGCGGGGGCTGCCACAACCCCCGCCGTACTCCCCGTATTGGGAGGGAGAAACGGCGAACCGTTTTGGAGGGCGAATGCCCCTTTTGCCGAAAAAACGGCCCGGCCCGCGCCCCCTCGGACGCCGCCTTCGCCGTTTTTCCCTGCAGGTGCCGCCGCGTTCGCCGCCAATGCTTTTCTCCCGCGGGGGGTGCGGGAGTTGTCACAACCCCCGCCGTGCCCCTCGTATTGGGAGGGAGAAACGGCGAACCGTTTTGGAGGGCGAATGCCCCTTTTGCC
>CAZHBX010000038.1:0-16238 GCA_964530795.1 uncultured Ruminococcus sp. | reverse complement strand
TCGGATATTGTCGTATATTGGATTTTTACGCGGATTTGAGGATTTCAGGGAATATTTCGAACGTGAAAGACAACTGTGCTAGGCGAGCGGCACATTCAGCAGCCCGATTGACTCACGACGTCAGTCAGAAGATCCACTTGTTTTTTTTTCTGCTGTAGATCTCTCTTAAACCGTTTCACTCAAGGGAGGCCTCCTGTGAATCGGGGCCGGGTTGCGGTTCAAAGAATACTGCGAATCCGTTATAGCCCTGAAAGAACGGAGAGGGGCAAAGCATACAACGATAACGAGTTATCGGTTGCTAACGGAAAGAGTTTACCCGGCAATCGGGCATATCAAAATACGCGATTTACGGGTAGACCACTTGAACAGCCTGTATACTTCCCTCTCCCAAAAAGGCGAACGGAAAATCCGGGAACGTGCCTACGCGAAGATAAACATCTCGGTACTACGAAAGAAAAAAGGGTTGACATACGGGGACATCACGTTCCAGACAGGTTTGAAAGAAAAAGCAGTTGCCCCTGCAATACTCGCGAGAAGTCAACGTCAGTGTTGCCGAGGCGGTCGCAAACGCGCTTGACGTGCCGTTTGAAAAAGCGTTCGCTATCAAAGAGGACAACCGTCCGTCTTCCCCCAAAACGGTTTTAGAGCATCACCGGCTGAGATATCCAGCGTTTTAGAGCAAGCGGTAAAGGAAGGGGCTTATCCCGTTTAACGTCGCGGAGAGGGCAATCCCCCCAAAGCAGGAACGGAAAGAGGTAAACTATTTCCAGCCGGAGCAGGTCGACGCAATCCGCGACGCACTCGAGAAAGAGCCGATAAAGTGGCGAACTATGGTTCACCTTTTCCTGATAACGGGGGCAAGGCGCGGGGAAATCCTCGGTCTTAAATGGTCGCGGAAATCGGAGATTTTTCTCAAAAAGCGTTGAATTCTTAGACCGAGTTGAACTAAAGTTGAATTTTTTAAAAACATCTCTCCCAGAACCCCCGAATAGCAAACAAAAACGCCGCTTATTTGTATATTAAGCGGCGTTTTTGTGGCGCGCCTTGAGGGACTCGAACCCCCGGCCTTTTGGTTCGTAGCCAAACGCTCTATCCAACTGGGCTAAAGGCGCACAATTGACTCGCGAAAGAAACCACTTCCCACGCTGTCAATAGCTATCATATCATATTTCCAATCGAATGTCAAGGGGAAAACGAGAAAATTTTCACAGTTTTTTTCCGCCCGTTCCCCTTCTTTTTTGGGAGGCCCCTAATAAACCCTTCAGCGCACCGCGTCCTTCATGCGCTTGACGAACACGCCGACATAGGGAGCCGCCTGCCGGCCGTGCTGCGCGAGCAGCCGAATGATCGCCGAACCGACGATCGCCCCGTCCGACGCGTCAGCCATTTTTTTCGCCTGCTCCGGCGTGGAGATACCAAATCCAACCGCGCAGGGGATGTCTGTGTTCTCGCGGACGACGGAAACGATGGATGGGATGTCCGTGTTGATGTGCGAGCGCACCCCGGTCACGCCGAGGCTGGAAACGATGTACAGGAATCCCTCCGCCTCCTTGGCGATCATCGCGATACGTTGCGCGGACGTTGGGGCAATCAGGGAGATCAGATCCACCCCATGTTTCCTGCAGACCGGCAGGAACTCGTCCTTCTCCTCGAACGGCAGGTCAGGCAGGATTAGCCCGTCGATTCCGGTTTTCGCGCAGGTTGAAAGGAAGCGTTCGGCTCCGTAAGAAAAGATCACGTTCGCGTAGGTCATAATCACCATCGGAACCGTCACGTCCCGCCGCAGGTCCCGGACTAGATCGAAAACTTTTGCCGTCGTCACCCCGCCGGTCAGCGCGCGCAGGTTTGCTTCCTGAATGACCGGGCCCTCGGCGGTTGGGTCGGAAAACGGGATGCCAAGTTCAATCAGATTCGCCCCGTTCTCAACCGCCGCGCGGACCACCTTCGCGGTGGTCTCCAGGTCCGGGTCGCCACAGGTTATAAACGGGATGAACGCCTTGCCGTTTGCAAAGGCCTTTCGAATGTTACTCATGCAGATCCTCCCCTCTGTAGCGTGCGATGGCCGCACAGTCTTTGTCTCCCCGTCCGGAGATCGTGACGATAAGGATCCGGTCCTTCCCCATGCCGGGAGCGAGCTTCATCGCGTAGGCGACGGCGTGGGCCGATTCGATCGCCGGAATGATGCCCTCGGTGCGGGAAAGGAATTCGAACGCCTGCACGGCCTCCTCGTCGGTCACCGGGACGTACTCGGCTCGACCGATGTCGTGCAGGTAGGCATGTTCCGGGCCGATGCCAGGGTAGTCCAGCCCCGCCGAAATCGAGTACACCGGGGCGATCTGCCCGAATTCGTCCTGGCAGAAGTAGGATTTCATACCGTGGAAGATGCCGAGCCGGCCGGTGTTGACTGTCGCGGCGGTCTCCGGCGTGTCGATTCCTCGTCCTGCCGCTTCGCAGCCGATCAGGCGCACGCTTTCGTCGTTAATGAAGTGGTAAAAACTGCCGATGGCGTTCGAGCCCCCGCCGACGCAGGCGATAACCGCGTCGGGGAGGCGTCCTTCTTTCTCGAGGATCTGCTGCCGTGCTTCGCGGGAAATAACTGCCTGAAAGTCCCGCACGATGGTCGGAAACGGATGCGGACCCATGACCGAGCCGAGGCAGTAGTGTGTATCTGCGATGCGGCCGGTCCATTCCCGCATCGCCTCCGAAACGGCGTCCTTGAGTGTCGCCGTGCCGGTTTTAACCGGAACCACCTCCGCGCCGAGCAGGCGCATCCGGTAGACGTTGAGAGCCTGTCGGATCGTGTCCTCCTCGCCCATGAACACCACGCACTCCATGCCGAACAGGGCGGCAGCCGTCGCCGTCGCAACGCCGTGCTGCCCCGCGCCGGTCTCGGCGATCAGGCGGGTCTTGCCCATCTTTTTCGCGAGCAGCGCCTGTCCAAGCACGTTGTTGATCTTGTGCGCCCCGGTGTGGTTGAGGTCCTCCCGCTTGAGGTAGATTTTTGCGCCGCCGAGCAAATCCGTGAGTTTCTTCGCGAAATACAGCCGGGACGGGCGTCCGGCGTAGTCGTTGAGCAGATCCGTCAGTTCCCGGTTGAAGTCGGGGTCTTTTTTGTAATGATCGTAGGCTTCTTCGAGTTCGATAACGGCGTTCATAAGCGTTTCGGGGATATACTGTCCGCCGTGCACGCCGAAGCGTCCTTTGGGGTTGGTCATGGTTCGTTCCTTCCTTTCGTTCTAAGCGTTGGAAGCGGCGGCGAACTGCGTCAGCTTTTCATACGCCTTGCCGGAGTCGATGAGTTCTGCCGCAAGGTGCACGCCGTCCACGACGCTTTCCGCCTTGCGTCCGATATAGAGTGAAGCGCCCGCGTTAAGCAGCACCGCGTTTCGCTTCGGACCGGGTTCTCCCTGCAGAATGGCGGTCGTAATCGCCGCGTTCTCCGCGGGCGTACCGCCGACGAGGTCGGATTTCGCGCACCGTTCCAAACCGAACTGCTCTGGCGTGATGACCGAAGAACGGTAGTACCCGTCCGCAAACTCGCAGACGGACGTCGCGTCGCTCAGGGAAATCTCGTCGAGCTTGTCCTGCCCGTAAACCACCATCCCCCGCCTCACACCGAGGCTCATCAGTACTTTCGCGAGTGGCTCGACGAGCGACTGGTCGTACACCCCGAGCAGCTGCATCTTCGGCGACGCGGGGTTGGTCAGCGGTCCGAGGATGTTGAACACCGTACGGACCCCGAGTTCTTTGCGGATAGCACCGACGTACTTCATGGACGTGTGATACTTCTGCGCAAAAAAGAAGCACATCCCGACATCGCGCAGCAGCCGCGTACACTTTTCCGGGGACTGGTCGATATTGATTCCGAGCGCTTCGAGGCAGTCCGCCGTCCCGCACTTGGACGAAGCGGCACGGTTGCCATGTTTCGCGACCTTCATCCCGCCCGCGGCGGCGACGAAAGCAGCCGTCGTAGAGATGTTGAAGCTGTGCGCTCCGTCCCCGCCTGTGCCGACGATCTCAAACAACTCGAATTCACTTTCCACCCGCAGGGCGTGCTCCCGCATTGCCGCCGCGCAGCCGGCGATCTCCTCGACCGTTTCGGCCTTTGTGCTCTTTGTGGAGAGGGCGGCGAGGAACGCCGCATTCTGGGTCGGCGTGGTTTCACCGTTCATAATTTCGTTCATCACCTGGTAGGCTTCGTCGTAGGTCAGGTCCTGCCGATCTACAATTTTGACAATAGCTTCTTTGATCATTTTTCAAACCCCGTATTTACAAAGTTATTTAGAATTTTTTAAGGAAAGAAAGTTCCGCAGCATATTCGCTCCGCCTGATGTCAGAATGGATTCCGGGTGGAACTGCACGCCGTAGATAGGGTAAAGGCGGTGCTGCACCGCCATGATTTCCCCGTCATCGGTGTACGCGGTGACGCGCAGGCAGTCCGGCAGGGTCGCCGGATCGACGGCGAGCGAATGGTAGCGCCCGACCGGAGATTTTTCCGGGCAGTCTGCGAAGAGCGGGCAGGTGCGGTCGAACGTCACGACCGACTGTTTGCCGTGCATGAGCTTCTTCGCGTAGGTGACCGTCGCGCCGTAAGCGGCGCAGATCGCCTGATGTCCAAGGCAGACGCCGAGCGTCGGGACTTCTCGCGAAAGCGTCCGGGCGACCTCCATCGTCACCCCGGCTTTCTCCGGGCGCCCCGGACCCGGGGAAAGCAGCAGAAAATCCGGGTGCATCTCGCGAATTTCCGCGACGGTCCGCTCGTTGTTGCGCAGGACGCGGATGTCCGGGCAGAACTCGCCGACCATCTGGTAGAGGTTATAGGAGAAACTGTCGTAGTTGTCGATCAGCAGAACCATGATTCAATCCTCCAGTTCGCTTGCCTGCCTGACAGCGGAGACGACCGCGGCGGCCTTGTTGAGACATTCCTCGAATTCCTTTTCCGGCACGGAATCCGCTACGATGCCCGCTCCGCTGCGGACAAAGACGGTGCCGTTTTTCTTGTAGGCGATGCGGATGGCGATGCAGGTGTCAAGGTTTCCAGTGAAGTCGATATACCCGATTGCACCACCGTAGATGCCCCGCTTATTGTTCTCGAGTTCGCCGATAAGTTGGCAAGCCCGCAGTTTCGGGGCCCCCGAAAGTGTCCCTGCCGGTAGCACTGCGCTGACCGCGTCGAGCGCGTCAAATGGTTCGCGGATTTCACCGCGCACGGTCGAGCCGATGTGCATGACGTGTGAATAGCGCTGGATCGTGTGGTACCGCTCGACCGTAACCGTCCCGAACCGGCTGATCCGCCCAAGGTCGTTTCTTCCGAGATCGACGAGCATATCGTGTTCGGCGAGCTCCTTTTCGTCCGCGAGCAGCTCCCGCTCGAGCGCTTCATCCTCCTCCGGGGTCTTCCCACGCCTGCGCGTCCCGGCGAGCGGAAACGTGTGAAGCACGCCGTTTTCCAGCTTAACGAGCGTCTCGGGTGACGCCCCCGCCACCTCCACGTCCGTCCCGGACAGATAGAACATATACGGCGACGGGTTAAGCGTCCGCAGGATTCGG
Source organism: uncultured Ruminococcus sp. (assembly GCA_964530795.1). Taxonomy (GTDB): domain Bacteria; phylum Bacillota; class Clostridia; order Oscillospirales; family CAG-382; genus Coliplasma. The sequence goes on along the minus strand of CAZHBX010000038.1, from coordinate 10,688 downwards.
TAAGTGTTAAGCAGGCTTCCCTCAAACGGGGCGGAAAGCCGGTTGGAAAGCACGATCTGGAAGATGTCACCTTCATAAATATATCTTTTCGCCCGCTTAACCATTCCGCAGTATGCTTCCTTTTCAAACAGCGGGGTGAACGACCCGGTCACGTGTCCGCCCGGTTCCTTCTTGCGCTCGCCGTGTCGAAGCAGGTCCGCGAGAGCTTGCAACTCGCCTTCCGCCCTGCGGTAAGCGCTTTCCGGATCGTCCAACGAAATATTGACGATCAGGACGATCTTCTGCCGGATGTTGTCGAAGGCAATGACCTTGTCGAACAGCATTAGGTCCACGTCCCGGAACCGCTCGGTATCGATGGTCTTTCGCCGGACGGTCGGTTCACTGTAGCCGAGGTAGTCATAGGCGAAGTACCCGACCAGTCCGCCCGTGAAGGACGGCAGTCCCTCTAACCGGGGGCTCCGATAGTCCGCGAGGAGCGAACGGATGACCGCCGACGGGTCGTCCGTGCGAATCTGCTTTTCTCCGACCGTCAGCAGCCCGTCCCGGCAATCGACCTCCAGCTTCGGATCAAATCCGAGGAATGTGTAGCGCCCCCACGTCTCCTTTTCCGCCACGGACTCCAGCAAGTAGCAGTGCGACGACACGTTTTTGAGGATCTGCAACGCCTCGATTGGCGTGCAGACATCTGAGAGAATCTCGCAGCTGACCGGCAGAACACGGTAATTCCCCGTTTCCGCATATGCTTTGACCTGTGCAAGGTCGGGCTTGATGTTCATACGCACACCCCTTTCTCTGTTTCGAAAAATGAAAAACGCCCCTGACAGAAACCCATTCCTGTCAAGGACGAATCGAACTTCTTCGCGATCCGCGATGCCACCTTGCTTCGCCCCGCGCACCAAACGCGGAAGCGCACCTCTGCGGGATACTTCCATATCCCCGGCAACTGACGTATGCCGACACGTTGCAGAATACTCGGGAAAGAACTTTCAAAAAGCGAAGTTTCCTTTTGACTGCACCCTCCGCGGTCCATTTGACGACCTGTTTCCGACCCGACTCTCAGCAACGCGGGCTCTCTGTACGGGCATACTCGCCTTTACCTCCGCATCAACGGTTTTTTATAGGATACCACATTTTCTTCGGTTTGTCAAGTCTTTTTTCCGACCTGTTTTTGCCACGGCGAAAAATCCAGTGTGGCGAAGTAGTCCTCCGGAGTCTCTGCGCGGCGGATCAGCTGCACCGTCCCGTCCTCCTTCAGCAACAGTTCCGCCGAACGGAGCTTGCCGTTGTAGTTGTAGCCCATCGAAAAGCCGTGCGCGCCCGTGTCGTGCAGGAACAGATAGTCCCCGATCTCGATTTCCGGCAGTGGGCGGTCGATGGCGAACTTGTCATTGTTCTCGCAAAGCCCGCCGGTGACATCGTAGACGTGATCACAGGGGGCGTCCTCTTTGCCGAGGACCGTGATATGATGGTAAGCGCCATACATGGCGGGACGCATTAGGTTCGCCGCGCAGGCGTCCAGACCAATGTACTCCTTCCAAATGTGCTTCTGATGCAGTACTTTCGCTACCAAGCCCCCATAGGGTGCGAGCATGAACCGGCCAAGCTCCGTATAGATCGCCACGTCGCCCATGCCCTCTGGAACGAGGACGCGCTCGTATTCTCTTCGAACCCCGTCGCCGACGGCGAAGATGTCGTTGCCCTCCTGCTCCGGGCGGTAGGGAACGCCTACCCCGCCGGACAGGTTGATGAACGCGATATGCACCCCGATTTCGTGTTTCAGCCAGACGGCCAGCTCGAAGAGGATAGACGCGAGCTTCGGGTAATACCCGTTGTCCGTGGTGTTGCTCGCGAGGAACGCGTGGATGCCGAAATGTTTGACCCCTTTCTCCTTCAGGTAAAGGAACGCTTCCCGCATCTGCGGGCGGGTCATGCCGTACTTCGCGTCCTTCGGGGAATCCATGATGCGGTTGCCCATCGTGAAATCTCCGCCGGGGTTGTAGCGGCAGGACATAGTCTCCTGAAACGGGGCGAGCTTTTCATAAAATCGCAAATGGGTCAAATCGTCGAAATTGACGATTGCCCCGAGTGACGACGCGAGTCGGAAATCCTCCTCCGGTGTGACGTTTGACGAAAACATGATCTCCTGCCCGGAAAAACCGACGATGTTCGAAAGCATCAGTTCCGTCAGCGACGAGCAATCCACCCCGGCGCCTTCCTCCCGCAGGATCTGGAGCAGGTACGGGTTGGGGGTCGCCTTAACGGCGAAATACTCCCGAAATCCAGGATTCCACGAAAACGCCTCCTTCAGGCGGCGGGCGTTACACCGGATGCCTTTCTCGTCATAGATGTAGAACGGCGTAGGAAACCGACGAACGATCTGCTCCACCTGAGATTTGGTGACAAAGGGGCGCTTGGACATAGAATGAGGTCACTACCTTTCGGAGGGCTGCTTGGATTTGCTTTGCTTGCAGGCGGCTTGAATAAAACCCTTGAAGATCGGATGGGCTTTATTCGGACGGCTTTGGAATTCCGGATGGAATTGCACACCGATGAAGAACGGGTGGTCCGTGATTTCCACCGCTTCGACGATGCGCCGGTCCGGCGAAATGCCGCAGATCTTCATTCCCTTGGATTCAATCGCGTCGCGGTAGAGGTTGTTGAACTCGCAGCGGTGACGGTGCCGCTCGGAAATCGGCTGCCCATCGTAGCAGGCGTAGAACCGGGTCCCCTCGACCGGCGTACACGGGTAGGCGCCGAGGCGCATCGTACCGCCTTTGTCCATGGTCTCGTTCTGATCGGGCATGTAGCCGATGACCGGATGGGTAGTGTCCGCGTTAAACTCCAGCGAATCCGCGTCGATGTATCCGCAGACGTCGCGGGCAAATTCAATAACGGCGACCTGCATTCCGAGGCAGATCCCTAAGTAAGGCACGCGATGCTCCCGCGCGTAGCGGGCAGCAAGAACTTTGCCATCGATCCCACGCGCGCCGAAGCCGCCCGGGACGAGGATCCCGTCGTGCCCAGCAAGGATTTCCTCGTAACTCTTCTCGACGAGAGTTTCGGAATCGATCCAATCGATGTCGATCTTCGCCCCGAACACGTATCCGGCGTGCCGCAAAGATTCCGCGACGGAGAGGTAGGCGTCGTGCAGGGAGATATATTTTCCGACCAAGGCGATGCGAACCGTCCGGTTGCGGGATTTAATTTTGTCGATCATCGCTCGCCATTCCGTCAGATCCGGCGGCGGGGCATCGATACCGAGCTCACGACAGACGATGCCGGAAAAATTACTCTTTTCAAGCATAAGCGGTGCTTCATACAGGATCGGAATCGTGATGTTTTCAATCACGCAATCCGGCTTAACGTTGCAGAAGAGCGAGATTTTGCGGCGGATATTTTCGTCGACGTGCTCATCGCAGCGCATGACGATGATATCCGGTGTGATGCCGACGGACTGCAATTCGTTGACCGAGTGCTGGGTCGGTTTGGATTTATGTTCCCCGGCGAAGCGGAGGTACGGGATGTAGGTGACGTGAATGAACAGGCAGTTCTGCTTACCCGCCTCGCGGGAGACCTGCCGGATCGCCTCGAGGTACGGACGGCTCTCGATGTCGCCGACCGTGCCGCCAATCTCTGTGATGACAACATCCGCGTCCGACTTCTTGCCAACGTTATAAATGAAGTCTTTGATCTCGTTGGTAATGTGCGGAATGACCTGAATGGTTTCCCCCAGATACTCCCCCCGGCGCTCCTTGTTGAGTACGTTCCAGTAGACCTTCCCAGTGGTCAGATTGGAGTACTTGTTGAGGTCCTCGTCGATGAATCGCTCGTAATGCCCGAGGTCGAGGTCGGTTTCCGCACCGTCGACCGTCACGTAGACCTCCCCGTGCTGAAGCGGGTTCATCGTTCCGGGATCCACGTTGATATACGGATCCAGCTTTTGCGAAGCGACCTTTAGACCGCGCTGCTTGAGCAGCCGGCCGAGCGCCGCCGCCGTGATGCCTTTTCCGAGACCGGAAATCACACCGCCTGTGACAAAAATATACTTCATGTCCTCTCCTTCTCCGACCAATTCCTGACGCTTCTAACAAAAAAAAGTGTGTCATCCCTTGAACGGCGCACTCCGCTCAACCCTCAATGACACCATCATCAATGCTCATTATAATACAGTTTTTCGGTTCTGTCAACACTTTTTTCTTTTTTTTGTAAAATTCACGGGCAAAAGAGGGCGGGAACTCCGCCAAAGCGGAAAATGGCGAAAATTCTCTTGACAAACCTTTTTTACGGGTTTACAATATCATGGTAAAGAAAAACCGAAAAAGAGGTATGGCGCACATGGCAAACATCCCGGAAATCTTCGGCAGTCAGGTTTTCAACGACTCGGTCATGAAAAACAAGCTGCCGAAGGAAATTTACAAATCCCTAAGGAAGACCATTGAAAAGGGGGAGGACCTCGACATCGGCCTTGCGAACGTCGTCGCGGCGGCGATGAAGGACTGGGCGCTCGAGCAGGGCGCGACCCATTATACCCATTGGTTCCAGCCGTTGACCGGCGTAACCGCCGAGAAACACGATAGCTTCATCTCCCCCACCGGCAACGGGACGGTCATCATGGAATTCTCTGGCAAGGAGCTCATCAAGGGCGAACCAGACGCTTCCTCTTTCCCATCGGGCGGACTTCGCGCGACATTCGAAGCGCGGGGCTACACTGCGTGGGACCCGACTTCCCCCGCCTTCGTCAAGGACGGGACGCTCTATATCCCGACAGTCTTCTGCTCCTATGGCGGGCAGACGCTTGACACGAAAACACCGCTCCTGCGTTCGATGGAGGAACTCAACCGGGAAGCGCTGCGCATCCTGCGTCTGTTCGGTGACCAGACGACCAACTCGGTCTCCACGACGGTCGGCCCGGAGCAGGAGTATTTTCTGATTGACAAGGAGCTTTATCTCAAACGGAAAGATTTAATGTTCACCGGTCGGACGCTGTTCGGCGCTTCCGCGCCCAAGGGGCAGGAAATGGAGGACCACTACTTCGGTACAATTAAACCCCGCGTGGCGGCGTTCATGCGGGACCTCGACGAAGCGCTCTGGAAGCTCGGCGTACTCGCCAAAACTAAGCACAACGAGGTCGCCCCGGCCCAGCACGAGCTTGCGCCGATCTTCTCGACGACCAACGTCGCCGTTGACGGCAACCACCTGACAATGGAGATGATGCGCCGCATCGCAAATCAGCACGGCATGATTTGCTTACTACATGAGAAGCCGTTCGCCGGGGTCAACGGCTCGGGAAAACACAACAACTGGTCGCTCTCCACAGACACCGGTCGCAACCTGCTCGACCCCGGCAAAACTCCCGCGGAGAACGCGCAGTTCCTGCTCTTCCTCGCGGCCGTTATCGTCGCGGTCGATGAATATCAGGGTCTGCTGCGGGTGTCTGTCGCCTCCGCCGGGAACGATCACCGCCTCGGCGCGAATGAAGCGCCCCCGGCGATCATCTCGATCTTCCTCGGCAACGAACTGACCGCTATCCTCCAGGACGTTGAAACCGGCGCGAGCCATCGCGATACGCCGGTATCCGCCATGGAGCTCGGAGTGCACGTCCTGCCGTCCTTCCCGAAGGACAACACCGACCGAAACCGCACTTCCCCGTTCGCCTTCACCGGCAACAAGTTCGAGTTTCGTATGCTCGGTTCCGCCCAGAATATCGCCCAGCCGAACACCGTGCTTAATACGGCGGTCGCCGACGTGCTCGCCCGCTTCGCGAACCGCTTGGAAGGCGCGGAGAACGTGCTCGCCGAAGCGCGGGAGCTGGTACGAGAAGCGATGCGGGACCACAAACGCATCATCTTCAACGGGAATGGCTACTCTGAGGAATGGACACAGGAAGCCGCCCGTCGCGGGTTGCTCAACCTCTCCTCCACGGTTGCCTGTCTGCCGCAAATGCTCGAGCGCAAGAACATCGACCTGTTCGTCCGCCACGGGATCTATACCGAGCAAGAGATCGAGTCCCGCTACGAGATTTCACTTGAAAACTATGTCAAAACCATCAACGTCGAGGCCCTGACGGCGCTGGAAATGCTCTCGCGGGACATCCTTCCCGCCGTCAGCGCCTATATTGACGACCTCGGTGACGCGACAAAGTACGAAAAGGCGGTCCGCGCGGAGCTGGTCGAACTTTGTGACCGCATCTACGAGAACACAAAGGCTCTTGAAGCTGTCGCCGCGGAGGGGCGCACGATCGCCGATCCGCTCGCGCAGGCGACCTTCTACCACGACCGCGTTACGACGGCACTACTGTCCGTCCGGCAGGCGGTCGACCTTGCGGAGACCAAGATGCCAACCGACTATTGGCCGATGCCGACCTACACCGACCTGCTCTTCCGCGTCTGACGGGAGTCAAAAAGGGCAGCATAGCTGGAAATTCCCTCTATGCTGTCTTTCTTTTTGTAGAATTCTACGGGTGACGGTAGCCGTCCGGAAGCTCGGCAAGTAGGATGGCCTCCTGAATCTGCTCCTCGAGCGCGGCGAGCCGCCGGTTGACGAGGAACCAGAACAGGACCGCAATGATCACCCGGGCGGTATTAAGGTACCACGCTGAAAGCGGCAGGACGAAGATCGCCGTTTCCAACAGGGCGTACACCGTCAAAAGCACATACGGCAGACCGGCAAAATAGACCGAACCGCACCCGAACTGCTTCGAAACTGTCTCCATCTTTCCCGCGAAGAGCAGCCAGAATACGAATAATGCCGCCATGCAGAACAGCATCCATACGGCGGATACCGCCTCCGTCCCGAGCGACTGCTCCGCGAACACCATCATGTCGGGGGTCGTAAAGAAATACCGATACAGCTCCGCGAGCAGGAACAGCCCCGCTGCACAGAGCGCTGCGACCCGCACCGGATAGAACCGCCGGTCACCGACGAGTTGGTCGAGAAACTTGCTTCCGAGCGCGAACAGTGCCGGAAAAACGCAGATCGGAATGGCACGGACGCCGTTGAACTGCATATCGAGCAGGAATACCATCCCGACCGCAAAGCAGACGCGGGCGAGGTGAAGCGCCCGGAAGCAGCGCTCCGATCTCGTCACTTCCCTGCCCGACGACAGATTTTCGCTCAAATACCCGGACAGCTTTTCGTCCGAGCAGAACAAGCGCAGGAACGGCAGAAAAGACGAGAGCCACATGACGGCGACGACCAGTTCCAAGATCGAAAAGACGAACAGCAGCACTTCCCGCGAGGATGCGAGCTGTCGCAGCAGGTTGAACATCTGCTCGTTGATCGGCTTGCCAAGCGGGTTTTCAGGGTGCTCGACGTACAGCTCAGCGATCGACGTGAGTTCCGGCAGGAAGGCGCAGACCGACCGGCCGACCGCGAACAGGATTCCGAGGAAGCGCAGGTTCTCAATTTTTAGATAGGCTTTCTCGCAATCCGCCGCCCGGGAAAGCTCCTCCGCCCCCGTCAGGAAAGAGTGGAAAAATAGCAGCAGCAAAGCGGCTTCCGCGCCGCAGAACAGCAGCACAGCGAGCATTCGGTTGGAGCTGAGCATCGTCCGACGCAGCAACAGCCAGCACATCAGCTTCAGCGCTTCGACGACGATCAGCCAGATCGTTCGCTTTCGCGCTTGAAACATGTTTTCGTTGCACTCGGAAAGCTTTCGGAGGGCGACCCAGACGAGTACCCACGCGACGACGTCCGGCAGCAGATCCGCAAGCCCCCAGAACGGATTTGCGAGCAAGACGCAGGCGATTGTCAACAGAAGGACCAACCGGGACAACCGCTTACTTTCGTTTGTGGCGCTGCTTCCTTTCACGGTATTCTCGCTCCTTTTCCATGTCGGATTGACGTTTCTGTGAGGCTAAACGGTTCTGTTCCGCGACGTACTGCCGATCCTTTTCGAATTGTCCCGCGCTTGTGATCATCACCTGGCACGTATGGGTGAAAAACAGGTTGAACAGCAGGATGACGTAGAATGCGATGTACCCGATCAGCAGAATTCGCGAGTCGTCGAGGATGCTCTGACCAACTACAAGCGAAATTGCAAACAGAATAAATACGGCGGACAGGTACATCTGTCGTGAAGCTGTCCTTTGCAGCTTCTTATGCCCGCAGTTCTCCGCGATACGGCGGACGCCCATGCACTGATAGAAGATCAGGAAGAACCACGCGATGAAGAACAGAAGATAGGTACTCAGATCCAGCCACGGAAAGCGTAGCGACAAGTCGAGATCCACCCCGGCGGCGGGCAGGAGCACGTCGAGCAGCACGAACACCCCACGCGGAAACATGAACAGGGCGGAAATCGAAGCCCCGAGGAAATAGGGGTCCAGCCGGGAGGCGAGGAAAAACCCGTAGGCCAGCATCGGCGCGCCGATCGCGCCGAACCCCGCCGCATGCAGGAACAGGAAGCAATACCCGAGAAACGCGATTCCGAAGCCCATGGTTCAATCCGTCCTTTGCGTGTCCGCCGGCCCGGTCACCGAGCCGCAGCACTTCTTATATTTTTTGCCCGACCCGCAGGGGCAAGGATCGTTCGGTCCGATCTTCTTGTCCCGACGGATCGTGGTAGGAGCCTGCGGCTTTTTCTGCGGCTGCGCCCCGCCGCGCCCGAATGCGAGTGGCAGGACCTGATGGCGCTGCGCCTGTTCGACTTTGACGATGGTCAGCAGGATGCGGGAAGTTTCCGCCCGGATATCCCCGACCATCTGCTCGAACATCTCGCTGCTGGTGATTTTGTATTCCACGATCGGGTTGCGCTGGGCGTAAGCGTTGAGTCCGATGCTCCCCTTCAGATCCTCCGCCGCGTCGATATAGTCCATCCAGTTGCGGTCGACCGCCCGCAGGAGGATGTTTCGCTCAATCATCCGGAAGACCTCCGGGGTGAAGGTCTCGACCTGCTTTTCGTACTTCGCAGATGCGAGTTTATGCAGCGTATCGCAAAGCTCCTCCCGCGTCACGGTGCCGAGCCGCTCCTGGTCAAACGCGAACTCGTCTTGCAACCCGACCATCGGGCCGAACTCGTTCTTCAATCCCGCAAAATCCCATTCGTCCGGCAGGTCCGACTGCGTCGCCCGTTCCACACTTTCCTCGATGAACTTGGAAATCATACCCTTGACGGTCTTGCTGACGTCGGCGTTCTCGAGCACTTCCCGCCGCTGACCGTAGATTAGTTCACGCTGCTGGTTCATAATGTCGTCGTAGGCGATGACATTCTTACGGCGCTCAAAGTTGGTGCCCTCGATCTTCTTCTGGGCGCTCTCGATGCTGTTGGAAAGGATTTTCGCGTCGATCGGCTGATCGTCGGGCATCATCGCCGTCACCGCCGACAGCCGGTCTCCGCCGAAGATACGAAGCAGGTCGTCCTGCAAGGAAAGGTAGAACCGGCTCTCGCCCGGGTCGCCCTGACGTCCCGCACGTCCGCGGAGCTGGTTGTCGATCCGGCGGCTTTCATGCCGCTCGGTGCCGAGAATGAACAGCCCGCCCGCCTTGCGGACCTTTTCCGCTTCCGCTTCGATCTCCGGGCGGAAGGATTCCTTGAGCTCGTTGAACCGCTTGCGGGCGGCGATCAGCGCTTCGTTCTCCGTCGCGCCGTAGCTGTCTGCCTCGGCAATCAGTTCCTCTGGAAAGTCCTCCTTGCGCAACTGCTGTTTGGCGAGGTATTCGGCGTTGCCGCCAAGCTGAATGTCTGTTCCGCGTCCGGCCATGTTCGTCGCAATCGTGACGGCGCCGAATTTGCCCGCCTGCGCGATGATCTCCGCTTCGCGCTCGTGATACTTCGCGTTGAGCACTTGATGCGGAATCCCGTTTCGCCGCAGGATCCCCGAAAGCTGTTCGCTCTTTTCAACTGACACCGTACCGATCAAAATCGGCTGCCCCTTCTCGTGGCAGGCTTTGATGCACTGCACAATCGCGGCGTTCTTTGCTTCAAGCGTCTTATAGACCAAATCGTTGTGATCGACCCGGATCATCGGCAGGTTGGTCGGCACCTCGACCACGTCAAGCGCATAGATCTCGCGGAACTCGTCCTCCTCGGTCATCGCCGTACCGGTCATGCCGGAGAGCTTGTCATAAAGGCGGAAATAATTCTGGAACGTGATGGTCGCGAGGGTTTTGCTCTCGCTCGCGACTTCGACGCCTTCCTTCGCCTCGATCGCTTGGTGCAGACCGTTGTTGTATCGCCTGCCGTACATGATACGTCCGGTGAACGGATCGACGATGAGCACCTTTCCGTCCTTGATGACGTAATCAATATCAAGCTGCTTGCAGCCATGGGCGTGCAGGGCGTTGTTGATGTAGTGCATCAGTTCGTTGTTCTCCGCGTCGCCGAGGTTCTTAACGTGGAAGAAGGATTCCGCCTTGCGCACACCGTTTGCGGTCAGAACCGCCGTCTTAGCCTTTTCATCGACGATATAGTCCTCCTCGTACTCCGCGTCGCTGGTCTTGCGGTCGAATTCCTTGATTCGCTTGCATTTCAGTGTGCGGACGAACCGATCCGCCTTGCCGTAGAGCTCACTCGAGTCCTCCCCGGTGCCGGAGATGATCAGCGGTGTCCTCGCTTCGTCAATAAGGATACTGTCGACCTCGTCGACAATGGCGAACCGGTGCCCCCGCTGGAGGATGCGGTCCTTTGAGAATGCCATATTGTCTCGCAGGTAGTCGAACCCGAACTCGTTGTTCGTGCCGTAGGTGAC
>CAZHBX010000037.1:0-16352 GCA_964530795.1 uncultured Ruminococcus sp. | reverse complement strand
CGCAAGGAAGCTCCCCCACCGTCCGCAGCCCAATACCGAAACGTTCATCCGAATTTCCCCGTGTGCTTTTTCCTTTGATTATACCCGGTCTCTTGCGATTTGTCAAGCGTCCGGTCAAAACGAAAAAAGGCCTTAACATTTTTACGGTCGAACGGCTTGACAGGACGGCGGCAGGGGAGTATACTAAGGAAAAGAATGAAACCAAGCAAAGAGGTGTCATATGGCAGGAAAACAAAAAACGAGGTGGGAGTACCGCGTGGCGGTGATGGTACTGACGATCATCACGGTGGTACTGGTGCTGGTCTACGGCTGCACGTCGAACGATACCGCGACAACGAGTTCCGAAACCTCGACGGACAACAGCCCGGCGGCGACCTCTTCCGTTCCGCAGGAAAGCACGGGTATGCAGGAGAGCGTTCAGTCGTCCACCTCCGCCATCACGATCCCGGCCGAAGAGGACACGGTCGTCAGTCTGCTCGCCTGTGGGGACAACCTGATCCACCCGTCCGTCTACTTCTACGCGATGGAGTGCTACGCTCAGTCACACCAGGAAACCTGTACCTACGTGGCGACCAACGACGCGAACTACGACTTCTTCCCGATCTACGAGAACGTCGCGGACCGCATGAAGGCGGCGGACATCTGCTACATCAATCAGGAGACGCTCTCCGGCGGTGACGGGACGAAGATCTACGGCTACCCGACGTTCAACACCCCCGAGGCGGTCGGGCGGACGCTCAGGGAACTCGGGGTGGACGTCATCAACATGGCCCATAACCATATGCTTGATGCCGGGAACGACAGCTTTCTCATTCACTCCGACGGTTTTTTCCGCTCGCTCGGCATGACCCCGCTCGGCTATTACGCCAACCAAGCGGCAACGGAAAATATCCCGATCCTCGAGTCGAAAGGATTAAAATTTGCCTTTCTGCCCTATACCTACGGCACAAACGGCATCACCTGTTCCTCCAACACATATATCCCGTACCTCGACGAAACGCTCATCCGTCATCAGGTTGCGCTCGCGAAACAGCAGGCGGATGTGGTTATCGTCTCCGCGCACTGGGGCGTCGAGGACAGCTACACCCCCAATGACGACCAGAAACGCTATGCGGAGCTGTTCTGTGAGCTCGGGGTCGACGCCGTCATCGGGATGCACTCCCATTGCATTCAGCCGATGCAGTGGATGGACCGCCCCGACGGGAAGCGGATGCTGGTGGCCTACTCGCTTGGAAACTTCGTCTCCGGGATGCAGAACGGCCTCAACGTCCTCGAGGGAATGCTTTCGTTTGACGTGCGCAGGGACGCCGAGACCGGGGAAATCACCGTCGAAACCCCCGTCTTTACCCCGCTCGTCCTCCATTACGTCAAGGAAGACTCCGTCGATACCCAGCTTGATACCGGCTACCGCGGCTTCAAGCTCTACGACCTCAAGGACTACACCGCCGAGCTTGCCGCACAGCACGGCGTCGTCTGGTACGAGCAGAACCGCGGGCATCGTACTACCCTCTACGGCGGCGACTTCGGCATCGAACCGCTGTACCAGACGCTCCGCACCATCATCTCCGCCGAGTTTCTCCCCGAGGAGTATCGATAGAGGAGTACAGGGGTACGGCGGACAGTGACGACCCCCGCACCTCCGCAGAATGGGATATGCTATAGATTCGGAAGGTTCTGGTCGGGGCCTTCCTTCGTTTTTTCGAACGGACTTCCCGACGACTCCCAAACGGTCCCCTTACGCACAGGCTGTACCGCCCCACACCCATTTTTTTACAGGAAAGGCTTGAAATTCGCGATGGAGTGTGTTATAATAAATCGATAAAGTATTGAAAGGGGGGGCGAACTTGGGACGGCTGATCGCGATCGACGGGCTGGACGGTTCAGGCAAGGAGACGCAGACGCTTCTGCTGGAGCAGGCGCTGCAGAAGAGAGGAATCTCATGCCGGACGGTGAGCTTCCCGACGTACGATCCGGCGATGAGCGCGGCGGTCAAGCTGTACCTGTCCGGCGCGTTCGGGGAGGATCCGGGCGCGGTCAACGGCTACGCGGCGTCTACGTTCTACGCGGTCGACCGGTACTGCTCGTACAAGCTGGATTGGCAGAAGGACTACGAAGCGGGCACGGTCGTGCTCGCAAACCGGTACACGACGGCGAACGCGGTGCACCAGCTGTCGAAACTTCCGCCGGAACGGTACGACGCATTTCTCGACTGGCTGTTCGACTTCGAGTACCGCAAACTCGGCCTGCCGGAACCGGACTTGGTACTGTACCTGTGCGTTCCGCCGGACTTGTCGCGGGAGTTGATCGAGAGCCGCGCGCGGCAGACCGGCCGGGCGCGCGATATTCACGAGAAAAGCCATACCCACTTGGAGAACAGCTACCGGGCCGCTCTCTACGCGTCGGCGAAGCTGGGCTGGACGACCGTCCGCTGTACGGAGGGAGAGGGGAAAGCCCTGCGTGCGCGGGAGGATATCCACGGCGAGCTACTGCGGGAAGTGGAACGGGTGCTGTACGGTTGACGAATCGGAACCCCTAAAATGACTATCAGGAAAGGATGAAAAAAGGATGACATATGTACCGATTTTTCTGGCGGACGGGTTTGAGGAGGTCGAAGCGCTTGTCCCTGCGGACCTGCTGCGGCGGGCGGGCGCGGAGGTCGCGCTCGTCTCGGTCAACGGGGAGGAATATGTGACGGGCTCCCACGGGATCACCGTGAAAGCGGATTACCCGATCGAGCAGGTCGACCGTGCGGCGATGAGCTGCGTCGTTCTGCCCGGCGGATCACGGGGAACCGAACTGCTCAAGGAGAGTCCCCGGGTCAAAAGCCTGATCCGCAGCGCGGTCGAAAACGGACTGTACGTTGCCGCCATCTGCGCCGCCCCTTCGGTGCTCGGCGAGATGGGCCTGCTCGACGGGCGACGGTTCGCCTGCTATCCCGGGTTCGAAAAGGAGATTACCGAGGGCATTCGCACCGGCAAGAAGCTGGAACACGACGATATTTTCATTACCGCCGAGGGGATGGGCGTCGCGTTCGAATTCGGCTTTCGGCTGGTCGAGGTGCTGTTCGGCAGCCGCAAGGCGGAGGAGATCCGGGAACAGGTTCGGTATTAAGTTGTATCTTGAACCGCAGAACGGAACGGAAAGGAGGCGCATCGCCATGCCCGAGACCCGGCGGAACGTAAAGAAGCGAACCGGTCTTCCGCCGCAGCTGACGGCGCCGCTGCTGACGTTGTGCGTGCTCGTCGCGGTGTATCTCTCGCGCGGACTGCTCGCCGGGGCGGCGGAGGGCGGCGGGCTGCTGCTGGGGGTGTCTATCGTGCAGCTGCTGGTACTGCTTTTGCCGTGTATGCTGTACTACCTGCTCAAAGGGCGACGGCTCGCGTCCCCGATACCGTTTTCGCCGGTCACACCGCGGCATCTGACGCTTCTGCTGTTCGGGGCGCTGACGTTCGTGTTTGGGAGTCTGTTAATCAACTACTGCTATCAGCTTTTTTCCGCCCCAACCGTCAGCAACGCGGGATTCTATGCGCAATTGTACACCGGGAACGAGGGATCGCTTGTCGGGGTGCTGCTGGCGTTCGTGGTGATTCCCGCTGTGTGCGAGGAAGTGCTGTTCCGGGGCGTGCTGTTCGCGGAGTACCGGGCAATGGGCGAATGGAACGCCGTGCTGATGACGTCCCTGTGCTTCGCAATGCTGCATTTCTCGCTTTCCGGGTTCCCGGTGTACCTGTTCGCCGGGCTGCTCTTAGGGGTGTTGACGGCGGTGTCGCGTTCGATCGTCCCTGCCGTGCTGCTGCATTTGCTGAGCAACGCGCTAAGTTTGTTCGCGTCGGACCGGTTTTTGCGGGTGATCTTACAGAAGAACGGGGCGTTTTTTGTCGGATTCCTGCTGGTGCTGCTGTTCGGGGCGGCCTTGTTTCTGTTTCTGTACTGCATTGAGCATCTGTTTCTGTACTATGCGGAGCATCCGCCGGAGGACAGTCTCCCGCCGAAAAGCCGGACGTTCGCGTCGCAGGTGTTCCTGTCCCCGACGTTTCTGCTGCTGTGCGTCGTGTTCCTCGTTCTGACGCTGCTGCTTTCCCGAAACGGCAACTAAACTGGAGGTTTTTTCATGGCTGACGACCATCTTTCCAAAACCGACGAACTGGCGGAAATGCTGGATCTGTACCGCGAAAAGAAGCGCAAGTCCGCGCAGGAACCCGCGTGCGACGAATCGGAGACCCCGTCCGCGCCGGAACGGTCCGCGTCCGACGGCGTCGAGCTGATCCGCGTGGCGGACGAGGGCGAGGACCCCGCCCACGCTTCGAACCCGAACAAATCTTTCGGCGCGGCGCCTCTGGACGGCGAACACGCCCGGGACATTTCCGCTCACTTTTCGGAAGCGGACCCGGCGTCGGGCGGACCGGACGTCCTGTCCTCGCACTTTTCCGACGACGGCGAATCGGCGGATGCCGCCCCCACGGACGAAACGCCCGACGGCGGCGAAGATGAACCGAAAAAACCGCTCCCGCAGCGTATCTTCTGGGGAACGCTGCACTTCCTTTCGAATTCGAGCTTCCTGCTCAAAGCGGTGATCTACCTCGTGCTCGTCGGGGCAGTCGCGGCCTATCTGTCTTACTATATCCTGCTGATCGGCAACGATATGTTCGCCCTGAAGGCCGGCGACGCGGAGATCCGCGTAACCATCCCGGAGAACGCGACCGAGGAACAGGTCACGGATCTGCTGCTCGAAAGCGGGTTGATTGACTCGGAGTGGGCGTTCGGCTTCTATCTCGACCACTACAAGGACGGCGAGACCGTGACCTTCATTTCGGGCGAGCACACGCTCAACGCGAACATGAATTATTCCCAGTTGCTTGCCAACCTAACCGTCAATTACCGGGAACGGCAGATCGTTACTCTGACCTTCCCGGAGGGCTTCACGGTCGATGAGGTCATTGACCTGTTCGTTTCCAACGGCGTCGGCACCCGCGAAGGGTTTATCGAGGCCATCAATCATTACCCGTATAAACACGAATTTGTCCGTTTACTCGACGACGAAGGCTGGCCGGAGAAGCGTGTCTATCGGCTCGAAGGGTACCTCTACCCGGATACCTACGATTTCTATACCGACACCGAGGAGTACCTCGCGATCAACAAATTGCTCAACAACTTCAACGATAAAATCTGGGTCCCGTGGAAGACTACGTACGCGGAGGTCTGCGCCGAACAGGGACTTTCGCTCGACGACGTGGTTACGCTCTCCTCGATGGTGCAGGCAGAGGGAAAGACGGCGGAGGACTTTGAGTATATCTCTTACGTTTTTCACAATCGGCTCGAGCATACTGCGGATTTCCCGAAACTCGAGAGCGACGCGACGATCCAGTACGCCTATGAGCTTGCCGGGTTCGACCGCGAACAGGACGCGTCCAAGCTTAACATCGACTTTGAAAGCCCGTACAACACCTATCGTTACGAGGGACTTCCCCCCGGCGCGATTTGCAGCGCGGGGCTCGACGCGTTTCTCGCGGTGGTCTACCCGTCTCCCCCGCTCGATGAAAATGGAAAGGTTGTCAACGCCTTCTTCTTCGTCAGCAACAACGCGGGAAAAACCTATTACGCCTCCACGGTCAACGCCCACGAGCGCAACAAGCAGCGGGTCGCCGAGGAGAACGCCGCGCTCAATCAGGAGAACCAGGACTTCCAGCCGAGCCAGGACCCGGAAGGCCAGCCGTGATGGGCGTTCCGGAATTGCTGTCCCCGGCGGGGGACCCGGAAAAGCTGCGATTCGCCGTCGAATACGGGGCGGACGCGGTCTACTGTGCGCTCGGGCAGTTCGGCCTGCGTCGCGCGTGCAGGAACTTTACGCTTGAAACTCTGCGGGAGGGACTTTCCTACGCCCACGAGAGGGGGAAGAAGGTCTACCTCGCTCTGAATGCGACCGTGCGGGAGGGCGAACTTCCCGAATTGACCGCCCTGCTGCGGGAGACGGCGGAATGTCCGCCGGATGCGTATATCCTGGCCGACCCCGGGGTGCTCGACCTGCTGCGGGAGGTCTTCCCGGGCGCGGAGGTGCACCTTTCGACTCAGCAAAGCACGGTCAATTCCGCCGCCTGTAAACATTGGTACCGGCAGGGGGTCCGTCGCATCGTGCTCGCGCGGGAGCTTTCGCTCGCGGAAATCCGGGCGATCCGGCGGGCGGTCCCGGCGGATCTGGAACTGGAGGTGTTTGTCCACGGGGCGATGTGCGTTTCCTATTCCGGGCGGTGCCTGCTTTCCAACTACTTTGCAGGGCGGGACGCGAACGCGGGCGGCTGCGCCCAGCCTTGTCGGTGGAAGTACTACCTGCGTGAGGAGATGCGTCCGTTCGACGTGATCTCCGCCGAACAGGACGAGGCGGGAACCTACCTTTTCTCCTCCCGCGACCTGTGCATGGTCGAGCACCTTGCCGATCTCGTTGACGCAGGGGTGGATTCGCTGAAGATCGAGGGACGGGTTAAGAGTGCCTACTACGCGGCGGCCGTGACGAACGCCTACCGCATCGCGCTCGACGACTGCCTCGCCGGCCGTCCGTTCAATTCCGCGCTCCGGCGGGAGCTCGAGAGCGTCTCACACCGCGAATACGGCACCGGGTACTACTATTCCGAGCCGTCCGCCGACGCGAACCTCGTGTCGGATAACCGCTATCTGCGTGACCGCGCGTTCCTCGCGCGGGTGGAATCTTACGACCCGGCGACGGGTTTAGCCCGCTGCCGCCAGAACAACAAGCTCCGCCTCGGCGACGTCTGCAACCTGCTGTCCCCCGGAACGACCGGCCGGGACTGCACGGTCGATGCGCTCTACGATGCGGAGATGCGGGAGATACCGGATACGCGGCACCCGCAAATGGTTTTTTACATGCCCCTGCCGGGCGCGAAGCCCGGAGACTTGCTGCGGGCAAGGGCGGAGGCGGACGGCGCCCCGAAAGAAAAAAGTTTTTGAAGCGGTTCAGGGAGCCGGTTTTAAAAGTTCCTTGCATGGGAGTCAGATCGCGCTTGGCGCGGTCCCGTGGACGTCTCGACGGTCCGAGCCGGCAGAAAGGAGCACGTTGTCATGGAACACTTGCATTCCCCCTATGCCCCGGCGGAAACGCCGGTATCCGCCGTCGTCGTCGCCGCCGGAAGCGGGACGCGGATGGGCGGGGTGTCCAAGCCGGAGTTGACCCTCGGCGGGAAACCGCTGCTCGCATGGGTCCTCGAAGCGTTTGGAAAAACGGAGGTCGCGGAACTCGTGGTCGTCTGTGGGACGAACCGGGAGAAGCTGGAAGAAATTGTGAAGACGGTTCCTGTCCAGCAGCCGGTGAAGCTCTGCGGTGGGGGAAAAACCCGTACCGAATCCGTCTGGAACGGCGTGAACGCCTGTGACGTGCGTTCGAAGTTGATCTGCGTGCACGACTGCGACCGTCCGTTCGTCACGCCGGAACTGATAAACGAAGTGATGATTGAAGCGCGAAAGGGCGGCGCCGCGAGTGCCTGCGCGCCCGTGACGGATACGGTCAAGTACGTCGACGAGGAGCACCACGCGGTCTTCACGCCCGCGCGGAAGTACCTGCTCGCCCTACAGACCCCGCAGGTCTTTCGGCGGGACTTCTACGAGGTCGCCTATGCCCTCGCGCTGAAAAGCGGCGGCCGTTTCACCGACGAAACCGCCCTGCTCGAGGCGGCGGACGTGCACGTCTCGTACGTCCGCACGGAAATTCAAAACATGAAGCTGACCACCCGCGGCGACCTGCTGCTCGCCCGCGCGATGCTGGCGGTCGAAAAATACGAGGAGGCGAAGAAGACTCCATGATCCGCATCGGACAGGGCTACGACGTGCATCGGCTGACGAAAGGCCGCAAACTGATCCTCGGCGGGGTGGAGGTCCCGTACCCGACCGGGCTGCAGGGGCACTCGGACGCGGACGTGCTGCTGCACGCCATCTGCGACGCGCTGCTCGGTGCCGCCGCACTCGGCGACATCGGGCGGCACTTCCCGGACAGCGACCCGGCGTACGCCGGGGTTTCGTCCCTCGTTTTGCTCGGCGCGACGGCAGAAAAGCTGAAGGACGCGGGTTTTTCGGTCGTGAACATCGATGCGACGGTGGTCGCCGAGCGCCCGAAGCTCGCTTCCTACCTGCCGCGGATGTGCGCGAACATCGCCGGGACGCTTGGTTTGCCCGTCGGACGCGTCAGCGTCAAGGCGACGACGGAGGAAGGCTTGGGATTCACCGGTTCCGGCGAGGGGATTGCCGCTTTCGCCGTCTGTCTGCTCGAAAAGGAGGAAAAACCGTATGCGTAACGTCAAATATCGGGGCAGACTGCTCTTTCCGAACGCTATGGTCTGGGACGGCGACGTCTGCGCCGAGGACGGTGTGATCACCTATGCCGGAGTCCACCGCGCGGACGACGACCTGTACGAAACGCACGACTGCACCGGGTTCTACATTTCCCCCGGCTTTATTGACGTACACCAGCACGGCGGCGGGGGATACGACTATATGGACGGCACGGAGGAGGCGTTCATTGGCGCCGCCACCCTGCACGCCCGTCACGGCACGACGACCATTCTGCCGACCACGCTGACCTGCCCGGACGAGGAGCTGTTTGAATCTTTCGCGACCCTCCGCCGGGTGCAGAAGCGGACCTATCCCGGCGCGACCCTCTACGGAATGCACCTTGAGGGGCCGTACTTCGCGGTCTCGCAGAAGGGCGCGCAGGACGAGGCGTATTTGCAGACTCCCAACCCCGCCCACTACCGTCGGGTGCTGGAGGCGGCGGACGGCTGCATCGTCCGCTGGACGATCGCGCCGGAGCTCGACGGGGCATTGGAGCTTGGCGACGAGCTAAAAAAACATGGGATTTTGCCCTCCATGGGCCATTCGGACGCGACCATCGACGTCGCCCGCGAGGCAATTTTGCACGGGTACACCCACCTGACCCATTTCTACAGCGGAATGAGCACCATCACGCGTGTCAACGGCTATCGCGTGCCGGGACTGGTCGAAGCGGGCTACCTGTTCGGTGAGCTGACCGTCGAGATCATCGCCGATGGCAAGCATTTGCCGGACACCCTGTTGCAATTGGTCTACCGCTCGAAGGGGGTGCACCGGACCGTGCTCGTGACCGACGCGATGCGCGGGGCCGGGCAGACCGAGGGCAAGACCGTCCTCGGCTCGCTGCAAAACGGACAGGAATGCTACATCGAGGACGGCGTGGCGAAACTGCCGGGCGGCAAGGCGTTCGCCGGGAGCGTTGCTACGGCAGACCGCCTCGTGCGCAATATGCGCGACCTCGCGTCAGCGGACCTCTGCTCCGCCGTGCGGATGATGACCGAGACTCCCGCCCGGCTGTTCAACATTCGCGAACGCGGAATTCTGCGCCCCGGTTTCCGTGCCGACCTCGCGATTTTCGACGAGGACGTGAAAATTCTTGAAACGGTAAAGGGCGGGGAAACCATTTACAAACGGAAGGAAGGTGACTGAATTGATGAAACCCATCCGCCGTGCACTCTGTCCCGGTGTCGGGCTGCACACGGTACAGACCGATAAATTCAAGTCCTCGCAGCTGACGGTCAACCTGTTCGTCCCGCTGCGCAAGGAGACTGCGAGCGCCTATTCGCTGCTGACCGACGTGCTGACGCGCGGGACCGAGCGCTACCCGACCATGCGCGACCTGCACCGCCGCCGGGACGAGCTGTACTCCCTTGGACTGGGCGCGTACGTCCACAAGATCGGCGAAGCGCAGGTCGTGACTTTCTCGCTGCTCGGGCTGGACGACGCGTACGCGTTCGACGGGATGCCCATCCTTGAGGAGGGGATGAAACTGCTCGAACAGGTCATTTTCCATCCGGCGACGGAACACGGTGTGTTCCGCAAGACCTACGTTGAGCAGGAAAAAAAGAACCTCGCAAACGACATCCGCTCCCGCATCGACGACAAGACCGCCTACGCCTACCAGCAGTGCCTCGCGCTGATGTGCGAGGGCGAACCCTACGCGGTCGATCACGAGGGTGACCTTGGCGAACTCGAAAAACTGGATCAAACCACCCTTTGGAACGCCTATCGGGTCCTGCTTTCGACCGCGCGGGCGGAAATCTTCTACGTCGGGTCGAAATCCGGCGAAGAGGTGTTCGACCTGTGCCGGCGGTATCTGCCGTTTGCTCCGCGGGAGGCCGGCTTTCCGCCGACGACCCCCGGAAAAGCGCCGGAAGCGCCCCGCACGGTAATCGAACGCATGGCCGTCACGCAGAGCAAACTCAACCTCGGTTTTCGCACGTCCTGCCGGCTGCAAGCGGGGGATTACGAGCGGCTCGCCCTATTCAACGAACTCTTCGGCGCTTCCCCGAACAGCCGGCTGTTCCTAAACGTCCGGGAAAAGCAAGGCCTTTGCTACTACTGCTCGAGTGGCTCGGACGGCGGACTGAAAGGTCTGCTCGTCGTCCACAGCGGCATCGAACGGAAGAATCGCCAGAAAGTCATCGACGCGATCCTCGCCCAGCTCGACGATCTGCGCGCCGGGCATATTACCGAGGGCGAACTGGAGACCGCCCGCCGCTCCCTGCGGGATTCCTACCGGGAGATCGCGGACAGCCCGTCTGCCCTGTCGTCGTGGTACTTGCGGTGGATGACCGTGGGACTTATGGAGTCGCCGGAGGATGTGCTTTCGCGGCTGGACGGCGTGACGGCCGCCGACGTGGTCGCGGTCGCGAACGACTTGCGGCTGGATATGGTTTATTGTCTTGAAGGCGGGGAGAAGGAGGGAGACGCATGAGTTTTTACACGCAAATCCGTTCCGACACCTTGCGCGAGACCTGCTTTGCGTGGGTCCACCGCAGCGGGCTGCCGGTCTACGTCATCCCGAAGAAGCATTCGTCCACCTACGCTTTGTTCGGTACCCGGTTCGGCTCGATCGACCGCTGCTTCCGGGTTGACGGGGAGGGGATCCCGATCGAGCTGCCAGACGGCATGGCGCATTTCCTCGAACACAAGATGTTCGAGGACGCAAACGGCGTTGACGCGTTCACGCGCTTTGCCCAGACCGGCGCGTCCGCGAACGCCTACACGTCCTACGGGCGTACCTGCTACCTGTTCTCCTGCACGTCCGCGTTCGAACGGAATCTCGAGATCCTGCTGGATTTCGTCACCCACCCGTACTTCTCGGAAGAAACTGTCCGCAAGGAGCAGGGCATCATCGGCGAGGAGATCGACATGGGCGAGGACAACCCGAACCTGATTGTCTTTCGGAACCTGCTTGATGCGCTGTACGTCAACCACCCGGCCCGCCGCAATATCGGCGGGACGCGGGAAACCATTGCTCGCATCACACCGGAGCTGCTTTACCGCTGCACTGACGCATTCTACAATCTGCGCAACATGAAGCTGGTCGTCTGCGGCGACGTGGTGCCGGAACAGGTGCAGGCGGTTTGCGATAGGGTGCTGACGACGGTCGCCCCGGTGCGGACAGTCGAGCGAATCTTTCCGCCGGAGCCGGACGAGGTGCATAAACCCCGCGTGGACGCGTGGATGGAGGTCGCGCAGAACCTCGTCGAAATCGGGTTCAAGGCGAGGGCGCAGGAGGACTCGGAGCGGACGATGCGGGTGAGCGCCGCGAACGAGATTACGGTGCAGCTGCTGTTCGGACGGGCGGGCGAATTCTATAACCGCCTGTACGAGAACGGACTGGTCACCGACCGGTTTGGCGCGAGCTACGGGCAGGTGCGCAATTTCGCCTATACCGAACTCGAAACGGTCAGCGACCGCCCGGAGGACCTGTTTCGGGAGGTCTGCGCCGAGGTCGAGAAACGGCGGGAAACGTATTTCCCGGTCGAGGACTTCGAAATCGCCCGACGCGAAGCCTACGCGAACAACCTCTACAGCTTCGACTCGACCGACGAAACCGCCAACGCCTTTATGGAATTCCTCCTGAACGGCGGGGATTATCTGCGCTATTCCGAGCTGCTGCCGACCATCGGCTATGAGGAGGCGCGGGACATTTTCCGCGAAACGGTACGCACCGACCGCTGCGCCATGAGCGTCGTGCATCCGAAGGCGGAACAGAACGGAGAGGGGGACTGACCCATGTACGAAACTCATACGATCTCGTTTCCGGGGCTTGGAATTCCGGAATTCACGGTCAATGAGACGGCTTTCACCGTGTTCGGGATAGAAATCAAGTGGTACGGGGTAATCCTGACCGTCGGCATCCTCAGCGCGCTGCTGCTGTTCTTCTATAACGCCCGCAAGCGAGAGGGACTGCCGGAGGACCATTTGTATAACGTCGCCTTGCTTACAGTCCCGAT
Source organism: uncultured Ruminococcus sp. (assembly GCA_964530795.1). Classification (GTDB taxonomy): domain Bacteria; phylum Bacillota; class Clostridia; order Oscillospirales; family CAG-382; genus Coliplasma. The sequence goes on along the minus strand of CAZHBX010000037.1, from coordinate 4,056 downwards.
CGCCATCGTCGGGGCGCGGCTGGTCTACGTCGTCACTCGCTGGGACATTTATAAAGGGAATTTCCTGAAAATGATCAACATCCGCGAGGGGGGCCTTGCGATTTACGGCGGAATCATCTTCGGGGCGCTAACGGTTCTCGTGTACAGTAAAGTCTGCAAGCTGTCCTTTCTGAAGCTTGCAGACGCGATCGCCCCGGCTGTCATGCTTGGGCAGGTCATCGGCCGCTGGGGCAACTTTGTCAACGGCGAAGCGTTCGGCTCGTCCAAAAACGTTGAAACGCTGTTCTGCCGCATGGTCGTCGATGGCGAAGCGACCCACCCGACGTTCCTTTATGAATCGCTCTGGAACCTCGTCGGGCTGCTTCTGCTGCTGTTCGTTTTCTACCGCCGCAAGAAGTTCGATGGGGAGATCTTCTTCCTCTATATCGGCTGGTACGGTTTCGGGCGGACATTCATCGAGCTGCTCCGCACAGACAGTCTGTACCTGTTCGGAAACGTGAAATTCTCGGTGGTCGTCGGGATCTGCTCGGTGATCTTGAGCGTCGTCGGGATCATTGTGTTTTCCCGCCGGGAGAACCGTTTGCGGAACGAACCGACCTATACGGCAAAGTTCCATACCGCTTCCGTCGAAGCCGTCCCGGACGAGAATCTGGCCGAGGAGTTGTCGGAAAAATCTTCCGAAGAACCGACCGAAAAGCCGTCCGAAACGTTGCCCGACGATCCGTCCGGTCCTGAAAACGACGACAACGACAGCGACACTCCCTCGCAGGAATAACAGCTCAACCTACACGCAAAAAAGAACCCGCCACCTTGCGGGCTCTTTTTGCGTTTCAGCCTCCGCCCGGACCGTCGCGGCGTTCACGGGTGTCGGGAACTTCTAATTTGCCTTTAATCTTACTCGGATCAGTACGGGGCTTTTTGGGTTTCGTTTCCGCACTTTCGGCGGGGCGTTTCTTGGGTTCCTGCATAGTGCATTCCCTCCTTTTGGGTTAGTCTGCCCGCATTTGCGGGATTCCATGCGAAAAAAACGCTCCCCTGCCGAAACGGGGGGAGCGGAAACGCATAAACCGAATGCTTAATAGTTCTCAGCATGTACCTCAAAAAAGCTCTGCGGGTGATTGCAGACCGGGCAGACCTGCGGCGCTTTCGTGCCGACGACGATGTGCCCGCAGTTGCGGCACTCCCAGACCTTCACTTCGCTCTTTTCAAAGACCTGCGCTGTCTTAAGATTCTTCAGCAGGGCGCGGTAGCGCTCCTCGTGGTGCTTTTCAATGGCAGCGACCATACGGAAGCGAGTGGCAAGGGACGTGAAGCCTTCCGCCTCGGCGGTCTTTGCGAAGTCTTCATACATGTCGGTCCATTCGTAGTTTTCGCCGTCCGCGGCATCTGCGAGGTTTTCGGCGGTGCCGCCGATGCCGCCAAGCTCCTTGAGCCAGAGTTTGGCGTGTTCTTTCTCATTGTCCGCGGTCTTGAGGAACAGGGCGGACATTTGCTCATATCCTTCCTTTTTGGCAACAGAGGCGAAGTAGGTGTACTTGTTTCTCGCCTGGGACTCCCCGGCAAACGCGGCCTGCAGGTTCTTTTCGGTCTGTGTCCCGGCATACGGATTTTTCTTTTCGCTCATGATAAACCCCTTCCTTTCGATTTTATGGCTGTATTGCAGTATAGCATAAAAAACTGCCCCTGTCAATAGAGATTTTCCAAGTCAAGCAACATTGATATTTTTTATAATTATATTGGTTAATGTTGACACCGTTTAATAAAATCTCGCACTCTGTAGGAAAATAAAGCCTTGTCAGCAATTTAATAAACGTTGTTTTACCAGAACCATTATGCCCCACGATACACAGCTTTTCGCTACCATGGATCGTGATACTCAAGTTTTTCAGGGCATATGCATCAGAATTGGGGTATTTGAACGAAACGTTTCTGAATTCGATTGTTGAATTCTCATTAAAAATTGGCTCCTTTGTTCCCGTCTCGTACTGCTTTAACGGCATATCCATAAATTTGCATAAACTCGTGAATCATGGGTCCACTCTTGGCCAACTCCAGATAGCTGTTTATGCCGTTGAACGCACTTGCGAACTGATTGACGGAAGACATATAAATTGTCATCGTGCCTATGGAAAGGGATTTGAACAGAACCATATTGGATTTTTGCCTAAATACGTTGTGTTTATTGTTTATAAGGTATGGATGTTTGCAACGTGATGTGCCTTCACGTCAAAACGACCGGCCGCGACGGAATGGAGGTTTCTTTCTATGTTTGTTCTTTCTGCGGCGTGCGGACCGGGTCCTCGGCGAGGCCGATTCGCCGCTGCCCGTTTAGAATAAACTGTTTGACGCATTCCCCGTCCACCTCAACCGGAATCCCGCGCATAGCCTCGTTCAGCATTCTTTCGGTGACAGCCGGTATTCTTAAACTCTCGTATATCTGCGTTGCTTTCGGGCATTTCTGTAGAAACTCGCGGAAGAACAAAATCAGAAGATCGGACTGCCGCTCCACGTTTTTGGGATAGCCCCTTGCAATAAGGGCAACGTTATTATCGTAGTTGGGGGCCATTCGGAGAATTTGCCCGGTCTGCACATCCCGCAGCAAACCGTAGTTATCGGTGTGGCGGTCCATGTTGAAACAGAGCGTGTCCATGTAAATCAATCGGAGATAATCGACCGACAATTCGGGAGACAGTGCGTACAAACACTCAAAGTTGTTCGCGTAATCTTCATCCTCTCCCATTAGAGAGCGCATGGATTCAAAATTTACAGCGGCGCCATCTGTAAAATCGGGAGAGCGAACATATCCGTTGTCCGTCTCGTATTGCGCCATAGAAAAGCCCATAGCCGTTCCCAAACGGCTGATAAAGATTTCCGAGAACAGTTCCAAATCGGAGGCGGATTTGTAAATCCACCACCGACCGTCAATCAATCGCCAGCACTTTTCGTAGCTTCCGACGTTTGTCAGTTCGGGCGTCCGGCCCGCCGGGAGATTGAAACTGTCCGGATCCCCCGACAGCGCCAGTTTGTCAAACCGGTTTTCGGTAAACCGCACATCCTTATAGGATAGATTGCTTCCGGCAGAACGGAACCAATAGGTGTCTGTAATTGTCGCGGCGTGGACGGAAAGAACGACATCGGCGTCGTCTGCGGCCGTCAGGCGCAGCGCTTTTTTCAGCAGTCGGGAGTTGGTACGGTGTGTGTCAATAGCGCGATGCTCCAGCCAGCCCCTCACATCGCCGCCCCGCTGTATCCAAAGCGGGGCCAGCTGCTCGTCGATTTCAATCACGCGGTCATTACGGACGGTAGCGACAACGCGGTCCATAGACATAATTTCGCCGTTGATCGTCATAACGATTCCTCCTTCGGTGATTTTCGCTTGCCGGAACTTTTTTTGTTTCTGCATTTTCTGCATTTATTATATAGCAAGCGTCCTTGCGTGTCAATAGCTTTTGTTTCAACCGCACGAAAGATCGCCCTCGGCCAATGCTTCGGCGATCCCCGCCAGCACCGTGTACGGCCCAGAGGATGCCTTGTATCCTCTGATTCCCCATCAAGCACATTGAAGAAATCTGTCAATGGGCGCGTAGCGCTCCTGAAAGGGCTCCATTGACGGATTTCGAACATGTGCTACCGGCTATGCCACACGCGGCATCCGCTGTTCTTTGGCAATTTGCCTGAGGCATTCCCGCAACTCCTGTGTAAAAAACGTTCGGTATGTTTCCGCTCTGAAAATTCGTTTGCCACAGGTCAAAATCTCGTTTCGCAGCTTGCTATTGCAATTGCGAAAAATTATTTTATACGCAATTTCGACAAATTCTGTCCCTTGACAAAGGCAACAAAATGCTGTATACTAAAACAAAAAACGAAAGTGGGAAAACATCATGCCTCGCACAAAAGGTTCAAAAAACAAAACCGCACTGTCAATCGACGAAAAAATCGACGCACTTTGTCTTGAGATTGAGTCCCTTCAAGAACAAATGAAAAGCAAGAAAAAGGAGTTGAAGGAACTCAAGAAGCAAAAAGAAGATGACAATATGAAAAGAATCGTTGAAGCCG
>CAZHBX010000036.1:0-16497 GCA_964530795.1 uncultured Ruminococcus sp. | reverse complement strand
AACGTGTGAACCGCTCTCGCCGCGCTGTACGGCTAAAATACAGCAGAAAGGAAAAAAGAACATGAGAAACATGGTGACACGGCTGATAATGGCGCTCGACACGGAAGTCCAGGAATTTCAGTTCCAGAACTTTTCGCCGAACGCGGTCGCGAAGGTGATTGTGAATACAATCGTCGGCCTGATCGTGATCGTTGGCGTCGTGTACGGCGGCTGGATGCTCGGGCAGGGATTCACCTCGGAGGATCCCAAGGAAAAAAGAAACGGGATCACGGCGATCCTGTCCTCGCTGATCGTCGGCGGTCTGGTGATCGCCGTCGTGAACATGATCATCAGCTAACCGAACGAAACGGAGGCGGATCCAGTGAATCGCAAAAGGAACCGGCGCAGCCCCGCGAACGTCCGGCGGGTCTCCGTCTGCTTAACGGTTGTTCTCCTGCTCCTGCTGTCCGCCGCCGCGCCGGTTCCCGCGCTTTCCGCTTCGGCGGAGGGCGGCGGATACAGGGACGGCGCTTCCGGGATCGAGGCGGAACCCGCCGACGCGTCCGCCGTTCCGCCCGGCGCGGCGTTGCACGCGACGGTCGGACGCTGGTTCCAGATCGAACCGGGCGCAAGCGGCGTCGCCGCCTATCTGGACGACAGCCTGTACTGGCAGCAGATCACCCTGCATTTGAGGGGGGATACCGATTACAGCGGCAGCGCCGTAGTGCGGATTCCCCTTCTTTCCGATGGGGGCGTGGACAGCGTGAAGGCGGTCGTGCTGCCGCCGGACCCGGCGGCGCCGAACGCGGGGCTGATCGATGCGGCCTTTTCCGTCGCGGGGAGCGTTCTGACCGTGGACATGCAGCTACCCGCGTATTGCTACATCGGCGCGTCGGATCCGAACGCGCTTGCAGCCGTGCCGGGAGACGCCCTGAATCCGCAGGAGCCGTCCGTCGGCGAGCAGATAGGGGACGCGCTGGAGGGCTTCCGGGACGGGATTCTGGATTGGTGGAACGGCTTTGTGGGCGGTCTTGTGACCGGACCGGCGGACCGCTTCAATGAGTTCCTTCGGTCGGACTGGACGGCGGCCTACCGCGCGAATGTGCTGGACGTCGTGAACGCCGTATATCGGATCATCTATCCGTTCGGCGTATTCATCGCGATCATCGCGTGGGCGTTCGGCGTCGCCGCCGCCGGATTCACGCTGAATCTGGATCCCGGAAACAAATATTCCATTCTCCGCGCTGTCCTGCAGCTGCTCATCGGACTGACGCTGCTGTCTGCGGCGCCGCAACTTCTGATGATCATTTTCTCGATCGTGAACAGTCTGAAAACGGCGATTGTCGGGCAGGTGCAGGCGACAAGCGGACATACATTCATTCAGTTCGTCTTCTCCCTGAAGATCTATTTGTCGATGGCGCTGCTGGGGACCCTGCAATGCGTTTCGCCGCTCTTTCTCGGGACGGCGGCCGGCAATGAGAGCACGCGCCGGTTCGCCGTGAATTTCCTGAAAGCGTATGGTCTGTGCTGCCTGGAGATGGTTCTCGTGACGGTGTACGTCCTGATTGTGGACCGGCTGGAAAGCGTGTTCGGGTGGTCCAACGGCTGGCTGTGGGACCTCTTGATTTCCATCGTGCTTTCGGTATCCGTGTTCACGATCGACAGAAAATTCGAAAGAACATTCCAGTAGAGGAAGGGGCAAAGCAAGTGAAAAAAACGCTCACCGAAAACATTTCGCGCTTTGACGACAAAATGCGGTTCCGCATGGACGGAAAAACCGTTCGCGCGGTACTGCTGTCCGCCGTCCCGGCGGGACTGATCGGATTCCTTTTGTCCCGGGCGGTGTCCGTCGTCTTCGGGCTTCCGCTTGCGCTCTGCCTCTTTTTGGTACTGCTCCTGGGGCAGATCGGGCTAGTGGACGGGGTCCCCGCCTACCGGTTCGCCGCGGCGGTGCTGCGGCAGAACGGGCGGCACAAATTCGAATATCTGCACGTTCAAACGGACAGGGGACGCTTCGACCCGGCGGCCGAAAAAATAAATTTTCCGGAGGAAACAGAAATGCCCCGAGACAAGAAGAAAAAGAGCGCCGAGGGTCCCCGGAAGGGACGCATCGACCGAAAATCCGCGCAGTCGCTTCTGGAATTCACGGAGTGGTACGAGAACGGTGTATTCCGGCTGGAGGGGAACGTTTACGCGGTTCTTTGCGAACTGGCCAACACCGGGTACCTATCCAAGACGGACGCCGAGAAGGAGCGGAAATACAACGCGTACCGGTCGGCGCTCGCGTCGCTGCCTACGTATCTGCGCTACGAGGAGATCGTTTCCAACCGGCCGGTGAACGAGCAGACCTATCTGGACGCGGTTTGCCGGAACGACAAAGCGGACGGCGATCCGTATGCCGATGCGTTCTTCGCCGTGCAGCGGAAGTTTGTGGGAGCGGTGGACCGCGAGATCTCCCTGAAGCGCTACCTGCTCGCGCTGTCCGTTGAGGTGCAGCCGAGCGAATCCCCGTTTAACAAGCTGCTCGACGCGGCGGCGGCGCTCGACGGGAGGTTCCGCGAGATGGGTTCCTCCCTGCGCGTTCTGTCCCCGGAGGAAGTGTTCGCGGAACTGTACTGGTGGAACAACCCCTTCGGGGAAGGAATGCCGCCGATCCCGCCGGACCTGTACCGCATGGGGCTGACGGTGAAAGACCTGATCGCCGCCGACGGCGTACAGTTCGGGAACAAGGATTTCCGGCTCGGTGACGCATACGGCCGGATCTTTTCCATCCATTCCTACGGCCGGGAGATCACGGACACCCTCACATACGCGCTGCTGAATAACAACCTTCCGGTTTCCGTATCCAAGCACATTGTGCACGTCGGCAAGGAAGCGGCGATCAAGCGCGTGAAGAAGCAGCTCGACGAGCTGGAGAGCCGGCGGCAGCAGCGGCTGGCCAAAAACAAGCAGAGCGGCACAACCTACGTTCCCGCGGATCTGGAACGCGCCATCGAGGGCTGTACGCAAATCCTCGACGCACTGTCCGGCAACGAGGAATTCATCCGCCAGACGGTCTATGTAACCGTCCGCGCGGAAAGCCGGGAGCGGCTGGAGGAGTATTCCGACCGCGTGAAAGCCGCCGCGCTCGCCGAGCACTGCACGCTCCGGGAAGTGCAGTTCTTCCAGGAGGATGCCTTCAAAAGCGTTCTGCCGCTCGGGCAGGACCGGCTGGAACGTTCGCAGTTCCTGCTGTCCTCCGAGGCGGCGGTGATGACGCCTTTCTCCTACGAATCTACTTTCGAGCCCGACGGATTTTGGTACGGCCGGAACGGGCATTCCGGCGAACCCGTGATCCTCAACCGCAAGCTGGGCAAGTCGTCCAACGGGTTTGTGTTCGGCGTGACCGGCTCCGGCAAAGGGTTCTGGGTGAAGAACGAGATGACGAACGTCCTCTACCAGCCGTTCACGCGCAGCGACGAGATCATCGCCGTGGACGCGACGGGCGAATACATCCCGCTCGCCAACGCCGCCGGCGGAAAAGTCATCGAACTGACCCCGTCGAGCAGCACGCACCTGAATCCGCTGTATATTTCCCCCGCGCAGCTGCGGACGCAGGGACGGCAGCAGGCGGAGGCGAGCAAAATCGAGCACCTCATCGCGCTGCTCTCCCAGATCAAGGCGGGCGGCGGCCTGACCGCCGTCGAAAAGGGCGTTGTCGATTCCGTCGCGGCGAGGGTGATGCGGAAGGGCGGAAAGACGACCCTGAATATCTTTTACGAGGAGCTGGGCGAGGAGATCGGGCAGCAGCCGGCGCTCCGGCCCGTCATCGAGGAAATGCGCTCTTGGCTGAAGCGCTACGTCGAGGGCAGCGTGACGCTGTTCTCCGGCGAGGACACGGAGGAGCAGACCGGGGCCGCTCGCTTCCTCGTGTACTCCGTGCGGAACCTGACCGGCGACCTGCGCAACGCCGGGATGCTCGCCATGCTGGAGCGAATCGAGTCGCGGGTCTACGAGAACCACGAAGCCGGACGCTGGACATGGATCTATATCGATGAGATGCACCGGTATTTCGACGCCGACCGCAACCCCTACGCCGCGTCCCGGTTCGCCCGCTTTTTCTCGGAGATGCGGCACTACGGCGCGATCCTGACCGGGATCACGCAGCTGCCGCTCCCGGTCGTGCAAAGCAAGGACGGCGCGTCCATGCTTTCTAACTCCCGCTTCGTCGTTATGGCGGAGCTGGACGGGAGCAACATCGACGCGGTGACGCGGCTCTACGACCTCAACGACGACCAGCGGCGGACGCTCGCGTCCCCCGCGCTCGGGCAGTACGTCGTGCGTATGCACAACGCGCCGTCGGCGGTCAATCTGCTCTATCCCGGCGCGCGGGAGGCGGATAGAAACGCCATGTACGATCTGTTCAATACCAGCTTTGAAGGGGGCGCGGAAGATTGAGCCGCCGGGAATCCAAAAACCCGGTTTCCGGGAAAAGCGCGGCGGCGCGAACGTTTGCCGTTTCCGCCGCCCTGCTTGTGTTCTGGTCCGCGTTTACGCTGCTCTGCCTGTGGTCCTATGTCTCCTGCGGCCGCGCCGGAATGCTCCCGGACGGGCCGAACGCGGTCTGGCGGGTGATGGCGTGGTTCGCGGCAATGTTCAACACGCCGCTTTGCAAGCCCGATGCCGCCCTGTGGACGCACTTCACGCGCACCGGCTGGAAAGTCCTGCTGGTGTCGGACCTGTTGATGACCACGGTCCTGCTGATCGCTGTGCGAAGATTCGGCAACTACCGCAACGTGGAATACGGCTCCGCGCATTGGGCGACGGGGAAGGAATTGAAACCCTTCCGTATCCGGAACGGAAAAGCGAAGCGCGTGACCGTATTCACCAAGCTACGCAGACGGATCGCGAAGAAGCTGCGCAAGCCCTTCACGGCGCTGTACGCGGCGTTTGGCGCGAAATTCCCGAACGCGAGAAAGCGGTTACACCAAATCCGTGAAAAATTCTCTCACAAAAAGAAAGTATATATGCCGCTGGCGGACGGCGTGTATTTGACGGAGGCGGCGAATCCCGCCAACCGCAACATGTTCGTCATCGGTGCTCCGGGGTCCGGCAAAACCTTTTGCGTGATCATCCCCGCGATCGAGGAATTAACCCGCGGCGGGTCGGAAAAGATGTCCGGCTCCTTTTTCTGCACGGACACCAAAGGCGCTTTGTTCCGGGACACCTACCGCATGGTGAACGGGCGGGGCTGCAAGACCTATCTATTGAACCTGTCCAACCCGTGGTATTCCGACCGCTACAATCCGCTGGACAACATTCACGAGGATCGCAAGTACACGGAGATCAACCAGATCGCGCTTGCCTACGCGAAGAACGCGCGGGACGAGGAAGCGAGCGTCGGCGACGCGATCTGGGAAGACACCTTCCGCATCATGCTGGTCGCGGCGTGGTGCTACCAGTACGATTTCAAAACCAATCCGCTGACCGGCAAGCCGGAGACACGCGCCATGTGGCGCACGGCGGAACTGATTCGTTCGTTGTTCATCGACGAACGCGGGAAACTTTCAAATACCGGGGAATTGGCGCGAATCGTCGAGTGCATTCGCGTGAAGGACAGGCTGCACCCCACCGTGGAGAACTTCGACTCCATCGCGGCCGGGGCAGCGGAAACCGTCGCGTCCGTCGTCTTCACGGCGTTAAGCAAAATCAACCTGTTCACCTACCCGGAGATCCAAGCCATGACGGATGGCAACGACATTTGCATCGACGAGATCTGCGAAAAGCCCTGCGGGGTCTACCTCAACTTCGCCGTCGGCTCTCCGTATCGCGCCGTCGCCGCGCTGTTCATCGAGCAGCTTTTTTCTTCCGCGTACTATATCGCGGAAACGAAATACGACGGCAAGCTGCCCGTGAACCTCGCGATGTATCTGGACGAACTGCCGAACATCTGCAAGGTATACAGTTTGCCGGAACGGTTGTCCACGTCTCGATCCTACGGGATCGACATCGTGGTGTCCGTGCAATCTATGCAGCAGCTGGAAAAGCTGTTCGACAAGGCGGAGGAAACCCTCAAAAACAACTGCGTGACGCATATCTATCTGGGGTCCGGCGAGCAGAAAGCTCTGAAGGAGATTTCCGAAGCGCTGGGAAAAACGACGACGGAAGAATTGAACCGTTCGCGCAACGTCGGCGTGAAGAACGGCGGCGGCGGTTCGGACAGTGACAAAGCCATCGGGCGCGAATTGGCGTTCCCATCGGAGATTTACTCCATGCCGGACAAATATGCGATTGTGAAAATGCAGCACCACCAACCGATCTTCGCCGAGAAATTCAAGACAGCGTGGCAACCGTGGTACGAGGAACTCGGCGGGAAGGGGGCACCCGAAAACAATTGCAAAATCGAGGACGCCTACCGCGTCGCGGCCGTCATGCGCAAAGCGCGATACTACCGGCAACGGGCGGAACGCGCGAAAGAAGCGGCGGAGCAAGAAGCGGCGGAAAAAGCCGCGAAGCAAAATTCTCAGAGAGGGTGAAACGACATGGATGATTTTGTACCGCTCCCGTATTTGACGCTGGACGATCAATTGGAAAAGCTAGAAAAAAGCGAGGAGAAGCGCCAAAGTTTGGAGCAGGAATGCTACCGACTCCGGCAGACGGGCGAGAAATCGAAGCTAAAAAAACTTCAAGCCGAGCTGGACACGCTCGCAAAGCGGCAGGAAGCGTTGATCCAAACCGTGGAGCGGCGAACCGCGCTGCTCGCGCAGAACCGCCGGGTGCGCCCGACGCGGGACGAGGTGCCGCAAACATACAACGAGTGCGTCGGCTATGCCTACGGAGTGGCGATCTACGTTGACGACAGCGGGCAGCTGCTCTATCGGGAATCGCAGGAGGACGCCGTAGAGCTGGGCGAGACGGCGGGGATCGACACGCTGCACTCGTTCAACGACCTGCCGCCCGGCGAACGGGACATGATCCTGCGGGACATCACAAAGCAGGAGGAATGCCCGGACTGGTTCCGAGAGCGTTACGGAAAGGAGGCTTAAGATGTTTGAAGAACGTGAAAGAGCGCGCTTTCTTTATGACCGCGTTGATTCGTATGGACCGTGGGTCGAAACGATCGCTGTGCTTCTGGCGGCGCTTTTGTTTTGTGTCGGGTGCGGGTCTGACGGGTCCGTGTCCGATACGAGTGCGGGGAACCCAGACGGCGAGAAACTTGTACTTCCCCGTATACGTTCGAGTACGTCGGTCCCGATATATTCTGATACAAAAAAGAAGGAAAAGGAGCGAAATGAAAAATGGCAATCGTTTTTAGGGCAAACCAGGTTTTTCTCGGCGGACGGCTGGCTACGGATCCGAAGTACGGCGAACGGGAGGCGGAGACGGCGGAAGCGGGGCCGGTGAAGCGCTGCAGCTTCCGCCTCGCCGTTGCGCGGCGACGCGGGAAATCGGAACGGAACCCGGAAACCGACTTTGTGACCGTTACCGCGTGGGGCAGAAAGGCGGAAGTTATCGCGAACTACTTCCACAAAGGAGATCCGATCTTTGTCTCCGGCGAGCTGCGCACCTACAGCTACACGGACAGGACCGGCGGGAAACGCGACGCGTTCGAGGTCGAGCTGGAGGACTTCACGTTCATCGAGAGTCCCCGCCGGACGGACCCTACGGAAACGGAGGAGAATATAGGATGATTTTGAAAAGACCCGGACAGGAAAAACCCTATGCGGACCCGGAAACGGAAGCCCGAATCGTTCTGGATACGGACGGCGGCAGGGTGCATTGGATATACTTCGACCCCGCTTCTTCTGCGGGCGGCCGGTATGTATCAGGCGATCTTGGCTTTTCGGTGTTCGAGGAACTGATCGAACAGTACGACCGTGAAAACCATCCTGAAAACGCCGGGGCGCTTGTTAACGACGTCCTGGAAATGTCGGATCAGTTCTTCGCGGATGCCAATACGCCGTTTTTCCCGGAAGCTAAAAACGACTACGAGGCTGACTGCGATTACGTAGGGTTTGCGCCGGAAAACCTCTTGAAGATTCATGAGGATATTTTGTCCCGGGCGGCGGACCGCGACGCGGAGCGGGCGCTGGACTACCACGAAGCGATTTACGGCGCCGACGGCTATCTGGCGTTCCACGGACCGGACGACCCGATGCCGGACCCGCCGCAGCCGTTCGGCCGCCGCGGCCCGCGCCTCTGATCTCTCCTTTGTCCCTGGAAACAAGAAAGGAAAGAAAAGGAATGGCAACGAGAAAGGCCACCACGCAGGACGAGCTGAAAAAGGAACTGCACGCAAAAGTGCTGGACGTCGTGAACAACTGGCGGGAATCCCCGGAGCAGATCGCGGAGCTCCTCGCGTTCGCCGCCCGGTTCCGGCAGTATTCCTACAACAACATCCGCCTGATCTACACGCAGAAGCCGGACGCGCAGTACATCGCCCCGGCGAGCGCGTACCGAAAGGGACTGCCGGACAAGCAGGGCAGGCCGCTCTCGGACAAGCCTATTTGGATCAAGAAGGGCGAACACGCCCTGCGCATCTGGTGTCCGACCGTGCGGACGTATGTGATCGACCCGGATACGAACGAATGGCTGCAAGTCAGCCACCTTTCCGACGAAACGCGCGAACGCGCCAAAGCGGAGGGCTGGGAGCGCAAGGAGACGCAAACCTTCACCCTCGTTCCCGTGTTCGACGTCGGGCAGACGGAATGCCCGCAGGAGCTGTACCCGAAGCTGTTCGGCTACGGGACGGATGCGCCGGACACGGAAACCGCATACGAGGCCGCGTATGCTTACGCCACGGACGTGCTGAAATGCGACGTGGCGGAGAACGAGGACCTGCGCAACGCGTCCTTGCGCGGGTACTTCTCGCCGGCGCAGAACCGCATCGTGCTGTCCGACCTGTTGCGCGGGGAAGGGAAGCTCTCGACGCTGCTGCACGAGATCGGACACGCGGAGCTGCACCACGACCCGACGGCGGAAGGACTGTCCACGGCGCAGAAGGAACTGGAAGCGGATATGTACGCGCTGCTGCTGGAAAAGCTGGTCGGCGTTGAAACCACCGACGCGCGGAAGGGACACCTCGCGGACCATTACAGGACGTACATAAAGGAGGTCGCCAAGAACCTGCCCGACGGCGAACAACTGTCGCTCGGTTCGGACAGCGAACCGTTTGCGCACGTCCTCGAACGCTACCGCGAGCAAACCCCGTTATTGGAGAACTACCTGCAACAGGCAAAGGAAGTGGACTTGCAGCGGGCGCAGGAAGTCGTTCCGCAGCAGACCCCGCAAGTCACGCCGAAGCAGGGGCGTTCCGGGCTAGGATTCTGACCGGGGAAAGAAGCGAAGGAGAAAGAGGGAAATGCACATCTGCAAACACGCCATCCATGTGACGGCATTTCTATTGGCACTCATTTGTTTGTTTTGCGCCCTGCCGGTTGCGGTCGGGGCAGAGCGATACGCCGCGCTGCGCGGCGACATCGACGGGAACGGAAAAATCGACGCCGTGGACTATATGCTGCTCAAACGCTTTATCCTCGGTACCTATTACCCGTCCGTCGTCACCTACGACGTATGGGATATCAACGGCGACCGGAGAATCGACGCCGTGGACTATATGCTGCTCAAACGCGTCGTACTCGGCACCTATGCGCTTCCCGCCCCGACCGTTACCGACCTCGCGCCGCCGCGCCCGGAATCGCCCGACCCGGAGCTGGAAACATTGTTTAACGCCGTAAATCAGGTGCGACGGGAAAACAGAAAGGGCGAGCTGGTCTACCGTTGGGACATACAGGAGGCGGCGGACGTCCGCGCACAGGAAATCGTGACCCTGTGGGACCACGAGCGTCCGAACGAACACCCGTTCCATTCGGCGATCTACGAACTCGGCGTGTACGGTTTCTGTGCGGAAGTCCTCACGAAAGGACCGTTCGGCGCGGAAACCGCCGTGAATCTCTGGATGGGGTCCACGGCGGGACACCGCGGCATTCTTTTGTCTTCGACCATGACCGGCATGGTCGCCGGGCATACCACGGTCGGAGATACGCAGTATTGGGTCGCGCTGTTCGTCGAGGAACCCTATGACCCATAGCGGAAAGGAAGGGTGGACGGCATGGCGGTATTCAGAATCGAACGGAGCGGAGAAGCGGTGAGCGGCGCGTACCTGCGGGACGGGCGGCTGTCCCTGAAAGCGAAGGGTCTGCTGACATTCCTGCTGGCACAGCCGGACAACCAGGACTACACGATGCAGGGGCTGTCCCTCATGCGCATGGAGGAAATCGACGACGTGCGCGACGCGCTCCGGGAGCTGAACCGCGCCGGGTATATCCGGCGCACCGACGCGCATAACGAAAGCGGACGGCGGCGGTACGACGTCTTCGCAGTCTACGACCGTCCGCAGGAACCCATACAAAAGGAAAAGGAAGGTAAACACAATGGAACGGGCATATCGCATTAACGACATTGTACAGGAAGAATTCTATCGGCTGCCGGCGGCGCTGTTTGCGGCATCCAAATACCGCGAACTCTCGGCGGAAGCAAAACTCACCTACGCGCTTTTACTGGACGAGAACAATAAGATGTACGTTACTTTCCGATGTAACGAACTGGCGGAAATCCTGAATATTTCTGCCCGCAAGACGACCACTGTTTTTCAGGAATTGACGGCAGCGGGTTTGCTGACGGAATGCCGGGACAGGATGGGAAATCCCAACCGTCTTTATGTGCTGCCCATCGTAAAAATAGCCGGAGAAAGGAGACAGTAAAATGGCCACATTCCGTGTCGAAAAAACAAACGACTTTACCATCATGAGCAACCACCATCTGCGCAATAACGTTCTATCCCTAAAGGCAAAGGGGCTGCTGTCGCAAATGCTTTCCCTGCCGGAAGATTGGGACTATACCCTTGCGGGGCTGTCCCGCATCAACCGCGAGAAGATCGACGCCATCCGGGAAGCGGTGCGGGAACTGGAACGCGCCGGGTATATCGTCCGTTCACGGGAGCGCGACGAAAAGGGGCGTCTGCGCGGTACCGAGTATGTGATCTATGAGCGGCCGCAGACGCCTACATTGGAAAATCCAACATTGGAAAATCCAACATTGGAAAATCCTACGTTGGAAAATCCTACGTTGGAAAATCCAACGCAATTAAATACTAAAGAATCAAGTACTAAAGAACCAAGTACTAAAGTATTAAATACTAAAGAATCAAGTACGGAGAACATCCCCTTCCGTAGGTTCCCCACGACGGACGCGCCTGCAGACCCGGCCGGGAAAGGAACGGAAGCGGCCCTGCAGCCGGAAACGGACAGCGTGACGAGGGCGGCGGAGCAAATCAAAGCGAACATCGACTATGACCAACTCGTCGTTGCGCGGAGCGACGACCGGGAACTGCTGGACGAGATCGTCGAGATCGTTGCGGAAACCGTATCCACATCGCGGAAGACGGTCCGCATCGCGAGCGACGACTATCCGGCGGAGCTGGTGCGAAAGAAATTCCGGCGGCTGGGCCGCAAGCACATTTCTTTTGTTCTGGACAACCTGCGTCGAAACACAACCGACATTCGCGACGTGCGGCAGTACATCAGGGCATCGCTGTTCAATGCGCCCTCCACCATCGGACTGGCGTCCGCCACCCCGTCCGGGAACGGTGACAGCAAGAGCTTTGATTCAGACGAATTTTTCAACGCCGCATTAAATGCCGGCATGAAGACCTTGATGGAATCGAGTCCCGGCATGAATAACAGCTCGTGAGCGAAAAAACCGTCTGGAACAACAAAAAACCGTGCATTTTGACGCGCCGGGCAATACGTTTTCCTTGCCGTGGAAATCATCGCATACAGGGCGTTACAGCGCGTTCTGCGCGGGATGCGCGAAAAAACCGCAAAAACCTTTGGAATCTCGCAAAAAGAGCCGGAGGAATCAAACAATGGACATCAAAGTTGAACCAATCATCCCGAACGCCGAAACGCTCGAACGCCCGGAAACGCTTTCCGCCGTCGTCAGCTTCCGCATGGCCCCGTCCATGTTGGAACGGCTGGACAGGACGGTGGACAGCCTTTGGATCAACCGCTCCCGGCTGATTCGCACGACGCTTTTGAGCGGCGGCTTGGTACACGTCGCGCCGGAGCTTGCGCGGGAACTTGCCGACTGCCGCCGAGCGGTCGCAAATGTCGGGAACCTGTTAAAGCTGCTCGCCGATGAATTGCGGCCGCTGGCGGAGGACCCGCTGCTCGCGGCGGACACGCAGGAGCGATTGCTGTCACGGATAGACAGCGTGAACCAAACGCAGGGCGACCTGCGCGGGCTTCGCGAACGGATCGTCAAGACCTTTGATACCCTGCACGACGTACTGGGGGCGCTAAACAATGGCGATCTTTAAGGCGGTCACCAAACGCGACGGTACGGCGCTCGGAAAGGGCAAGATGAAGCGGCTGGAGAACTACCTCAAATACGAAACGGACGAACGCGGCCGCCTGCAATTAGACGACCACGGACACCCCGTCCCGCGCGACGCCATCGTCACGGCGCTCAACGGGGACGCGGACGACTTCACGTTCTCCTGCCAGGAGATTTTCGCGCAGTGGAACGTCAACCGGAACCCGGACAGTGTTCAGTACAAGCACTATGTACAGGGCTTTTCGCCCGAAGACAACGAAAAAATGGACCGGGAAACCTGTCACCGACTCGGCGTCGAATTGGCGCAGACGGTGTGGAAGGATTTCCCGGTCCTTGTCGTTTCGCATTTCGACCAGGAGACGGACGGCGCGTACCACTGGCACAACCATTTCATCGTCGGGAACTGCAACGTGACGAACGGGAAGAAGCTCTGCACGTCTTCAGCGGCGATGTGGGCGCAGAAGCGGTTCGTCGCGGTACAGGCGGAAGCCCACGGACTGACCCGGCGCGGGCTGGTACTCGACGACGGGCGGATCCTCGAAGCCGGGGACCGGGAAACCACCTACGAACACTCGCTGGCGCGAAAATTGGCGGCGAAGGGTCGGGCGCTGTCCTACGAACAGCTGCGGGGGCAGGAAACGCTCACGCAGAAGGAGGAACTGCGGATCGTCATCCGGGAAGCGAAGCAAAACACAAGCACGTTTGAGGATTTTGCCCGGTACCTGAACGAACGGTACGGCGTGGAAGTGAAGAAAACGCGGAACGGCGTTTCCTATCTGCACCCGGACAGAAAGAACGTCGAAACGCTGTACGGAAACGGATGGATCCGTGACAAAAGCCTCGGCGCGAACTACGGGGAGCGCAGACCGTCCCAAAAACGGCTGCGGAAGCACAACGCGCTCGTGCAGGGCGCGGAGCTGCGGCTGATGATCCGCGACGCGGTACGGCGGACGGATTCTTTCGAGGGGTTCTGTTCGTATCTGCAAACGCGCTATGGCGTCGAGGTGAAGCTGACGCGGGGCGCGATCTCCTACCTGCACCCGGACAGAAAGAACGTCGAAACGCTGTACGGAAACGGATGGATCCGGGGCAGGAGCCTCGGAACGGCATACGAAAAGGAGGCAATCGATCATGGGATTGGACGACAGGCACAGCGGCGAATCGCTGGCGCAGAAGCAGCGCAGGGAGGAGGACGAGCTGCGCGCGATGCCGAGCGGTACGCAGCAGGGGCAGACCTCGATGCTTTTGGGCGCGATTCGGAGAGATTTAAGCGACTTGAAGAACTGTATCGCGACATTTTTGCAGACGTCAAAACAGACGGACAAGAAATTGGAGGACGTGCAGAAGCTGCTCGCAGAGGTGCGGGAACTGTTGGTACGGCGGAGCGGGAACGGCGAACCCGCACCGGCCGCACAGACCGAGCAGACCGAACCGCAGCCGAAGGACTTGGCGAAGGAGATCGCGGCGGACGCGGCCAACAGGTTTGATCTGTACGTCGAACGGATCCTCACGCAGCGCCTGTCGAACGCACAAAAGCAGATCGACGCGCTGCATGAGAGCGCGGAGCGCACGGTTGCTAAACTGGAGGCGCAGGACGGACGGAAACCGCGCAGGAAACGGTTCGGCAGCGGCGAGAAAAAAACGGACGACCGAAAAAACCAAATTTTTTGAAAAGGAGAATGTCAAATGTTATCATTCGCACTCAGCCATGTCACGGACGAGCAGGGCATCAACTCGGCGATGATGCTCTGCGGGGAGGGCGCGAGCGACGCGTACCGGCTCTCGAAATGGGGCATTAAACGGGCGTGGAAGAACCGCAAGGCGCACCGTGCCGACGACGCGTCCCGTCCCGACCCGCTTGTGTCGGACGCCTGTTCCGCCTACCGTGGCGGTTACACGTCCACGAACGACCCGGATGTCGATACGCTCATGCGCAACCTGTCCGGAGCTGAGAACTTCCCCGGCAACGGCGAAAAGCCCTTCTTCTGGACCGGCGAACGGGACGATCTCTCGTGGTTCTGGAAAAAGACGAAACGGAACACGCCCACGATCCTGCCCACGGAAACCATTGACGGCATCCCGGAGGACGCGCTGCGCGCCCGTGTCCGCTCCACGATGGAGCGGGCGCGGCTGGACGGGCTGGTGGACAAGGTGAGCGATGCGTATGTGCTGACCGACAAGGGGCAGAAGGCGATTCTCGACCCCGAATTTATCCGCAGGCGGCTCGTGAAGGAATGCGACCTCTACGCGAACGCATACCAAAACCTCGGCGAGCAGGCGAAAGAAGTCCAAAACGACCGCATCGACCGCAAGCTGGAGGAACTCGGACGCACGGAGGAATTTGCGGGCTGCGACCGTATCACGCTCAACAAAGAAAAGCTGCTCGTAGACGACACGGCGGAGGACGTTGCGCGGTTCTACATCCCCGGCACCGGCAGACGCGAGGTCGTGGACATCCCGAAAGCGGATCTGATCGAGCTGGACGAAAAAACGCTTTGTGCGTTCCTGCGAAAGGGGCAGTCCTACGCCGTCAACGGCAAACCCGTGGCGGAGGAAGCCCTGTTCGAGAAGTTCGAGAACAAGAACAGCGAAACCCTGATCCGCACATCGGTCGAGCGCGGAGAGAAAGCCGCAGCCAAGGAGATGGGCATCGCCGGGTACGACGACCCGGATGCGTTCTTTGAAGCGGCGCTCCGCGCGGGGATGGGCGACGGGGTCGCAAACGCGGAGGCGGCGACGGCGCCGACGCCGGACGTTTCCAAGTACGAAGTCGGCAAGGAAGTTTTCGTGATCCTGCCGGATCTCAGCGATCCGTTGATCCTGTTACAGGACAGCGAGATCGTGTCTTATAAGATCGACCGCGTGGTGGAAACCGAGGAAGGGACGCACCTGCACATGGTTTCAAAGGACGGAACGCACGGCGATCTGCTGCTCCCGGCGGAAGCGGACGGGCATCTGTTCGCCGACACCTATGACGACGCCTTCAGGCACGCAATGACAGACCCGGAGGATGTGGAGAAATACGACAGCTTCCTGCGGGTACAGACGGAACTGGCGTCCATTTCGGAATCGTATCTCAACGTGCGCTCGTCGCAGGTCGAGCGAACGGAGCGCGGGTATCTGCTGCACCCGGAGGACGCGCCGTTCGAGGCTGTGCATTTGGACGCGAAGGATGTTGAAATGCTGCCGGACGGCAGCGCGAACATCCGTCTGCGCCCGGACAAGACCTACACCGTCACGTCCGGCGACGTTCCCTATTCCGTTTCCGGCGATGGCGCGGAGCATCTGCTGAAAGACGTTTCGTCCCCGGTACGGGAAACGGGACAGGGCATGAAAGCGACAGAAAAGGTCGCGGAAACGATGGTGAAAGCTGCGGAGAAGGCGACGGAAGCCGCCGTGGACGCGGCGACGACCGCGACGTCCGCCGTGCCGGTGGCAGGACAGGTCTTGAAGGTCGCCGAGGAAGCCGCAAAGGTCGGGCTTGCAGCGGCGGGCGCGGTCAACGGGCTTGCCGCCGGGGACGCAAAGGCGATGGTCGAGGCGGCGGCGAAGGTGGTACCCGGCGCGTCCGCCGCGACCAAGCTCGGCGGGCTGACGCGGAAGCTGTGACAGAATCTTTTTGTACAGTGAGGAAGAAAACATATGCGACCGGATAATTTTGACGAACTGCTGGAGGTTGCGCGGACCAGACCGTTGCTGCCGGAGGCGTTAGGGCAGCTCGGCGTGGAGCTGAAACCCGTGGGACACGGGCGCGGCGGCGCCAGACGGTGGCAGACCACCACGAAGCCCGGACGGTCCGGCGACCTGTCGTCCGTCGTGTTTATGGAAGAACTGTCCGGGGGCTGGGTCGCGTTCGACAATAAGCAGCGAACCGGGAAATCCACGCTGGACGCAATCGGCGTTTTGACGAATCTGTTTGCCTTGCCGTTTCAAGACGCGGTATATATGCTGTCCGGGGGAAGTCCGTCGCTTCCCCCGCGCACCGTCCCGGTGGCGCGTTCAGCTCCGCCCCCGATGCCGGAGGCGGTGTTCATGCAGCCCGAACGGGCGGAAAGCGACCGGCACGTTTTCGCGTACCTGACGAAGGAGCGGCTGATCCCGGCGACGACCGTGAACGACCTGCTGCACATCGGCGCGGTCTAT
>CAZHBX010000035.1:12554-16913 GCA_964530795.1 uncultured Ruminococcus sp. | reverse complement strand
CGCCCGCTTTTTCGCGGGATTCCGCGGCCGGCGCGGCCCGTAGAGCGGGACGGCAAACGCCTCCGCAAAAGGCAAACCGTACCGCAAGGCTTTCCGGGCGCGCCGCCTACCCCTCGCGGATCATGGCCTTCAGCGCGTGCAGGGCGTCGCCGAGAGAACCGACGGCGTCGATCAGTCCGCACGCGACCGCCTCGCTCCCGTCGAGGACCGTACCGATGTCGGTCGTCATCTCGTCGGTGCGGGTCATGAGCTGCCGCAGCTTCGCCCCGTCGGCACGCGAGTTTCGCACGATAAAAGAGAGGATGCGCTCCTGCATCTTTTCGAGCGACGTGAAGGACTGCGGAACCCCGATCACCAGCCCGTTCGTGCGCACCGGGTGGATCGTCATCGTCGCGCTCGGCACGATGAACGACTTTTTCGCCGAAACCGCGAGCGGCACGCCGATCGAATGCCCGCCGCCGAGGACCAGCGATACGGTCGGCTTGGTCATCCCGGCGACCAGCTCGGCAATCGCCAGTCCCGCTTCGACGTCGCCGCCGATCGTGTTGAGCAGCAGCAGCAGCCCGTCGATCTCGTCGCTTTCCTCGACGGCGACGAGAGTCGGAATGCACTGTTCGTACTTGGTTGACTTGGTTTGCGGGGAGGCGGCGTAATGCCCCTCGATCTGCCCCGCGATGATCAGGGCGTGGATCGCCTCGCCCTGCCCGCGCAGGGTGATCCCGCCGGACTTTTCGATGTCGTCGGCCTTTTCCTCGGGCGCGCGGACCGCTTCGTCCTGTCCGCCGTCGCCGTTTCCGTCGCCGTTGTCGTTGCGGTATTGTGTCATCATGATTCTCCGTTCCTTTCCTGATTGCTCTCCCCTAAGTATCCCCCTTTTTCGCCGTTTTCAAACGAAAAAGACGCAAAGTTTTCCTCTGCGTCTTTTCCTTTCTTTTCGGGACCGGTTCCCCGCGCGCGCCTTTACGCCCGGGCCTTCCGCCTGATCAGATTCCCCGCGATCTTGAGCGTCAGGTTCACCCCGAGAATCAGCAGGGACACGAAAGCGGCCTGCTCGGTGAGAAGCTGATCGGAGAACTGGGAAAGCATGAGCGCGACCGGCTTGGGCGACGGCGGGGCGAGGAAGGACACGGCGGAGATGGTCATCATGGAGTTGACAAAGAAGTAGGTAAACATCTCGAGCAGGGTGAAGCGCACCTTCGGCAGAATGACGTCCTTGATGACGTGCAGGCGTCCCACCCCGAGCGTCTGGCCGACGTCCTCGAGGTCCGGGTTGACCTTGCCGAGGGTCTGGTACATCATCAGGTAGGGCGACGCGAAGAAGTGGACCGAGTTCGCGAGCGCGATCATGGCGAACGTCCCGTAGATCGGCGACGAATGAAAGAAAATGACATACGAAAGCCCGAGCACCAGCCCCGGAACGGACATGGACGTGATGGAGATCAGGTGAATCCCCTTGGAAAACCCGCCCTTCGCCCGCGCGGTCAGATAGGCGCAGACGAACGCGAGCAGCGTGCCGAACACTCCCGCGAGCAGGGCGTAGAGCAGGGAGTGCAGGAGGTACATCCCCGCCCCGCGGCTGAGCGACGTCCGCACATGCTCGAGCGTGAACGACGGGTCCACCGGGTACTTCCGCTCGAACATAATCAGCCCGAACGCGCCCACCGGCACGACCACCGCGAGCCCGACGCAGACGCTGTACGCGTAGGCGGCGGCCTTCGCGAACCCCCCCGCCTGCGGCCGCACCGGCTCGGACACGTAAGCGCCCTGCCCGCGCTCCGGGTTCAGCAGATCGATGACGAACGCGATGACCGCGGGCAGCAGCAGGAACGCCCCGATGACGCTCCCGCCGTCGTAGTTGGTCTTGGCGGCCGCCTCGGTGTACATCAGCGTCGAGAGCGTCCGCACCTTGCCTCCGACCGTCAGCGGCACGCCGTAGTCCGTTACGATCATCGTAAAGACCGCGAAGAACGCGGAAAGCAGGGTTTTCTTCATGTACGGCAGCGTAATGCCGGTAAATTGACGGAATTTCGAGATGCCCAGCACCGTCGCGGCCTGATACTGCGTGCCGTCCTCGTACTGCAGGATGCCCGAAAACAGCAGGAACGCCGCCGGGAACGAATACATCACCGACCCGGCGACGATCCCCCAGAACCCGTAGATGCTTCCCTTCAGCCCGAGCAGGTTCGTCAAAAACCCGTTCGCGCCGAACAGCGTCACCAGCCCGAAAGCGTGCGAGATCGACGGGATCAGCATCGGCAGCACGAACAGCGTCGAGAACACCGCCTTTCCCCGCATCGGCACCCGTTCGAGGCACCACGCGGCGGCGAGCGCCAGCACGAGCGTCAGCACCGTCGCGGTCAGCCCGGTCGTTACCGAATTCCGCACCGCCGGCAGGAACTGCGGCGACGAAACCATCTCGCGAAATCCCTCCGGCGTGATCCGCGTCAGCATCCGCAGAATGGGCAGAATCACGCAGAGCAGGAAGAACAGCGCGACACAGACCTGCGCGGCGATCCGCGTCCACGGCGTCCGGCGCTTCACGGCGTCCCACCGCCTTGACGAATGAACCGCGCGAGCGAGTCCACCTTCGCCTGCAGGTTGTCGAGTACGAAGGACTTCACATAGTCGTTCGCCGGGGCGGCCGCGATGCGCTCCGGGGTGTCAAGCTGGCTGATCTCCCCGCGGTCGAGGATCATGATGCGGTCGGAGAGGGCGAACGCCTCCTCCTGGTCGTGCGTGACGTAGAGCATGGTCGTCCCGAACTTCGCCTGCAGCTCCTTCAGCTCCGCCCGCATGGACAGCCGGGTCGCGACGTCGAGCGCCGACATCGGCTCGTCGAACAGCACGACGTCCGGGTTGAGCGCGAGCGTCCGCGCGATGGCGACCCGCTGCTGCTGCCCGCCCGAGAGCGAACGCGGGTACCTGCGGGACTGGTCGGCCAGACCGACCGCCTCGAGCAGATGCGCCGAGCGCTCCCGAACCTCCGCTTTCGGCAATCTGTGCAGTTTCAACGCGTACTCGACGTTCTGCCGGACCGTCATGTTCTCAAACAGGGCGTAGTTCTGGAACACGATGCCCATTCCCCGCTGATCCGGCGGGAGGGCCGTAATATCCGCCCCGTCCTTCCGGATCGTCCCGCTGTCCGGCGGCAGCAGCCCGATGAGGATGCGCAAAAGCGTCGTTTTCCCGCACCCGGACGGCCCGAGCAGCGAGAGAAACTCCCCGTCCCGGACGGTGAACGAAAGGTCCTTCAGCACCGCCGGGTTGCCCTTATACCCCTTTGAAACGCCTGTAATGATCAGCTTCTCGCTCAGCTGAACGTCCATCTCTGCAAAAGCCTTTCCTTTTCCGTCATCGTGTCGTTGGACATATCGCCGTACTTGACCCCGGTCGGGAATCCCTCGACCTGCGGCGTGTAGTCCTTGAAGATCTGGTCCGGGAAGAACCGGGTGTTATTCTCCTTGCAGAGCGTCGTGGACAGGTAGTTGAACACCTCCATGACCGGCTCCCGGCCGGCGCTCCCGGCGAGCACCGCGTTCCCGTAGACGCTGTACGGCGAGCCTTCCTCGAAGAAAACCAGCTCCAGCTTCACCCCGTCGTTGATCTCCGTCACCGCCTGCGACGTCATCCCCAGCCCGATGGCGACTTCGCCCTGCTTGAGCGCGTTGACCGGGCCGGAACCGGACGACGTGTACTGCAAAATGTTCTCCGTCAGCTTTTCAAAATACGCGAACGCCTCGTCCTCGCCCCACTCGTTCGTCAGCTGCCGCAGGAACATATACCCCGTCCCGGACGACGCCGGGTCGGGCATGGAAATCAGGTCCCGATACCGCGGGTCCAGCAGGTCCCGGTAGCCCGCCGGCTTTTCCAGCCCCTTGTCGGCCAGCACCTGCGGATTGAGAATGACGCACCCGCCGTTCCTCAGCTCCGGCGTGAACCGATGGCTCTCCGGCACGAGCTCGTCAAGGAACGGCGAATAATCGAAGCCGGTCAGCTCCGCGAGGTACGGCTCGCACTTGTACAGGTAGCCGTACTCCTCGGACAAAATGATGTCGCAGCTGCAATCCTCGCCCTCCTCGACCACCTTCGCGGCGATGCCGCTGCTGGTCATGTACTCCAGCGAAATGTCGTAATCGGGGAACTTCTCCCGCAGCGAGGTCAGGTAAAACTCGTTCCTGTAATCCTCGCCGCTCGTCCAGATCCTGATTTTTTCCCCGCCGTTTCCGCACGCGGCAAACGTCAGCATTCCGGCCGCGAGCAGCGCGCCCGCCAGCAGCGCCGTCAGGATTCGTTTGGTCCGTTTCATGTCGTGTTCCTCCCGCTTTTCGTAATCTCCAATCGTTCCGTGACAGGGGCCCG
>CAZHBX010000035.1:10718-12454 GCA_964530795.1 uncultured Ruminococcus sp. | reverse complement strand
TTGAGCGTGCCGGCACATCCGGCGAACCCTATCTCCAATCGTTCCGTGACAGGGGCCCGTTGAGCGTGCCGGCACATCCGGCGAACCCTATCTCCAATCGTTCCGTGACAGGGGTCCGTTGAGCGTGCCGGCACATCCGGCGAACCCTTTTTTCGGCAGGCCGGAGCGCGCGAAGCGCTCTACGGCGTGTCGTAGGCCTTATCGATTGCTTTCAATTCCTTAAACGTATCGATCTCCACCACGTCGTCCGCGCTGCACGGACGCACCTCGACGCGGTACTCGTCCGCGAAGATCGACAGCGGCACCAGATCCCAGAACCGCTCCTTCCCGCCCGGCATTTCGTAGGCCTGCAGCAGGTGGTTCGCCAGTTTCTTCCCCGCCTCCGCGTCCCAGTACGAAATTCCGACCTCCTGATAGCAGGCAAGCCCCCCGACCTTCAGCGCCTTGATGACTCCGTTCGACACTTCAAAGCACCAGTCGTTCGACCGCTCCATCGGAATCCCCAGAAAGTTCGACGCATAGTGGTACCGCTTGATAAGCGCCGGGTTCCGCAGCAGCAGATCCGCCTCAAGCACATACGCGTTGCTCATCAGGTACCGTGCGCACACCGCCGACGAGATGTTGTTCGCCTCGTTGTAGGACGGGTTCTCTAAAAAGTGCAGCATCGGGTACTTATACAGCAGCTGGTCAAACTGCTCCGCAAGATACCCCCGCACGACATAGATCTCCCGGATCCCGGCCGCGAGGCACGCGTCGATCAGCCCGTCGATCAGCCGCTTCCCGTTGACACGGACCAGCGGCTTCGGCGTGTTGAGCGTCACCGGCACCAGACGCGTCCCGAACCCCGCCGCGATGAAAATCGCACGCTTCGCCCGGTACGGGTCGAGCGCTTCCAGTCCTTTCCCCGTGATCCGGCCGTCCTCCGCGTACCCAAGCTCCGCGAGCTCTTTCCCCAGCTTGTTGACTGTCCCGAGCGACATCCCGGTCCGCTTCCCCAGCTCCCGCTGCTTCAGCGACGGTTCCTTCGCCGTCGCCAGCGCCTCCAGGATCGCGAACTGCCTGCGCGTCAGCCCCTGCTGCTCCGTCATTCAGGGTTTCCCTTCCTTCTGTTCAGCACGCCGCCCGTTCCCGCTCCGCTCTGAACGGCCCGCCGGCCTTTTTTCCGCATCTTGAAAAACAAGAAATGCACAAATACGTCCCCCGTTCAAGAAACAGGTTCCGTACTTCTGCTTTGAACCGCCTGCGTCCCGGCCCGCGCGGGTTCCGGGGAGAAAAATCCCGCCGCCCGCGCGGACTGAATCGTCTGCGCATTCGGTCACGCCGTCGAGCGAGCGATGGGAAAAATCCCGCCGCCCGCGCGGACCGAATCCTTTTTCCGTTACTTCCGTTCGTTCTCGTCCTTGTTGACGACCAGATCGTCCTCGACTTCCTTGTGGGCGTTCGGGTCGAGGTGCAGTTTCTCCGCCGCCTTCTTCTTCGCCTTCGTCCACCAGATCGCCAGCACCGCGCCGGCCGCGATGACGACCCCGCCAATCGACGAGACCGCGACCGTCACCGCCGACGGGTCGATATACGCCTCCCGCGCAACCGTAAACAAAATGCTCATGTCCTTTCCTTCCTTTCCGCTGATTTTTGCGGAGACGGGTACGTTGGAGGAACGCGTTCCCCCGGCCTCCCGTTCCGCGAAGCCGGCCGCCGCCGGCCCCGGCTGTTTCCGCCTGCCTTCCCCCCGGGGG
>CAZHBX010000035.1:0-10618 GCA_964530795.1 uncultured Ruminococcus sp. | reverse complement strand
GGGGGCAAACAGTACGCTTTTCCATCAGGATCCCGCAATCGTCCCCGCCTGTCAGGACTTCGCCGCTCTTTTTTCGGTCAGGGATTGCAGGATATACTTCGCGCCGGCTTCTCCGGCGGTGCCGTGGTTGTAGAGCAGCGTTTCAAAGCGGGCGTCGATCCGGGCGCGGTAGGAGTCGCTCTGTTCGAGCAGTTCGCGCACGACGGCCGCGACGGACGACGGGAGGTCCTCCGGGTCGATGGAGCGCCCGAGCTCGTCACGCAGGGAGATCTCGACGGGGGTCAGCCCGATCTTCTCCCAGTTCGGGTTGAGGCACTTCCGCTTCGTGTTGACGAACAGCGCCGGCCGCCCGGTCGAGAAGCAGAACTCCGGCGCAATGCCGGACCAGTCGGTAATCAGAAGGTCCGACGTCGTGATCGACTCGTTCGACGAGAAGTCCAGCTCAAAAACCAGCCCGTCCCCGCATTTTTCGCGGTAGCGGTCAACGAGGCTCCGCATCCGCGCCTCGAACCGCTTGACGTACTCCGGGTGCGGCCGCACGATGACGCGGTACGCCGGCACGCAGAGCTGCTCCAATAACACGTCGATGCAGGAATCCAGCAGGTTGTCCTCCTGCCACGACGGGGCGATCAGAATTTGCTTCCGCCCGGACGAAACGTGATGCGCACGCTCCGCCCTGCCCGCCTCGACCAGCCGGTCCGCAAGCGGGTAGCCGAACGGCACGAGTTTCTTCTCCGGCAGGCCGTAGACCCGTTCGGTCGCCCGGACCTCCGACGCGACGTGCTCGCCCGTGCAGAAGATCGTGTCGAACGCGTCCAGAGCGCCCTCCCGGAACCCCATGTGCACGCTCATCATGTCGTGCGGGAGGTAGATATACTCGATGTCCCCGCGCACCCGGGAACGCTTGAGGTAGTAGCGGTCGAAATCCGGGGTCGTCATCACCATCACGTCGCAGTCGGCCAGCATCATCAGCGGAATGAGCTTTTTCAGCCCGATGTAGTACGGCCGGATGCGGGGCTGCTGCTCCGCGAGGGCGAACACCCGGTCGTCCGGGTCGTTCGTCACGTAGTGGATCACGAGGTTCGAGCGCTTCAGCAGCTCGTCAATGACCGCCTCAAAGTACTTGTAAAACCCGCTTTTTTCGGAGTAAAACACCACATGCTTGTTAACAACGTTGAAAAACCTCTTGTAATCCTTGCGTTCCCGCTTGCGGTTGCGGCGATAGGCGGCGTCCTTCTTTTTCGGCGGCTCAAGCGCTTCGATCTCCGCGAGCTGCGCGCGGCTGCGCGCAAGGGCCTCATAATCGACGTACTTTTTCGGGTTGATCGCGAGGTTGAGCAGGTACATCTGCGCGATGGAGAACAGATTGCTCGCGATCCAGTAAAGCGCGATGCCGGACGGCACGAAGCACCCGAGGTACAGCGAAAGGCCGACCGACAGCGCCATCAATCCGTACTGGCTGAGCTTTCCCTGCTCGTGCTGGATCACGTTCGACAGATTCTGCGTCCAGCAGAGGAGAAACGACGAAAGCCCCGCCACGAGCGGGATCAGGGTATACATCCCCCACACGTCCGACGCCACCGTCGAAATGCGGAACCCGCAGAAGGACAGGTCGAACGCGCTGACCGCGTCAACCAGCCCGCGCAGCTCGTCGGCGGACACCCCGGGCACGACGGACGAAGCCGTCAGGAACCCGTTCTGGATCGCGTCGACGATGGTCAGCTGATTTCCCGAAGCGTCCGCCCCGAGGAACGACGCGAGGGCGTTCACCACCCCGTCGGACGCCCCGAACAGGAAACTCAGCGGGTGGTAAATGATTTCCACGACCGCCATGAGCAGGACGATCTGCAGGAGCAGCGGGACGAGGGTCAGCATCGGGTGATACTTGTTCTGCTTAAAGAGCTTCGCCTGCCCCTCGGCGATCGCCTCCGTGTCGCCGTAGCAGCGGGCCTTGAGGAAGTTGATCTCCGGCTGGATCTTCACCATCAGGATGGAGTTCTTCTGAATCCAGATGGAGACCGGCAGCAGCACGACCTTGCTGACCAGCGTAAAGAGCACGATGGCGAGCCCGTAGTTGCCGACCAGCAGCCAGCACCCCTTCATCAGGAACCCGAACGGGACGCAAATGTAGTAAAAAAACCGATTCATACGTCTTTTTCTCTCAGTCTCTCAGGAATCACGCCGTTAATAATCCAGTAAATTCTTTTTATAATGCTCGTGACCGACTTCCTTCCAATTGCTGAAATCGTTCCCCGCGCCGGTGATTTCGTAAACATACTCATCCAGATCCGTGCGGCCTCTTGTATGCCAGCGGTTGATTCGCGTCCGTACCGCATCTTCCGGAACGTCATAAACCGGCGTCCCGTAGGATTCGTCGTACGGCAGGCCCTCCGAATCAAAAATCGTCGCCCATAAATCCGCGTGCGATACCTGCGCCATGGACGTTTTGAGCGCTCCCTCGCCGACCCCGGACGGCTTGACGAACAGGGCGGTCAGACGCGGCTCGCAAACTTCCCGCTCGACGTCATGCGGGGCGGCGTGGTCGCCGGTGATGACGATCGTCGCGCCGTCGTAGACGCCCAGCCGCTTCATTTCCCGCAGGTAGCGGTCGATCATTTTGAAACTGTACCGGACCGGCACACCCATATCCGCCTTGTCCTGCTCGCTCGCCGGACCGAAATCAAGATTATATTTCACATCGTGGCAGCCCGTCACATGGATAAAGTGGAAACTTTTTTGCGCCTCTACCGTGAAATCCGCATCCGCGACGGTATCATACACGAATTTTGTGTCGACCGAATAGTTTCCCTCGGCCTTCATTTGGCCCCTAAGACGCGAAGTGAGATCCGAATTCATATCCCCGAACAGCTTTTTCCCGAGGAACGGAAAACACCGGTACATGGAGAGCAGGCTGAGTTTTTCCGCCGTGAGAAGCCGCTCCCCCGTGGTAAACGGAACCCGCTCGGCCTCGTTCAAATTGGCGATATAGTCGGGGAAGTAGTATTCGTCGCTGATCGCGTAGAATCTCTGCGAATACAAATTGATCTCGTATCCCGCGTCATGAAGTTTTTGCAGCGGCGTATCGCCCTCGTACGCGGAATTCAAGTATTCGATTCGCCCCATGGCGCTGGAATACGCGCTGTTGGTAAGCAGCCACGCGATGGACGGGAAAGTCTGCCCGAACATGGCAATGTTGTCCCGAAACCACGTGAATCCGGTCAGTTCGTCATATACGTCCGGCGCCTCCGCATACGCCAATTCGGCATACTCCTCGTCAAACCTGTCTACGATAAAAACGACCACGTTACGGGAATCTGAAAGCGTCGTCAAATTCTCGGTAGTCATGGACATCGGAGTATATTGTTCGTCATATTCCCGCATCCGATCCTCATAGGAAAGCAGAATCTTATCGTTGGAAAGAACCAGGAATATGCTATTGATCACCTGTACGCCAAGAACGATTACGGAAAGCAGAATGCCCCCGATTCGCACAAGGTCCCGTTTCTTCAGGAACGCGGATGCGATCGCCGCCCCCTCAAGCGCCAGCCAGATCAGCGTATTGATAACGACGGTAGAAGTGGCAATTGTACCCCCCCCCGAGGTTATCTCCGGGCAGGGACGTGACTCCGAAATTCAGATACGTTCCCTGCAGGAAGAACAGAAAACCCGTGACGGCCGTCATGGGGAACACAAACCGATACAGAACTTCCGGCAAAACATACAAAACCGCCGCCACAAGAAAAGCGCCGACGAGCCAAAACAATATGCAGAACGGCATAAAATCCGAAAGGGAAAAGGGCATTTCCTGTATATTCGACCCGTATATTTCGAGAGGGGCCTCAAAAAAAATCACAATCGGGAACGCAAGCGCGGTCAAAAGCACCGCGAAGATCCGATCCTTCCTTTTGGCAAAAAATTCCTTCATAAATCCTCCCTCGCAATCCGTATCCCGTCCCGCGCCCTTACGACAACAAACGTATCGATTTTCGTACTGATTCTAACACCTTTCCGCGCCTTTGTCAAGAGGTTTTTTCAAGTTTTGCGTTTTTCTCCCGCCTTCAGTCCATCAAAAACTTGTCGAACCTCTCGTGGCTGACCGCAGTCCAATTTTCAAAGTTCTCTCCCGGTCCGTCGATCTCGTACACCCATTCGTCCAGGCTTTCCGTGCTGTAGGTCTGCCAGCGGTGGGTCCGCTTGCGGTCCTGCCCCTCCGGCACGTCGAACACCGATGTCCCGTAGTCCTCGTACGGCAGTCCTTCCGACTGGAAGATCGTCGCCCAAAGGTCGGTCTGCGCCACCTGCGCGCCGGACCTGCGGAGTTCCCCCGTTCCAACCCCCGACGGCTTGACGAACAGAGCGGTCAGACGCGGCTCGCAAACTTCCCGCCCGTCGTTATGCGGGGCGGAGTGGTCGCCGGTGATGACGATCGTCGCGCCGTCGTAGACGCCCAGCCGCTTCATTTCCCGCAGGTAGCGGTCGATGATCTGAAAGCTGGTCCGCACGGCGACGGCATAGTCGGACGCCTCCTCCCCCTGCGGGACCTCCCACTGCTCGTTGTACGTCACGTCGTGGCAGCCGTCGATGTGAATGAAGTAGAACCCGTTCCCCTCCCGCGTCGTGAACGGAGACGCGGTCAGGACGCCGTTGACCTCCTTCATGTCGGTCGTGTAAAGGGTCTCCTCGATCGGCGGGGCGGCGCCGATGTTCGAGCTGAGGTTCTTCCCGACCGCGTCCTTGAGCAGGAACGGCAAGCACCGGTAGAGCGCCACCCGCATCATGTTCCCCGCCGTCTCAAACCGGTAGGACCACGGCGTCGGCGGCAGACTGAGGCGCGGGATCACGTTGTCAATATAGTCCGGCAGGTCGAAGGCGTCCCCATAGGCGTAATAGGACTGCGTATAAAGCCGCACGGAGTAGCCCGCTTCGTGCAGACGCTTCAGCGGCGTGTCCGCCTGCTCGTCGTAGGCCTGCCGGTAGTAGTCCGACCGGCTCTGGGCGGAGGAATACGGCTGATTGGTCAGCATCCACGCCACGGCGGGGTAGGTGTGTCCGAACATCGCGATGTTGTCCTGAAACCACGTGAACCCCGCGAGCTCGTCATACACGTCCGGCGTCTCGCGATACGCCCATTCCGCGTACGCCTCGTCGAACCGGTCCACGACAAAATACACCACGTTTTTCCCGGACGACGGGGTTGTAAGCCCGTCGTTCGTCATCACGCGGACCTCATAGTCCGGGTTTTCCAGCCGGGCCTTGGCCTCCTTGGAAAGCCCGATCCCGTCGTTCGAGAGGGCGGTAAAGACGATGTTGACCACCTGCGTCCCGACCAGTACGAACGGGATCAGCACCGCGGCGATGCGCAGAATCTCCCGCTTTTGAAGAAACGCCGAGCCGACCGCCAGCCCCAGCCCGACGATCCAGATCGCGGTGTTGACGACGAGGGCGGTCGTCGAGAGGGGCTCCTCGCCCATGTTGTCGCCCGGGAGGAAGTTTCGCCCGAGGTTGAGGTAGGTCCCCTGCAAAAAGAGCAGCAAAGCAAGCGCGACGACGATCGGGAAGACGAAGCGGTAGGCCTTGTCCGGCAGGAAAAAGAGCACGCAGCCGGTCACAAGCGCGGCGGCGAACCAGACGAGCAGGCAGATCGGGAAAAAATCCCCGAGCGAGAACTGCAGTTCCTCCGCATTCCCGCCGTAAACGACAAAAGGCGCTTCCAGACAGATGCCCATCGGAAATGCGGCCGCGGCTAAAATCACCGCCGGCATGCGTCCTTTCCGTTCCTTCCAGATCCGCTTCAACGTCATATCCCCCCCTGTTTCCGGATTTTCCCCGGCTCCGAAAAACGCGATCCCCTTCCACGCCCCGAAAAACGGCTTCCGTTGCATGTAAAACGCAGATTCCGTCAAATCTTACGTCACAGTATAGCACGCTTCCCGCATAAAGTCAACCCCCCGCAGGTGCAAAAAATCTTAAAGGATGCCGAATTCCGTAAAAAACAGTTGACAACGCCGCAAAAATATGCTAAAATGAAGCGACGCGGAAATCAATGAAACGGAATCCACGGGAAAAATGCTTCGCGCCGGTTTCGGAAACGCCGGGAAAGCGGGGGCGATTGCGAGGTGATGTCTGAAACCCTGAAAATTTTCCGATCCGCGGAATTTGTGAGATTCTTTCTTCCGGATACTTTACTTCCGAAACGAATGAGAAAAAGGAGGTTCTTGTAATGACAGTGTTAATGATTCTTCTCAGCGTCCTTATGATCATCGGCGGCGTGTACTGCATCATGACGCCGATGGAGACCTTTTCGATGCTGGGATGGATCGCGGGCTTTGCGATCGTCGTGACCGGCGTCTCCGCGATCTTTCGCTTTGCGGCGGGAAGGGATGGCCGCAGCATCTGGGAACTGATCGGCGGGATCGTCGGCGTGCTGTTCGGCGGATTTATCATTGTGAATTCGTTTGCGCAGTTTGCCACAAATCTGGTCATCGCCATCGCGGCCGCGTTGTGGCTGGTCGTTTACGGCATCTGCGGGATCGTCGAGGCGGTGAAGCTTCGGCGGGCCAATCGGGAACTGCCCAGCCAGTTTCGCACCGCCAGCTGGCTGATCGTGATGATCCTGGGCATCCTGACGACCGTCCTTGGGGTGGTCTGCCTGTTCCAGCCCAAGGTCACCGTGTTCTCCGTCGGACTTCTGGTCGGCGTGTCCATCCTGATCTCCGGAATCAAGACGCTCATCCTGTCGATTCAGGTCATCAGTTCCAGGTAAAAGGAAAAGGTTCGTTCTTGATGATCCGGGCGTATCCTTAGGAAATCACCCGCTGCCGGCTTTCTATGGGAGAGCTGTCTCGCACCGACGGCAAAACGCCGCAGCAAGAGGCAGCTCCTTTTTTCACCGCGGCTTTGCGAAGGCGCCGTCCCGTGAAAGCATGGGTAATCGAGGGAACGAGAGGAGATGATTTGCAATGACGTATCATTTTGGACAGCTGACGCTGCTTCTGCTGCTCTACGGGTTTTTGACTTGGGCGGTCGAAGTGGTCTATTTCGCGATCCGAAAAAAACAGTTCATCAACCGGGGGCTGCTTTCCCTGCCCATCGACTTTGAGATCGGACTGGTCTTTTCGATTATTTCCCTCCTCCTGCCCTCGCTGGGCCGGGACTATGTGGGGATGTACCTGATCACCCTGGCCGTTCTGGTGCTTACCCGTTCCGTTCTGGGGTTCTTCTGCGGCAGGCTGACGAAGCATATCGAATGGCTGGAGAAGGCCCCCAGCGGTTCCTGGAAGAATCTGCTGTTCAACGTATTGGCGGCCGGAGCCATCCTGGTGGTTTATCTCCTGCTGCGGCCGGTCCTGATGGTGGTGATGACGATCCCCAAGGTGATTTTGACCGTGCTCTGCATCGCGGCATGGGTGCTGATTCTGGGCAACTTTGCCGCGGTGGTTTTTGCCATGCGGAAGGGCCGGGACAGCATTGCGCGGCAGATCGAAAAGAGCAGGACGGACGACCTGTCCGCGTGGATCTCCAAAACCGTCTGGAAACGCCTGGAAAAAGCGTATCCCGGCATTCAGGACGAGGACAGGCAGGGCGAAATCGCCTTTGCCAAAGGCATGAGTCTGGACAAGCTGATTTGGGTCTTTCTGATTTCGGCTCTTCTGGGGGACCTCATCGAGACCCTCTACTGCCGCCTGGTGGGCGGCACATGGATGAGCCGCTCCAGTGTGATTTTCGGCCCCTTCAGCTTTGTATGGGGCATCGGCGCGGTACTGCTTACCGTGACCCTGACCCGCCTCAGGGACAAAAACGACCGTTGGATCCTTCTGGCGGGCGCGATTCTGGGCGGGGCCTTCGAGTACATCTGCAGCCTGTTCACCGAGCTGATCTACGGCAAGGTGTTCTGGGATTACAGCGACATGCCGCTGAACATCGGCGGGCGGACCAACGTGCTGTTCATGGTTTTCTGGGGGATCTTAGGGCTGGTTTGGGTAAAGATTGTCTACCCGCCATTGGACAGGTTCATTGAAAAATTTCCTCCGATCGCGGCCAAGGCGGTCACTTGGCTCATCCTTGTCGTAACGGCCCTCAACGGGCTGTTCACAATGGCGGTCATCCTGCGCTATAACGAGCGGCAGGCCGGCGAGCCGCCCTCCAACGTGCTGGAGGAATTCATTGACAATACCTATGACGACGATTTCGTGGAGAACCGCTGGCAGAACATGGCCAGCGCGGATACGGACGAATCCGCGTGACGCTCCCCGCTTGGAAGGCACGCCTGTGACGGATCCCTTTCCGGCGGCGGGAATCGTTTTCCCCCGCTTTCGGTCCTTTTCCCGGTTTGCCGTCGTTTTCCGAAAAAGCGGACCCGCAGGGTCGGATAGGTTCCGCTTCTCCGGTCAATACTAAACAAAAAAAGGACCGTGATCTTCCTTGCAGCCCATTCAAACTGTCTGTTTCGACACCAAACCCTACGACCTCCCGGGACTCACCCGCTACGCGGAGCAGGCCGGGGTGTCCTTCCGCTTTCTGGAAACCAAACTCAACGCCCAGACGGCCTCCCTCGCCGAGGAATGCGGGGCGCGGGCGGTCTGCATCTTCGTGAACGACGTCGCCGACAAAGCGACCATCGACCGGCTTTGCGGCGGCGGGGTGAAACTGCTCGCCCTGCGGTGCGCCGGGGTCAATAACGTCGATATGACCCACGCCGAGGGAAAGCTCGGGGTCATTCGCGTCCCCGGCTACTCCCCCCACGCGGTCGCCGAGCACGCCATGGCGATGCTGCTCTCCGCCGCGCGGCACCTCCACAAGGCGTACGCCCGCACGCGGGACTTCAACTTCAGCATCCGCGGACTGACCGGCATGGAGCTGTACGAAAAGACGGTCGGCGTCGTCGGCACCGGGCGCATCGGCAGCGTCTTCGCCGGACTCTGCCGGGGATTCGGAATGCGGGTACTCGCCTATGACAAGTTTCCCGACCCCGCGTCCGGTTTGGACTACGTTTCGCTCGACGACCTGCTGCGGGAGAGCGACGTCGTCTCCCTGCATTGTCCGCTGACCGAGGACACCCGCCACCTGATCAACCGGGACCGCATTTCCGAAATGAAGGACGGGGCGATCCTGCTCAATACCTCGCGCGGCGGATTGGTGGACACGTCCGCCCTGATCGAGGGGATCAAGTCGCATAAGATCGGCGCCGCCTGCATGGACGTGTATGAGGAGGAAGCGGACGTATTCTTCGAGGACCGCTCGGAGGATATTTTGCAGGACGACCGGCTCGCGCGGCTTCTGACGCTGCCGAACGTGCTGGTCACGTCGCACCAGGCGTTCCTGACGAAGGAAGCGCTCGACACGATCGCGCGGGAGACCTGCTTCGGAATCCGGCGGTATTTCGAGCGGACGGCGTGAAAAAAGTCGGAAAATCCTCTTGACAAACCGGTGGGAAATGTGGTAAACTGAACGCGGTGTGTTCGGAGGGTTAGCTCAGCCGGGAGAGCAACTGCCTTACAAGCAGTAGGTCACAGGTTCAAGTCCTGCACTCTCCACCAAATCTGAAAAAACCGCTTGCTTCAAGCGGTTTTTCTTTTTCCGTACACGTTTTCTACACGATTTCACGCTTTTACACGGTTCAAAATCTGTATAGCGCGTTCTTCTTCGCGAGGGTACAGATGCGCATAGGTGTTCCAAGTTTGCTCGATTTTAGAATGACCAAGCCGCCGGGCGATCTCTTGAATGTTGATCCCCTCATTGGCCAACAGCGAAGCGTGGCTATGACGAAAATCGTGGATCCGTATGTGCGGTAGATCGGCCTTTTTCGCAAACAGTATGTTTCGGTTCTCAATGGCCGTATCGCTCAAACACTGCTCCCCACCGCATACACGAAAGTCGTCGCAGAACCCCTCGACAGCACCGCTCCGCGTGTAATGCTCGCGCAGGATCTCCAACAGAGGGATAGGGATTTGCAGCGTGCGGTAAGACGTTTTGTTTTTCGGGGGCGTCTCTACGATCTCTTCCCCTTTGATTTTCTGCGTTACAGATCGGCGCACGTTCAGCATATTCCCTTCGATATCCGACCACTTAAGCGCGTTGATCTCGCCCTTCCGCATCCCCGTATAGTACGCAATTGCAAAGAACACATAATATCCCCAGTCGGCAAGCGTATCCTTCCTTTCCGCCTCTTGGCGGGCAACAGCGATATATCGGCTGAACTGTTCGGACGTGTAGTAATGCAAGCGATCCTTCTGTGACGTAAAGTCCTTGTCTTTGAAATTTCCGACGACTAGCAGCGGATTTCGGGCGAAATATTCCATTCGCACGCCGTAGTTGAGCATGGTGCGCAGCTCCGTGTAAAACGCCTTTTGCGTCCGCACGGAGATCTGCCGGCTTGCAATTTGGTTTTTCCACGACTGGAGCGTCTGCGTATTGAGACGATCCAGACGAACGTCTCCGAGGATGGGCAGAACGTTCGCTTCGAGCGTCCTGCGGGATTTATCGTAGGTGGACGCGCGAACCTCGTGCACTTTTGCCGCCATATACTGCTCATAGAGGTCGCGCACGGTAAGACGACCGGGGCCATCGTTCCCGCCGACATATTCCCGTTGCAGCGCCGCCTCCAGCCGTTTCGCTTCGG
>CAZHBX010000034.1:0-17980 GCA_964530795.1 uncultured Ruminococcus sp. | reverse complement strand
GGTGTAGTTGATCCGAACACGGTATTTCTGTTTCCCGTCCTTCGCGCCCGGTATTTTATAGATCGGCATTTCCGGCTTCCTCGCCAAGACGCATCAACAGCGCCTCGAACATCGGCAGATAGACGCTTTTGATCGACACGAAAATTTCGGCGGCCGTTTCCGAATCGTACAAATGCGACGTGCGGTTTCGGTCATTGAGCAGGTCGATCCACGATGTGCTGTCGTCCACCAATCCGTCGGAAAACGCTTTCTTCATAACGGTTTTCGGACTGTTCAATTCCACATATCCCTGCTCGTTCAGATATTCCCGTGTGGATTTCCAAGCGAGCTCCGTGCAGAATTCAAACCGCTGGATCACACCGTCGCGGACGGAGTCCAGCGGTGTTTTTTCATAATCGGCGATTGCTTCCCGCAGGCGCTGCACGGCACTCGAAAATTTATCATACTTTTCCGCGAATTTCCCCATGATGGGCACACCGTCCTTTTCAATATTTTGCAAGAGTGCGCGACTGATTTTCGCATCGACAAACACGACGTCGAATTCCAGCAACGTCGAAAAATTCTCGACGGCATCCAAAAACCTGCTGCGGTTCGCCGCAGGCATACCATACACCGCCAGATCGACGTCGCTGCGTTCGCGGTTGTCCCCCCGTGCGCGGGATCCGTACAGGAGGATCTTCGCCGCGCCGAGCCGCTCCCCGGTTTCGGCAATTTGGTCAGCGAGGAAAGCGGGAATATTCATAGCGCCGTTCTCACGCATTCCGTGCACCTCCTGTCGGACGGCTGCATTCTTGTACTCAGCAAGGTATAGTCTTCATGCGCCGTTACCTCTTTAACAACCCAAGCGGGATTTTTCATAGCATTGCGCTCCTTTTATTAGTATACCACGAGTATACCACGCTTGTCAAGACCCGTTGATAGCGACTTTGCCCCTTGACAAATCAAGCGACTTTGCCGGTTTCGACCGGTTTTTTATTTTGACACTCCCCCCACGGCTAAAGCCGGGGCCTCCTGCTATAGCTTAAAAGAGGGCTTTTCGCTATCGGTCTACGTAGACCCCCCTTCAGATCACGGCCTTCATGTTTTCGTCCTAAGGCATCGCTCTTTACGCAGTAAGCGGAGGCGCTCACCGAAGTGGCAATCTATAATTCGCTTTTATTTCACGGCGCTCTGGAATGCCACGGCGCGGCCGATAATGCGAACCTCACTGAGTTCCTCCCCCAGATAGACCAGCGGCTCGTAGGCGGGATTCTCCGGGATCAGGATCAGCTTTTCGTCGTTCGGATAGTAGTAGACCCGTTTGAGCGTTGCCTCGTCCCCGATCAGCACGACAGCGATCTGCCCGTTCTCAACCGTCTCCTGCTGTCTGATAAACACGATGTCCCCGTCGAGGATCCGCGCGCCGATCATGCTGTCCCCCTGCGCACGCAGACAAAAGTCGGCGTCGAGCGTGTCCGGCGTTACGATAAACTCCCCCTGTTCTTCACTCGCGAAGATTGGCTTCCCGCAAGCAACGCTTCCGAGGAGAGGGACTTTTTTTGTTTTCAAGGGGACTATGGTGGAATAATGCAAAATTGAGTCGGCATTGCCGAGGACGTAGTCAATTGTGACACCAAAGATTTTCGCAATCCGATTTAGGCTCTCGCTGTCAATATCGTACTTGCCTTGCTCCCAATATGACAACGTGTTTTGCGCAATCCCAAGTTTTCCGGCAAGCTCTGCTTGCGTCATTCGATGCTCTTTCCGCAGTTCTTTCAACCTGTTTTTCATTTGTTCTGTCCCCTTTCAATATCAATATAGCTTATATTATCGAAATTATCAATATTATATCAAAAAAATTGAAAAAAACATATTGACAAATCAGTTTCCTTGATATATAATCATATCAAGAAAACTGATAAGGAGGTTGAATCATGAAGAATCGAATTAAGGAACATCGATTGTCGCTTGGGCTCACCCAGCGAGATGTTGCGGCACGACTACATGTGCAGCAATCTGCGCTGTCCATGTGGGAGACCGGCAAAAGTTACCCGCGAGCAGAACTGCTTCCGCGAATTGCCGACGCCCTCGGTTGCACGATCGACGAGCTGATGCGCGAGGATGCCGACGGCAAACCCACGAAACCAAACAACACAACGAAAGGAGCGTAAACCCATAAGCATGAAAGTTGTGAAAACGCAGAGAACGAAGTTCACCCCGCGGCCGGGGGCGACGTACGAGAACAAGGGCGGCGGATCCTTCCGCTGTATCCGTTCCGGACCTACCGGCGAGGCGGTTATGCAGAACGTCAAAAGCCTCTGGACGTGCGTCGTCCACGGCTGCGGCTTCTACGAGGACGGTCGGATCGACTGGGATTATTCGACCGGAGGTCATTTTGAAGAAAGGAGCGTAAAACCATGAGCATGAACATTCCGCGAATCGCAAGCGTCGAAACAGCCGTCCGGCTGTACTACACCAGGATCACCCTATGCAACGACGACATCGCCGAACTCTTTCCCGGCGTCGGAAACGCTACGGTGCAGCGTCTGAAAATACGCGCCAGAGAGTACGCGGCGGAGCGCGGCAAGACTCAGCCGAACAACCGCTACGTCTTGACGGACAGCGCCTACGAGGCGTGGGGGTTGGACATCAAGGACCTCGAAAGACGGTACAACAAGGCGACCACGCTCGGCATCATCCAAAGGGGGCAGCCGTCGTGAGCATGAACATTCCGCAGATCGCGAGTATCGAAACTGCGGTGCGCATCTACAACGAGCGGGACTGCCTGTACACCAAGGACATCCGGGAGCTATTTCCGGGGATCTGCAAGATCACCGTTGCGCGGCTGAAAGATGCCGCCCGGGCGGAAGCGTCCTCGCGAGGTATGTTCCAGTACGACACGCGCTCCGTCTGGACCCGCAGCGCCTACCGGGCGTGGGGTCTGGACATCGAGCAGCTGGAATACAAGCGGCGCAAATGCGAACAGCTTGGGTTTTCAGAGCGAACAGAAAGGAAAGAAAAAACGTGAAAACGCTAAAACGAGAGTGGCAGAACATCATCATCGCCGTGGAGATGATCGTGCTGGGCTTCCTGCTTTGCCTGCTGGTCGCGTCGCTGCTGGCACGGGCGGACAGGGCGCAGGACAGCGCAGAATCGTCTGTGAGCAAAGAACCGCACATCGTGGCAGTCTACCCCACCGTGATAAACGCAAGTGCTGACACGACCAACGCGCCGGATGACGCATTATCGAGCGAAACGGAACCAATCGAGGAAACGTCAAGCGAGGACGCATCCGAAACGGTCGATGCGGCGCAAAGGCGGTATCTGGACGTCCCTCTTTCCGTCGACCTGCAGGACTACATCTATGATCTGTGTGACCAATCCGACGTGCCGTTCGAGCTGGTCGTCGCGGTCATCGACGCGGAAAGCTCGTTCCGGGCGGACGTCATCAGCGCATCGGATGACTACGGACTGATGCAGATCAACAAGATCGGCCACGCGGAGCTGACCGAAAAACTGGGCGTGCGGGATTACCTCGACCCGTTTCAGAATGTCCGCGCCGGCGTGTATATCCTCCAGCGGAATCTCGAATCGACCGACGGCGACGTCGTGGCGGCGCTGATGCAGTACAACTGCGGACCCGCCGGCGCGCGTAGATTGTGGCGCGAAGGCGTACATTCCACCGCGTACACAGACAAAATTATGCGATTGTATAACAATTACAAAGAAACAAAGTGAAAATACAGCAGCAAAGGAGAAAAGAAAACATGTTAGAAGTCAACGTAACCGTCAAGATCCCCGGACTGCCGGAAGCGATCAACAACCTCGCGCAAGCCATCGGGGGCAAAAGCAAAGCGTCGCCGGACAGCACGCCACAGTCCGCCGCGCCCGATCCGTCCAATCCCGTTCGTGTCGTACCGGACGAAACATCCAAACCCGCAAAACCGAAAACATCCGAACCGGAGATCCCGCTGGAGGAAATCGGCAGGGCGGGAGCCGTGCTGTGCGAACAGGGCAGGACGGCGGAACTGGTCACCCTGCTTCAGAAGTACGGCGTGCAAGCGGTCATGCAGTTGCGGGACAAACCCGCCGAAACCCGTATCGCCTTTGCCGCCGATCTGAGAGCGCTCGGGGCGGAGATTTGACGAGGAGATGATTCCTATATGCCCACGCCAACCGAACACGCGTTCCTGAGCGCTTCGGCGGCGCACAGATGGCTCGTCTGCACCGCCGCGCCGCGGTTTGAAGCGCAGTTCC
Organism: uncultured Ruminococcus sp.; assembly: GCA_964530795.1. GTDB lineage: Bacteria > Bacillota > Clostridia > Oscillospirales > CAG-382 > Coliplasma. The sequence continues at coordinate 13,744 of CAZHBX010000034.1, read as the reverse complement.
CGGAAAGTACCAGCACATACGCGGAAGAAGGGAGACTCGCGCACAGCGTCTGCGAGTTTTATGCCCGGCGCAAGCTTCATCTGTTATCCGACCGTGCGTTCGACCTGCGGCTGGCGGAAATGCGGCAACGGCCCTATTGGTCCGATGAAATGTTGCGGACTGCCCAAATATATGCTGACTACCTCGCCGAAAAAACAGCGCTCTTCCCCGCTTCGCCGCATGTGGCGCTGGAGGTTCGGGTCGATCTGTCGGATTATGTCCCGGAGGGCTTCGGGACTTGTGACTGCGCCATGATCGGCGGCGACACGCTGCACATCACGGACTATAAACACGGGAAAGGCGTACCCGTTTCGGCGATCAATAACCCGCAGATGCGATTGTACGCGCTTGGCGCGCTGAAAGCGTACGCCCCGGTATACGGCGGCGCGATCCGCAGCGTATCAATGGGCATCTGCCAGCCCCGTCTGACCGACGCCGTCGAGGAGGACTGCCTGACCGTCGAGGACCTCCGCGCATGGGGAGAACGCGTGAAACCGATCGCGCGGGAAGCGTATGACGGTCCGGGGACGTTCCGACCCGGCGAGCACTGCCGCTTCTGTCGCGGCAAGGCGAAGTGCCGCGCCAGAGCCGACCAAAACACGGCGCTCGAAGATTTTAAGGACTGTGTGCCGGCGGGGAAAGCCGCGCCGGGGCTGCAAAACCTCTCCCCGGAGGCACGGACAGTGACAGGCGTGCCGCCTGTGCTCTCCGACGCGGAGATCGGCGAACTGCTCGAACGCAGTAAGCTGCTCGTACAGTGGTACAACGATCTGCAGGCCTACGCTACGGAGGCGCTGCTTGCCGGAACAGAGATCCCCGGTTGGAAGGTTGTTGCGGGGCGTAGCAACCGGGCGTTTGCGGACGAGGATGCCGCCATGCGAACCCTTATCGACGCCGGCTATGACGAGGCGATGCTCTACGACAGGAAGCCGAAAACGCTCACGGAGCTGGAAAAAATGCTCGGCAAAAAGACTTTTGCGGATCTGCTCGGAAATCAGGTCGTGAAACCGTCGGGCAAACCTACACTTGCCCCGGCATCTGATAAAAGGGATCCATACAGCACGGCCACCGCCGATTTTTCGACCGAAGGAGGTGATACTGTATGACAATCAAATTAAGTTGGTATAATTTCGATACAATTATGAAAGCCTGCAAACCGTTTGTCAGCAAAGATGGGGCAATACCGATTTATACGCAAATTGAGCTTTCGTGTGACGGTAAAACCGTAACGGCGGTTGCTCTTGACGGTTCTAAGATGCTCTCCGTATCGGTTAACTGCGAAGAAGGCAGTGAGAACGGAAAAATCATCATTCCCGTAATGCGACCCATCGGAAAAAAGGGGATTTACGCCGAAATTACTGAAACCGAAAAAGAAATAGCGGTGCAGACAGCAGAGGGACGTCAAATTGTTCCTAAAATCGAAGGCAAATTTTTAGACCCCGCCCGTATTTTCCCGGATGAAGAGCCAAAAAGCGTATGTTATTTTAACCCGAAGATGCTCATGGATACCTTTTCGGTATTCACCAATGAGAGGGTCAAGATTGAATATTACGGCGAATTGAGCGGCGTCGTAATTTCTGCGCCCGGAAAAAAGGCAATCGTTTTGCCGGTAATGCCGCCTAAAAAGAAACAGTAACACAGAAAATCAAAATAACAAAGGAGAAGCCACTATGTATCAGAACATCCCTACCAAAGTCTTGACGGGGGAAGTCAGACTATCCTATGTAAACCTCACAACCCCCCGCGCCAACAACCCCGGCGATAAGCCGAAGTACTCCGTGCAGCTTCTGATCCCGAAAACCGACGCCGCTACCGTCGCGGACATCAACAACGCGATCGAAGCGGCCGCGCAAAAGGCGGTAAACGAGAAATGGGGCGGCGTGCGCCCGAATTTTTCCCCGATCCTGCACGACGGCGACGGCACGAAGCCGGACGCCGGAACGCCCTACAGCGCGGAGTGCAAAGGGCATTGGGTGCTAAACGCGTCATCCGAGCAGAAGCCGGGCGTCGTGGATCAGAGCAACATTAACTGCGAGCTCGCCCCGCAGGATATCTACAGCGGCATGTACGCCCGCGTAACGCTGAATTTCTACGGCTATAAGAATCGCAAGACCGGCGTAGGCTGCGGTCTTGGCAATGTCATGAAGACCCGTGACGGCGAACCGCTCGGCGGCGGCGCTACGGCGGCGGCCGACTTCGCCGATGTAGGACAGCGTATCGATCCGATCTACGGTCTCCCCCGGTAAAACACCGTAAAGCATTACATACACAAAGCGGTACCGGTACATAAGCGATTATGCTACCGGCACCACTGCCAAAACCCGCAAATTACGGCGATAACCCGCAAGTCACCCGCGAGTTTCCAGAAAAACGATGGCTAAACGACGGCAAAGACAGACGAGAAACGGAGAAAAGCAAGATGAAAAAGCATCATCTGTTTTGCGATCTCGAGACCTACAGTAGCGTCCCGATCAAGAAGGCCGGAGCACACGCGTATATACGCAGCCCGGACTTTGAGATTCTGCTGTGCGCGTACAGCGTCGACAGGGCGCCGGTGGAAATTATAGACCTTGCGCAGGGAGAAACGCTGCCGGAGTGGTTCCGCGAGGCACTGTACAACCCGGACTACTGCAAGCACGCATACAACGCCGCGTTCGAGTGGGGCTGCCTAAGCAAGTACACCGGACGGCAGCTTCCGCTCGATCAGTGGCGCGACACGATGCTGCACGGGCTGTACTGCGGCTATACGGCGGGCTTGGAGGCGACGGGACGGGCGCTCGGGCTGCCGGCGGATAAGCAGAAGCTGAACACCGGCAAAGCCCTTATTCGCTATTTCTGCGTTCCGTGCAGGCCCACGCGCGCAAACGGCGGCAGGATCCGCAACTACCCGCGGCACGATCCGGAAAAATGGCGGCTGTTTAAGGAGTATTGCAAGCAGGACGTGGTGACCGAAATGGAAATTGACAGGAGACTTGCCGCTTTCCCTGTTCCTGATTTTGTCCAAAAGCAGTGGGAGACGGACCTGCTCATCAACGACCGGGGCGTTGCGGTAGATATGGAGTTCGTCCGCGGCGCATTAGAGCTTGGCGAAACGGTCCGTACCTCTCTTATGGACGAGGCAATCAGGCTTTCCGGGCTATCTAACCCGAACAGCGTTAAACAGCTTACAGGCTGGCTCGAAACGGAAACTGGGGAGGAAATCGGCAATCTCCGCAAAGAAACGGTAAGCAAGCTCTTAGACCGCGATGAAAACAGCGACGCCGTGAACCGTATGCTGGAAATCCGGCAAGAGCTCGGAAAAACATCTACAAAGAAATATGACGCCATTGAGGCGTGTGTATGCCCGGATGGACGTGTGCGAGGGCTGCTGCAGTTTTACGGCGCGAACCGCACCGGGCGCTGGGCGGGTCGATCGGTGCAGGTGCAGAATCTGCCCCGCACGTATATAGACGCGCTGCCGTTCGCTCGCGAGCTGGTGAAGAAGCGAAACCTCGACGGCATCCGAACGGTCTACGGCAGCGTGAACGACACGCTATCACAGCTGATCCGCACGGCGTTTGTCGCCCCTGAAGGACATGTGCTGATCGACGCCGACTTTTCGGCGATCGAGGCGCGGGTCATCTCGTGGCTCGCCGGGGAGGAATGGCGGCTCGATGTATTCCGCAGCGGCGGCGACATCTACTGCGCCAGCGCAAGCCAGATGTTCGGCGTCCCGGTGGAAAAGCACGGCGTCAACGGGCACTTGCGGCAGAAGGGCAAGGTGGCCGAACTGGCGCTGGGCTATCAAGGCGGTGCACCGGCACTCATCAGCATGGGCGCGTTGGACATGGGCATTCCGAAAGAGGAGCTCCCCGACATCGTCGGCCGCTGGCGCAACGCGAACGCGAGGATACGGGAGCTGTGGTACGCCTTCGAGAAAGCGGCGGTACAGGTGATTTCCGAAGGAGGCCGGGTTCAGGTGCGCGGATGCGTGTTCGCGCGGGCGTACGACGTCATCCAGGACCGCGTCTGCCTGTCCCTCCGGCTCCCATCCGGGCGGAAGCTGTACTATATCGACCCGAAGATTGGTGAGAACCGCTGGGGCGGCGCGTCGATCTCCTACATGGGCATGAATCAGACCACGGGAAAGTGGGAACGCTTAGAAACCTACGGCGGGAAACTCGTGGAGAACTGCGTGCAGGCCATAGCAAGGGACTGCCTCGCCGAAGCCATTGAACACTTGGAAGCGGCGGGCTGTCCCATCGTATTCCATGTGCACGACGAGGTCGTCATCGACACACCGCCGTTCGCGGACGAGGGAAAAATGCTGCAGCAAGTGGTGGAACTGATGACCACGCCGATCCCCTGGGCGCCCGGACTGCCGCTCGGCGCAGACGGTTGGGTGGGACGGTTCTTCAAAAAAGACTAAACAGGGCATACCCGAATGGGATAGAAAGAGCATTGGAGAAAATAGCAGATGCGATGGAAGCCATGGCCCGGGAGGGAAGAGGAAAAGTGGTGACCACACCGTCCAGAACGCCGCCAGACGGTGCAGAAAGAAAAGACAAACCATTTATTTTAAAGGGAGAAACAATCATGGTGTATAGATGCACACGGTGCGGAGAGGTTTATACGAAAGAAGAACTAAAAGAACTTCGTGAAATGGGCGAGGCGGTTAACATGAATCCTTTCCTGTGTCCGGACTGCTTTGACGATTTTTCCAGATTGGCGTTAGAAAACCGGTTCGACGAGTTGATGAAAAATGAACGGGCGAATTGACGACCCGTGCGACACTTGTATCTGTGATCTGTGCCGGGGAGCGGATCAGACGACTGCAAATACGGCGAGCATGGAAACGGCGGTGGCTTTCAATGCGAGTATCGGGCGAAACGAAAACACCCCGTTTATACGTGCGACAGGTACACGCGAAGAATTTTAAACAGACATAAATTTTAAGCAGACATAGTTGTTATCGCGCAAAATCGGACTGAACAGGAAAAAAAAGGCAGGTGACATATCGTGATATATGACAGACAACTCATCCTTTCGATCGGCAACAGCCGTCGCGATCTCGTCTGGAAGCAGACCACGCTGACGGTAGAAGAACTCTATGCACGGCTGCGGAACCCGATCCGCGGTACGGAAACCTATACCGCCTATCTCGCGATGAGCAAGACGCAGCGGGACGCGCTGAAGGACGTCGGCGGCTTCGTCGGCGGGGCGCTGAACGGTCCGCGCCGAAAGGAGAACAACGTGGCCGGGCGCGACGTGATTACGCTGGATTTTGACAACATCCCGGGGTGGCAGACAGACGCTGTCCTCCAAAAAGTGGAGGGGCTGGGCTGCGGGTACTGCGTGTATAGTACCCGAAAGCACACGCCCGCCGCGCCGCGGCTTCGCATCCTTTTTCCGCTCGACCGAACCGTGTCGCCGGACGAATACGAGCCGTGCGCACGCCGTGCGGCGGAACGGATCGGCATCGATATGGCGGACCCGACGACCTTCGGGCTTGCGCAGCTGATGTACTGGCCGTCCTGCTGTGCGGACGGCGAATACGTATACAGGACGAAGGACGCGCCGCTGCTACGGGCGGACGCGCTGCTCGGCACCTATGCGGACTGGCAAGACATCCGGGAGTGGCCGCAGGTCCCGAATGCCGTAAGCCACCGGAAGCTGGCGATGAAGCAGGGCGACCCGCTGGAAAAGCCGGGTATCGTGGGCGCGTTCTGCCGCACCTACGACGTCCATGCCGCCATAGACGCGTTCCTGCCCGGTATTTATGAGCCGGTAGACACGGAGGAAAACCGTTATACCTACCTCGGCGGCTCCACGACCGGCGGCGCGGTGGTGTACGAGAACGGGAAGTTCCTGTATTCCCATCACGCGACCGACCCGTGCGGCGGGCGGCTGGTCAACGCGTTTGACCTGGTGCGGCTGCACAAATTTGGCGACCGGGACGACGAAGCGGAGACGGACACGCCGGTCGTCAGGTTGCCGTCATACCGGGCCATGTGCGACCTCGCGCTCGCGGACAAGGCCACCGTCGCAGCGCTCAACCGGGACCAGCGCGAAGCCGCCGCGAAGGACTTCGAGGGCGTGCAGGCCGCGGAAACCGCGTCTGAGGATTGGGCCGAGAAACTGCAACGCAACCAGAACGGCGCGGTGAGAGGCACTATCGACAATATTCTGATTATCCTTGACGGTGATCCTCTGCTGAAAGGCCGGTTTGCGCAGAACTGTTTCGCCGACCGCGGGGAGGTGCTGGGTCCGCTGCCGTGGGAGCAAGACGGTCGTCGCCGGCTGTGGGGAGACACCGACAGCAACGGGTTATACTGGTACCTCGAAAAGACTTGGGGCATTACACAGCGCGGCAACATCGATTCCGCGCTGGACGTCCACGCGTCGCAGCACGCCTTTAACGAGGTGCAGGACTACATCAATGGGTTAACTTGGGATGGAACGCCTCGTCTGGACAGCTTATTCATAGACTACCTTGGCGCGCGGGACAGCGCCTACAACCGCACCGTGTGCCGCAAGAGCTTTACAGCGGCGATCGCCCGCGCCATGACGCCGGGGTGCAAGTACGATACGATGCTGATCCTTTCCGGGCCGCAGGGTATCGGCAAATCGACGCTACTGGACAAAATGAGCCTCGGCTGGTTTAACGACAGCATCCGCACCTTTGAGGGCAAGGACGCATCGGAGCTGCTGCAGGGCGTGTGGCTGGTGGAGGTGTCGGAGCTGGACGCTTTCCGCCGGACGGACGTCGCGCGGATCAAGCAGTTCCTGTCCCTCCGCGCCGACCGCTACCGCGCCGCTTACGGCCGACATGTCAAGGAGATCCCCCGCAGGTGCGTGTTTTTCGGAACGACCAACAACGCAGAATTCCTGCAGGACACGACCGGAAACCGCCGTTTCTGGCCGGTCGACGTGGGCGTCGTCGAGCATCGACGGAACGTGTGGGACGACCTCTCCTCGGTCGTGATCGTCCAGGTGTGGGCGGAGGCGAAGGTTCGCTGGCAGTGCGGCGAACCGCTGTACCTGACCGGCGACGTAGAGGCGGAAGCGAAGTGGAAGCAGGAGGAACACCGGGAGGTGTCCGTGCGCGAGGGCATGATACGGGAGTTCGTGGATCGCCGCGTTCCGGCGGATTGGAAGAGCTGGCCGCTCGACCGGCGGCGGGACTTCTGGGCGGGGCAGACGCGTTTTCCGAACGGCGCGAACGGGACGAACGTGACGCTTGTGGAGCGCGACTGCGTCTGCGCGCTGGAAATCTGGTGCGAGCTGTTCAACGGGAGCGCGCGAGATATGCAGCGCACGGACGTGCGGGAGATCAACGCGGCGCTGGATAAGTTTCCGGATTGGAAACGGTCGGAAAAAGTTTTATGGTTTAGTTCATATGGCGCCCAACGCGGGTTTGTTAGGAGTGCAAATTCGCCTAACATTTAAATGTTAGGCGAATTAGTAATGTTAGGAAGAGACCTAACATTTGTTAGCAATGTTAGGTCAATGTTAGAATGAATGTTAGGCGATTTTCCCTTGGTACATAAGACTTTTTCGTGATTCCTAACATTCTAACATTATTTTCTTATAGACCTCTAAAAATAAAGAATATATGGTGGATAAATACTCTATAAATCCTTTATTTTAGATAATTATATAGAAAAATTCGGACTTTGTTAGTTACGAGGGACACAGAGGGACACAGGCATGCTTGAAAAAGAGATAGAAAGTAAATTACGAAAAAGCATAAGGGCGTTAGAAAATAGCGCATTGTGTCTAAAATTCGAAAGTCCCGGATTTGCCGGCGTGCCGGATCGGGTGATACTGTTGCCGGGCGGCAGATTGCTGTTTGTGGAATTGAAAAGCCCCGGCAAAAAAGAGCGGGTCCGGCAACGGTATGTGCAAGAGCTGCTGCGGGATCTGGGATTCGAGGTGTTTTCGGCGGTGGACGGACAAGAGGGAATCGACCGGGTTGTCGAGCGGTGCAGGGAGATTTTGGCGGGTTCCGGAAAGGGGGCGATTGGATGAAAGAGCTTGTATTGCACGAATACCAGCGGTTTTGCGTGGAAAAGATCATTGAAAATCCGGCTGTCGCGTTGTTCCTTGATATGGGCTTGGGTTAGGTAAAACGGTGATCGCCTTATCGGCGATAAAGGAACTCAAATACGAGTATTGGCGCGTAAGCAGAGCGCTTGTGATCGCGCCGAAAAAGGTTGCGGAATCGACCTGGACGCGGGAAGCGGAGAAGTGGCGGGAACTGTCCTCTCTGCGTTTCTCCCTCGTTCTGGGGTCCGCCGAAGAGCGGAAACGGGCGCTTGCCGTTCCCGCCGACGTGTACCTGATCAACCGCGAGAATACGCAATGGCTGGTCGATTCCTGTGGCGGGAATTGGCCGTTCGACATGGTGGTGATCGACGAGAGCAGCAGCTTCAGGAACCACCGCGCGAAGCGATTCCGGGCGCTGCGGGCAGTGCGGCCGAAGATTCGGCGGATCGTGGAGCTGACCGGCACGCCGAACCCCCGCAGTCTGATGGACCTGTGGGCGCAGATGTATCTGCTGGACGGCGGGAAGCGGCTGGGACGCACCCTTACGGCGTATCGGGACGCCTTCTTCGAGCCGGACAAGCGCAGCCGGACGACGATCTTCTCGTACAAGCCCAAATCGGGCGCGAGCGAACGGATCTATTCCCTCGTAAGCGATATCTGCGTCAGCATGAAAGCGGAGGATTATTTAGAATTGCCGGAAATCGTTTACGAGGATATCCCTGTGCAGCTGGACGCGGCGGCGCGGAAAAAGTATGACCGGTTGGAACGAGATATGCTGCTGCAGGTGACCGAGGAAACCCTGATAACCGCCGGTACCGCCGCCGTTCTGCGGGGCAAGCTGCTGCAGCTTTGCAACGGCGCGGTGTATGACGAGGAGCAACATGTGATCCCTCTCCACGCCTGTAAGATCGAGGCGCTGCTGGAAACGGTGGAACAGTTGAACGGTCAGCACGCGATTGTCTGCTACCATTTCCGGCATGACCGGGACCGGCTGGAGGCGACGCTGGCGTCTACGAACCTGCGGGTACGGGTCTACGACGGGCAGGCGGACGGGGACGCGTGGAACGCCGGGCAGATAGACATACTGCTTGTGCATCCGGCAAGCTGCGGCTACGGGTTGAATCTGCAGGCGGGCGGGCATCATATTATTTGGTTCGGTCTGACCGACAGCCTGGAATTATATCAGCAGACAAATAAACGCCTGCACAGACAGGGGCAGCCCTATCCTGTCATAGTCCATCATCTTGTGGTGCAGGGCGGCGTAGACGAGGATGTCATACGAGCCCTGAACAGAAAAGCCGACGCACAGGACAGCCTGCTTGAGGCTTTGAAAGTGAGGATCGCAAAGGTAAAGGGGGAACAGCCTCCGGGCGATGGCGGGTCCTTTCTTCACGGATAGGATTAACTCCTCAGTGTTACCTGTTACCCCAAAAAAATAAAGAAAAGGGTGATCAGAACATGAATGCAAAACAGTATTTAAGCCAGGCATACCGACTGAATGAGTTGATAAACAGTAACCTTTCAGAGCTGCAGCAATTACGGGTGCTATCTACAACGGTTTCTTCATCAAGCCTGTCAGGAATGCCGGTGTCAGGAACAAGAAACACAGAACCGGCGTTTGTAAGATGTATTCAGAAAATCACTGACCTTGAAAAAGAAATCAATGAGGAAATAGATCGCCTTGTTGATCTGAAGAAAGAAATCAGGGATGTCATCAACGATATTGCAAGCCCAAATGAAAGACTTCTGCTGCGCTTGCGGTACATAGAATTTATGACATGGGAACAGATAGCAGAACAGATGCATTATTCGGTTGTGCAGATTCACCGCATTCATGCCGGCGCCTTGCAAAATGTCAAAGTTCCGAGATCTTGAAACGAAATGTTATGGAATGATATCGTTCACAGTGCTATACTGACAGCATGAAAACATACGCACGGGTGGGATGATAGTGGCGAAGCTGACTGACAGACAACGGAAAAATATAATCGCCGAATATATCGAGGGCGGCGCGTCGCAGAGAAAGTTAGCCGAGAAATACAACGTCTCTACCTACCTCATTCGTAGCGTTCTCAACGGCGACAAGGAGCTCACCCAAAAAATCGCGCAAAAAAAAAGAGGCCAACACTGAAAGCGTTTTGGCCTTTATGGCTTCTCAGAAAAATGACGTCTGCGAACTGTTGAATCATTTGCTTACTGCCATCAACGATCCCGACAAAATCGCAGCGACCTCTCTCAGTCAGCTTGCGACCGCGCTCGGTATTATCGTCGACAAGTATACCGCGAACGAAACGATTCGGACAGCGAACGGATCGGCGAATAACCTCTTTGACGCAATAAACTCCTGCGGAGAGGAGGGTTTCGATGATTTACCGGAAATTCAGCAAGCGGCAGAAGATGGCGCTGCTATGGTGGAAGACGGCGAAATATCAGAATCATGACGGCCTTATCTGCGACGGCTCAATCCGTTCCGGGAAAACGATCTCTATGACGATTGGATTTATCCTTTGGAGCATGACCCGGTTCCAAAATCAGAGCTTCGCGATATGCGGCCGCACGATCGAAGCTCTACGGCGTAACGTTATCGTGCATGTGCCGACGTGGCTTGAAGGACTTTTTACGGTAGTTGAACGTCGAAGCGAAAACAAGATGATTATTTCCGTCGAAGGTCGGTCGAATACCTATTATCTGTTCGGCGGGCACGACGAAACAAGCTATATGCTCATCCAAGGCATCACTTTGGCGGGCGTTCTGTTTGACGAGGTTGCGCTCATGCCGAGGTCGTTTGTCGAACAGGCGATGGCGCGGTGTTCCGTGACGGGCAGTAAGCTGTGGTTCAACTGCAACCCGGAAAGCCCGGGACACTGGTTCTATCGCGAATGGATCACGCGCAGAAACAGCCGCAATATGCTGTATTTGCATTTTACGATGGACGACAATCCGAGCCTCAGTCCGCAAATCAAAGAGCGCTATGAGAGTATGTATTCCGGCGTGTTCTACGACAGGTATATTCGCGGATTATGGACGGTGGCCGAGGGGCTGATTTACACCATGTTTAACCCGCGCGATCATATCGTGCCTTCCGTTCCCCGGGAATACGAAGAGTACCGCATATCGTGCGATTACGGCACGTTAAATCCGACGTCCGCGGGGCTTTGGGGATGGCATCGCGGCAAGTGGTACCGTATCCGGGAATACTATTACGACGGCAGAAAAGAGATGCGGCAGCGGACGGACGAAGAGCATTATACGGCGATAGAAACGCTTGCCGGGGATTTACCGGTGCGGAAAGTGATTGTGGATCCTTCCGCCGCGTCGTTTATCGAGACAATTCGCAGGCACGGGCGCTTTGATGTCGAGCAGGCGTCTAACCGTGTCCTTGACGGGATCCGCGATGTCGCGACGCATCTAAACGCCGGCGATATCCTTTTTTGCGACTGCTGCGAGGACTGCATCCGGGAATTCGGCTTGTACCGGTGGGACGAGAAGGCGGCGGAGGATCGGCCGCTCAAAGCCGATGACCATGCGATGGACGACGTGCGGTATTTCGTTCGTGCCGCATTCGCGCCGGCAAGATTCAGCTTTTAGGAGGGTAAGCTGATGCCGTTATTCCAAAAACCTATTGAGCAGCAGTTACGCAATTTTAGATTAAAGGCGGAAAAGCCTCTGACGGATTTACAGTTTTTCGCTTCGGAGCTTAGAGAGTGGATCGCTTCCCGCGAACGGAAGGAAATGCTCGACGGCGACCGGTATTATATGGGCGACCATGATATTTTGCGACGGCAGCGTACTGCAATTGGACCCGACGGAAAGCTTGTCGCGATCGACAACCTGCCGAATAACAAAATCGTGGACAACCAATATGCGAAGCACGTTGATCAAAAAGCGAATTATCTTTTGGGCAAGCCCGTTTCTTTCGGCTGTGAGAACGCGACTTATGCGCGGGAAGTCAAGAACGTGCTCGGAAAGAAGTTCATGCGTACGTTGCGAAGCGCGGCGGTGGAAAGCCTGAACGCCGGTATTTCCTGGCTGTATCCGTACTACAACCGCAACAACGAGCTTTGCTTTCAGATGTTCCCCGGATACGAGATCCTTCCCTTTTGGGCGGACGCGGCGCATACGGAGCTTGACGCGGCGCTGCGGCTCTATCCCGTGGAAATCTATTACGGCGCGCAGAAGAGGATCGTGGACAAGGTTGATATCTTTTTGCCGGACGGCGTTACGACGTATCTTTTTGCGAACGGTACGCTGACGCCGGATCCGGACGCCGCGCCTCGCAGCTACGTCGCCCTGCATACGGAGGACGGCGGGAGCCGCTCGTTTAACTGGGAGCGTTTTCCGCTGATTCCGATCAAATACAACGCGAAAGAGATTCCGCTCATCCGGCGGGGGCGCGGCTTGCAGGACGCGATGAACCTGTTGCAGTCGGATTTCGTGAACAGCATGGAAGAGGACGCCGGCAGCACGATCCTCGTCCTGAAAAACTACGACGGGCAGGACCTCGGCGAATTCCGGCGAAACCTCGCCACGTTCCGGGCGATCAAAACCCGCACGTTCGAGGGCAAGGACGGCGGCGTGGACAGCCTTGAAATCAAAGTCAATTCCGAAAATTATAAGACCGTGCTCGATTTGCTCAAAAAGGCCCTGATCGAAAACCTCAGAAGCTACGACGCCAAAGACGAGCGGATGGGAAATAACCCCAACCAGATGAACATACAAAGCATGTACGCGGATATCGACCTCGACGCGAATGCGATGGAAACCGAACTGCAGGCGGCCTTTGAGGATATCCTCTGGTTCGTGAACGCCTATCTCGCGAACGCCGGCAAAGGCCCGTTCGAAAACGAGGACGTCACCGTTATCTTCAACCGCGATATGCTCATCAACGAAACCGAGGCGATCGAGAACTGCGGCAAGTCCGCCGGCATCATTTCCGACGACACCATCATCGCCATGCATCCGTGGGTGAGCGATCCCGCGTTGGAGCTCGAACGGCTGAAAAAGCAAAAAGAGGATGCGGACCCGTACAGGAACGCCTTCGAACGCCAAAACGGTCCCGGGAACGGTGGATTGCATGAGGAATGACGCGTACTGGACCCGTCGCATGCAAATCCTCGAAAATTCGCTGCTTGATACCGGCTACGCGTACGCGCGGAATCTGGAGGAGCAGTATGACCGCGCCATAAAGGACATAGAAACACAAATCTCGGCTTGGTATCAGCGTTTCGCGAAAAACAACGATCTATCCCTCGCAGAAGCGCGGCGGCTGCTTACAACAAAGGAGCTGAAAGAGTTTCGCTGGACCGTTGAAGATTACATAAAATATGGTCAGGAAAACGCAGTTTCGCAAGCGTGGATGAAGGAACTCGAAAACGCTTCGGCACGGGTGCATATCTCGCGGCTGGACAGTGTTAAGCTTCAGCTTCGGCAGCAGGCCGAGTCGCTGTGCGGGATGCAGTCGGAAGCCACGGAGAAGGCGCTCACGGAGATATACAGTCGCGGCTATTACCACACCGCCTTTGAGATTCAAAAGGGCGTGGGAGTCGGCTGGTCGCTGCAAGGGCTCACCGATTCGGCGATCCGGAAGGTACTGTCCCGACCGTGGACGACGGACGGCCGCACGTTCAGCGACCGGATATGGCAGAACAAGCAAAGCCTTGTAGGCGCGGTCAATACG
>CAZHBX010000033.1:0-18045 GCA_964530795.1 uncultured Ruminococcus sp. | reverse complement strand
CTCAGATAGACAGGATTCTATCGTGATGACCAGCCGGCTTCGCCATAATTTACAGGATTTTGTCTATTGTCATTACTTTCAATCGCTGAAAAGTTCAAATCCCTTTTCAGAACTTGACCCGTGACATCAATACAACCGTCTCCACATGTCCGGTCGAAGGGAACATGTCAAACGGCGTCGCGGACGTCACGCGGTAGCGCGTCTCCCCTTCTGCGGCACAGAGCGTTTCGCAGTTTGCCGCGAGCGTCGCGGGGTTGCAGGAAATGTACACAATCCGTTCCGGAGCGGCGGACAGCAGCGCCGCGAGAACCTCCCGTGACAGCCCCTTGCGGGGCGGATCTACAACAATGACGTCGGGCTTGCCAAACAGTTCTTCACAGCGGCGCACGCCGAGCGACGCGTCTCCGCAGACGAACCGCGTGTTTTCCGGCGTCCTGCCGTTGCGCAGGGCGTTTTCGCGGGCGTTCTCCACCGCATCCGGGACCAGTTCCACCCCGAGCAGCGTCTGCCCCTCCTGCACCATCGTCAGCCCGACGGTTCCGGCGCCGCAGTACAGGTCCAGCAGAACCCCGCCTTCCGGAAGGTTTGCCATCTCCGCCGCTTTGCGATAGAGCGCCTCAGCGCAGTCCGCGTTGATCTGATAGAACGCTGTCGGCGAAAGCAGAAAAGTTTTTCCGCAAAGGCGGTCCTGCAAAACGGGTTCTCCTGCCAGCGGGCGGGTCTCACCCCCGAGAATCGTGTTGCCCGGAGCCGAATTCAGGTTTAGCGACACTCCAACGACCTCCGGAAACGTCCGAAGCAGCTCGTCCGCCAGCGTCTGCGCCTGCGGGAAAGGCTTCGCGGCGATCATGCAAACCAGCACTTCCCCGGCACGGTTCCGCCGCATCATTAGATGCCGCAGGACTCCGATTCCCCGCTTCTCGTTCCAGAGCGGGACGTGGTGTTCCGCAAGTTGTTTCACGTGAAACATCGCGATGCGGTCGAAAATCGGGTCCTGCAACAGGCAATCCGCGTGCTCGACCACGGCGTGCGAATGGCGGGTGTAATACCCGAAAGCCGAGCGCCCCGGTTCAGGTTCGCAGAGTGGGTAGACAACCTTATTGCGGTACCGCTCCTCGTTAACGAAAACCGTCGGTTCGACCGTGACTTCGAGATGTCCGATCCGGCGAAACGCGTTTTCGACCATCTCCCGCAGGACATTCCGCTCCGCTTCTGGACGCAGGTGGCGAAACACACACCCGCCGCACCTCTGATAAACGGGGCAAAGTGGGTCGCGGCGGTCCGGTGAGGAAACGAAAAGCCGTTCGAGCCTGCCAACCGCATAGCTTTTCGTCTCCTTGATAATCCGCACGGACGCGACGTCTCCTGGCGCAGCCAGCGGCACGAAAACCACCATTCCGTCCTCCAGACGTCCCACGCCGTTCCCGTCCGGGTTGATCCCGGTAATTTCCACGGAATATAGGCGGTTCTTCCGGCTCTCCGCCATCAGGACTGCCTCCCCGCAGGCGCGACTTGTTTCGGGGCCGTCTTCTGTCGCTTGCCGGTGTCATAGTAGTTTCGCGGCAGGGTAAGATGCTCCAGAAGCGGGGTCAACAGGTTGGTCACCAGCACCGCAGGTAGTGCGCCCTCTCCGCCAAGATACTGTCGGAACACGAAGGTCAACACCCCCGCGATTCCTCCGGACAGCATTTTTCCGGCCGGTGTGCGCGGCAGCGTCGCCGGGTCGTTCAGCGAAAAGATCGCGACCAGCGCGATCCCGCCGGACAGCAGATACAGCCAGCCGTAATTGAGCATTTCCGCGTCCTCCGGCGCAAACGCCATCGCCATGACCAGCAGCACCAACACGTACGCGCCGGTCGCGTACAGCGACAAGTGTCGCCGCACCAGCAGCCACACCCCGCCAAGCAGGATCGCGGCGATTGCGACCGCTCCCATCGCGCCCGACGCATAGCCGTATAGCTGCGGAAGCATTCCATCCTCGTAAAGCGTCCCACCCTGCAAAAGCTCCAGCGGCGTATGCACGCGGTAATACTGTACCAGATCCGGATCGAGTGAGATCGTAAAGGCAGGAAAATAGGCGAACGGACGGGTAAAACGGTTCATATATTCCGGAAACGCCACAGAAAGCACCATGGTCGCGAGGATCGACGAATTAAACAACCGATGCCCGAAATATCGGAAGAATGCGCGGCAAACTACGATCGGCAGGGCCGCGAGCGCGCAGAACCACAGCGGCACGGTCACCGGAAACCAGAAAGCGGTCATCACGCCGGTCAGGAACGGAAACGGAGAAAGCGCATCCTTCAGCGATGCGCGGCAAATCAATTTTTGCACCGGAAAATCGAGAATTGTGCAGCATAAACCGCAAAAAATCATTAGAACTGCGGCACGTCCGCCATACAGAAAAATCGCCCACGCAGATACGGGCAGAAGCGCGATGCCCCAGTCGATCGCCAATGCGGTTTTATCGCGCGGAGAACGAACAAACATAGCTAACCTCCGTATTCAAGGATTTACGGACGGGTCCCGGTGCTTCGCGATCCAGTTCCGCAACGGCAGCGCCACCGGGCAGATATACGAGCAGCAGCCGCAGCCGACACAGACGGTGGCGAGCGTCTTGACAGCGCGGTAATTCCGCGTTCGCAGAATCCGGTAAGGCTGCAAACGCATCGGACACACGTCCGCACACCGCCCGCAGGCGATGCAGTGCCCCGCCGTCCGCTGCTCCGGGAGCGACGAAAGCACGCTTTCCGTGCGACCGCCGAGTACGCCCTCCGCCGGTTCCCCATACAACGGGGAATCTACCTTCGTCACATAGGCACCGCCCTTAAACTTGCAAAGCTCCAGCAGCCGCTTCCACGGCGTGCCGAGCGGGGTCTGCACCACGACGTCCTTCCCGAACCCGTCCCCGGCGGCGGTCAGCCAGCGGGCAGTCTGCGGCCGGCCGGACAGCAGCGCCCGGTAGAGCGCCTCCGCCGTCTGCGCACGGGTAAAGAACACCCCCTCGTCCTGCGCGCTCCGTCCGCGGGGAAGCCGCCTCGCATAAATCGCTTCGTACAGCGTTTCCTCCCGCAGCGGGTATTTCGGTTCCACCTCGCCCAGAACCACCAACGACGGGTCGTTGATGAGTGCGCGAAACACCTTCGCCTGCCGCCGCTGTGTGCGGTCGACGATCAGCAGAATCTTTGTCGCACCGAGCAGCTGCAGCAACACCTTCGCGCCGTTGAGCACGTCCCCGGCGGCCCGCAGCGCCGCACGGCAGCCGGTCAGCGACCAGCCGTTCGCATCGGTCAGGTCAATGACGACCCGGCGCACTTCGGTTTTCCGCGCTTCCTGCGCCCGCCGCCAGAGCCATTCGCCTGACCAGACGTCAAAAATGCCAAGCGTCCGCACCGCGTCGAGCAGTTCCTCTTGGGACAGGTCCGACAACCGCTTCTTCTCCGGTTCGCGCACCTGCACGGGAAGCTCGTCCATGTCCGCTTGCACAGTCAACCGGACGTACGGCTTGCCGCGATGCTCAAACACCCCGTCGAACCGGCCGGGCACCGACGCATAGACCGGCGTGCCGTCCGCGAGACGCGCGACCGCTTCCCCCGCGCGGACCGACCCGCCCTCCCGGCACAGCAGCGTGTCCTCCTGCCCTTCGAGCGCTAGATACACCTCGTCGAGCTTCCCGGCTGTCACGACCAGCGGGTGCGAGATGATGGACAGGAGCGTTCGCTCATCCGCCCGCGGGGGAAGGAACAGCCCTCCCGGATAGTTTAGAACCATGATGGGTCCTCCTGTTTCCGCGCCTGTGCGCCATCTTTGCCTCCATTATAGCAGGGTATTTCCCGTAATGCAAGCAAAAGTTTTGTACGAATCATATTGAAAAAAAGAACAAAAAGGAGTATAATAGAAAAAAGTACAGAAAACGGAACGGAGGGATGCCGCCTTGGCGCTCGACGAGAAGGAGATTCGCACGCAGGCGAAAATCTTCATCCTCTACATCCTCGGCAACATCGACGAACCCGTCGAATTCGCCACCATCAATGACATGGTTCTTCAGGACGGACTGGTCAACTACTTTGACTTCGCCCCCGCTTTCAGCGAACTGCTCGAGCAGGGACAGCTTATTTCCGATTCCCGAACCCCGGAAGGCGAACCGCTCTACACAATTACCCCGAAAGGACGCTCCGTGTTGGAAACCTACGAGCAAGACCTGCTTTCCGACGACAAGGACCGTGCGATCCGGCATGCCTTGCGCGTGCTCGCCTTCAAGCGGGACGGCGTGCGGCAAACCAGCAAGGTCGCTGAAACCGGCGCCGGCTGGACCGTGACCTGCACAATTGCGGACAATCGCAAGACCCTGCTTGAAACCTCCGTGTTCCTGAATGACAAGGCGCTCGCCGACCGGCTCTGCGCCAACTTCGAGGACCGGGCGGACATCATCTACCGGGGGATCCTCTCCCTCCTGTCGGGGGACGTGGATTTTATCTTCGATGCGTAGCCGGGAGGAGATGGCGGAGGTCGTCCGCCGGTTAGAAACCTATTACCCGGACGCGCAGTGCGCGCTCGAAGCCGGAGAGGACCCGTTCCGGCTGCTGGTCATGGCGATCCTGTCCGCCCAGTGCACCGACGCGCGAGTCAACCTCGTTTCCGGTCCGCTGTTCAAGCGGTTTCCGGACGCGCCGTCCATGGCGGATGGCGGCATCGAGGAAATCGAAGAACTCATCCGCACTTGCGGGCTCTACCACAGCAAGGCGAAAAATCTGCATCTTATGTCCGTTCGGCTGACCGACGTGTACGGCGGGAAGGTTCCTTCGGAGATGAAAGACCTGCTTTCGCTCGCCGGGGTGGGACGGAAGGTAGCAAACCTGATTCGCGGAGACGTATTCGGGCTCGGCGGCATCGTCGCGGACACCCATTGCATCCGTATCAGCAACCTGCTCGGTTTCGCGAATTCGACCAATCCGCGCAAGGTGGAACGTCAGCTCGACGAACTAATCCCGAAGGAGCTTCAGAGCGACTTCTGCCACCGGCTGGTGCAGTACGGGCGGGACGTGTGCATTGCCCGGCACCCCCGCTGCGAAGCCTGCGTGCTGCGGGATGTTTGCGACCACGCGAACGCGGGAAAGGCGGCGCCATGAACCTGCATGTCCGCTCCTACCAGAACCTGCTCTCCCAGGTCCGCCGGGCGGTGGACGATTACGAAATGATCCATGCGGGGGACCGCGTCGCGGTCGGGGTGTCCGGCGGCAAGGACAGCCTTGCCCTGCTCGCCGCCCTCGCGGGACTGCGGAAGTTCTATCCGCTGCCGTTCGAGTTGCTGCCGATCCACCTGCGCATGGGGTTCCCCGGGGAAGCCAGCGAGAATATTCATTCGGTCTGCGACGAGCTTGAACTTCCGCTGCTGGAGGTCCCGACGGATATCTACACGGTAGTATTCAACATACGAAAGGAGAAGAACCCCTGCTCCCTGTGCGCCAACCTTCGCCGGGGCATCCTGTACAGCACCGCCAAGCAGGAGGGCTGTCGCACCGTTGCGCTCGGGCATCATTTCGACGACGCGATCGAGACCCTGCTGATGAACCTGTTCCACGCGGGACGCATCGGCTGCTTTTCGCCGGTGACCGAGCTCGACCGGGTGGGGATTACGATGATCCGCCCGCTGCTGTACGTCCGGGAGAACGACCTACGGGGATTCGTCAACGCCGCCGGGATCCAGCCTTCCCCGAAACTTTGCCCCGCGGACGGAGAAACTGTCCGCGAAATCACCAAACGCTTCCTCACGGAGGCGGAAAAGCGAAACCCGGGACTGAAGGACCGCCTGTTCGGCGCGATGGAGCGCGCGGAGCTTGACGGATTCTCCGTTCACCCCCGAGCCCGCAAACGATCTGACCCAAAGAAAGGAACCAACCTATGATGACCTCCAAACAACGGGCCTTTCTCCGCTCCCTCGCGGCTGAAAAGGCGCCGGTCACGCAAGTTGGCAAAAACGGCGTGACGGAACCGCTCGTCAAGACTCTCTCCGACGCGCTCGAAGCGCACGAGCTCATCAAGCTCTCCGTTCTCGAAACCTGTCCCGCTACACCCCGCGAAGTGTGCGACGCGCTGTGCGAAACGCTTTCCTGCGAACCGGTGCAGGTCATCGGGCGGAAAATCTGTCTATATCGGCCCACATCAGACCCGGAAAAGCGGAAGATCCAACTGCGATAGAAAGGAGTTCCCCACATGAAGCTGCTGATTCTCAATGGACCGAACATTAACCTTTTAGGACTTCGCGAGCCGGACATCTACGGCAAAAAAAGCTACACGGAACTGCTTGCCTTTGTAAAAAAAACCTGCGCAGACGCAGGGGTCACCTGCGAATGTTTTCAATCTAACCACGAAGGGGCGTTAGTGGACAAGATCCAGCAGGCCTATGGCGTCTTTGACGGGATCATCTTTAACCCCGCCGCCTATACCCACACCAGCGTTGCCATTCACGATGCCCTGCTCGCCGTCGGCATCCCAACCGTGGAGGTGCATCTGACGGACACGCTGGCGCGGGAGGATTATCGAAAGATCAACTACATCACGCCCTGCTGCAAGGCGACTTTCCAGGGACTTGGCTTTGAAAGCTACGCCCGCGCCATTCGCTTTCTTGCAAACGGCACGGACTAATGCGGCAGTTCCCGTTATAAATGATATCTGGACTCCATGTCCTCCAGCTTCTGCTGTAGATCGTGGAGTTCTTTCTTATGCTTCAGCATCTTGCGGGTCGGGATACTCCCAAGCGCGATGAACACACCCACCGCCACGACACAGATACCGATCCATATCCAGCGGCCCCCGCCGGACAGATCCGTCCACTTGGACACCAGATAGACCACTGCGGCGATGATCGCCGCCCCGCAAAGCAGATCGTGCGTGTTCATCCAAACTTTCGACAGGCGGCTCTTCCTATCCTCCTTCAGCGCTTGCTCCCGAATGCGAAGGTACTCCTCTCGCGCACGTTCCTTTTCCGATGCCATCTCCCGTTATTCCTCCGTTTCCGCGGGATTTTCGTCATTCGGCGCGCTGTCCGGTTCATCAAACGGGTCGCCGGTCGTTTCCGCGGTCGTATCAGCGACTGGAGAGGTCACGTCGAAGCTGACCAATTTTGCATCTCCGGTCAATCGCATCGTAATGACCCCGCCGGCGCTCCGGCCGTATACCGGGACCTCGCCGACCGACGTGCGCACGATCGTTCCCCCGTCGGTGATCATCATCAAGTCGTCGCCCTCCCGCACGAGCGCGACGCCCGCCAGCAAGCCGGTGCGTTCCCCGACCGCGTGGCATCGCACGCCGCTTCCATACCGACGCTGCAGCGGAAACTCTGCACAGTCGGTCCGCTTGGCGTACCCGCCCTCTGTGACCGTCAACACCTGATACGCCGGGTCGTTGATCCCGTCCGGGATAACGCAGGCACCCACGAGATAATCTCCTTCCCGTAGGGAGATCGCGCCGACGCCGCGCGCCTGACGGCCCATGCAGCGGACGTCGCCTTCCTCAAAGCGGATGCTCGCGCCCTGTCGGGTCGCGCACAGGATGTGATCATTCCCTCCGGTCTTCAGGACGGTCAGCAAGGCGTCGCCCTCGTCAAGGCGAATCGCAAACAGCCCGCTCTGACGGCGGGAGCGGTATTCAGTCAGTTCCACCCGTTTGACAATGCCGTTACGGGTCAGGAAAACTAGATATTCCCCTTCGTTGAAGGCACGGATGGAGATTCCCGCTGTGATCTGCTCCCCCTCGGAGAGTTGGAGCAGGTTAATAAGATTGGTCCCCTTCGCGATGCGCCCCGCCTCGGGGATCTCGTAGCATTTCTTAACGTACATCCGCCCCTGGTTGGAAAAGAGCAGAAGGGTGTCGTGGCTATACGCGACGAACACGCTCCGCACATAGTCCTCTTCCTTCGTGCCCATCGCCGTCACACCCTTCCCACCGCGGCGTTGGGACGCGTAGGTGTCTGCCGGCAGACGCTTGATATACCCGTCATTGGTGACCGTCACGACGCAGTCCTGCTTCTCGATTAGATCCTCAATAAGGATCTCATTCTCCACTTCGACGATCTCCGTCCGCCGGTCGTCGCCGTACTTCGCGGAAATTTCTTCGAGGTCCTTTTTGATGAGCGCCGTGACCCGCGTCTCGTCAGCAAGAATCTCCTGCAGGTTCTTGATCTGCGCGTACAGAGCGTCCAGCCGATCGAGGACCTTCTGTCGCTCCATTCCGCTCAGACGTCCGAGCGGCATCTCCACGACCGCCTGCGCCTGCAGGTCCGACAGATCAAACCGGCTCATCAGGTTCTGCCGCGCGTCCGCGACGTTCTGGGAGGCGCGAATGATACGGATAGCCTCGTCGATGTTGTCGATGATAATCCGATAGCCCTCGAAGATGTGGACTTCCCGTTCCGCTTTCGCCAGCTCAAACTTTGTCCGGCGGACGATGACGCTTTCGCGATGTCTGACGTAATGGGAGAGAATTTCTTTGAGATTGAGGACTCGCGGCTCGCCGTTGACCAGCGCGAGCATATTGACTCCGCAGGTATCCTCCATCTGGGTATATTTATACAGCAGGTTCAGGACGATCTGCGCGTTGGCGTCCTTCTTGACCTCGATGACGATGCGCATGCCGCTCCGGCCGGATTCGTTGCGGATGTCGCTGATCCCTTCGATCTTCTTATTCTTGACCAGCTCGACCATCTTCTCGAGCAGCAGCGAACGGTTGACTTGATAGGGCAGCTCGGTCACGATGATCGCCGTACGGCCTTTTTTCTCCTCGAAATGCGCTTTTGCGCGGACCTTAATATGTCCCCGGCCGGTCATATACGCTTCGTAAATGCCCGCCGTGCCGTAAATCGTGCCGTAGGTTGGGAAATCCGGGCCCTTGATGGACTGCATTAGATCGGGGACCGTGCAGTCCGGGTGGTCAATCAGGTACGCGCAGGCGGCGCAGACCTCCCGCATGTTGTGGGGCGGGATATTCGTCGCCATGCCGACCGCGATGCCGACCGATCCGTTGACCAGCAGGTTCGGAAACCGGGACGGCAGGACCTGCGGCTCAGTACGGCTGTTGTCAAAGTTCGGATCGAAATTGACAACGTCCTTGTCGATATCCGCGAGCATCTCGTCCGTGATGCGGGCCATCCGCGCTTCCGTATACCGGTACGCGGCCGGCGGGTCGCCGTCAATGTTGCCGAAATTGCCATGCCCGTCGATGAGCGGATAGCGCAGCGAAAACGTCTGCGCCATGCGCACCATCGTGTCGTACACCGCCGAGTCGCCATGCGGATGGTACCGGCCAAGCACGTCGCCGACCGTCGTCGCGGATTTGCGGTAGGGCTTGTCATGGGTCAGCCCGTCCTCATACATCGCGTAAAGCACGCGGCGGTGCACTGGCTTGAGTCCGTCCCGGACGTCCGGCAGGGCGCGGGAAACGATGACCGACATCGCGTAATCGATGTACGCGGTTTTGATCTCGTCCTCGATGCGTATATTCCGAATGGTTTGCTCCGCATGGGAGCTGTAATCAAATTCCTGATCCGACATGATTCTGTCCTTTCCTTGCGGTTTGGGCCGCCGCCCGGTTTATACGTCCAGATTCACAACGTATTTTGCGTTTTGCTCGATAAACGCCCGCCTAGGCTCGACCTTATCCCCCATCAGGACGGAAAAGAGCGCGTCCGCGCGCAACGCATCCTCGATGGTGATGCGCTTGAGGATGCGTTTTTCCGGGTCCATCGTGGTTTCCCAGAGCTGGTTCTTATCCATTTCGCCCAAGCCCTTGTAGCGTTCGACGCGGACGTTCCCGCCCAGTTCGTCCACGAACGTTTCTTTTTCCTCGTCCGAATAGGCGTACCGTTCCGCCTTCCCGCGGGTGATCTTATAAAGCGGCGGAACGGCAGCATAAATGTGCCCCTCCTCAATAAGCGGCTTCATATGCCGGAAGAAGAACGTCAAAAGCAATGTGCGGATGTGCGCGCCGTCGACGTCGGCATCCGCCATGATAATGATCTTGCCGTACCGCAGTTTGCTGATGTCAAACTCCGACCCGATCCCGCATCCAAGCGCCTGGATGAGCGGGGTGATGGAATCCGAAGAGTAGATGCGGTCGATATGGGACTTTTCGACATTGAGGATCTTCCCGCGCAGCGGCAGGATCGCTTGAAACTGACTGTCCCGCCCGTCCTTGGCCGTGCCACCCGCCGAATCCCCCTCGACGAGGTAGAGTTCCGTATATTCCATCCGGCGCTCGTTGCAGTCCGCGAGTTTGTGCGGCAGGGAAGAGGATTCCAAAAGGCCCTTTCGGCGGGTCAGTTCCCGCGCTCGCTTGGCGGCCTCCCGCGCCCGGGCCGCCACGATGGATTTTTCAACGATGGTCCGTGCCGTCGCCGGATTTTCCTCAAGATAGGTTTCAAGTTTCTCCGAAACGATGTTCATAACAAGCGTGCGGATGTCACTGTTGCCGAGCTTTACTTTGGTCTGAGACTCGAACTGTGCGTCCTCGAGCTTGACGGAAACCACCGCAGTCAACCCCTCCAGCACGTCGTCCGTGGTCAGTTTTTCGTCGTTCTTAAAAATGGCATACTTCTTTCCGTAATCGTTAAGCACCTTCGTTAGAGCGGCGCGGAAGCCGGATTCGTGCGTCCCGCCGTCAATGGTGTGCATATTGTTGGCGAACGATAGGATCACGCCGTTCAGCGTGTCGTTGTACTGCATTGCCACTTCCGCAATCGACGTATCCTTCGTCCCGGCGACATAGATGACATCCGGATGCAGCACTTCGCAGCCCTTCTGCTCATTCAGGTATTCGACGAACGAGCGGATTCCTCCTTCGTAGCAAAAGGATTCTTCGACCGGTTCGTCCCCGCGTTCGTCCCGCAGGGTAATGTTTACTCCGGCGTTCAAGAAAGCCTGCTCCCGCAGCCGGGTCTGCACGACGTCATAATCGAACTCCGTCGTCTCGAAAATGCTGTCATCCGGCCAGAACTGCACAGTCAGCCCGTGTTCCTCGGTTTCCCCGACTGTGCGGAACGGTTCAACCGTCTTGCCCTGTTCGAACGCGATGAAGAATTCCTTCCCATCCGTATGGTTCCAGACATTCACCCGCTTTGATAAAGCGTTGACGACGGAAGCACCGACCCCATGCAGACCGCCCGCGATGCGGTATCCGCCGCCGCCGAATTTGCCGCCGGCGTGCAGTACCGTAAAGATGACTTCCAGCGTCGGGATTCCAAGCTTCGGATTCAGGCCGGACGGGACCCCGCGCCCGTCGTCCTTGACAAAGACCGAGCCGTCCTTTGCCAGCACCACCCGGATCTTCTTACAATACCCTGCCAACGCTTCATCGATGGAGTTATCCACGATCTCGTAGATCAAATGATGCAGCCCCTTTGAAGAGAGCGTGCCGATATACATACCCGGACGTTTCCGGACCGCCTCGAGCCCCTCCAGAACCTGGATCTGGCTGTCGTCATAGGATCCTTCCGCTTCCGTGATCCGTTCGAATTCGTTTTCCAAACTCATTGCGTTTCTTCCTTTCCTTGCCCCGCGGACGTTACAGCCTGTGCCGGACGATGCTCTGCGGAGACAGCCCGCTGATGTACACCCGGCTCCCGTACGCTTCCCGCACGACGACCATGCTTCGCGGCAGGTCGGACGCGAGGCTCACCACACGGAACCGTTTCTGCGCTTCCCGCAGGAAGATCCGCGTTGCCTCCCCGACCGTCGCTTCATCCATATCAAACACCCCGATGACATCTTCGCCGACGACGGATTCTCCGCCTTCCAGCTGCAGAAACAGTTTCACAATTTTTTCTTTCCTTTCCCAGTCAAAGGACCGTCGCGGTTCCGTTTCGAACCAAAATCCGGTTGGAAACTCCCACTTCTGGCAGTTCCGGCTCACACCCGGTCAGGATCACCTGCCGTCCATCTAAATGGGAGAGGACATACTCCCGCCGGCCGGCGTCGAGTTCTGAAAGAATGTCATCAAGCAGGAACACCGGGTACTCACCGGTCAGACGGCGGGAAAGTTCTCCTTCCGCCAGCTTCAGCGCCAGCACCGCCGACCGCTGCTGTCCTTGCGAACCAAACGTCCGAGCGTTCTTACGGTTGATGAACACCGCAAAATCGTCCTTCTGCGGGCCAAACAGCGTTGTTCCCCGCTTGAATTCAGCATCCAGCCGGGTCTGAAACAACGCGAAATATGCATCCCGCATTTTCTCCGCCGTCTGTCCCTCCTTCGGAGAAATCTGCGAAAAATACCGCAATTCCAACAGTTCCTTTCCCCCGGACATCTCCTGCTGCGCCGCCTGCGCTTCCTTTGAAAGCGTTTCGAGGTAGCGAAACCGGTTGAGCGTGATCACCGCGGCGGAGACCGCCATTCGTTCATGGTAGACTTCCAGAAGTTTCCGGTCCGGCCGCTTGTCCCGCAGCAGGGCATTTTTCTGTCGCAAAAGACGCCCATATTCCTGCGCGGATGCGGCATAACGCGGAAACGACTGACAGATCGCCAGATCGAGGAACCGCCGTCGGCATTCCGGCGCGCCCTTCACCAAATGCAAGTGGTCCGGCGTGAAGATGACCGCTCGGAATAGTCCGAGATACTCCGCCAACCGCCGGACCGGCTGTCCTTCCACCGAAATCTGCCGCTTCTGCGATTTACGAAGCCACACATTCATCCGGGACTCCACGAGATTGTCCGTCCCGCGAAGGTACTTCAGCTCCACCCGGGCCTCCTCCTCGCCGAACTGGATCAACTCCTGGTCCTTGCAGCCCCGAAAGGACTTCCCAGCGGCAAAGAAAAACATCGCTTCAAGCAAATTGGTCTTTCCCGAGGCGTTCTCCCCGCAGATGACGTTTACCCCATCCGCAAACGGCAGAGTTTGTGCAGACGCGTTTTTAAACTGCCAGAGGGTCAGTTCTTTGATCCGCATGTCATCTCTGTGCTTATTCCCGCGGCAATTTGAACGCCATGACAAGGTACAGGTACGTTCCCGTTGCGGACGGCTCGACCGGGCTGATGAACATCGGACCAAGCGCGCTCGAGAGGGCGAGTGAGACCTTGTCGTCCTTCGCCGCTCGCAGCGCGTCAAGCAGAAAGCGATGCTGGAACCCGATTTTCAGATCCTCCCCTTCCTTTTCGATTTTCAAGCTTACACTGCCCCTGCCATCGTGCGCGGCGCCCGCTACCTCGAGGGTATCCCCTGCAAACAAGCAGCTCAGGCAGTTGATCGTCTTGCTCCCGCGATCATCAACCATCAGCGACGCACGCGCGACGGCGTCCTCGAATTCCTGCCGGTCTACCTTGACAAAAATTTTATTCTGAGTCGAAATGACCCGCTTGTAATCCAGATATTCCCCTTCCAGCAGACGGGAGAACAGAACGATGTCATCAAGCTTAAAAATGACGTATTTCGCCGTAAACTCCACCCGCAGCATGTCATCCGTATCCCGTAACAGCCGACCAAGCTCCTGCAGCGATTTTCCCGGAATAACAAAACTGAACGAGGTTTCATTGTCGAACACGCACTCTTTTTCCTCTCGCATTGCGAGCCGGCGGTTGTCGAGCGCAACGGCGGTAATGGAACGGTTTTCCACTTGAAAGAATTCGCCGGTCAAGATCGGACGAATATCGTCCTGAGAAACCGCAAAGCAGGTCGAATTGATGATTTCTTTCATTAGGCTCTGGCTGATGCAGAACGCATTCTCCCCGCCGAGATCCGGGATGCTCGGGAACGCTTCCGCCGTCAGCCCGTGCAGGGTGAAATCATTGAGTCCCGCGAAGATTCGCACGGTATTCCGTTCATTCGCTTCGAACGTGATGTCGCAGTCCGGCAGCATCCGGATAAGGGCGGCGATTTTCTGCGCCTTGAGAATGACCGCGCCCGGTTCTTTGGGAATGACCTTTCCGCGGGTCTTGACCCCTTTCTCCAAGTCATAACCGCAGACGGTCAGTTCATCGTCCTCCAGCTGAAACAGAAGTCCTTCCAACGCGGGCAGAGTGCTTTTCGAAGAGACGGCGGACAGGGCCGGCTGGATCAGATCCAGAAGGGTTTTCTTGTCAGATAAAAAGGAGATTCCCATGGTTGCTTATTTTCATCCTTTCCTGTTACGTTCTGTATTTTCGCGATTTTTGCGTCGTGCGCGCGTACCGCACAAAGAATACCTTTAGGTATATGGAAGTAGTAGTCGTAGTAGTAGAGGAACGGATTTTGTGGAAAACCCGTTGTAGACCTTGTCCCGCCTTGTTTTCTCCTGTGGACAATCCGCTTCCGACCTGCGGGAAAAGTGGGGGATTTTTCCACAGCTTTCCCGTTTTTGTTCACATTCCCGTCAAAATTTTCCAGCGGGCCGGAAAACCGATCTCTCTCGCCATTCCGGTAAAAGGACAAAGAATGGAATACAAAAATTTATTTCCGAAACTTTTTATTTTAGACCGACAGCTCGTCCAGTACGATGGCGAGGTCCCGCGCGAAGATCGAATCCGTGCGGATGCGCCGCTCGATAACGTTGATGGAGTTGAGGACACTGGTATGGTCCTTGCGGTTGAACAGCTCGGCGATCTGTTTGATGGTCAGCGACGTTTTTTTGCGCACAAGGTAGATGGCGAAATGTCGGGCGAAGGCGATGTTTGCGGTCCGGCGGGGACCAATGAGATCCTCTTTTGAAACCACAAATTTTTTGCAGGAGTAGTTAAAGATTTTATCGACGAGGTTCTCCTCGTCCTCCTTGGAACGGAAAAACTCCTGCAAGACCCGTTCCGCTGTCGTGACTGTGCATTTTCCGCCGTTGAGTAGGCAGTAGGCCCGCAGTTTTTTGATGGCCCCGTCGATAAGGCGGATGTTCTTGGTGATGTGCTCGGCGAGGTAGGTCAGCACTTCATAGTCCAGATCAAACTGGTAATCCAGCGCCTTGCGGCGGCAGATGGCCGTGCGCAGTTCGAGGTCCGGCGGCTGGATGTCCGCGACCAGACCCATGGAGAATCTGCCTTGCAGTCTATCTTCAAGATTATTGATGCGGTCCGGCGAGACGTCGGACGTGATGATCAATTGTTTGCGTTTTTGAAATAATGCTTCGAATGTGTGGAAAAACTCCTGTTGGATCGCCATCTTTCCGGAAATGAACTGAATATCGTCTACCAGCAAGACGTCGAGGTTTCGGTATTTTTCCCGGAATGCCATCGGGGATTTCTGCGCGAGCGCTTCCGTCAGTTCGTTGGTGAATTCCTCGCCGGTCACGTAAAGGATGCGGTATTCCGGATGGGTTTTCTGCAAGCGGTTGATAATGGCGAAGAGCAGGTGCGTTTTTCCCAGCCCGCTTTGCCCGTACAGGTAGAGAGGATTGTGCAGGGTAAACGGTGTTTCCGCGACTGCGAGTGCCGCCATCTGTGCGAGTTCGTTGGATTTTCCGACGATGAATGACTCAAACGTATAGGTGGGATTGAAGCGCTCGGAAAACGTGTCGGATTTCTGCACGGTCGATTCCGGTTCCACGGGAGCGGTAGGTTCCGGCTTTGAGACTTCCTGTTGTGCGGACGCGGGAACGAAACGCAGTTCCATATCCGCTCCGACGACCTTGGCGACGGTTTTTCGCAGCAGTTCGGAGTAATGGGTTTCCACGAACGGCAGGCGGGAATCCGGAAACTGTAGAGTGATTTCCGTGCCGGTGACCTGCAGGATTTCCATCGGTTCGAACCAGAGGGTAATGCTCGTTGGCGGGCAGTCCTTACCCAATTCCTCCAAAAGAAAGGATTTTAGTTCGGAAAAAGAGTCCATCGGTCCGTACACACCCCCCATCGTCAGATTCGTTCATAACAGTATACCATAAATCCGTTTGGATTGCAAGAGGGGAAGCACATTTTTTCAAAGGAAACGGAGAAAATCTCATTTTCCTCTTGACAAACGGGGAAAATTGTGCTAAAGTAAAAGTTACCGGCTGTTCGACCGACTGTTCGGTATGCGGGAGATCGGTACCGCCGCGCCCGCCGGGGTACGGAGGGATATCGAAGTGGTCATAACGAGGCGGTCTTGAAAACCGTTTGGGGCAACCCACAAGGGTTCGAATCCCTTTCCCTCCGCCAATTTTTGCAAGTGGAGCGGGCAAAACAAAATCGCAAAAAATTCACCGTGCGGAAGTACTCAAGTGGTGAAGAGGCGCCCCTGCTAAGGGTGTAGGTCGGGTAACCGGCGCGAGAGTTCAAATCTCTCCTTCCGCGCCAGTCGAGAGCCTCGACACGCAATTCGCGTTTCGGGGCTTTTACTACATCATAGCAATGCGCTTGCGTTTAACGTGCATCTTTTTCGTAGTACCCTTCCAGGCTGAGCTTGGATGCAAACGCGTTCCGGACTCTTTTGTTTGCTGTGAGAAGAAAATTTAAGAAAAGTTTGGAAGGAAAAATCAATTTGTAAAATCGGCGTTGTCTGCGATGATTCTGCCGATGCCGCCTGTTGATGAAACCTTTTTCGACAGGCGAATCGTTAAAAGAACACCCTCGCGCTTTTGATGATTCGCAGCACTTTCGAACCGAAGATCGCGGGAGTGTATAACGAAAAGGGCCGCTGTTTTTATAAAAATACCAGTTTGATTTGCGGTTCTGTTGGGACACTGGGGTGCATCGCGATGGCATTTTTCTACTTTTTCTACTTAATAATTCTTCATAAGGTTATTCTTCAATATAAAGTTATTCTTCAATTAAGAATTGTTTAGCGGACAAGCCATGCGGTGGAGGCGTCCATTGCGATCCGGCAGGCGTCCGTTTGGTCGAGAGCGTTCAACATAACAAAATCATGAATGGTCCCTTGGATCCGCAGGGCGGTAACAGCTACGTCCGCTTGGCGCAGCTTTTCGCCGAACGCTTCTCCTTCGCTTCGCAGGACGTCGGCCTGTCCGTTGAGGATCATCGTTTCCGGCAGACCGCGCAGTTGTTCCACGGTTGCCCGTAAAGGGGAAGCGGTAATTTGATTTCTATCCCGCGAATGGGGCGCGTATTGCTGCCAAAACCATTGCATTCCCGCCCGGTAGAGATAATATCCGACGGCGTACTTGCGATAGGACGGGGTATCAAAGCAAGCGTCGGTTACGGGATAGTACAAAAGCAGTTTAGAGATCGGGATCCCGCCTCGAGCCTTTGTCAGCAATGCCATGACAATCGCCATGTTTCCGCCCACGCTGTCCCCGGCAACCGTTACCGTTTGCAAATCAA
This sequence comes from uncultured Ruminococcus sp., assembly GCA_964530795.1. Lineage (GTDB taxonomy): Bacteria > Bacillota > Clostridia > Oscillospirales > CAG-382 > Coliplasma. The sequence goes on along the minus strand of CAZHBX010000033.1, from coordinate 843 downwards.
TGCCGCTTTGAGCGTTTCCAATGATCTCTTGCAGATGGGTGAGGATAAAATAGCATTGTTCGACGGCAACCGGGTACCGGACTTCGGGCGAACGGGAATATTCCGGGAAAATTACCAGTGAATTTGTCCTGAAGGCCAGTTCTCGAACCAGCTTTTCGTGGGTGTGAAAACTGCCGAACACCCAGCCGGCTCCGTGAATGTAAAAGATGACCCTGCGGATGGTGGCATTTCCGACCGGCGTAATCAGATAGACGGGAACCCTCCCCCATTTTCCCGCAGGAACGGGGAAAGAGGAAATTTCCGCCGGACACATGCGAACAGGCATATTCTGTGCCTCCTCCAAGACCCTGCGTCCCTGTTCGGGCGGAAGTTGGAAAATTAGCGGTGGCGTGGAATTTTGATTACAAACAGCTTCTGCCGCCGCTTCTAACGGAACGGAACGTTTCATGAAAAAAACCTCCCTACGGATGATATAGAACATGCTACAGTATATGTTGGAGGAACGCCACCCGCGCAGGTGTCCCCCTCTCCCGCCTTTTTAGTTGAGTCCCTTAAATTTCCAAAAAAGGCCATGACTCACGATGAACTGGAATTCCTGCTTCCCGCACCCGTTCCGGAAGACCAGGCCATGGAACTTGCCCAGGAGCAGTACGGCCTCTGCCCGGACGTGGTCGACCAGGGAGCGGAGGATGCCACCGTGGGAGCTTTGGCGGATACCCTGCGGCAGTCAACCGTCTGGTACTTCTGGTGGGACTGACGGCTGCCGCAGGCATAAGAAAAAACTATAGAGAAAAAACTATAGATTGAAAAGGAGAACTTTTGAAGAGGTCATTGAGGAAATGC
>CAZHBX010000032.1:0-18939 GCA_964530795.1 uncultured Ruminococcus sp. | reverse complement strand
CTTTTATTCGCTCGGTGCATACGCTTTCTGTGACAAAAAGGTTGTTTTTAAGTATAAAGAAAATACAAACAGCGCAATATTGTTGAGCGCCTATTTCGCCGTTTGAAAGAGTTTCGAAAGGTGTGTACGCGATACGATAAGACGGACGTGATGTTTTTGGCGTTCGTTCAGTTTGCTTTCATTTCCATATGGATAAATTAGTGTCAACAGAACCTAATAAAAGAAGACTCTGATTCGGAGTCTTCTTTTCATAGGCCCTATTCTGCGGGGGTGTGAGGGAGTCACTCCCCAACACACGGTACCCCTATACCCCTTAATTGAATCTCACCACTTTGTGTGAGATCGTATACATGAACAGACAGAACAGCCTGCCCGGATAACCGGGCAGGGAGAGTAAAAACCGCCCCGAGCGGCTGAAATACTGGAACCGCTTCCCGCGCTTCTCATCGATTCGGCGAAGTTCCCGCCAAAATTCCGTCACCTGCCGGTCGGATTCCCGGGTGTTCTGGATGCGGGTAAACAGCACCGCAATAATCATTAGAAAGCTCAAAGAATGGTGCATGTACCGACCGAGCTCGGGGTTCTTCCGGCGGATGGCAGGCACGTCGTGGGCGGCAAACGCAAGCGTCGTGACCAACCGCTGATCCCCGCTGTGCTTCTTGAGCGACGCCTTCTCCATTGACTGTCCCACCCGCCCAATGGCGTAGCGGTAAAAGTCCGCGTTGAGGTAGTAGAGTTTTTCGACGTACGCGAGCGGCACGTAAACAAACAGATTGTCCTCGTAGAAGACGTGTTCCGGCAGCTTCAGATTGCTTTTTCGCACGGTTTCCGTCCGATAGATGCAGGAATGCAGGGAGAGCTGCTGCGTGATACGGAAATGACGCGTGTCCGCCCACGAAAGCACCCGCCCCTCCGGGAGCGCGTTGCCGAACCGAATCGTCTGCCGCTTCCCGTTGTCCATATGCTCGTAGACGTAATTGCAGACCATCAGGTCCACCCCGCCCTGCTCTTCAAGCCGTCCGAGCGTTTCGACCACCCGCTTCAGCGCGTCGCCGTTCACCCAGTCGTCCGAATCCACTACCTTGAAGTAGGTCCCCTGCGCAGCGGCAAGTCCGCTGTTGATGCCGGACCCGTGCCCGCCGTTCGGCTGATGAATGACGCGCACGCAGTCCGGCGCGGAAGCCGCGTAGCCGTCCGCGATCTCCCCGGTTCGGTCGGTCGACCCGTCGTCGATAATGATGATCTCGCAGGTCTCCCTCGCCGGAAGCAGGCTTTCCACGCACCTGTGCAGATACCCCTCCGAATTGTAGCAGGGCACGACAAAGGTTATCAGCTTCCCCATTTATGACCCACCTCACGTTGTTCTTGGAATGTCAGAACGGTTTTTTGTCCTTCAGCTCCACAATTTGCAGGAACGCGTCCCGCTTGGAATCCTTGGTAAAGTACCCTGTGCGGACGAACTGGTACTGCACGCCCGGAATTGCCTTCGCAAGCGAACGTTCGATCCGGCAGCCTTTGCATATGGTTTGCGACCGCGGGTTGAGGCAATCGTTGAGCGTCAGACCTTCCGGCAGGTCGCCGGTATTTTCAAGCGTGTAGAGATGGTCAAACAAATACACGTCGGTTTCGACCGATTCGGAAGCGGAGAGCCAATGAATGGTCCCCTTGACCTTCCGCCCGTCCGCAGGCATCCCGCAGCCGGTTTCAAGGTCGGCGCGGACGGTGATCTCGGTTACGTTGCCCGCGTCGTCCGTTTTGCAGCCGGTGTATTTGACGAGATACGCCCCCATCAGCCGCACTTCCCCGCCGGGCTTAAGCCGGAAGAACTTGGACGGAGGCTCGAGCGAGAAATCCTCCGCGTCGATATACAGCTCCCGCGTAAACGCGACGCGGCGGGTCCCGGCGCCCTCGTCCTGCGGGTGATTGGGCAGTTCAAACCAAACTGTCTCCCCCTCCGGGAAGTTCTCGACCACGACGCGAATCGGGTGCAGCACCGCCACGCGGCGCAGGGCCGTCCGATTGAGCTGCTCGCGAACACAGTGTTCGAGCAGGGAAATGTCCACAAGGCTGTCCGACTTCGCCACGCCAATGCGCTGGCAGAAATCTAGGATCGCCTCCGGCGGATATCCCCGCCGGCGCATCCCGCAGATTGTCGGCATCCGCGGATCGTCCCAGCCGTCGACCCGGCCCTCCTCCACCAAAGCGCGCAGGTAGCGCTTGCTCATGACGGTGTAGGTCAGGTTCAGCCGGGCGAACTCGATCTGCCGGGGCTTCGCCGGGACCGAGACGTGCTCGATAACCCAGTCGTACAGCGGGCGATGAATCTCAAACTCCAGAGAGCAGAGAGAGATGTTGACCCCCTCGAGCGCGTCTTGGATCGGATGCGCGAAGTCGTAGGTCGGGTAGATGCACCACTTCTTCCCCTGCCGGTGATGCTCGACGTGCTTGATGCGGTAGATGACCGGGTCGCGCATCCAGAAGTTGCCGGAAGAAAGGTCGATCTTTGCTCGCAGAGTGTACTTTCCATCCGGGAACTCACCCGCACGCATCCGGGCGAACAGGTCAAGGTTCTCCTCGACCGGTCGATCCCGGTAAGGCGAGACGGCGGGGTGCGTCAGGTCGCCGCGGTACTCCCGGAACTGGTCCGGGGTCAGCTCGCAGACGTAGGCGAGTCCCTTGCGGATCAGTTCGACGGCGAATTCATAGTCCTTTTCAAAATAATCCGAGCCGTAGAAGAACCGATCGCCCCAGTCGAAGCCCAGCCAGCGAATGTCCTCGCGGATCGCGTCAACGTACTCGGTATCCTCCTTGGTCGGGTTGGTGTCGTCCATGCGCAGGTTGCACAGCCCGCCGTACTTCCGGGCGGCTCCAAAGTTAATGGCGATGGCCTTGCAGTGCCCGATGTGCAGGTAGCCGTTCGGCTCGGGGGGAAAGCGGGTGTGGACCGTTTCGATCTTCCCCTCCGCGAGTTCCTCGTTGATGGCTTCCTCGATAAAATTGGTGGCTTCTATCATGGTTTGGTTGTTCCTTTCCTTGTCGTTTCAGAGCTGCGCGAGAAATCCGTTCAGCCGGCGCAGGGTCTCCTCCCGCCCGAGCGCACGCATGACCGCATGCAGATCCGGCGAGTTGCGCCGTCCGGTCAGCGCGACCCGCAGGAAGGCGCTGACGTCCGCGACAGATCCGCGATACGCCTCGGGGTTGGCTTTATACGCCTTGCGGTCGGTGCAGTACCCGAGCGACGACGCGATCCGCTTAACTTTTTCGAACCACACGTCCGCGTCATCCGCTGGATCGTAGACCGCGAGGAAGCGTTCCAGTACCGCTTTCACATCCACAGGATCGTACTCGGTCAGCGGCTCCTCGATCGTAAAATACGCCGGATAAAAGCACTTGACGAACTCCTTCGCCTGTTTCCAGCAGCCGAAATCCTTGCGGGGCTTCTTCCCGCCACGCCCGATGGCGAAGATCGCAACCGAGCGCTCCGGGTTCGCCCGCAGCGCGTCCGCGAACGGCCGGTCGTAAGCATCCGCCCACGCGAGCAGCCGGTCGTACACCTCCCCGGCGGTCATTTTAGCAATAACCCCGCAGGAAATATCATTGAGTTTATCGAAATCCACTAGGCAGCCCGAGCCGGACATCTTCTTGATGGAAAACGGAAAATCTGTGTACGGGGCGTTCGGGTTGGCGGCCCGCCACTCCTCGTAGTTGGAGTTCAACAGGGTCAGCAGGTATTCGGAAACGCTCTCCGGCGGGTAGCCGAGCGCGGCATAGTCCGCCATGCCCGCCCCCAAGTCCCGCTTGGACAGCTTTTTTTTCGCCCCGTTTTCCTCCATGCGAAGCACCTGCGCCGTATGAAGGTATTTTGGCGGGCGGAAGCCGAGGTAGCGAAAGAGCTGGAGGTGCTTCGGCAGGCTCGGAAGCCATTCCTCCCCGCGCACGACATGGGTGGTGCCCATCAGGTGGTCGTCAACAGCATGGGCGAAGTGGTAGGTCGGAATGCCGTCGGATTTGAGCAGGACGAAGTCCTCGTCGTTGACGGGAAGCTCTAGGTCCCCCTTGATCAGGTCATTCACCTTCTGCTTCTTTTCCCCGTCGCCGTCGGAAAGGATGCGCAGGACGAAGGAATCGCCCGCGTCGAGCGCCTGCTTCGCCTGCTCCGGGGTGATCTTCCGGTTCTCCATCATGGCCCGGCGGGTCTCCTCGGCGGAGGATCCCCAGTCCTTGGTCTTGTTTTCGTTCTTCTTGTCGGCGGCGAGCGCCTGCTCAAGCTCTTCGGGCGAGGAGAAGACCGGGTACGCCTTTCCGTCCCGGACCAGCTGCTTTGCGAAGGTCTGGTAGATCTCCGTCCGCTCACTCTGGCGGTACGGACCGTAATTCCCGCGGTCGACGAGGTTCCCGTCTCCGTCAAGCGTCACGCCCTCGTCCGGGCGGATTCCGTAGACGTCCAGCGTGCGCAGCAGCGATTCCGCGGCGCCGGGGACCTCCCGGCGTGCGTCCGTGTCCTCGATACGCAGGTAAAAAACCCCGCCAGACTGGTGCGCCAGCCGCTCGTCGATGATCGCCTGGTAGACGCCGCCAATATGTACGAACCCGGTCGGGCTCGGGGCGAAACGAGTGACCTTCGCGCCCTCCGGCAGCTTCCGCGCCGGGTAGCGTGCCTCGACATCGGACGGCAGTTCGCGGATCTGCGGAAACAGCAGTTCCGCCATTTGTTCATTCTGTGTCATAGGAATTCGATTCCTTTCATGATTCGATTTTCCGCAGCCAAGATGTGCAGTCCGCGTCGGACGGCATCCGCCAATCCCCGCGGGGACTCAGGCTGACCGAACCGACCTTCGGCCCGTCCGGCATACAGGAGCGCTTAAACTGCGAGCGGAAGAACCTCCGCAGGAACTGTTCAAGGCATAGCTCGATCTCCTTTTCGCCGTACCGCCCCGCGAAGGCGCGTCCGGCGAGGAAGGCGAGCTTCTCCCGCCCGAAGCCGTAGCGGAAGAAATGGTAAAGGAAGAAGTCGTTAAGCTCATACGGACCGACGGTTTCCTCGGTCTTTTGGGCGATCTCGCCGTTTTCATCCGGCGGGAGCAGTTCCGGGCTGACCGGGGTGTTGAGGACGTCCGTCAGGACCTCCGCGACGGCGGGGTCGGAACCGTCGGCGATATGCCGCACGAGGTGACGAACGAGCGTCTTCGGGACGGAGGCGTTCACGCCGTACATACTCATGTGGTCGCCGTTATACGTGCACCAGCCGAGCGCGAGCTCCGAAAGGTCGCCGGTCCCGACGAGCAAGCGGTTTTCACGGTTGGCGAGGTCCATAAGGATCTGCGTCCGCTCGCGGGCCTGCAAATTCTCGTAGGTCACGTCCCGGGCGTCCTCCGGCAGCCCGATGTCTTTCATATGCTGCAAGCAGGCCTTATCGATGCGAATTTCCCGCACGGTTACGCCGAGCGCTTTCATCAGCGCAAGGGCGTTGTTATAGGTTCGTCCGGTCGTGCCGAACCCGGGCATGGTCACGCCGAGCACGTTCGACGCGGGGTACTCCAGCAGCTTCACCGCGCGCACGGACACCAGCAGCGCGAGCGTCGAATCCAGACCGCCGGAAATGCCGACAATCAGCTTTTCGGAACGGATATTCGCCATGCGGGTCGCAAGCCCGGACGCCTGGATCTGCAAAATTTCCTCGCACCGCTCGTACAGTTTTTCCCCGCGCGGGACAAACGGACACGGGTCCGCTTCCCCATCGTAGAGCCGGTACGGGAGCGGCGGGAGGTCCAGCCGGATGCGGCGGCAGGGGTTGTCACTCAATTTCGCCGCCCGCGCGGCGTTTTCACGGAAAGACACGTCCTGCAAGCGCAACGCTTCGAGCTTACGAATATCAAAACAGGCGCTCGTCAGCTCCGATTCCCGCGAGAACCGCTTCCCCGCCCGCAGCAGCGCGCCATTTTCACACAACAAAGACGCCCCGCTGAATACGAGGTCGGTCGAGGATTCCGTCACCCCTGCGCCGCAGTACGCGTAGCCGCAGATCAGCGACGCGCTCTGCGCCCTGACCAGCGACTCGCGGTAGGTCGCCTTGGTGACGATCTCGCTGCTCGCGGAAAGGTTGACAATCAGGTTCGCCCCCTGCATCGCAAGGAACGTCGAGGGCGGCAGAGGGACCCAGAGGTCCTGGCAGAGTTCTACCCCGACGGTCAGCCCCCAATCGGTCTCGTACAGCAATCGCCCGAACGGGACTTCCCGCCCCGCGAGCATGACCGATTCCACCGAAGCGTCCGCGCCGGACGCGAACCAGCGCTTCTCGTAAAACTCCGCCCCCTCGGCAAGATACTCCTTTGGCTGCACGCCGAGCAGTTTCCCATCCTGCAGCACCAGCGCGCAGTCGTACAGTGCGCCGCCCGCGCGAACCGGCGCTCCGACCACGCACAGCAATTCCGATCCCTCCGTATGCCGCAGCAGTACCGCCAGCGCGCGTTCACAGGCGTCCAGCAGTACCGAATGCCGGAACAGATCCCCGCAGGTGTACCCGCAGAGCGACAGTTCCGGGAACACCAGCACCGAACAATGTTCCGCCTTCGCCCGGTCGAACAGAGCGCACAGTTCCCGAACGTTCTCCTCTGGCGCACCCACGCGCAGGATCGGCACCCCGCAGGCAACCTTACAAAAACCGAACCGCACGTCCCGCGCGTCCCGCCCCGCTTTCTTCGTATATCCGTTCTCCATGCAAACGACCTTGCCTTTCTCCGTTCTCGGAAAATGCCTTTGCTTCAATTATACCCATCCGACCGGGGCTTGTCAACCGTCAAAAGGCGACATTTTTGTGCAAAGGCGACTTTTTTCCACGCCGGAACGATTTTTTTAGCCAACGGAAAACCCTCGCATATACTTCTATCGAGGGTAAAACCAGCGAAATTTGAAAAGTTCATGCTTTTCGGGGAATGCGGTTTTCCCTCGCAAACGGACGTGCGAAACCCCGGACGTGCAAGACGAAAAGGTATGTCGCAAGGAGGAACACGAACCGTCATGAACTGGATTCTCGTGCTTTCGTCCGTCACCTACGCGCTCAAGGCGCAGGAACTGCTCGGCAAACGGCAGATCCGCTCCTCGCTCACCCGCTCCGCCGCGATCCGGAAGGTACGCGGGTGCGGCTACGGGCTGCGAGTCTCCGCCGGCGACCGCCTGCGGGCGGAACAGCTCCTGCGCGAGGCGGGGATTCGGGTGCTCGGAACGGTAGAGGACCGATAAACGAAGGCGCACGCCGATTCCGAAAAGCGAAACAACAGGAAAGGATCCATCTGCGCATGATTTATCTCGACAACGCGGCGACCGGTTTCCCGAAGAGCGACGCGGTCGGACGCGCCATGCAGGACGCGCTCGTCAGCTGCGGCAACCCCGGCCGGAGCAGCCACACCCCCGCGCGGAACGCGGACCAGGTGCTGTTCCGCTGCCGGGAACTGCTTGCGGAACGTTTCGGCAGCACGCCGGAAAATGTCGTCCTGACCAAGAACGCGACCGAAGCGCTCAACCTTGCCATCAAGGGGCTTTACCGCCCGGGCGGCGAGGTTCTGACCTCCACACTCGAACACAACGCCGTTATGCGGCCGCTCAACGCCCTGCGCGCGTCGCAGGAGATCACGCTTAAGCAGTTCCGCGTAGACCTGACGGACGACGGCGTAACCATCGAAAACTTCCGCATCGCCGCGGGCGAGCGGACGAATATGGCCGTGCTGACCCACGCGTCGAACATCTGCGGGCGGGTGCTGCCAATCCGGGCGATGCGCGACGCCGTCAGGCGGGAGGATTTCCTGTTCATTGTGGACGCTTCGCAGACCGCCGGGCACATCCCGGTGGATATTCGCGCACTCGGCGCGGATGTTCTCTGCCTGCCCGGACACAAGGGACTTTACGGCCCGACCGGGACCGGGGCGCTCATCTGCAACCCGGACCGCGTGCCGTACTTCCGTACGATCATCGAGGGCGGGAGCGGAATCGACTCGCGGGCGATTGGAATGCCGGAGGCGCTGCCGGAACGTCTCGAGGCGGGGACGCAGAACGTCTGCGGCTTTGCGGGACTTGCGGCGGCGCTCGCCGAGTTCCGTTTTCCGGACAAGGAGCAGTTCCTATTTCGCATGCTGTTGCGCGAACTGCGAGGAAAGAACGACGTGCGCCTTTACGGAGCACCAGCGGACGACGCGGCGGCGGGAAAGTACGTCCCCGTGTTGCTATTCAATCGGGACGGGGCCGACTGCGAAGCGCTCGCCGAACAGCTCGCCGCGCGAGAAATCGCCGTTCGGGCGGGACTGCACTGCGCCCCCGCCGCGCACCGGGCGCTCGGCACCCTTGAAACCGGGGGCGTCCGCGTCAGTCTCGGGCGGAGCAACACCCCCGCCGACCTGCAATATTTTCTCGATTCGCTCCGCTGAAGGCCCCGCACGAAAAAGCACGTCTCCCGGCATGGGAAACGTGCTTGCTCAAACGGTTCGTCAGTTCGCGTAATACCCGTTATTCGACAAATAGCTCTCGAAATTTCGGATATGCGTCGCACGGGACCTCCCGCTGTAGACATACTTCGCATTCGGCTCGCGCAGGCAGAACCGACTGTACGTCACGGTCTTCGAGGCGGTCCGGTCCGCGATCGCGTCCTCCACCTGCGGGTCGAAAACATAGGTGTCCTCGCCGATCTCCATCACGATCCAGAAGTGCCCGGTCATCCCACCGCCGTTGGCGGATGTAACGCCCTCGACATAGTACGTATCAAGTCCGATGTAGCGGGTCATGGCGATAAAAAGAAGCGAGTAGCAGTTGCAGGTCCCCTTGCCTTCCTCAAGCGCCTGGTAGGCGCATTCCCAGTAGCCCTGCCGATCGTGGGAAACGCGCTTGTAGACCATGTGGCTGATGACCCAGTCGTAGCAGGCCTTGGTTTTGTCGTATGTATCCATCCCCGGGGTGAGGATCTCGCCGAGGACTTTTTCGATGCCTGCGTTCAGCTCCGGCAGATCCGTCCGATACGGGTGCAGTTCGACGGAATCGAGCAGGTTGCGAATATTTCCCGCGACCGCAAGGACCACCGTTTCCTCCGTGAAACCGGGGGAAAGCGTCAGTGCCTTGTCATAGGAGGAGTATCCGTTCGCCGTCACGCACAAATGCAGATCGGACGCCGTCATCGTGACAGAAAAAGTCCCGCTCGCGTCCGTTTCGCCCTCGGAATTCCCGGCGTACACCGTCGCGTCCGGGATCGGCTCGCCGTCCGTGTCCGTCACGACCACCCGCAGAGTGTATTCCTCAAACGGTTCCGCCGGTTCATCCGGAAGTCCCGGCAGGAAGTCCGAATCCGCTTCGCTCACGTCCGACTCATCCGGCTCCGACTTGGACGGTTCCGGGTCGGAAACCGTCGATTCGGAAAGTCCGGACTCGGATACGGTCGGCTCGGATACAGCCGGCTCGGATACGACCGGTTCGGATACGGCCGGCTCGGAGCTACCGTCGCCGCTATTTTCGAGGGGTTCTCGAATCGGGTCCTCCGGCTCGTCGGCTTTATATCCGGATCCGGACGGGGCGGAAACCTCCGGCAGGGAGACTTCCGGACGCGTCATCAGAGAGACGGTATTCTTTGAACCGGTTTCCGGCAAGAGTTCCTCCTCTCCCGCGGAATCGTCCGCAAAAAAAACCAACGTCGCGACCGAGACCGAAAGCACCAAGACCGCAACGACGAGCGCCACGAGCATGACCAACGGCCGTTCTTTTATATGTCCGTTCATACGTCTGAAACTCCGATTTTCCTGACGTCTCTCCGACGTCGGATCTGCCAAAAATTCCTTTGGTTTTCCCAGTATACCAAATTTCCCCCGCATTGTCAAGCGGATTTTCCAAACTTCGTACAGGGTGTCACATTTTCCGTGGCGATTTTGGACAATCCGACGAAAAACGTTCCCGTTTTTCAATGTTTCCAAGGAAAGGAAGAACTCTCTGATGAATGACCGAAATCCCCTGGTTTTCGTGGGCGGCGACCTGCGCACGATCGTCGCCGCCCGAATTTTCGCATCCGAAGGGCGATGTGTCCTGCTGACCGGCTTTGATCGGTACGCGCCGCCCGACGGACAGGCGGAATCGCAGGTGCAGTTCGTCCGCCTGCCCGAGCAGGCGCTGCCGCGGGCGGACGTCGTCATTCTGCCCATGCCGTACACGAAGGGCGGCGGAGTGCTGTTCGCTCCGTTTTCCTCGTCGGAACTGCCGATTGAAGACATCTTCCGGCTTTCCGAGCACGCGCGCGCCGTCTGCGGCGGAATGCTGCCGGAGGAGGACGAGAGGTTTCTCGATTACTGCGACGAAACAATGCTGCTGCGCAACGCGGACGTGACGGCGGAAGGCGCGCTGGTCCTCGCGGCGCAGGCGCTACCGATTTGTCTCAACGGGTCACGCGTACTCATCCTCGGCTTCGGCCGCATCGGAAAACGGCTCGCCGTCAAGGCGCGTGCACTCGGCTGCAAAGTCACGGTCGCGGCGCGGAAAGAAAGCGACCACGCGCTCATCCGCATGTGCGGGCACGAGGCGATCCCGTTCGGCGAACTGCCGTCCCGCCTGCCGGAAGCGGACGTGGTGTTTAACACGGTGCCGGCGGAGGTGCTCTCCCCATCCGTCCTCGAGACCCTGCCGGAGACCCTGACGCTCATCGATCTCGCGAACGCCGTTAAAAGCGGCAAACGGGTCTTGCAGGCGCCTGGCGTGCCCGGAAAATACGCGCCGGAAAGCGCCGGACGCATCTTAAAGGAGAGCGTCGAACGCGCCCTGACGCGACGGGGACTTCTCGACCGGGACGAACACAAAAGCCCGCATGAACCAAACGAAAGGAAGGAATGAATGATGAAACTCGCCTACGCGCTCTGCGGCTCCTTCTGCACGCACGCGCGGTCTTTAGCTCAGCTGCGGCTGCTCACCGAGAACAATGACGTCTACCCGGTGCTTTCGGAGATTTCCGCCTCGACGGACACCCGCTTTGGGGACGCCTCGGCGCTCCGGGAGACCGTCCGCACCATCACCGGACATCCGCACATCGCCACCATCCGGGAGGCGGAGGAGGTCATCACCCGGGGCGGGTTCGACGCGCTGATCGTCTGCCCCTGCACCGGCAACACGCTCGCTAAGATTGCTTCCGGCATTACCGACAGCGTTGTGACGATGTGTGTCAAAGCCCAGCTACGAAATCGCCGTCCGGTCGTCATCGGCATCGCAACCAACGACGGATTGGGGGCAAACCTGTTCAACATCGCCATGGTGCTCGAAAAAAAGAACGTCTACTTCGTTCCCTTCGGACAGGACGATGCCGACCGCAAGCCGACCTCCCTCATCTGCGACTTCCGCCGCCTGCCGGAGACGCTCGACGCCGCCCTGCGCGGACACCAGGTCCAGCCGGTCCTGCTCGAATAAGCTACGTCCGGCTCCCTCCCGGCGCGATGGGTCGTCCCGCCGCTTCCCCTTTCTTTCTTACAGGGCGAGTGGAAAAAGTCAAGGCGAATCCGACAATTTTTGTGGAAAAAGGAAAAATTTTATTTTTTCGTGAATTTTCTCTTGACTTTGTTGCGGAACATAAATATAATAGGTAACGTGCAAAATTTGGGGATTTTTGAGTTCGTCTCCAAGGGCTCTGCGGAGGTTGCGCAATAAAGCGGGTTCTTCGGTGGATCCGCAAGACAAAGAAAGGACACAGCGTATGCAACTCAACCTTGTACTCGGTCTTGTCATCATCGCCGCTCTGGCAGGACTGTCGTACGCCGCGATTAACTTCTTCTCCGTCAAGAAACTCGACGAAGGTACGGACCGAATGAAGACGATTGCCGGCGAAATCCGTCTCGGTGCAAACACGTTCATCAACTATGAGTACCGCGTGGTGGCCATCGTCGCCGTCATGATCGTCGTGGTGCTCGCGCTGCTGATCTCGTGGTCTTCCGCAGTCTCGTTCCTGATCGGTGCGGTGATGTCCGCATCCGCTGGGTACATCGGCATGAAGATCGCGACGTACGCGAACGTCCGTGTGACCAACAAGGCCCGCACGACCAAGTCCCTCTCGCAGACGCTCAAGGTTGCATTCAAGGGCGGTTCTGTCATGGGACTGTGCGTCTCCGGATGTGCGCTGCTCGGCGTGTTCTTAGTCTTCCTGATCTTCGGCGTCGGCTTCAAGCAGATTGATGCGGCCTGCGGCGAAGGCGAAGCGCTGGGGAGCTCTCTTAAAAGCGTCGCCGACATGGCCGGATTGAACCTCAATCTCGGCGGCAAGTTCTCCATGACCATCTCCGCTTACGCGCTCGGCTGCTCCATCATCGCCCTGTTCAACCGTATGGGCGGCGGCATCTACACCAAGGCCGCGGACATGGGCGCCGACCTCGTCGGCAAGACGGAGGCCCATCTCCCCGAGGACGACCCGCGCAACCCCGCAACCATCGCGGACAACGTCGGCGATAACGTCGGCGACGTCGCCGGTCTCGGCTCCGACCTGCTGGAAAGCTACGTCGGCGCGATGCTGTCCGGCAGCATCATGGCCATTGAGCTGTTCACACAGGAACTCATCCACAGCGCTCCGCTGCTGCGTGCGCTGATCGTGTTCCCGCTCGCCCTTTCCGGCGTGGGTCTCATCGGCTGCGTGCTCGGCATCCTTTCCTTGTTTATTCGCAGGAAGCTCTCGGATAACCCCCACAAAGAACTCAATGCGACGACCTGGATCTCCGCGGTGCTGACCATGATCGGCGGATTTATTGTCGCCTACTGGCTCTTCAGCGGGATCTCGTTTGACGACGCCGTCACGCTTAAGAGCGAAATCGGCTTCCGTTTCGGCTGGATCTCCCCGATGCTCGGCGCCGCCATCGGCATCGTCGCCGGAATCGTCATCGGCAAGCTCGCCGAGTACTACACCAGCGCCGACTACAAGCCCACAAAGGAAATCGCGGCCGCTTCCAAGGAAGGTCCGGCCCTGACAGTCACGCAAGGCCTCGCGGTCGGTATGATCTCCTGCATGTACCCCTGCATCGTGCTCGGACTTTCCATTTTCTTCTCCTTCCTGATCGCCGGCCCTTACGGCGTTGCCGCGGCCGCCATCGGAATGCTGTCTTTCGTCGCCGCGACGGTCTCCGTCGATACCTACGGCCCCATTTCGGATAACGCGGGCGGCATCGCGGAAATGTCCTACCTCGATGAGGACGTCCGCGACATCACTGACACCCTCGACTCCGTCGGCAACACGACGGCCGCCATCGGCAAGGGCTTCGCGATCGGTTCGGCTGCCATGGCGGTGCTCTGCATGATGACCTCGTACATGTTCTCGTTCAACGATGTTGACCCGTCGTTTGGCATCGATCAAATGTTTGACGCCGTCTCCCTCAACGTTATCAACCCGCTCGGGCTGACCGGCGCAATCTTCGGCGCGGCACTGCCGTTCCTGTTCTCCGGCCTGCTCATTAAGGCAGTCGCGAAGGCGGCGGAGCGTATGGTCGTCGAAGTGCGCCGCCAGTTTAAGGAGATCCCGGGTCTGCTGGAAGGCACGGCTCTGCCGGACACCAAGACCTGTATCGGAATTTCCACGCAGGGCGCCATCAAGGAAATGAAGTTCCCGGCGGTCCTCGCCATCGCATTCCCAATCATCTGCGGCTTCCTGTTCGGCGCGGAATTCGTCGGCGGCATCCTGGTCGGCTCGACGCTCTCCTCGATCATGCTTGCCATTTTTACCGGCAACGCCGGCGGCGCATGGGACAACGCCAAGAAATACATCGAAACCGGCGCGCTCGGCGAAGGGTGCGGCAAGGGTTCGCCCACGCATGACGCGAGCGTCGTCGGCGACACGGTCGGCGACCCGCTCAAGGATACGGTCGGTCCCTGCTTGGACATCCTCATCAAGATCATGTCCACTCTTTCCTTGGTTATGGGCGCCGCGTTCTCGAATTACAACCTATACGGACTCATTTCCAAGTAAAAAACGTTTTCCCTTGTTCCAAGCAACGTCCCCTCGCGGCGGCCGGACCGCGAGGGGCTTCGTTATTTTCCTCCCGAAAACGGAGTTTGGGCAAAATTTCCAAAATTCCCGTTAATTTTTGTGCAAAGGCGAAAATCGAAAATTTCTCTTGATTCTTCCCACATCTTGTGCTATACTGAATCTGTATTAAACTCCCTGATTGTCGGTTTTCCGGATCGGCAACCTCTTGGGAATCGTCAGGAGGACTTATGAGACACACGAAATCGATGGGACGTGCGATGAAACGGGTGCTGGCGCTGGCGCTCTGCCTTTGCTTTGGCGTCCTGCTTCTGAATGCCTGCGGTCTGAAGGAAGACGAGAAGGGCGCTGTCATCCAGCTCTACCTTGCGGATTTCCCGCAGACGCTGGACCCGGCGCTGCTGCAAGGCAATTCTGATACGACGCAGCTACTTAGCCTGCTCTTTGAGCCGCTGACCCGCATGGACGACAACGGCGACGTGAAGGGTGCGCTGGCGGACAACTGGTACGAGGAATACGATACCGTTAATCAAGAGTACGCGATTTTCTTCGAGCTCAACGAATCGCAGTGGTCCAACGGAACCGGCGTGACGGCGGACGACATCGTCTGGGCGTGGAAACGCATCCTCAATCCGGAAACCGAAAGTCCCTACGCTCCCCTGCTCTACTGCATCAAGAACGCCAAGGCGATCAAGGCCGGCGTCATGACGTCCGACGACCTCGGGATCACCGCCGAGGATGACCAGCTTCTCAAGGTCGTGTTTGAGGACGCGAAAGACTTTTCCGAGGAGGAGCAGGCCAAGTACGGCATCTTCCCCTACGTCTATGACGAGGACACCTTCGGGCAGGCGTGCGACCGGTTCGTGGAAACCGTCGCAAATATTCACCTCTCCCCGGTCAGCGAGAACGTCGTCAAGCGCTACAAGGATTATAAGTCCGAGGACGACCGCGACCACGTCTACCAGTGGGGCGACTACTCCGCCGCCTCCATCATTACGAACGGCATGTTTAAGGTACAGGCGTTCGTCGCGGGAAACCGTCTCGTGCTCGAGCGCAATAACTACTACCGGTTCGACGAGGACAATAAGACTGACAAGTATGTTACGCCGTTCCGCCTGAACATCACCTACTACGAGGGACAGATCAACTACTCTACCGATTCCGGTATGACACAGGAGGACTATCAGGCCCAGCGGTACGACGAAGGCAAGATCTACATGCTGTCCCGATTCACCAAGGATACCTACGGCTCGTATTCCAAAAAGATGGAAACGGCGAACACGACCAACGGTTACGCATATCTATTCAACACCCGCACAATCACCGACGCGTCCGTACGTCAGGCGCTCGCCGCCGCGCTGGACCGCAGCGCCATTGTCAACGACGTGACCGGCACCGGCGAAGTGGCCGCGACCGGCTACGTGCCGTCCGGGGTGTTCGATACGGACAGCGGTTCGGATTTCCGCAAAAAAGGCGGCAACGCCTACGCGGACTACTCGTTTGAACGTGCGCAGGAGTTGCTCGGCGGTGCGCGCGGGTCGTACAAACTCATCTACCTTATTCCGGAGGATTTCTCTCGCTACAACTCGACCCAGTTCTCCAGCAAGACCCAGCTGCAACAGGCCGTGGAAAATTACAACGTCTATGAAAACATCGCCAACTACGCCGTCGAGCGTTGGGGCGAGCTCGGTATCAACGTCGAAGCCGAGGGACTGGTGTTCAGCGAGTACGAGGAAGCGCTGAAGGAAGGCGACTTTGACATCGCAGGCTATAACGTCATCATGGATGCGACGGACGCGCTCGCCTACCTCGCTCCATACGCGACAATGTACAGCGGACGGCAGGTCGTCATCGACCTCGAAGGCGCTGGTGTCACGCCCGGCTACACGGGTCTGGAAAGCGACGAGTACGACGCGGTGATCGACCGCGCGACCTATACGGCCGACCCGGGGGCGCGGGCACAGGCGCTGCACGAAGCGGAGCAGATGCTCGACGAGCTTTGCCCGGCGACGATGCTTTTCTACTATACGAACAACTACGTCGCGAGTTCCAAGCTTGACGGCATCGGCAAGACCGACTACTTTGGCTGCCTGTCGCTTGAAAACTTAAAGCTATCCAACTGGCGCAAGGTCAACTCGCAAGAGGACGCGGAAAGTCTTGCCCTTGAGGAAGCGAACGCCGGTTAAGGTACATTCGGAAATCTGCAAAATATCCCCGGAGACCAAGCGCCTCCGGGAATATTTTTTTAGGAGCAAAACGGCACGGCTGCCGGAAGAAAGAAGAAAGGAATGCTTCACGTTCGGCAAAGAGAAAGTACAGAAAATATCGATGGCCGGAGGTATTTCAAAACCGTCGCCTGACCTGACTGCCGCGTATCGCCTCTCCTGACGCCAAGGCAGCTTATGGAAACGCCGCGGCTATTCGTTTTTCGCCTCTTTTTGCGGAAAAGCGAAAAAAAGTCTTGACATTCCGACGGTTTTGTGGTATTCTATAGCCGTTGTAAATGCGGCACGAACCATTAGCTCAGTCGGTAGAGCATCTGACTTTTAATCAGGGGGTCCGGAGTTCGAGTCTCCGATGGTTCACCAATGGGGGAGCAGTCGAACACGCACGGCTGTTTGTATGCAGTTCGGCGTTCGTCATGCTCCTATCCTTGTCTGTCGTAGGATAAAGAACGGCAGAAAAGGCGTCCGGAAATTTTTTGCTTCCGGACGCCTTGTTCATTGATACATACAGAAGCGCGGAATGCTCGCTGAATCCAGAAAGGAGGACACAACAATGGCACTCTCCAATCTCTCCAGATGGACGGAGGACAAAACGGCTTCCGCCTGCGGCGCTGCCGACATGCCCGCTGAAACTCCCGCCGCTTCGTCACACTCGGTTTTTGCGATGGGCAGTACCCGAAGGCACCCCCCGGTGAGAAACAGAAGCAAAATCATAGAATGAGAGGGACTATTATGACCCAAGCAGAGAGCAGAAACTTTTTAATAAGCTACTTGATTGGCGAAACGCCACAGTATCGGAATATGCAAATCCCAGAAGATTTGACGGGACAGAAAAAACTGCTCCGCTCCCTTATAAATGTCCGCCCGCCCCGTCCCATCGAGGAGGATTTTCTCACCGTACAGGACGAATACCTGCAAACGGAACTCGCTGCAAAAGGAATTACGGATGTGTCTGACCTGACGCCCGCAGAGGACGGTATCTATCTCTGGCAGGGAGATATTACCACGCTCCGCTGCGGCGCAATCGTGAACGCCGCCAACAGCGGTATGACAGGATGCTATGTTCCCTGCCACAGCTGTATCGACAACGCCATTCACACCTATGCAGGCGCGCAGCTTCGGCTGGAATGCGCAAAGTTAATGCAGGAACAGGGCCACGAAGAAGAAACCGGCGGGGCAAAAATCACGCCCGCCTTCAATCTCCCCTGCAAATATGTCCTGCATACGGTGGGGCCAATCATTTACGGAAAAGTAACAGCACAGAACCGGGAGCTGCTGGCATCCTGTTACCGTTCCTGCCTTGCGCTGGCAAAAGAAAATAACATAGAAAGTGTCGCGTTCTGCTGCATTTCAACAGGCGAGTTTCATTTTCCGAATGAACAGGCAGCAGAAATAGCGGTGCACACCGTACGGCAATACAGAGGCGATATCGAGGTGATCTTCAATGTTTTCAAAGATTTCGATTACGAAATCTACCGAGAGCTGCTCGGATAACATCAAGCGGTTGAAAGAGGCTCTGGAAACAGCAGACGCCGTGGTGATCGGTGCGGGCGCGGGACTGTCAGCCGCTGCCGGATTTACCTATACCGGGGAACGGTTTTATCAATACTTCTCGGATTTTGCGGCGAAGTACGGCTTTCGGGATATGTATTCCGGAGGTTTTTATCCGTATGCCACTTTAGAAGAGTATTGGGCGTATTGGAGCCGGTACATCTATATCAACCGCTATATGGATGCGCCGAAGCCGGTCTATAACGAACTGCTGGAATTGGTGAAGGGGAAGGATTCTTTTGTCATCACCACGAATGTAGACCATTGTTTTCAAAAAGCCGGGATTGATAAAAAGCGCCTGTTCTATACGCAGGGCGATTACGGGCTGTTCCAATGCTCCGAGCCATGCTGCCGGGAAACCTTTGATAACGAAATGAGCGTCCGAACCATGGCGAAACAGCAAAAAGATATGCGTGTTCCCTCCGAATTGTTGCCCGTCTGTCCCCATTGCGGCAAGCCGATGACGATGAATCTGCGCTCCGATGAGAAATTCGTGGAGGACGACGGCTGGCACGGGGCGGCGGAGCGGTATGAAAACTTTTTGCGGACAAGACGCCATCAGCGGATACTGTTTTTAGAACTCGGCGTCGGCTACAACACGCCCGCTATCATTAAATATCCGTTTTGGAAAATGACGGCGAAAAATCCAAAGGCAACCTACGCCTGCGTCAACTTTGGCGGGGCGGTCTGCCCGACGGAAATCGAAAAGCAGTCCATTTGCCTTGATGGGGATATTGCGGAAGTTTTGGAGCGCCTACGGTGCGCGGTCTGTACGAGCGCAGCACATGACTGCCAAGGCACATGACGTACGCAGGTCGACCTTTGAAAAAAGCCAGCAATCTCTGGAGGCAAACATTTTGCCGATTCTTGGAGATGTCCGTCTGGACCGGCTTACCGCGAAAGTCCTTCAGGACTGGAAAAACCAGCTCGCTTCAAACCCCATTTCTGCAAGGTCGCGAAGGAACATCTACTCTGGGCTGCGCACCATGCTCAACTACGGCGTACGAATGGAATACTTCACCCGAAACCCGCTGCTGACCGTCGGAAATTTTAAGGACACGGATTTTTCGCCACCGAAGGACCGGCTGCACTCCTACACGCCGGGGCAGTTCTTGCAATAGATACCAGACAATTGACGGGTTCAGCGACCGGATATGGCAGAACAAGCAAAGCCTTGTAGGCGCGGTCAATACG
>CAZHBX010000031.1:0-23998 GCA_964530795.1 uncultured Ruminococcus sp. | reverse complement strand
GAAAGCCGCAGCAGGTCTTGGTAGTCGTCGACCGCTTTGATGACCGCGCAGAGGAACAGGAGGAACTGCGCGTTCTCGTACGGCGTTTCACCGGGGGTGAGCAGGTTGACCCCGCTGTCCGTCGCGATCGACCAGTTGTTGTGCTTGCCGGAGCCGTTGACTCCGGCGAAAGGCTTTTCATGCAGCAGGCAGACCAGCCCGTGCCGCGCGGCGACCTTTTGCATGATCTCCATGGTCAGCTGGTTGTGGTCGGTGGCAATGTTGGTGGTCGTGTAGATGGGCGCAAGCTCATGCTGCGCGGGCGCGACCTCGTTGTGCTCGGTTTTCGCGAGGATGCCGAGTTGCCAGAGTTCCCGGTTCAGATCCTCCATGTAGGCGGCGACGCGGGGCTTGATCGTGCCGAAGTAGTGATCGTCGAGCTCCTGCCCTTTCGGCGGCCTCGCCCCGAACAGGGTGCGGCCGGTGTAGAGCAGATCCTTCCTTTTCTTATACATCTCCCGATCCACGAGGAAGTACTCCTGCTCCGGTCCGACCGACGTGCGCACGCACGTAACGTTGTTGTTGCCGAACAGCCTCAGGATCCGTAGCGCCTGCTTGTTGAGCGCCTCCATCGAACGCAGCAGCGGGGTCTTCTTGTCGAGCGCGTGTCCGCCGTAGGAACAGAAAGCGGTCGGGATGCACAGGGTCCTGTCCTTGATGAAGGCGAAGGAGGTCGGATCCCAGGCGGTGTAACCCCGCGCCTCGAACGTCGCGCGCAGCCCGCCCGACGGGAAGGATGAGGCGTCTGGCTCGCCTTTGATGAGTTCCTTGCCGGAGAACTCCATGATTACCCGTCCGTCCGGCGCGGGGGAGATGAAGCTGTCGTGTTTTTCGGCGGTAACGCCGGTCATCGGCTGGAACCAGTGGGTGTAGTGGGTCGCCCCCTGCTCCACCGCCCACTCCTTCATCGCCTCGGCGACCGCGTTGGCGACCGAAAGGTCCAGCGTTTCGCCTTCCTCGATGGTCTTTTTCAGCGAGCGGTAGGTCTGCGCCGACAGCCGGGCCTTCATGATCCGTTCATCAAAGACCTTGCTGCCGAACAGCTCCGTAACCGCTTCCTGTTCTTTTCCCATAAGTACCCATTCCTTTCTTCCGTTACCCAAAATCGAAAAAAGCGGGGTCGCCGGGCGGAAAGCGCCGCGGGGAAAGCGGTACTTTTCGCGAGACGTCCTTGCCTCTATGCCGGTAGTATACACCCTTTTTGACAGTTTGTCAATAGAAAATTTCATTTTTCATGAAAAATTTTTAAATCCTTTTGTTTTTTGGCAGATTTATGAAATCTGCATAGCAGAAAATTTCATTTTGAAGAATTTTTTTTGCAAAACCGCTTGACAAAGCGTATGCGTGCGTGCTATACTGTGAACCGTGAGCAATGGCGTTCACGGTCGCGGGGCGGGGAAAGTGCATCGGCAGTTCCGTTCCGCCCGTGGGCGCTTTTTTCGAAGAGGACAGAAAGGAAATCACTTATGAAACCATTGGAAGGACAGGTCCGGATCCCGTCCGGCTGTGCCATTTCCGCCGTCATCGCCAAGGACGGGTCGCGGATGTCGGGGGAAGCCGTCATCAAGAGCATGGAACCCATGCACGACCGTTCCAACGGACTCGGCGGCGGGTTCGCGGGGTACGGCATCTACCCGGAGTACCGCGACCTGTATGCCCTGCATATCTTCTATCGGGACCGCGAGAGCCGTAGGCAGGGGGAGGAATTGCTACGGGAGTCGTTCGAGGTCGTGCAGGCGGAGGATATGCCCATTCGCAAGATCCCCGCGATCACGGATCTTCCGATTATCAAGCGGTATTTCGTAGCTCCCCTCCAGTCGCTGCTTTCGCGTCTGCAATTAGATGAGGAGGAGTTCGTTGTCCGCACGGTCATGCGCATTAACACGTCGCTTGCGGGGGCGTACGTTTTTTCGAGCGGGAAGAATATGGGCACCTTCAAGGCGGTCGGCTTCCCCGAGGACGTCGGGGTGTTCTACCGGCTGGAAGAATATGAAGGGTATTCCTGGACGGCGCATGGGCGGTACCCGACCAACACACCCGGCTGGTGGGGCGGTGCGCACCCGTTCACGCTGCTGGACCGATCGGTCGTTCATAACGGGGAGATCTCGTCCTACGACGCGAACCGGCGGTTCATCGAGATGTTCGGCTACCAATGCACCTTGCAGACGGACACCGAGGTCATCACATACATCGCGGACTACCTGATGCGCAAAAAGGGACTGACCGCGGGCGAGCTTGCCTTTGTTGTCGCCGCCCCGTTCTGGACCACGATTGAGCGAAAGAGTTCCGAAGAGCGGGAGAAGCTGACGTGGCTGCGCACGGTCTTTTCCAGCCTGCTGATCACCGGACCGTTCTCCATCGTGCTTGGATATACCGGCGGACTCATGGCGCTCAACGATCGGCTCAAGCTGCGCAGCATGGTCGTCGGCGAGAAGGGCGAGCGGGTGTACATTGCGAGCGAGGAGGCCGCCATTCGGGCGATGGAGCCGGATGCGGAGAACATCTGGGCGCCGGCCGGTGGGGAGCCGGTCATCGTACAAGTGAGGGAGGGTGCGTTTTGATGGGAATTGAATACCTGACCCCCGAGTTTGAGGTCCTGCGCAACCCGGACCGCTGCATCGCCTGCCGCGTCTGCGAGCGGCAGTGCGCCAACGAGGTGCATTTCTATGATCCCGATGACGGAAAGATGCACTGCGACGAGAGCAAGTGCGTCGATTGCCAGCGGTGCGTTTCGCTTTGCCCGACGCACGCGTTGAAAATCGTCAAGAACGAACAGGTCTTTCGCGAAAACGCCAACTGGCAGGCGGACACGATCCGTGAAATCTATAAGCAGGCTTCCAGTGGGGGCGTGCTGCTGTCCTCTATGGGCAACCCAAAGCCGTTCCCGATTTACTGGGATAAGCTGCTGTTGAATGCGTCGCAGGTGACCAACCCGCCGATCGACCCGCTGCGCGAGCCGATGGAGACGCGGGTGTACCTCGGCAAGAAGCCGACCGATTGCGTCCGCGATGAGCAGGGAAGGCTGAAAACCGACCTTCCGCCCCAGCTGACGCTGTCCATGCCCGTCCTGTTTTCGGCGATGAGCTACGGTTCGATCAGCTACAACGCCCACGAGAGTCTCGCCCGGGCGGCGACGAAACTCGGCATTTGCTACAACACCGGCGAGGGGGGTCTGCACGAGGATTTTTACCGCTATGGACCAAATACGATCGTGCAGGTCGCGTCCGGGCGGTTCGGCGTGCACGAGGCGTACCTAAACGCTAGCGCCGCCATTGAGATCAAGATGGGGCAGGGCGCGAAGCCCGGCATCGGCGGGCATCTGCCCGGCACGAAGATCGTCGGCGATGTCTCCCGCACTCGCATGATCCCGGAGGGGTCCGACGCGATCTCGCCCGCCCCGCACCACGACATCTACTCCATCGAGGACCTGCGGCAACTGGTCTATTCACTCAAGGAAGCGACCCGCTACCGGAAGCCGATTATCGTCAAGGTCGCCGCCGTGCACAACATCGCCGCCATCGCCAGCGGCATCGCCCGCAGCGGCGCGGATATCATCGCCATCGATGGCTTCCGCGGCGGTACCGGCGCGGCCCCGACTCGTATTCGCGACAACGTCGGCATCCCGATCGAGCTCGCGCTCGCCAGCGTCGATCAGCGCCTGCGCGACGAGGGCATTCGCAACCAGGTGTCCCTGATCGTCGGCGGCAGTATCCGCAGCGCGGCGGACGTCGTCAAAGCGGTTGCGCTCGGCGCGGACGCCTGCTATATCGCGACGGCGGCGCTGCTTGCGCTCGGCTGTCACCTCTGCCGCACTTGCCAGACCGGCAAATGCAACTGGGGCATCGCGACCCAGCGCCCGGATCTGGTCAAGCGGCTCAATCCCGCCATCGGCAGCGAGCGGCTGATTAACTTGATGACCGCGTGGCGGCATGAGATCATGGAGATCATGGGCGGGATGGGCATCAACTCCATCGAAGCCTTACGGGGCAACCGCCTGATGCTGCGCGGGGTCGGACTCAACGGAAAGGAGCTGGAGATCCTCGGGGTCTCCCACGCGGGACAATGAGACGAATCTACGTCAACGAGGATTGGTGCCTCGGCTGCCATTTGTGCGAATACAACTGCGCGTTCGCCAACTCCGGCGTGTCGGACATGGTCAAGGCGCTCAAGAATAAGCCGATTTTCCCCCGCATTCGCGTCGAGGAGGACGGAAAGATCTCGTATGCGGTCTCCTGCCGCCATTGTGAGGACCCGATCTGCGTGCACAGCTGCATCTCCGGCGCGCTTTCGATTCAGGACGGCGCGGTGTGCATCGACCACGAGCGGTGCGTTGGATGCCTGACCTGCGTACTGGTCTGTCCGTATGGCGCGGTGTCGCAGAACGGGGACGGGGTGGTCCAGAAGTGCGAGCTGTGCCTGCAAAACAACTGCGGTGCGCCCGCCTGCGTGCGGGGCTGCCCGAATCGCGCGATTGTCTATGAGGAACGGGAGGAAGCCAAATGAGCGGGAAAAAGCGTTACGTCATCGTCGGCAACGGCGTCGCCGCGGCCGGCTGCATCGAGGGCGTCCGATCGATCGACCCGGACGGACCGATTACGGTCATCTCGGCGGAACCCTACCCGGTCTACTGCCGTCCGCTGATCTCCTACTGCCTCGAGGGCAAGGCGACTCCCGAGCGGATGAACTACCGCCCGGCGGATTTCTACGAAACCAACGGCTGTGAAGTCTTTTACGGCCGCAAAGCCGTTTCGCTCGACCCGGCGGGGCATTCCGTCACGCTCGACGGCGGGGAAGACCTGCCCTACGACGCGCTGTGCGTCTGCACGGGGTCGAGTCCGTTCGTCCCGCCGATGGCGGGGCTGGAGAGCGTCGAAAAGAAATGCTCCTTCCTGACGCTCGACGATATGAAATCGCTTGAAAATTTCCTCACGCCGAATGCGAAGGTGCTGATCATCGGCGCGGGACTGATCGGGCTGAAGTGCGCCGAAGGCCTGCGGTACCGTGTGTCGGAGATCGCCGTGTGCGACCTTGCGGACCGGGTGCTTTCGAGCATCCTTGACGCGGACTGCGCGAAGATCATGCAGGAACACCTCGAAAAGAACGGCCTGCGCTTTCTGCTCGGGGACAGCGTGGAGCGGTTTGACGGAAATACCGCGCACTTCCGGTCCGGGAGGACCGAGACGTTCGACGTGCTGGTGCTGGCCGTCGGTGTGCGTGCAAATTTGACGCTGGTGAAGGACGCCGGCGGGGAGACCGGGCGGGGCATTTCCGTTGACATACGGATGCGTACGACCCTGCCGGACGTCTACGCCGCCGGGGACTGTGCCGAGGGGCTCGACAGTTCTTGCGGGACGCGGCGGGTGCTTGCCATTCTGCCGAACGCCTACGCGCAAGGGCGCACGGCGGGGAAAAACATGGCGGGCGGGTCGGACGAACTGACCGACGCCATCCCGATGAACGCCATCGGCTTCTTCGGCCTGCACGCCCTGACCGCCGGCAGCTATTACACGTCGGAGCAGGGCGGGGAAGTCTACGAGGAACGCGGGGACGGCAAAATTCGCCGCCTGTTCACAAAGGACGGCCTGCTGACCGGGTTTATCCTCATCGGTGACGTGGAGCGGGCGGGAATCTACACCTCACTGATCCGCAAAAAGCAGCCGCTCGCGGAGCTGAATTTTGAGCTGTTGAAAAAAAGTCCGACGTTTCTCGCGTTCGGCAAAGAAAAACGTGGACATTTCTTCGGGGGTGTGGTATAATTGAAAATCATAGAGGCAAACGGGCTGGATTGCCGGGAGATCAACGAAGCGGTTCGACAGTCAGACGGGGTTTGCGAGATTCGCGGCTGCCTCGGGCAGCGGTTCATCGCCGCGGGGGCCGGGGAAGCGTACCGGCTGACGGTCCGCGGGACGCCGGGCAACGCACTCGGGGCGTACCTCAACGGGGCGGAAATTGATACCGAAGGCAACGCGCAGGACGCGGTGGGCGACACGATGAACGCCGGACGCATCGTCGTCAACGGCAGCATCGGCGACGCCGCCGGGTATGCCATGCGGGGCGGCATGATCCTCGTCAAGGGCAACGCCGGCTACCGCGCGGGCATCCACATGAAGGCTTATCGGGAGAAACTGCCGGTCATGGTCATTGGCGGACGAACGGGCAGTTTCCTCGGCGAATACCAGGCGGGCGGCGTGATCGTCGTGCTGGGCCTGCACACCGACGGGAAGGACATCGTCGGCAACTTTCCCTGCACCGGGATGCATGGCGGAAAGCTCTTTCTGCGTTCCCGCTGTGAGGGCATCCGCTTTCCGAAGCAGGTCCGCACGCACTTCGCGTCGGACGCGGAAAAGCAGGAGCTGCGGGCCTACCTGACCCCCTTTTGCGACGCGTTCAGCTATGATCTTGAAGACCTGCTCGGCGCGGACTACACCGTTGTCACCCCGGACAGCAAAAACCCTTATCGCCAGATGTACGTGGCGAACTGAAGAAAGGAAGAAACGGCATGGACACAACGGCGGAGGAAATCCTGCAATACGTTCGGGAGGAGGACGTGAAGTTCATCCGGCTCGCCTTCTGTGATGTGTTTGGGCGGATGAAGAACCTGTCCGTGCAACCGGGCGGGCTGAAGCGTGCGTTCTTGGACGGAATCCCGTTTAACCCCGTCCCGGTGCGGGGGTTCGGCGGGGAAGCGTGTGAGGAGCTGTTCCTCTGCCCGGACCCGACGACCATCTCGGTTCTGCCGTGGCGCCCGGAGCACGGGCGGGTCGTGCGGATGTTTTGCACGCTGCGCCGTGCGGATGGGTCGGTTCCGGGCGCGGACACCCGTTCGCTGCTGCGGCAGGCGGTGTCCGATGCGGCGAACGCCGGCGTGAACTTCACGTTCGGCTCCCGCATGGAATTTTACCTGTTTGAAACCGATGAAAACGGCGAACCGACGGTCCGCCCGTTGGACCGCGCCGGATATATGGACATTGCTCCGGAAGACAAGGGCGAAAACGTTCGCCGGGAGATTTGCCTGACGCTTGAACGGATGGGCATCCCGCCGGAAAGCTCCCACCACGAGGAGGGTCCCGGGCAGAACGAGATCGACTTCCGCCACGCCGACCCGCTTGCCGCGGCGGACTACGCGCTGACCTTCCGTGCGGTCGTGCGGACCATCGCGTCCCGCAACGGACTGTACGCCAGCTTCTCCCCCAAGCCCCTTGCCGGGCAGCCGGGGAACGGGTTTCACGTTCGCTTTTCCGCCTGCCGGACGGACGGGGAGGACCTGCTTTCCGCCGCGTCCGCCGGAATCCTGCGCCGGACCTGCGAGATGACCGCTTTCCTCAATCCGGAAGAAATGTCCTATGCCCGACTCGGTGACCACCGGGCCCCGCGGTACGTCACGTGGTCGTCCAGGAACCGCAGCCAGCTTCTGCGCGTTTCGCCGACCGGCGAAAACCGGGCGGAATTGCGCTCGCCGGACTCGACGGCGAATCCCTACCTCGCCTTCGCCCTGCTGATTCGGGCGGGGCTGGAGGGGATCGGCGCAAACCTTCCGCTGCCGGAAGCGATCGAGCGCGACCTGCGTACCGCGCCCACCGAGCTGCTTGATACCTTGCAAAGCCTGCCGGACTGCCTTTCGGACGCTCGGACAGCCGCCCGGGATTCGGACTTTATCCGTGCGAGCCTGCCGGAGGAGGTCGTCCGCGCATACTGCGGTTAAAGAGAAGCGGACCGAAGGGAGGCGGAAGGATGGCGATCCCGCGGCAGGAGCGGGAGAACGTCTACAGCGTTCTCCTGGTTTCGGCGTCTGAAAAATTCAATCAGTCCCTGCGCGCGTTGCTGCCGGAAGCGATGTTCACCCCGGTTGTGACGGTGACGGGCGTCGGCGCGGCGCGGCGTTTGCTGCTCGAGCGTCGTTTTGATCTGCTGCTCGTCAATTCCCCCCTGCCGGACGAATACGGCGTCCAACTTGCCCAATCGGCTTCTTCGGATGACGAAACGGGGGTGCTGCTGTTCGTCAGGGCGGAGCAGTACGACGAAATTTCGCTGGAACTGCTGCGCTTCGGTGTGCTTACCCTCGCAAAGCCCGCGACCTCGCATGCGGTTTCGCAGGCGCTCCGCCTGCTCTGCGCGACTCGGGAACGGCTGCGGACGGTGCGGGAACGAAACGAGGCGCTCGAAAGGAAGATGGAGGAAGTGCGTCTGGTCAGCCGCGCGAAGGCGGTCCTGCTTGCGCGGTACGGCATGACCGAATCGGACGCGCACCGCTACATTGAAAAGCAGGCCATGGACCGTTGCCTGAGCAAGCGCGAGGTCGCGCAGGAGATCCTCGGGTCAGATTGAAGGGAAGGATGGTTCGGGAGGAAGATGCTATACATCATGCGGCACGGCCGGACGAATTGGAATGAACAGCAGCGGCTACAGGGCCGGACGGACGTCCCGCTGAACGAGGAGGGCCGCGCCATGGCGAAACAGGCGGCCGGAACATACGCGAACGTGCATTTCGACGTGTGTTTCTGTTCCCCGCTCCGTCGCGCGAAGGAAACGGCGGAGATCCTGCTGCGTGGCAGGAAAATCCCCATCCGGACGGATGAAGGGCTGGTCTAATTGGGGTTTGGAATTTTTGTGGGCATGTAAAACGACTCTATGCCCCCCGATTGCCCGATTCGCGTGCTGTTTCGGAATCCGGAAAGTTACCAGCCGGACGGAGGGGCGGAAAGCCTCTCGTCTCTGTATGCCCGGACGGGGGAATTCCTGCAAACGGCGGTCCATCCCTTGCTGGAGCAGGGAAAAGACGTCCTGCTCGTGGGGCATGGCGCGATGAATTCGAGTGTGATTTGCCAGTTAAAGGATGTGCCGATCGAGCGGTTCTGGAGCGCCGGGCTGGAGCAATGCAGACTGATGCGGCTTTTGTAGGAAAAAATTCCGTTTTTCCTTGCAAAACGACCGCTTTCGTGCTATACTGTTCCTGAAAAGACCAGAAACCCCGCACACTATGGAAAGGAACGATTTCTTTTGCGCAAGACCAAAATCGTCTGCACCATCGGCCCCGCTTCCGACAGCGAGGAGATGCTCCGCAAGCTCTGCCTTGCCGGTATGAATGTCGCCCGGCTGAATTTTTCCCATGGCACCCACGCCGAACACCAGCTCCGCATCGACCGCATCAAACGCGTCCGCGACGAACTGGGGATTCCCGTCGCCATTTTGCTCGACACGAAAGGTCCGGAGTACCGCATCCGCACTTTCCGGGACGGCAAGGTCACTCTGCACGACGGCGACACGTTCACCTTCACGACCGAGAACGTCGTCGGCGACGAACATCGCGTTTCGGTTAGCTACGCGGGACTCGCCGACGAGCTTTTTCCCGGCGACCGCGTCCTGCTCAACAACGGGCTGTTGGCATTCGAGGTCGAATCCGTCGAGGGGACGGAGATCCGCACCCGCGTCCTGACCGGCGGGGTGCTTTCCGACCGCAAGAGCATGAGTTTCCCCGGCAAGATACTTTGTCAGCCGTACCTGAGCGAACAGGACAAGGAGGACCTGCTGTTCGGCATTCGCAATGACGTGGATTTCATCGCCTGCTCCTTCGTCTCCCGCAAGCAGGACCTGCTCGACGTGCAGGCCTTCCTTGATGCGAACGGCGGCGGGAACAAGGAGATCGAGCTGATTGCGAAGATCGAGAACCAGTCCGGAGTGGACGAGATCGAGTCCATCTGCGAAGCCTGCGACGGCATCATGATCGGACGCGGTGACATGGGGGTGGAGATTCCGTTCGAGGAACTGCCAGCCATCCAGAAATCCTTGATCACGACCTGCCGGATGCTCGGCAAGCGGGTCATCACAGCGACGGAGATGCTTGAATCCATGATCCGCAACATTCGCCCGACTCGCGCGGAGATCTCCGACGTGGCCAACGCCGTCTACGACGGCTCGAGCGCGATCATGCTCTCCGGTGAGACGGCGGTGGGCGAGCACCCGACGCTCTGCGTCGAGGTCATGTCCCGCATCGCCGAGCGCACCGAGCAAAGCATTCACTATGCCAAGCGCTTCGCGTCGAGCGGCTTCCGTATCCGCAGCACGGCCGACGCGATTTCCCACGCGACCTGCGGCATGGCGATCGACATCGGCGCCAGAGCGATCGTGGTCTGCACGCTGTCCGGCCGGACGGCGCGGATGGTGTCGCGCTTCCGCTGCCCGGTGGACATCATGGGCATGACGACGGACGAAAAGACCTGGCGCAAGCTGGCGCTCTCGTGGGGCGTGCTGCCGGTGCTGAGCCCGATGTTTGAATCGACCGACGTGCTGTTCTACACGGCGAAGAACCTTGCGAAGCAGCATTTCCGGCTTCAGAAAGGCGAGCGCATCGTTATCACCGGCGGCGTGACCAACGGTCTTTCCGGCAACACCAACCTGATCAAGGTCGAAACCATTTGAGAAAGCGAGGCCGCACGGTTTCGAAGCAAAGGAAGCCGCGCGGCTGTTTCAATGCGTTCCTGCAAAGTTTTGCCTCCCCGCGTTTTTCCTCTCGTCTTTTCCCTTTGCCGCTCGCGTTGCCGCCTGCTTCGGCTATGCCCTTGCCCGCGCCTCTTTTACGAAAAAAAACGCACAGGAACCGACGTTCCCGTGCGATAGGCCGACCGAAGTCGGACCATTAACCCAAGTTGAACTTCTTCTTGAACTTGTCCACGCGGCCGCCCGCATCGACAAACTTCTGCTTGCCGGTAAAGAACGGATGGCACTTTGAACAAATGTCAACCTTTAGGTTTTCCTTGACGGACTTGGTGTGGTACACCGCCCCGCAGGCACAGGTGATGGTGGTTTCCTTGAAATCGGGATGGATTCCCTGTTTCATAATGGTACTCCTCGCTTTCTTCACGGGCCCGACATTTCCAACGCCGAACCTCTGTTTTTTTGCTTTTTCTGCTTTGCTATTTCTGTAGCGGATATAGTATAGCACACTCTCTGCAAAAAATCAACCCCTTTTTTGTTTTTTACGGGAAGGACCGATTTTCAAGGAGAAAGGCTTGACAAATCCCAAAAAACGTGATATACTGACAAAAACTGAATCGTCTTACGTCTTATCAAGAGTGGTGGAGGGAACTGCCCTTTGAAGCCCGACAACCTACCGCGTTCCCCGCGGCAAGGTGTCAATTCAGCGATTTCGATCGAAAGATGAGCAACACGCGTATTCTGACGTTTCTTCGCGCTTCTGAAAGTCTCTGCTCTTGCGAGCGGGGGCTTTTGCTTTTTCGTAAACGGTTCGCAAACAGAAAGGACAGACAAAATGGAACGGAACATTACCTATTTCACCAGCGAGTCGGTTACGGAAGGCCACCCGGACAAGCTCTGCGACCAGATTGCGGACGCCATCCTCGACGAGATCCTTTCGCAGGAACCGTCCGCCCGCGTCGCCTGCGAGGTCGCGGCCGCGACGGGGCTGGTGCTTGTCATGGGGGAGATCACTACGAACGCCGTGTTCGACGCGCAGGCAATCGCGCGTTCGGTTATCCGCGACGTTGGCTACGACGACGGGGCGAAGGGCTTCGACGGGAATACCTGCGGCGTGCTCGTCTCTCTGCAACGACAGTCGCCGGACATCGCCATGGGTGTGGACCGCGCACTGGAAAGCAAGAACGGCGAAACCGACGCCCTTGAGATCGGCGCGGGGGATCAGGGCATGGTGTTCGGTTATGCCTGCCGGGAAACCGCGGAGCTTATGCCTTTGCCGATCTCGCTTGCGCACCGGCTGTCCCGCCGACTGACTGAGGTGCGCAAGAAGGGCATTCTGCCTTACCTCTATCCGGACGGAAAGACGCAGGTTACCGTCGCCTATGCCGACGGCAAGCCGTTTCGCGTAGATACCGTCGTCGTTTCCTCCCAGCACAGCGCCGACGTTCCGATGGACGCCCTGCGCGCGGATGTGCTGCGGGAGGTCATTCTGCCCTCACTTCCGGCGGGGTTGGTGGATGAAAACACCCGCTTCCTTGTCAATCCGACCGGCCGGTTCGTCGTCGGCGGTCCGTCCGGGGATTCCGGCGTGACCGGACGCAAGATCATCGTTGACACCTACGGCGGTTACGCCCGGCACGGCGGCGGCGCCTTCTCCGGCAAGGACCCGACCAAGGTCGATCGTTCCGCCTCGTATATGGCGAGATGCGTGGCGAAAAATCTCGTCGCGGCGGGCGCGGCCGAGAAGTGCGAGGTGCAGATTGCCTACGCGATCGGGGTGGCGAAGCCGGTTTCGGTCCGCGTTGACACATTCGGCACCGGCGTGAAATCGGACGGCGAGCTGGCGGCAGCAGTCGCGGATCTGTTCGACCTGCGCCCGGCGGCGATCATCGAGCGGCTGGACCTGCGTCGCTCGTTCTACCGCACGACGACCAACTACGGGCACTTCGGCCGGGAGGACGCCGGTTTCGCGTGGGAAAGAACGGACTATGTCCCCGCGATCCGGAAAAAATTGGGACTTTAAAGTCATAAAATTCGGATGTGTTGCATACAATACCTGCGAAAATTTAAAAAAGGCAGGGATTTTGCATGAAACGTATTCAATGGAAGAAGCTGCTGCTCTGCATTGCCCTCCCGCTGGCAGTCGGTGGGCTCGCCGCGGCGCTGACCGCGGGGAGCATGGCGAAGTATTCCTCGCTCAAACAGCCTCCGTTTTCCCCGCCGGGATGGGTGTTTCCGGTCGTCTGGACGGTGCTGTACGTGCTCATGGGAATTTCGTCTTACCTTGTGCTGACGTCCGGCCGCGCCGATCGGGCCGCCCGCTGGCTGTACGGCCTGCAGCTGGGGTTCAATTTCGTCTGGCCGCTGCTGTTTTTCCGGTGGGAACTGTTGTGGTTTGCGTTTGTCTGGCTTGTGGTGCTGTGGGCGCTGGTGTTCGCGACGGCGGTGCGGTTCCATGAGTTGTCCGCTCCGGCGGGGTGGTTATTCGTACCGTATGTTCTGTGGGTGACGTTCGCGGGATACCTAAACTTGTCCGTGGCGGCCCTGAACTGAAGGAGCGGCGTTCGCGGAGACCCCGTTTTCGCTTTGGCACAGCATTTTTCTAACGGCGGGAGACGAAAAGGAGAGGATCATAACAGATGTTCGTTTCGACGAAGGGGCGATACGCCTTGCGGATCATGATGGATCTGGCGGAAAACGGGAAAGGTGGATACCTACCGCTTTCGGAGATCGCCAAACGGCAGGAAGTCTCCGAAAAATACCTCGAAAGCATCGTCTCTATGCTGAGCAGGGAGAGGCTGGTGGACGCCCTGCGCGGGAAAAGCGGGGGGTACCGCCTCACCCGTCCGGCGGAGCAATATACGGTCGCCGAAGTCATCCGCGCGACGGAAAAGAGCTATGCGCCCATCGGCTGCTTGGAGAACACGCCGAACAACTGCGACCGGCTGGCGAACTGCCGGACCATCCGTATGTGGGAGGAGCTTTACCGGCGCATCGACGAATACCTGAGCAGCGTGACGATCGCCGACTTGGTCAACGGCCTGTACGAACGAAGAGACGACTGAAGAAAAGGAATTCATAGATATGAAAATCATCGATCTGCTGAACCGGGGCATCACGGTTTCCTGCGAACTGTTTCCGCCGAAAAAGCAAAGTGAGCTGTCTGACTACCACCGCATCGTCGCGGAGATGGCGAAGGTCCGCCCGTCGTTCATGAGCGTGACCTACGGCGCGTCCGGCGGAACGAGCGACTACACGGTCGATATCGCCAACGAGGTGCAGAATCGCAACGGTGTGCCCGCGCTGGCGCACCTGACCTGCCTGTCCTCGAATAAGCAAAAGGTTTCGTCGGTACTCGAGCAGCTCAAAGCGCACGGCATCGAGAACGTTCTCGCTTTGCGCGGGGACCGCGTCGAGGGCGTGACCCCACCGGATGACCGGTACGAGCACGCAAGCGACTTGGTTTCCGCTGTGCTGCAGATGGGAGATTTCTGCGTCGGCGGGGCGTGCTACCCGGAGGGGCACCCAGAGTCGCCGAGCCTGCGGCAGGACATTGCGTATTTGCGGCGCAAGGTTGACGCCGGGGTGTCGTTCCTCACGAGCCAGATGTTTTTTGACAACACGATCTTCTATCGGTACTTACTGGAGCTTTACCGGGCCGGTATCGACGTCCCGGTCATCGCCGGCATCATGCCCGTGACCCACGCAAAGCAGGTCCTGCGCATCTGCGCCTTGTCCGGCACAGTCCTGCCGCAGCGTTTCCGCATGATCGTCGAGCGCTTCGGGGACGACCCCGCCGCCATGCGGCAGGCGGGCATCGCCTATGCGACCGACCAAATCATCGACCTGCTCGCCAACGGTGTCAAGCATATTCATATTTATACCATGAACCGTCCGCAGATCGCGGCCCGCATTTTTGAAAACCTCTCCTCTATCCTCCCCGATGAACGCTGAACGTGCGGAGATCCGCCGCTATCTCGCGGCGGGGGACATGCCCGCCGGACAGCTCGACGGCTGGATCGACCGGGCGCTTGAACTCGCGGACCGGACCATCCGCCCGCGGTCGCTCTATGGAGTGTATCGGTGCGAAACGGACGGGGACGGCGTGACAGTCGGCGGGGTGCGCTTCGCCGGGAAATCGCTCGCGCGGAACCTGCGTCCGTGCGGGCGGGTGTTCCTGCTTGCGGTGACGCTGGGGGCGGAAGCGGACCTGCTGCTTCGCCGGGAGTCCGGGCGAGGGGCCGCGTACGCGGCGGTGATGCAGGCGGTGCTGACCGAGCGCATCGAGCGCGCGTGCGACGAAGCGGAAGAGGAACTGCGCAAAACGCTTTTCCAAGGGGAGACCCTGCGCCCGCGGTTCAGTCTCGGCTACGGGGACACACGGCTTTCCGACCAGAAGGCGTTTTTCATGCTTTTGCCGGTCACCAAGCGGCTGGGAATCTCGCTGTCTGACAGCTTTTTGATGACCCCGATGAAGTCCGTCACGGCGTTTATCGGGGTTTGTGAACAGAAAGGAACGACGCATGAAGCAACTTAGGGACCGGCTCGGAAAGGAATTGCTGTTCTGGGATGGCGGCATGGGGACGGAGCTGCAAGCGCGCGGCCTGCGTGCGGATGAGCTGCCGGAAAGCTGGAACCTGACCCACTCGGAACAGGTGAAGGCCATCCACGCCGCTTACCTTGACGCGGGGGCGGACATCCTGTGCGCCAACACGTTCGGGGCGAATCGGGTCAAGCTCGGCGGCGATCCGGCGGCATACATCCGCGCCGGGATAACGCTTGCGAAGAAGGCGGTTTCTTCCTGCGCTCGCACGGCGTACGTCGCGCTGGACGTCGGGCCGACCGGGAAGCTGCTTAAGCCGTTTGGAACGCTGCCGTTCGAGGATGCGTATGAGGCGTTCGCGGAACAGATTCGCATCGGCGCGGAAGCCGGCGCGGACCTGATCGCGATCGAAACCATGACCGACCTGTACGAAGCGAAGGCGGCGTTGCTCGCGGCGAAGGAGAACTGCGACCTGCCCGTCGTCGTCAGCTACATTTTTGATGAAGCCGGCAAACTGCTGACCGGCGCGGACGTGCGCACGGCGTTCCTGCTCGCCCGTTCGCTGGGCGCGGACGTCGTGGGCACCAACTGCGGACTGGGTCCGGCGCAGATTTCCCGCCTCCTGCCGAAACTGCGCGAGCATGCGGGTCTGCCGCTTTCCGTCTGCCCGAACGCGGGCCTGCCGGAGCTGGCGGACGGCAAAACCATCTATCGTGTCACGCCGGAGGCATTCCTGCGAGAAGCGGAAGGGTTCGTGCGGGGCGGGGTGTCCCTGCTCGGCGGGTGCTGCGGTACGACCCCGGCGCACATTGCCGCGCTGACGGCGCATTTTCGCGGACAGGCCCCCGAACCGGTTCGCCCGGTGCGCGGAACATTGGTTTCCTCCTATACCCGTACGGTTTCCTTTGGCCTCCGCCCGCTGGTTATCGGCGAGCGCATCAACCCGACCGGCAAGCCTCGCCTGAAAGCGGCGCTGCGAAACGGGGACATGGACGTGTTGCTGAACGAGGCGATTGCGCAGGCGGACTGCGGAGCGGACCTGCTCGACGTGAACGTCGGGCTGCCGGAAACCGACGAGCCGGCCCTGCTCGTGCGGGCGATCTGTGCGGTGCAAAGCGTTTGCGACCTGCCGTTGCAGCTGGATTCCGCTTCCCCCGAGGCGCTTGAACGTGGTTTGCGCATCTATAACGGCCGGCCGCTGGTGAATTCGGTCAACGGCTCGGAGCGTTCCCTGCAAGCGGTGCTGCCGTTGGTGAAAAAGTACGGGGCGTGTGTGGTGGCGCTGACGCTGGACGAAAACGGCATTCCGGAGACCGCCGAGGGGCGCGTCGCCATCGCAAGGCGTATCCGCGACGCCGCCGCGTCCTACGGGATTCCGCCGGAGGACCTGCTCGTGGATACGCTGACCATGACGGTCGGCACGGACGGACGCGCTGCGCTCGTGACGCTCGATGCGATGGAACGGGTAAAGACCGAGCTTGGGCTTTGCACGCTGCTCGGGGTTTCTAACTGCTCGTTCGGTCTGCCGGAACGGGATACGCTGACGGCGGCTTTCCTGACGCTCGCCATGCAGCGGGGGCTTTCGGGTGCGATTGTCAATCCGCTGTCCGCCGTCGTGCGCAACGCGTATTTGGCGTCCTGCGCCCTCTGCGGTTGGGACGAGAACTGCCTGCGGTATATTGACGGGGTGTCTCCGGTCGGGCAGCCGGCGCAGTCGTGGGAAACGACTGCGAAGCAGGGCGGGGAAGCCACCCTCGCCGAAACCGTCGAGCGCGGACTGCCGGAACGGGCGAAAACGCTCGCGCAGGCGCTGCTTGCCGACCGCCAACCGCTCGACCTCGTGCGGGAGGAACTGATCCCGGCGCTGGACCGGGTGGGGAAAGCGTTCGAGGAGAAGCGGCTGTTCCTGCCGCAACTTCTCATGAGCGCGGACGCGGCCCGGGCGGCTTTCGCCGTCGTGCAGGACGCGATCCGGGCGAGCGGACAGACGCGGACGAGCAAGGGGACGGTGCTGCTCGCGACGGTCAAGGACGACGTGCACGATATCGGCAAGAACATCGTCAAGGTGCTGCTGGAAAGCTACGGCTTTACGGTTGTTGACCTCGGCAAGGACGTCCCGCCGGAAACTGTCGTGCGGGAGGCGAAAGCGCGGAACATCCGGCTCGTCGGGCTTTCGGCGCTGATGACGACAACGGTCCCAAACATGGAAGCGACCGTCCGCGCCCTGCATCGGGAGGTTCCGGGTTGCAAGGTCATCGTCGGCGGCGCGGTGCTGAACGAGGCGTGCGCTGCGTCCATCGGGGCGGACGTATATGCGCCGGACGCGATGGCGACGGTCCGCTACGCGGAGGCGTTCTTCGCGGAGGAATGAATCTATGGAGAATTGGGGGACGCGGACGCCCGGCCCGGCCGACTGCAACCTGCCGCTGGCGGCGGGGATCCCGGCGATTTGCATCGGGCTTGCGGACGGCGGCGCGCACACGACGGAAGAATACCTCCTGCCGGGCGGCATTTCGTCCGGACTTGCCGTCGCGGGGCGTTTGCCGGAGTCCTGTTTGCCGGTGAAACGAAACGGCGAACCGTGTCTTTTACGGTTCGCCGTTTTGGCTTGTCGAGCAACCCTTTTTGAAACAGATTGGTGCGGATTCAACAAATGAACCGCCCCTCTTCAGACCTCAAATCAAAAAGTTTTTGCGGATTCTCCGGAAGGTTTACCGGGAAAAACTTCTAGGGAACATTTTTTCAAAAAGGCCCTTGCATGAGGTTTAGGACTGCGTTTCGCGCAATCCCGGAAAGGTCCCGACGAATCCTTTTTCGACAGGCCGGAGCCGCACGGGATTTTCCGTGCGGCCTTTTTTGTCCCGCCCAAAATGCGTTATACCCGTTTCGTCCGGGCGGAGAACCGGTTGAGCAGCATGCACATCATTACGGGCACCGCTGTCACCCCCCGAGCCGGAGCATTTCGTCGATGCACCGTCGGGCGGCCGTGATGACCTCGCTGCTCAATTTGATCTCTTCGCCGAAAGTCCCGCGCAGGACGTTGCGGACGTCCGGCAGGGTGGTCAGCTTCATGTTCGGACAAATCAGGTCCTTGGAAAGCACGTAGAAGCGTTTGTCCGGGCAGTCGTACTGCAAATGCTCGGCGATGCTGTTCTCCGTGCCGATGATGAATTCCTCCGCGTCGCTTGCCTTCGCGAAGCGCTGGATGGCGGCGGTGCTGCCGACGAAGTCCGCCTGCGACGTCACCTCCGCGCGGCACTCCGGATGGACGAGCAGCAGGGCGTTCGGGTGGGCGGCTTTCGCCTTTTCGACGTCCTTTGCGGTCATACGGGCGTGGGTTGGGCAGCCCCCGCGGACGAAGTAGAACTGCTTGTGGATCCCTGCCGCCTCGCACTGTGACTGCACATAGGTACCGAGGTTGATGTCGGGAATAAACAGGATCCTGTCGTTCGGAAGCTTCTTGACAATCTCGACGGCGGACGACGAGGTCACGCACACGTCGCAGACGGTTTTCAGTTCCGCCGTGGTGTTGATATAGGCGACGACGGTGCAGCCGGGGTAGCGCTCCTTTAATTGCAGAACCATCTCGGCATCGAGCTGCTCCGCCATAGGGCATCCTGCGTCCGGATGGGCGAGCAGGACGGTTTTTTCGGGGGAGAGAATTTTGACGGTCTCCGCCATGAACCGCACCCCGCACATTACCACGGTCTGCTGTTTCGCTTCCCTCGCCTTGACGGAAAGCTGGTAGGAGTCGCCGACGAAGTCCGCAATCTCGAGAATTTCGTGCGCCTGGTAGCTGTGGGCGAGGATGCAGACGTCCTTTTCCTGTTTCAGACGGAGAATTTCATCCTGTAACTGTTTCAAAACGAGTCACCGTTCCTTTCCGGGTCCTTGCAAAATTGCTCTTTCTTACAGTATAACACATTTTGCGGCCGGTTTCAAGAAAAAATTTTGGAATCTTGCTTGCAATTTCTCCGAGGGTATGGTATACTAAAATCGGCAGACCGTTATACAGGTCATGAAAAATCATGAAAAATATAGAAAGGAAGGGTTCGCCTGATGAACCTGCCCAATCTGCTGATTCGCAATACCCGCGCGCTTGTGCGCGGGGAGGAGGACGGATGCTACTCGGAAATCGACGCGGAGATCGCGATTTCGGACGGGGTAATCGTCTCCATGCACGGCGCCCCGGCGGGATTCTCCCCCGACCGCGTTCTCGACGGGACGGGGAAACTCTGCATTCCGGGGCTGATCAACTGCCACACGCATCTGTATATGTCTCTGTTCCGCAATGCCGCGGACGACGTGGCGTTCGACGAATGGCTTTTCCGCCGCGTCCTCCCGCGAGAGGAGACCCTGACGGCGGAGGACGCTTACTGGGGGACGATGCTCTCCTGCATCGAGTTGTTGAAAAGCGGGACAACCTGTTTCTGTGACATGCACATGTTTCCCGGCGTGCCCGCCCGCGCCGCGCGGAAGGCGGGGCTTCGCGCCGTCATCGGTCGAGGGCTGACCGGTTCGGAGGGCGGCGAAAAACGGATTGCCGAGGCGCTCGGCGAATGGGAGGAAGCGAAGGACGACCCGCTCGTTCGCTTCATGCTCGCGCCGCATGCGATCTACACCTGCGACGAGGCGTTCCTGCGGCGGATTGCCGACCTATCCGGGGAAACCGGGCTTCCGATTCACATCCACCTCGCCGAATCGGTCAGGGAATCGGTGGACTGCTACCGCGAACACGGCTGCTCCCCGGCCGCCTACCTCGATCGCGCCGGTATCCTTGCGCACAAAACCCTTGCGGCGCACTGCGTGCAGCTGTCCGAGGCGGACATCCGTCTGCTTGCGGACCGCGGCGTGTCCGTCGCGCACAACCCGAAAAGCAACCTTAAGCTGGCGAACGGGATCGCTCCGGTCCGGCGGATGCTCGAGCAGGGGGTCAACGTCTGCCTCGGTACGGATGGGGCGGGCTCCAACAACGCCCAAAATCTCTTTTCCGAGATGAGCTTTGCCTGCCTGCTCCCGAAGGGGACGGAGCGGGACGGAGCGGCGGTCAGCGCCGAGGAGGTTTTCGCAATGGCGACGGAGAACGGCGCCCGTGCCCTTTCGCTCGACAGGGTCGGGCGGTTAGAGGAGGGCTGGCAGGCGGACATCGTCCTGCTCGACTTGCGCCGTCCGGCGTTTTCGCCGCCCGGCCGGACCCTGCGTGCGCTCTGCTATTCCGCCGACGGCAGCGAGGTGGAAACGGTTCTTGTCGGCGGGCAGGTCGTGCTCGACCATGGCGTTCTCCCGTTCATCGACGAGGAGGAAGTCTATTATCACGTTGCAAAAATCACGAAGGACTGGTGACTGCGATGCAGTACGGGACCGCCGACCCGTCCCTCTGGGAATCCGGCGAAAGGAGGAACCGCTGGGCGCGGGACCACATGCCGCTCCTGCGCGGTCCGGAAACGGGGCTTGCGGCGGGAAAGCCGTTTTTGCGGGTTTCCACGTCGCCCTTTCCGTGCAGGCGATGCGCGACGCTGCCTTGCGCAAAACCGCGAACGCTTTCCGGCGGACGGAGGTGACCCGCTCCGGCGGAGAGGAAGTTCTGTTCACAGCTTCCCGGTTTTTTCGTTGCAATCTTTTGCAGAAATCGCTTGGAATATTCACAATTCGGTGGCATACTGAAATCATAGGAGCGGTCAGGGCCTCCGAAAAGGAGAAGGGCAGGGAAAATTCGAATGTTCAAAAGTGTCTTTTCCCGCATCATGACGACCTTTTCGGTCATCATTCTGGTCTGCATCCTGCTCTTGGTTTTCATCGTCGCCACCGGGCTGTTTCGGGAAAGTCAGGCGAAGGAACTTTCTGAACTGGTCGTCGCGGCCAAGGAGGTCGCCTACTTCCTGAACGATACCCAGAAGAAAACCGGCGAACCGACCCTGCAAGTGCTGCAAAGCGACGCGTTCCTGACTGGTCTTACCGGAGTAGCGCTGAATACGGACGCGGACATTTCCGTCTTGCGCATGGACGGGGTGATCCTGCTGACGGATTCCGCCGACTGGAACCCCGGCGAGCGGATGATGACCCGCGACACGCTCTCGGAGCTGCTCAAGGATTCGAGCGCCTATGCGCTCAGCGACCTCGAGGGCGCGCTCCCGTCGAAGCGGCTGAACGGGTTTGAGACGGTGCACAACGAGGACGGCGATTATCTCGTCGTCGTGACCGCCCATTCCGCTCCGACCAACGAGCTGGCAAATTCGGTGACCATGCTGATGGTCGCCGTGGCGATCTGGATCGTATTCGTCGCGGTCATCTGCGTGTTCCTGATTTCCCGCCGCATCACCGACCCGATCAAGCAGATCGGTGATGCCGCAAAGGAGTACGCAAAGGGGAACTTCAACGTTCGCGTTAACGTGGACGGGCAGGACGAGATCGCCGAGCTCGGTCGTGCGTTTAACAACATGGCGAGCAGTCTTGCGACCCACGAGGAAAACCGCAACACCTTTATCGCCAACGTCTCGCACGACCTGCGCACCCCTATGACGACCATTTCCGGCTTCGTCGATGGCATCCTTGACGGCACCATCCCGCCCGAGCAGCAGAACCATTACCTGCAAACCATCTCCGGCGAGGTGCATCGGCTTTCGCGTCTGGTCAATTCGCTGCTGCAGGTCAGCCGGCTCGAGTCCGGCGCGAAGCTGCGGATGAGCGAATTTAATCTGACGGAGAAAGCGCGGCAGGTGTTGCTGTCGCTGATCGGCAAGATCGAGGCCAAGCAGATTGACGTGGAGTTTGAAGGCGGGGAGGAGGACCTGTTCGTCCTCGCGGACCCGGACGCGATTCACCAGGTGCTGTATAATCTTCTTGACAACGCGGCGAAGTTCACCGAGCAGGGCGGCAAGATCACCGTCCGCATCGCCGCGGCCCGCGGGAAAAAGGCGCAGGTCCGTGTGACCAACACCGGACAGAGCATCCCGCCGGAGGAAATCCCGCACATCTTCGAGCGCTTCTATAAGTCCGACCGTTCCCGCGGACTGGACAAGAACGGGACCGGGCTGGGCCTGTATATCGTCAAGACCATCCTCGACAAGCACGGCGAATCCATCGTCGTCACCTCCTCCCCCGAGGCGGGGACCACTTTCTGCTTTTCCCTGTCCCTTGCGGGGGGACGGCAGAAGAACAAGAATACGGACAACTCCGAACCAAGTTCCGTTTGAGTCTGTAAACGGAATGAGTCTGCAAACGGAAAGTTAATAGGAAAGGAAACGGTGAGAAACATGAGCGAATGGGAAAACAACGAAAACGAACGTCCGGAAGGCGAAATGCAACCGGGACCCACGCCGAATGAGCCGGGAAACAGCCCAAACGAGCAGCCGCAGCCCGAGCCGACGGGGCAGCCCGCCGGAAACGGGAGCGACTACTACACTTGGGAAGGCAAGCCTGGCAAGAAGGGAAAAAAGCATCGCCGGAGCAACCGCACGGGGGTGTTTTGCGCGGTCGCGGTGGTGTGTCTGGTGCTGACGGCGGCGATCTGCCTGCCGACCCTGCTCTTCCTCTTTTCCGACGACGGGTCGGCCCTTCCGTCCGAGAACAGCTGGGGGTCCGGTGCGGGGACACAGTCGGGGACGACGTTGTCGCCGGAGGAGACTGTTTCCTATGACGTCAGCCAGACCATTGAGCCAAATACCGACCCAGAAAACGAGTCGACTGATCTGACCGAGCTGTACGAAACCTGTTCGAAGAGCTGCGTAAGCATCTACGTCACATTCGGAAGGCAGTACGAGGGCTCGTACGCGATCGGGAGCGGTTTCGTCCTGACGGATGACGGATACATCGCCACCAACCAGCACGTCGTCGACGAGGGAGAAAAAATCAAAGTCATCTTCTACGACGGCACGGAATACGATGCGGAACTGGTCGGTGAGGACGGAACGGGCGACCTTGCGGTGCTGAAGATCGACGCGACGGACCTGACTCCGCTGCAGGTTGGCAATTCCGACGCGCTGAAGGTCGGGCAGTCGGTTGCCGCCATCGGTACGCCTTATGATATGTCCTTCGCGGGGACGTTGACCTGCGGGAGCATCAGCGGCCTGAACCGGCAGATCCAGGTCACGGACGACGAGACCGGCGCACCGGTCAAGACACTGTCGATGATCCAGACGGACGCTTCCATCAACCCCGGAAACAGCGGCGGCCCACTGATCAATATGTCCGGGGAGGTCGTCGGCATCAACGCGATGAAACTGATGCAGGACAGCTACGATTCCACCACGTACGAGGGACTCGGCTTTGCCATTCCAATCAACTACGCAGTGGACATCTTTAATCAGCTGATCCAGTATGGGCGAGTTGTCCGGCAGCCGGATAACAGCTACGTTTCCGTCAACGCCAAGTTGCATATTACGGTGACGGATGTGGAATTCGGCGTTGAGGAGTATCGCCTGTCGCCCACGTGCGATTACCCGAAGGAAGGGGCGCTGGTCGTCGAAGTCGAGCCGAATTCGGCGGTGTACAAGGCGGGTTTGCAGCTTTATGACATCATTACCGAGTTCGACGGGCGGAAGATCACGTCCAAGGACGACCTGACCTCGATTTTGGGGGAGCATCGTGCCGGGGATCAGGTCAGCATCACGGTCTACACGTTCTCCCGCCAGTTCGACAACTGCGAGCAGCGGACGCTCACGTTCGTGCTTGACGGCGCTGCCTGAGTCGGTTTCCCGTTCGGTTTTTCACGCATCCGTGCGCCGTTCTTTCCAAGGCGGTGCATGGATGCGTTTTTTATCGGCGATACTACGAATAGGCGGACGGCGGGTCTTTTACCGGGTTTGCCGGCCGAGAGGTGTATTTTTGCAAAAAAGAAAAAAAGAAAAAAATTTCCAAAACCTCTTGACAAAACCCGGAGGATGTGGTATAGTATCAAAGCTATCCCGGTAAGCGGACGCGAGGAAGCGAGAGGGGCAGCAGAGGGACATTGAAAACCGAACAACAGAAAGAAAGAACTACGGAGCA
>CAZHBX010000030.1:0-24294 GCA_964530795.1 uncultured Ruminococcus sp. | reverse complement strand
CATGGGTTTTATTATACTGCAATTCTCTATCTTTTGCAAGAGTTTGCTGAAAAACTTTTGCGCCTTATATCCCCATGCCTAAAGGCAGGGGTTTTACGGCGCATTTGATAAAAAACCGTAAGGTGCGGATATGCTCCCT
This sequence comes from uncultured Ruminococcus sp., assembly GCA_964530795.1. Taxonomy (GTDB): domain Bacteria; phylum Bacillota; class Clostridia; order Oscillospirales; family CAG-382; genus Coliplasma. Next base: position 24,155 of record CAZHBX010000030.1, on the reverse strand, counting down.
GTCAGGCAGACAGGGAGCATATCCGAGAATCCGGCACCCTTCGTTTCAAATGACCGTCAAAGCAGGAACACGAGCAGCGCGGCGATGCCGACGAGCAGCAACACACCGACGAGCACCGGCAGGATACAGCCGAAACACCCGCCGCCGGGACCGTAACCGACCCACGGGCGTCCCCAGCCGAATACCCGCCGCCTGCGGTATCCCATATGCGGCGGTGGCGGTGGCGGAGGGGACGGACGATGTGGGTCACCGCCAAAACCGTCTCTCGGACCACCGCCCATTCTGCCGGGGCCAGGACCACCGAAACCACCGCCGCGCGGGCCGCCGCGGGGGCCGCCTCCCATTCTGCCGGGACCGGGCATAACACAGCACTCCTTTCAAATTAACCGAACGAACAGAGGAAAATGCGTTCTATTCCTCCACAACTTCAAACTTATAACCGACGCCCCAGATCGTCTTGAGCGTCCACTTGTCCGAAGCGCCTTCCAGCTTTTCGCGCAATCTCTTGATATGGACATCGACCGTCCGGCTGTCGCCGAGGTAGTCGAATCCCCAAACCTTGTCGAGCAGCTGGTCGCGGGTAAAGACCCGGTTGTAATTGGACGCAAGAAAGTAGATCAGGTCGAGCTCCTTGGGCGGAAGGTCGACGGGCTTGCCCTTAACCTTCATTTCATATTTTTGGTGAGAGATCTCGAGGTTGTCGAAGCGGACCACGTCGCCCTCTACGCTGTCGTGCTTCGCGTAACGCCGCAGAACCGCCCGGATCCGTGCGCAAACTTCCTTCATATCGAAAGGCTTGACAATAAAATCGTCTGCGCCCAGCTCCAGACCGAGGACCTTATCGATGGTTTCCCCTTTCGCCGTCACCATGATAATGGGTTTGGAGGAGAGCTTGCGGATTTCCTGGCACACCTGCCAGCCGTCCATCCGGGGCATCATGATGTCGAGCAAAACCAGATCCGGCTCGTACGTGCGGAAGAGAGAGATCCCCTCCTGCCCGTCGCAAGCCGTGCGCACCTCGTACCCTTCCTTCTGCAGGTACATGCAAAGCAGATCGCAGATGTTGCTGTCGTCGTCGATGCAAAGAATTCTTGTCGCCATAAAAAACTCTCCTTTCTGCCTTTTCTATCCATAGTATACCGCAATTTCCGCCGCTTGTCAAGGGGTTTTGCGAAAAATGTGTTTTTCTCTTTAAATTTATTTGTGAACAAAATTTCTATTGCAAAGCCCCGAAAAATGTTGTATCATGTAGGGTAGGAAATACAAAGTAACGTAAGGAAAGGTTTTCGCATATGAAACTCGGCATCGTCGGGCTTCCCAACGTCGGGAAGAGCACGCTGTTCAACGCACTCACCAAGGCCGACGCAGAAAGCGCCAACTATCCGTTTTGCACCATTGACCCGAATGTCGGGGTCGTCCCTGTGCCGGATGAGCGGCTCGACAAGCTCGCCGCCCTCTACCACCCGAAAAAGGTCACCCCCGCTGTCATCGAATTTGTGGACATCGCGGGGCTCGTAAAGGGCGCGTCCCGCGGGGAGGGGTTGGGCAACAAGTTCCTGTCTCACATTCGGGAGGTGGACGCGATCGTGCATGTAGTCCGCTGCTTCGGCGGGACGGATGTCGTCCACGTCGAAAACAGCGTCGATCCCGCCCGAGACGTGGACATCATCAACACCGAGCTGATCCTCTCCGACCTCGAGTTGCTCGAACGCCGCATCGACCGCACCCGCAAACAAGCGAAAGGAGAAAAGGGCGCTCTCGCCGAGCTTTCCGCCCTTGAGCGGATTAGCGATGCGCTGTCGAACGGGAAAAGCGCCCGCAGCGTGACGTTAAGCGAGGAGGAGCAATCTCTGCTTGCGGACCTGCCGCTGCTTTCCGGCAAGCCGGTCATCTACTGCGCCAACGTCGATGAGGCTTCCCTCTCCAAACCCGTGGAGGAGAACCCGTACTATGTTTCGCTCAAAAACTTCGTAAAGGCCAGCGGAGAGCCAGCAGAAATCATTACAGTCTGCGCCGGGATCGAGGCGGAGCTTTCGGAGCTGAACGAGGACGAGCAGCAGGCGTTCCTCGCGGAGCTTGGGGTGGAAGATTCCGGGCTTGCGAAGCTCATTCGGGCGTCCTACCGGCTGCTCGGGTACATCAGCTACCTGACGGCGGGCGAGCCGGAGGTGCGCGCGTGGACCATCGTGCGCGGGACCAAGGCCCCGCAGGCGGCGGGAAAGATTCACTCGGACTTCGAGCGGGGATTCATCCGTGCGGAAGTCGTGCCGTGCGAGGTGCTTCTGGAGAAGGGCAGCTACAACGCCTGCAAGGAGGCGGGGCTGGTCCGCTCGGAGGGCAAGGACTACGTAATGCAGGACGGAGATGTCGTGCTGTTCCGGTTCAACGTATGAATTCTCGGACGAAACCGGCAAACCGCACGAAAGATTCAACCACAGCAAGGAAAATCGGCGGGGGACATCCGTTCTCCCGCTTTTTTATGCCCGTCCTTGGTTGACAAACCGGCGCGGATATGATATAATGAGAGAAAGAACCAAAACGACAACGAAAAGGACGGTTTGAAATTTTGAAACACCATTTCCATCGCGGGCTGTACCGGAGTTTTCTACTGCTGCTCGTCCTCTGCCTGACGGCGATGATCTGGACTTCTCCCGTGCCGGTCTGCGCCGAAACCGTAACGGCGACCGCCAACGGCGTCGACATCGCCCGCGGCGAGGGACAGCTAATCATCTACACATCCGCCTACGGAACGACCACAAACACCAACGAGTGGGGAACAGAAGCCATCGTCGGACGTGACCACCGTGTGACGGCGGTCGGCGAAAACAATTCACAGATCCCCGACGGCGGGTTCGTCCTTTCCGGACACGACGCCGAGGCCGGCAATGGAATGAAGACGTGGATCACCGAAAACGTTAAGGTCGGCTCTTATGTCTATTACGACACCCATACCTTGCGGGTCACGGTTTCCGACCAGCCGATCGAAGACCTCGACATGGTCTTCTACGACCTGTCCGCGACCATCACGGGGATCAACCGTGTACGGTACGAGAACGACCTGATCCTTTTCACGTCCGCATACGGGAGCAACACAAAGTCCAACGAATACGGCTACGAGGTGGTGGTACAGGACGGGCTGGTCGTCTCGGCCGGCGGCAACAGCGCCGACATCCCGACCGGCGAAAACAGTTTTGTCGCGTCCGGCCACGGGGCCAACGCGGACTGGCTGCGGCTGAACGTCCGGCTGGGAATGCGTGCGGAGTACGACACCAGCGCGATGACCATCACGTTTCATTACGACGCCGAAGGGCTCGAAGCGGGATTAAACCACGCGCTCGAGGAATTGCGGCCGAAGGTCGAGCAGGCAAAGGCGGAATATCTCTACATGGATTACGACGGGTTCGAAGTCGAATATCAAACGGCGAAGGACGCTTTGGCCGAAGCCGTCAAGGCGCATAACGACGGCGGCGGGGACCGCGCGTTCGCGAACGCCTGCGATGAAGTCAACCTCGCCGTGCAGAAGCTGACGTCGCTGATCTCCGAGAGCAAAACGGTTCAATACCGTGCCGCATGGGTCCGTCCGAGCCAGAAGAACGCCGAGGAAGTCGACGCCTACGTCAAGCAACTGCACGATCAGGGCATCAACACGGTCTGCGTCGAGGGCAGCTTCAACAACGGGGTCATCATGAACGTCCCGAAGGACAGCCTATTCGTCCACAACACCTCCTTCAATTATGACGTGCTGCAGGCCTACATCGACGCCTGTCACAAGTACGACATGGAGTGCCACCTCTGGATGGCAATCTTCCTCGTCGGCTACAGCAACCAGACCAACTACGCCAAGAGCGTGTCCTTTAAGCATCGGGACTGGCTGTCCCTCAGCCAGCTCGGCACGCCGGACAACCCGGACAGCTTCATGATGCTCGATCCGGCGAACGAGGAAGCGCGGGAGTACCTGCTGAGCTTCTATGAGTATCTGCTGCATACCTACGACATCGACGGATTCGAGCTGGACTACATCCGTTACTACAACCGCTCGGAATCCCTGGATTTCGGCTACACCGAAGCGGCGTTCGCCGGCTTTGAGGAGGCCTATCACCACGGCGTGACTCCGACCTACGACACGAACGCCGATTACTGGGCGGACTGGGTGCAGTTCCGTAAGGACAGCGTGACAAAGATGGTCGAGGAGGTCCGTGCGCTGATCGACCGCTGGAAGCCGGAGGTCCTGCTGGGCGCAGACGTGGTGCCGAACCCGGATATGGCGGGGGCCAACAACTATCAGGATTACTTCGAGTGGGAGCGCCAGGGCTGGCTGGATATCCTGCACCCGATGGCCTACGGAGACGGGTTCGGGGACTCCATTCGCCGGCAGGTGGAGCTCGGCGGGGACCGCTGCTCGGTCGTGACCGGACTCGGGGCCTTCATGGACTCCATCAACGCTTGGCAAATGGTCCGTCAGGCGATCGAGGATAATCAGCTTGGGGCGTTCGGCGACTGCTACTTTGAAGCGAGCGCCTATCTGAAAGACAAGGCGGGCGAGGCCCTGCTGCAAACCGTCTACCGTAACGATGCGCTCGCGCCGTTCCTCGACCGGGACGCCTCCCTCAAGGAAATCCTCGCGTACATGACCGGCCGCGTTGACGACGTGCTCCTGCCACTCGGCGGAGTGACCGAGGACGAAGCGTCATCGCTACACATCGCGCTGAAGAACGCGAGCGAATCGGTCAAGGACAGCCGCATCGCGACGAACGAGCTTGCCGCCCTGCAGGAAGCGATCTCCGCGCTCGCAGACGGAACGGCGAAGACCGCGCTGGAGAACGACCTGCTCTTCGCCGAGCGCATTATCTGCGCCACCTACAAGGTCGGCCGCGACGAGCTGACCGGCGAGCTGTCCGCTCCGGAAGGCGAGCCGTACACCCCGCCTCCCGAAGAGGAGGAACCCTCCGACGAACCTGACTCCGTTCCGCCCGACACGTCGGAACAGCCGTCGACCGATGAAGGCGGCAACGATTCGTCCTCCGGTTCGACGGGCTGGATCGTACTGGGCGTAACGCTTGGCGCTGTCGCGGTCGCGCTGATCACGGTTGCGGCCGTGCTGGTGGCCCGCAAGTAGAAGAAACGCCGTGCGTTCACGAGAATTCACGCCGGACCTGACGCGGGTCAGCCTGTCCTTCGGGCGGAAGCTGTGCGGGGAGGTGCGCATCGCGTTCCTCTCCGACCTGCACGGGGAATCCTACGGGACGTCCCAAAGCGGGCTATTCCTGCCAATCCGGATCTTTACGCCGGATTTCGTGATTTTCGGCGGGGACACGTTCGACGAACGGGTCCCGTGGGGGACTGCAGTGGAAACGCTGCGACTGTCTGCCGAGCGCTGGCCGACCTTTTATACCCCCGGCAATCATGAAATTAAAACCGGGCGGGCGGACGAAATCAAGCGCACCGCCGCGTTCGCGGGCGCACGGGTGCTCGCCGGGAAGTGCGAGCGCTTCCAAGTGCGCGGAAGCACGCTGTTGCTCTGTGGCGTGGAGGACCCGTTCCAGCAGGAGGCAATCCACCGCTCCCAGCTCCGCGCATCGCAGGCGGCGATCGACCCGGATTGCTGTTCCATCCTCATCACCCACCGCCCGGAGCTGGAGAAATCCTACTGCGCGGTCACGCCCGGGTTCGATCTTCTTTTGACCGGACATGCCCACGGTGGGCAATGGCGGTTCCCGCCGCTGAAAAATGGATTCTTCGCCCCCGGCCAGGGGCTGTTCCCGGCGTTTTCCGGCGGTCTGCGCCCGACGGCGACCGGGTACCACCTTTGCAGCCGGGGATTGGCGCGGCACAACACCCGTATCCCGCGCATCGGCAACCGTCCCGAGCTGATCCTGCTGACCCTGCAACCGGGGAACGCTCCCCCGTCCTGCATCACATTTTCCCCTTGAAAAGAAAGGTAATTTACCATGACATTATACGAAGAATTACAATGGAGAGGACTGGTCGAGAGCATTTCCGACCCCGCCCTGATTGAGAAACTCAATGCCGGCGGGATGACCTTTTACATCGGCACCGACCCGACGGCGGACAGCCTGCATCTCGGGCACTACTCCTCTTTCCTCATCACACGTCGGCTCGCGGCGGCGGGGCACCACCCGATCATTCTCGTCGGCGGGGCGACCGGTCTGGTCGGCGACCCGCGCGGCACGGTCGAACGGGTGCTTCCCCGGAAAGAAACGGTATTCCGCAACTTCGAAGTGCTCAAATCGCAGGTGCAGCAGCTGTTCCCCTACCCCGTCGTCAACAACTACGACTGGATGAAGGACATGACCGTCCTCGATTTCCTGCGTGACATCGGCAAGTACATCGGCGTTGGCTATATGCTCAGCAAGGACCACGTCAAGCGACAGATGGAAAGCGGAATTTCCTACGCGGAATTCTCCTACATGCTGATCCAAGGGTACGATTTCAAGTTCCTGCATGAGCACTACGGCGTGGACCTGCAAGTTGCCGGTTCCGACCAGTGGGGCAACATCACGACCGGGATCGAGCTGATCCGCAAGACCACCGGGGACACGGTCTACGCTCTGACCATGCCGCTAATCACCGATTCGCAAGGTAACAAGTTCGGTAAATCCGAAGGCAACGCCGTCTGGCTGGATCGCAACAAGACCAGTCCATACGAGCTTTACCAGTTCCTGCTCAACGCCGAGGACGCCATGGCGGTACCATATCTGAAACTGCTGACCTTCCTGTCCCGCGAGGAGATCGAGGACATTGAGCGCCGGCACAACGCCGAGCCGCACCTTCGTCTGGCACAGAAGGCGCTCGCGAGGGCAATTGTTACCGACCTGCACGGCGAGGAAGCGTACGAGGAGGCGGTTCACATCAGCGAGCAGCTCTTTTCGGGCGACATTCGGTCCATCCCGCCGCATGACCTGCTCGCGGCGCTGAAAAACGTGCCGCACTTCACAGTTTCCGAGGGCAGCCGCCTGCTCGACGTGCTGAAGGCGGGCGGTATCGCCTCGTCCAATCGGGAGGCGAACGAGTTTCTGGACGCCGGGGCGATTTCGCTTAACGGCGACCCAGAAAAGGACGGGAACCGCACCTTAACCCGCACCGACGCGATCGACGGACAGTTCCTCGTCCTACGCCGTGGGAAGAAGAAATACTATGTCGCCACGTTCGCGTAAACGCGAAAAGTTCTTTCCTTTGCAGCGCTCCGGAAGACTTTCCGGAGCCTTTTTCAAGAAATTTCGCTATCCAATTGGCGCTATGAGAAGCCGATGACAGTCAGGAAGATTCGCCCCGCTCCCATGACGGGGCGGGATGCGCTGGCTCCGCGCCAACGGGCATATCCCCCAATCTGCGGCGTTCCGTAAACGGATTCCCCTCACGAACGAAGAACCCGCGATCCTCCTGCAAACAGCGGATATAAAAAATCCCGTAAACCTTCCGGTTCACGGGATTTTTTGACGGGATTTTCGATTTTACGGTCAATCAGCTTGGCTTTTGCTTAGCTATTACCCGGTGATGCCCGAACGCTCAACGCCTTCGATCATCGTGCGTTGCGTGAACAGATACAATACGACCAGAGGGGCGAGGATCAGCAGACCGCACGTGTTGCGAATCGCCGACTCGTAAGCGTTCTGCGCCGCATACTGCGTATCCAGAACCGTCGGAATCTTGATGATATCCGGCAGCAAGACGTTGGAGCTTTCGGAGTAGAACAGGTCCGTGTAGAACATATCCGACCATTGCCATGCGAACGCGAACATGAAGATCGTGACCAGCATCGTCGTTGACATCGGAAGAATGATCTTTATAAACGTCTTGAAGACGCTCGCGCCGTCCACATACGCGGCTTCCTCCAACTCGTCCGGGACGTTGCTGAAGTACTGCCGCATGATGTAGATATACAGGCCGTTCTTCAACCCCAGACAGGTCATGGACATGATTGTCAGTGGGAGGTCGGTATTTAGAAGGTTGAACCCTTGCCATGACCCGCCAAATAGTCTGCTGATTGCGCCTCCGATGCCCCAGATGTCAAAAAAGCGGAACTTCATAAACAAGGATAACTGCAGCGTTTCGTGCGGCACGATCATCGTAAAGATGACCAGCATGAACAGCAGCTTGCGGAAGCGGAACTTGAACTTCGCGAACCCGTACCCGACGAACGTGCACGCCAGCATCTGGATCGTCGCGCACAGTAACGCGAGCGTCGCTGAGTTGAGCAGGGCCGTGAAGTAGGAGTTGTTCTCAATGATCGCCTTATAGGTATCCAGCGTCGGGTACTTCGCAATCATGATGACCGTCACATCGACAAAGTCCTCGCGTCCCATGAAGGACGAGAAGATTTTTGACAGATACGGAAACAGGATGACATAGGAAAGACCGATCAGAAGCACCAGACGGAAAATCGTCAGCCCCAATTTCTTAAGGAAGTACAGCGTGCAGTACTTATATCGGAACAGCATCCAGAAAGGCAGCTTATCCTTCGCTTTGATGCGCCGGATCGCTTCCTCCTTCTTCTGCTGCTGCTGCAGCTCCCGGAGCTCACGCTTGCTCATTGTTGTGGAATCCATTTTCTGTCCCTCCTTTACGTATCACGTTTCTGGTAGAACACGAATCCACTTATGATCGCCGCGACAATCAGCAGAATCACGATAATCACCAAGAAGTACATCCACGCCATGGCTGTCGCTTGTACATTGCCGCCGCTATTGCCGCTGGATTGGCTATAGACGCTGCTAATTAAGTTCATCATCTCATTATCCTTCGATGTAAAGGAGTCGATGACGGTATAGACCGCGTTGACAAGAATCATTGGGCTGATCATCGGGAAAGTGATCTTCCAAAAGATTTCCCAAGACGTCGCACCATCCATCTGACAGGACTCGTAGATGGCCGGCGAAATCGATTGCAAGCCGGCCAGGAAAATCAGCATCTGCACGCCGGACTTGTTGACAATGTCGTAAACACTGTTGGCGATGTCCACGACATACCTCACCAGATTCTGACCGATCGCCATGCCTTGGAAATAATGCGCCACGTCCATGAAGGAGATAAAGGAGTTGGCATCCTCTTCCCCCCCGGTACTCGCGCTGACACCGCTGCCGCCGCTGGCGACCTGTCCCATGGCGTCCGCAAGCTGGTCCTGCGTGTCGATGTACTCGATGATCCCGGTCGAAACAATGACCGGGATGAAGAAGATGGCACGGAAAATGGCACGGCCACGCATCTTCTGGTTCAGCAAAACCGCCACGAACAGCGAGAAAATGACGATTGCGGGAACGTTGAACAGCAACTGCCCGACGCTTCCCCACAACGTCTGAACAAAAGTGGTGTGCGTGAACAGGGCATATCTGTAGTTCTCCCAGCCGACGTTCTCCAGCACGAACCCGGTGGATTCGTAATGAATTTTACTGAATGAGAATTGCAGGGACTCGACAATCATCGGCAAGTAAATCAGCACGAAGCCGATGAGGAACGGGGAAATAAAGATCCAGCCGTTTCTCCCCTTCACCTTATTCAGGGATTTCCCCTTGCGCTTCGGCGACGCCTGCTTGTCTAACTGTTTGGTTTTCGTCATACTTACGCCTCCCCTTTGGGTTCAGAAACATTCTTCGCGTCGAACACCTGCGTGCTTCCGTCCGATTTCACCTTTACAAATCCGTAGGAAGGAATCTCGTAAAGGTTTTCGCCGTCCCGGTATGTGTACTCGTCGGTCAGGTAGTTAAGATAGAAGACTTCGCCGTTGGAGTAAGTCACCTTCGCGACCTTGTTTGCGTAATCAAGGAATTCGTGAGACTCAATCGTCGCCTTTCGCACGCTCTTAAGTGCGTCATTCAGCATATTGTACGCGGGAATGATGTAGTCCTTCCAGATCTCATACCGGATAGCGTAATACTGTGAAACCGATGAGTAGGAGTAGCCCTTCAGTTCCGAAGTATTGGCGTACGCCACGACAAAGTAAGGAGAGGCCCCGTTTTCAATGCTCTTGAGCAGCGAATACTGGTAGTCGCCGGCAAGGTTTAGCGGAGAGCCGGCAAATTCCTTGTACCCATGCAGCACCATGCCGGTAAACGGGATGGAACCGTTGGAGTAGCGGTAGCCGGAATCGTCCAGCGGGGCGTCGATGATGTCCGTCGCGTATTCCAGCGCGTAGGCGTTGCCGCCGGACACGAGGACGCGGTCGTTCTGCGAGCGGATCTGCGCTAACAGTCGCCGGACGAGTACCTTGGAATCCTCGCGGGTCAGCGGGCTATCGTCATTGAAGTCGGAGTTGAGGTCGCTGCCAAGGGTACAGACGGAAATTGAACCGACGTTGTACTCCCCGTAGCTCTCCCAGACTCCCTCGTAGAACTCCTCCATAACGTACGGCGAAAGCACGCCGATCCCGTTGTTGATGAAGCACTGCCAGGCCGGGTCATACTCCTGCGCGATGGCGTACTGTCCGTCGATGGTCTGCGCGAGGTGCTTCTTGGAGCGGAAGCCGTCGAAGCTCTCGTCCGCCTCGACATAGACAAAGTCGAAATCCGGGAACAGGGTCGTGCCGCTGCCCTTGGTCTTTTCCAGCAGGGCGCGGAAACCGTCCTCGCCGCCGAGTACCTTTTCAATTTTGGTGCGGTTCGCGGCCGTCGGAAACAGACCGCCGTTAATCCAGCCGGTCAGTTTAAGGTTGACGTCGTCGATACCCGCTTCAGCCAGCTGATCGAGGATAGTCGCATCGTCCTCAAAGCTGGTCAGCGCGACCTTCTTGGTGATCGGGATCCCGAGCACCTCATCCATGGTGTCGATCGATCCGAGGGTCTCGAGGTAGAGCGGAATGTCCTCCGAAACATCCCCCATCTTGGTCAGGACGCCCTGACTTTCGAGGTAGCTACGGTAAGTCCGCGCCATTTCGGAGTAGGTCACGTCCTCCTTGAGCATGAACAGACGGATCGTGTAATCGCCGGTGTATTTCCGCTTTGCTTCCACCGTCCACGTCGCGTTCGAGTTGGCCGCCAGACCGCCGGAAAGCACGTACGTATCCTGCGGACGGGGGTTAAACTGGGTGTAGATGGAAACGTACTGGTGAGTCGAGCCGCCGTTGGAGATGGCGATCTTCGATAGGGAGTCACCTTCCTCGATAACCGCCAGATAGCCGATCTTCAACAGGTCCTGCACCGTCACGACTTCCATTTCGGGAACAGGGTTGCCTTCCTCGTCGAGGATCGGGTTGCCATCGTCATCCGTCTGGTAAACGACATTTCCCTCGTCGTCGAGGACCGGCTGTTCCTCTTCGTGGGAGCCGTTGTCCGCCCATTCGACGATGCCGTACACCGGAAAGCGCATGGTTTCCTTGTTGGCGCCGGTCACCGTGTGGTAGATATTATCGATCCCGTACATCGAGCTGACGCTCGTGAAGTTGCCCGCTCCCTTCATATCCTCAAAGTCGATGATGGAGCCGGAACCGTCCGGGGTAAAGATATAGCCTTCATTGTTGATGTTGCCCGCGCCGCCGTAGGGGAGCAGAATGACGTTGGACAGCGCATACACGTCCGACTGGAAACGAATGTTGCCCGCATTCAGACGGATGGTAATCCCGCCGGCCGTGTCCGCCTTATACTCGATGGCCAGTTTAAACAGCGGAGGGTTTTCCTCGGTGGAAACGTACTGGGTCTCCGCGTGGTCCTCCTCCATCTGTTCGATGGTGTAATCCGTATAAAGCTTGATGAGGTTCTCCACGCGCTGCAACTCATGAGTCGTAATATGGGACTCGCAGACCTCCAGATCCATCTGTTCGAGGACCGGAAACTGATCGAGATAATCGAGCTTGGTCTTTTCCGCCTTGGACGGGTCGTTCAGGCTGTAGTAAACGTAGAACGCCTTGAACATTTCCGCGTCGCGGCTGGAATCCGAGTTCTCTTGGATCTGTCTGTAAAGCGCCTGCCACTTGCTTTCCTCGATCATACGCGGAACGAGGTAGGTCACCTGCTCGCGTCCGATGGAGTACTCGAGGCGGATGCCTCCGCGAATATTGCCGACGGTGATCTGGTTGTTCGCCGCCGAATCCGCGAAGGAATCCATTTGCAGATCGGAATTGTTCTGCGAAAATTGGACGATCAGCTGCGAATACAAGGTTTCCTTGACGGAATTCGAGGTATTCGAGCCCTGTGCGGATTGGCTGGAGCCCGCATTAAAGGGGTTGGTCGAGTAGTAAGCGGTGTACGCGGGAATCTCGCCGCTCTCGTCGATGGCCTCCTTCGTGAGTTCCGGGTCCTCCAGCATCAGCACCACCACTTCGCCTGTGATGGCATCGACATAGAAAGCGATCCCGTTAACAACGCTGTAGAGCGTCATCGGAGCGATGACCTCGTTGCCGAGGATGCGGTCCTTGATCGTCTTGAAGGCGGTGCTCATGTACGCCGGATAGAGGGTATCCTTCCACGTGTCTTCCCATGACACCTCGTCATCGTCCGCAGCAAACGCCGGAATCGAGGCGAATACCGGAGCGACCAGCGCTAGGCAGAGGAGCAGGAGCGCAAATCGGCTGCATTTCTTTCTCATTTCCGTACTCCTTTCTACACTCTGTAGGATAGCTCGACGTAGATGTTGTAGCCGAACGCATAGATCTTGGAAATCAGTCCGAAGAACAGTACCGCGACAAACATGATCACGGCGACCATAATGATCGTACCGATGACCGTAATCAGGTTCTTCCCAAGGGTATAGTCGTGGGTGACCATGACGCCGAAGAAGGCAAGCAGACCGACCCAGACCCAGGCGATGCCGATGACCATGTTTACCAAGTCCATCTCCGCTATGGTCATCACGTTGGTGAGCGCCACACACGGGATGAGCAGGATGACCAGCGGGACGAGCGAGTAGCTGACCGCAATGAACACATCCTTAAACGTACCTTCGCCATCGAATAGGGTCGTCAGGCACCAGTTCCCAACCGTCACAAGGAACACTGGCAGGATGATGGACATGGCCGCCATGATGTACGAGCCGTTTCCGCCCGAGGCGACCGAGCCGGACGCCAGATAACCCTTGCCGACCGCTTGATAGACGAAGGCCAGCGCCGCAGCGAGCAGCCAGAAGACCGCCCCGCGGACCGATCCTCTGCGCTCGTGCTTCAGATCCCAGAAGCCGTCAAACGGATGGAAGATGATGTAGAATCCGTACATCACTTCCTCCCAGAAACCGCGCTTTTCCTTATCGCGGGTGTTCTTCTTATTGTATTTTGCCACCCAGCCGAAGAACTTCACGACCGCAATGATCAGAACGACAATGACGATCAGGATGATCCAGAGGTGATCCTCAATCCAGTCCTTTCGATAGAGCTGGTAGGCCTCCGAAAAATTCTCTTTATCATATGCATAGCGGTAGAACAGCATCGCTTCCTCGTAATCGCCCTCGCGGTAGAGCGACTGGCCGATACCGATGTACGCTTCGTCATAGTTGTTGTTGCGCTGGAGAATACGGGTATAGTACTGCGCAGCCTGCGAGAAGTTCTGGTCGATGTCGTTCTGGATCGCGGCCGCGAGCAGGTCGCCGTAGTCCGTGCGCTTATAGACGGTGACGTTGCCGTTGGTCTTATCCAGGAGCAAGATGTTCGTGCCCTGGTAGTCAATGGCGGCGAGGTTCTGAATGTTGCCGATATTGTCGCCGAAATCGCCGAAAGCGTAGAGCAAATTGCCGTCGGAATCGTAGGTAAAGACTTTGCTTCGTTTGCTGTCGATCAGGCTCCAGATCCCGTTCTCACCGACAGCGACATCGACGACGGTGGACGGCCCGGAGGTATTGGCTCCGGAGGTCGAAAATCCGCTGTTCATGTCGATTTCGCCGGCGGGCGGCCAGAAGCCGCGACGGCGCATGACGTCGCTGCCGTTTGGGTTGAGCTTTTTGACCATCGCATAGTCGCCGGAGGTCGAACGGCTCTGGATCGCCGAAATGACCTGTTCTTCATCGATGGACGCGGTCGTAACGTAGACAAAATCATCCTCATCGATGCTGATGTTATTGTACTCCGTCGGGACCAGCTGCTCGGAAGCATTGATCTGCTCCTGCGTCTGGAACATTCTCCAGAAGTGCTGGAAAGCGTTATACGTAACCTTCTGGGCCCCAACGAACCCGTTGAAGGAACCGTCCCGGTTTAGGGACAGAATTCCGTAGTTGGTCGTCGAGGAAACGACGTAGATACGGCCGGCCGAGTCGACCGCGACGGCGACCGGCGTATACACATGGTTCTCCGGCATGACTTCGCTCGCGGGTTCCGGGACGATGTCCACGAAATTGCCGAGTTTGTCAAAGATGACGATACGGGAGTTGCCCTTGTCCGCGACGTAAATCTCGCTCTCCGTCACGAACAGGCCGCTCGGCTGGGACAGTCCGTCCGGAACCCCGTAATTGTTGAGAAACTGAGAGATCACCAGACGGACGTTATACTTCTCGTCGGTAACGATAATGCGGTTGTTTCCGGTGTCGGAGATGTAGACGTGGTTGAGGTCGTCGACAAAGACATCCGACGGGGAGGAAAGTCCTTTTGCCGAACCATCCGCGTTGGTGAATTCGGTCGCGTACAGAAGCTTGGCGTTCGCGCTCGCACCGCCTTCGGCACTCACGGAATACTGCAGGCTTTTGCCGTCGATGAGGCTTTCAGGAACCGGCACGTACGCCGCGGGACACTCAAGCATAAACCCGTCCCGGCTGTAGGTGTAGGTCGTGTACGGCACCGCCGACGCGCTGACCGTCAACGTGCCAAGTGTTGCGAACAGCAGTACGGCAATCAGAAGAACCCTGAATCCATGGAATTTTTTCATGCTCTTCCCTCCTTAATCCTTCATACCGGCAGAAGACATGGTCTGGATGACGCTGTTCTGCGAAATGATGAACACGAGGATCGGGACGATCATCATGAAGACCGTGGAAGCCGCCGAAACACCGGTTCTCTGGACACCGGCGGTGACCAGCTGGCTAATCGCGTAGTTAAGGGTCTTCAGTTGTTCGCTATAGATGAACAGGTTCGCACCGGAATTCCAGAGGTCCTTGAACGAGAAGAGAATCAACGTCGCCCACGCCGGTTTCACCATCGGCATGGCAATTTTCCAAAAGATCTTGTTTTCGGACGCGCCTTCCAGACGCGCGCTTTCCAGCACCGAGTCGTTGACGCTGGTTTCCATGAACTGCTTCATCAGGTACAGACCAAAGGGCGTACAGAAAGCCGGCACGATGACCGCGAGGTAGGTATCCACCCAGTGGAGCGCGGACATGATGATGAAGTTGGAGATCGACGTGACCGTCGAGTTGAACATCAGGGAGTACTGGACGGCGCGGAACAGGAAGCCGCGCCCGGGGAACGGAATCTTTGCCAGCGCGTAGGCCGCATAGGAAGAGAGCAGCACGTTCCCCATCGTTCCGACGACGGAAATAAAGACCGTATTGAACACGTAGCGGGAGAACGGGACCCAGGACTCCGACATCGTCCGGAACAGGTCACGGTAGTTATCGAGCGTCGGGTTGATGACGAAGAAGCGGGGCGGGAATACGAAAATCTCATCGAGCGGCTTAAACGACTGCACGATGGCGTAAACCATCGGCAGGAACATGAAGAAACCGAAGATGAACAGCAGAATGTAAATGCCGATGTCACCACCCGCCGAACGGTTGACCGAACGCTTAAAATGCACCCGGTTGGCCTGGTGTTTTTGGTAGGCAGCCTTTGCTTTGTTTCTTGCATTTTCTAACATATCAGGTACCTATCTTTCTCAGAATCCGGTTAACCAGCATGTTGCATCCGATCATCATCAAGAACAGCAGCGTCGCGATCGCGGAGGCGTAACCCATTTCATATCGCTGGTTGCCGTAGTCCTCGAGGTGGTGCATGATGGTGTGCGCCACGTAGTTCGGGCTTGGGAAGCCGACCAGAGCAGTGATGACCGAGCCGAAACCGAACGAGCCGGTGATTGAAAGGATCGCGCCGAGCATCATCTGCGGACGCATCATCGGCAACGTGATATAGTAAAGTTCCTGCCAGCGGTTCTTAACGCCGTCGACCGCGCCCGCTTCATAAAGCGAAGTGTCAACCGTCTGGAAGCCGGCGATGTTCGTTAAGAAGGACGTGCCGAGCGAGGTCCAGAGCGCAACGACGCAGCAAAGCGTGAAGATATACTTCGTATCTTGGAACCACAGGATCGGTTCGTCGATCAATCCGAGTTCCATGCCCCAAGCGTTGACCAGACCGTAGGAGTCGCTCGAGAAAAAGTAGGTCCAGATCAGGTAAACGTTGCCGGAAATGGACGGCGCGTAGAAAATCAGCGTCACGATCGAACGGATCTTCGGACGAAGCTCGTTAATGAACCACGCGAAAAGCAGCGCGAGCAGGTAGGAGCCAGGGCCGGTGACCGCGGCGAACTTCAGGGTGTTTTTGATCGCCAAAATGAACACGTCGTCGTCCAGAAACAGCCGGATGTAATTGTCAAGGAACACGAAGTTCGGAAATTCCAGCATATTAAAGTCGGTGAAGCTCAGCAGCAGAGAGAGTATGACCGGAACAACCGTAAAGAGCGTAAACAGGATGAAGAA
The DNA here is from genome assembly GCA_964530795.1 of uncultured Ruminococcus sp. GTDB lineage: Bacteria > Bacillota > Clostridia > Oscillospirales > CAG-382 > Coliplasma. The sequence goes on along the minus strand of CAZHBX010000030.1, from coordinate 7,601 downwards.
CGGTGCGATCATCAGGTACGCCACTTTATGCTTCTTGATTTCCAGCAAAGTCCATTGAAAGCGGGTCAGGTCCGTTCGGATGACTGCTTTTTCTTTTGCCACGTCAGTTCCCTCCTTCCTCGCCGACGTCCCACGAGATATCCCGTTCGGTCAGGTACTCTTCCATATCCCGGATGGTATCGGCCGTGGGCAGGTTGAACTCGTTGCGTTTACGGGTCAATTCGTTGTTAATGTCGGTAATGTAGGACCGCATAGCGTCAAGCGGGTCTTCCTCATCATTGTATACGTTCAGGAACGCAAAGTTCGTGTAACGGCTGACGATGTAGGAGCCCGGATACTCCGGCGTACATTCCACGGCGTTAAACTGTGCAAACAGGTTGTCATATTCGTCCTTGGACCATGACATCCCAGCGAGCGCTTCCATGTTCGCGGTCGCCTGCTTCGCGGACGGACCGAGCAGCGCCACCATTTCGTTGCCGAAGGAGGACTGCACATCCGCGCTCATCCACCACTGCATGAAGCTCCACGCGCCGAGGGCGTTGGATTCGGTGACCGAGCGCATCATCATCATCGCGCTGACCACGCCGACCGTGGTGTTGTCAACAATGGTTTCGCCGGTTTCGGGATCCTCCGTGACCGTGCCGGGCAGCGGGGTGAATTCCCACAGACCGTTGATTTCCGGCGCGAAGATGATCAGGGAGTTGTAATTGGTGTAGTCCGCGATCGCGAGCGGCATTTCGCCGGAACGGAAGCGGTTGGACAGGACGTAGGAGATTGGGAAACTGTACTGCGTAAACAGATCGCAGGACTTGCGGAACGCAGCGAGTGAGATGTCCGAATCGAGGTTGATGGCGATACCGTCCGTCGTCGGGCGGACGTTTCCGTCCGCGTCGAGATAAGTGTAACCGATCGACGCGAGGTAATCGTCGACATTCCCGTAGCTGTCGTCATAACCGACCTCATTATAATAGGTACGGAACAAATTAAGGTACTCGTCGTAGTTGCCTTCCTGGTAGTAGGGTTCGCCCTGTTGGTACATCAGTATGGTCGAGGTGCCGACGCCGGTCGGGGCGCCGATGTCAAGCTCAGAGGCCTGGATCGTGTAGATCAGGTTGTAGAACTCATCCCATGTATCCGGTGGGGCGATGCCAAGTTCGACGAAAATATCCTTACGGTAGAACATCATGTTGAAAGACATGGTCTCCGGCAGGGCGTAAGTCTGTCCGTAAAGGGTCAGCGGACGGATTGCCGTCGGAGCGAACCGCTCGGTGACCTGGTCAAAGGTCGGAATGGTGCCATCCGCGATCAGCGAACCGTACACCGGATCGTCCGCCCAGCGGGACAGGTCGTTGAAATTGTAGCCGATCGACGTGTCGCTGCCCGGGTTGTTCAGGGACAGGACCGCCGAACGGATGGCATAGTTGACCGGGTCTCCCTGCGTCGCGCCCATGTAGACGTCCGGGCCGGTCCCGGCAAGCGTTGCCGGCAGCAGCGTGCCGCTCGCGACCAGCTTGACGACGACCGGAATCCCGTATTTTGCGGAGAAGGAGTCGTCTACAAGGTTTCGGACGATCTGCGCCTGATCGCGGGAAGTGGCCGTCCAGACTTCTACGGCGTAATCCTCGCCATTTTCAATTGCGGAGCCGTCCTCCGTCGAACCAAGGGAATCGTAATCCGAGAAGAAGGACCAAAAGAATTTCTCCACGCCGCCCCAGAGCTTGGTGAAGAGGCCCGCTTCCGCACGCGGCAGCTCCGCGTCGGGGGACTGAATGCACAGGTAATCGATGTCAAGCGGCTGGTTCTGCGTATCGGTCAGCCATGTGCCGAGGGAAGCAGTGTAGTCCTTCAGGCTGGACATATAGCTGGCAATGGTCGTTGGATAGTGTCCCATTCGATAGCAGGTGTTCGCCACGCGGTCGAGCGTCGCGGTATGTTCGCCCATGCCGCCCATGAGACGGGACAGCTCGCCGGAAACTTCGTAAAGGTTGTCGGATTCCTCGCGCAGACCCTTAAGGACGTCCGGGATAAGCCGCTCAAAGCGGTAGTCACGGTACTTATCCGGACTCGCGCCGGTAATCATGAGGATCTTCCGATAATAGGCGTTAATATTCAGGAGGGATTCGTTGACGCGGCGGAGAATATTGGACATATCCCCGAGCACCACCTCCATGCGAATGGTGTTGACACCCGCGTCGAGGTAAAACAGCGGATAGACCTTTTCGATTTCGTCCTCATTTTCACCCGTACTCTTGCCGTACCAGAGCGGATCGGTCACCCAGTCGGAGGTGTAGTCGAACCGCAGTCTGCAGGCCTCGCGGAACGGAAGTTCGCCGTTGATGTAGATCTTACGGGAAACATAGACGCCGGAATAGTAGCTCTGCTTGGAGCGCGGGATGATGCTGTAGAAGCCCGCTTCGGGGACTTCCACTTCCCATTCGATCCACTGGCCAACGTATTCCCACTTTTCCCCGCCAATCATGTTGAGGCGGATGAGCGACGGGTCCTGCGGCTGGGTGTAAACGGAGGTACGGTTGTTAAGCTGATAGATGGTCCGCTCGGACATCGTCGTGGGGTATTCACCCTGCACGACGGTCTGCGCTTCTCCCTTGTAAACCGCGCTGTCGCCGCCTTTGGAGGCATAGTATTCCTCGTAAGACGGGGCCGTTTCCGCATGGCAGAAGGAGATCCGATCGATGGCGACCGCTTCGCGCACCGCCTGGAGAGAGAACGTATGCTCCCCGGCCTCGAGGTAGAAGCCGAGCGGTTCGTCGTAGTGCTCGACGCCCTGCAAATCCGTATAGTAGCCGTAGTAGCCGGTAGAATCATAAAGGTAGGACTCCGTCCACTCGGGCAAAACCGATTTGTCCGGCTTGAGCTCGTTGCCGTTGCCGTCCCGCGAGAACGGCCGATACTTCTCAAAATCCGTATAGTGTTCCCGCACGAACCGCTTGAACTCATCAGAATCGGAGTACATCTGCACGGTTTCGCCGTTTTCGTCCGTGAATTCGTAGAAATCGTTCCAGACACGCGGCAGCTCGACGGAACGGGCCTCGCTGTATGGCACCTTGCCATCAATGAGGATGTACCGCTCGATCGCGGCGTCGGAATAGCCGTCGTCGGTGATCAGCTCCTCAGTCAGTTTCGGGTATCCGTCCGCATCCAGGACCGGCTTGCCGTCTTCGTCGCGTTCGATGCCGTAAACCGAAATCCCGCCGGTAAAGTACCCGACATCGACGCTGTAAAACCCGGTTTCCGGGACATTGATGCGGAACGTGACGCGTCCATCATCCCCGCAGAGAATAGCAAGCTCCGACCCGTCGCGAAGCGGGATGGTGTCGCTGCTCCCCGTCAGGAAGTTGAAGCTGGCGTTGGTGTCGTCCGCGTCAAGGTCTTCGACAAGGTCGACATCAAACTCCGCCGTCGCTTCCCCGGCGTTGCGGTAGATGTTCCGGTACTGGTCGTAGCTGGTGGACGTCAGCACATTCTGAATCTCGTCGAGCGACGTACGGACCAGCGAGTCCGAATTATACTTGTGCTCCACAGTCGCCGACACGCCAAACGCGCCCAAGCCGCAAAGTCCCGTGAACACCGTCGCGAGAACCAAAAGCAGCGAGAGCACGCGCTTGTAGATACGTTGATTGCTGGTCATGCAGTTTTCCTCCTGAAAAATGCTCTCAGCGCACGCCCCCGCGTCTTCGCGCAGACCAACGGAAGAGTACACCCTATTCCTATACCTACCTATCATATCATAAGGGGATTGGTTTGTCAAGCGCCCCCGCAGAATAGGAATCCCGGTTTCCCGTCGCTTTCGCACGAAGTTTCCGCCGTCGATTTTGACCTCCCGGGACCCCGCCGCTTTGAGAATTTTCAACAGCAATTTTTTAACTTTTTAAAGCGAAACTGTGAAAAAGCAAATCTGCTTCTTGAAACGTTTAAAAACGCGCTTCATGCAAGGTTTTTATAAATCTTTGAAGGAGCCTTTTCTTTTTGCGTTTTAAATTAGTTTTGAACAAAACAATCGCATTATTAAGACCCGTCGGAAACGAGCACCTTTTTCCCTTCTTTTCAATGAAAAAACGACCTCAAAATGCACAAAAAAGGCAGTGTATTTTTTATGCACTGCCTTTTTTAACAAAACAAACGTTCTTCAACGGCTTCTGCCCTTTTTGGGTAAATTTTCAAATCAGCTCAAAAAACAGGTAACGATGAACCCGTCGGAGCCGTTGCCGCTGTAGGTGTAGCCCGTAACCTCACTGCCCGAAAGCACCGGCAGCTGTGCCGCCTCTCCGCCGGTCGCGGGAACGAAGTAGACCGCGCATGTCTGCTCTAGACCGTTGACGTCCTTGTACGTGATGTCAAGCGGCGACGAAGAGGAGTAGGTCCGCACGACTTCGAGGTACTCCTCCAGACAGAGGTGGTTGGCTCCCATGTAGGCGGCGTGCTCGAAGCCAACGTAGCGGTAGAGACTCGCGTTTCCGCTCTCGTGAGTCGCGGCGGATTTCTCTGCCGGATAACGCAGGATGTAGCCGTAGTCGGTGCAGTTATCCGCCAGCCACAGAAACTTCCCGCTCCCGAGGGTGTCTCCGTCCGGGTCGTCCGGGTAGATGGACAGTTCCACCGCGCAGCCCGAAGCGAGGTTCTGCTCAGCCGCCTTCACGTCTGCGCCGAGGGCGTCCACGTATGCACGGCTCACGACCAGATTGGTCGTTCCGCGGGTCTCGCGGAACGCAACGGTCATCGCGTTGAGCGCGGCGAGCGCGTCCGTCCGCAGTTCCAGCCCCACGCCGGAATAGGCATAGGGATGGTCGGCTTCGCTCGCGTACTTTTCTGCATTCCAAGAATAGATATTTTGCAAGCTCCCGCCGGCGCTGCCGGGCGTCGAACCCGGAAGCGGCACAAGCAGCCCTTCCGTGACCTTTGCGGGCGCATCCAGCGTCACATTCTTCACGTCCGCCGGAAACGCCGAGCCGGACGCCGCGTCCGACGACGTCCCGTCCGACACCCCGTCCGACACGTTCGCGTCGGAGCCGGTCGAATCCGATTGTCCCGAAGACGCCGCGTCGGAGGACGTTTCACCCTCCGAACCGTTCTCGTCCGAACTGCAGCTGTTGGTCACGATCAGAATCGTAAGGCAGATGGCGACTACGATGCACATCAGTGCGGCGAACAAATATTCCGAACGAATCTTTCCGGGTTCCTTAGGCATTTGGCGCAAACCTCCTCTTTTTTCCGACGCAAACGGACTTTTTTACAGGAAGGGCGGCACCCACAGCGACGCCGCCCTTCTCTTTACAGGCTTCTGCCTTACTGTTCGGACAGCCTCTTGAGTTTCTCGTATTTCTCCTTGGCATACCCCTCCGACTTCGCGAAGAGCACTTCCGCCCTCTCCGGGAAGGACTGTGCAAGACGCGCATAGCGGACCTCAGAGCGGATGAAGTCCTGATAGCTGCCTGTCGGCGCCTTGGAATCCAGCGTCACCTTCGCCGTCTCCGGGTTATACCGGAAGGTCTGCCAGTAACCGGCCTCGACCGCCTTCTTCTGCTCGACCAGGCAGTTCTGCATCCCTCCCTTGACGCCGTGCATCTCGCAGGGCGCGTAACCGATGATCAGCGACGGACCGTGGTAGGCTTCCGCCTCGGTCAGCGCTTTGAGCAGCTGGTTCTTATCGTAGCCCATACAGACCTGCGCGACATACACGTAGCCATAAGACATCGCGATGGCAGCGAGATCCTTTTTCTTCTGCGCCTTGCCAGCCGCCGCGAACTGCGCAACGGAGCCGGTCGGGGTGGACTTGGACGCCTGCCCGCCAGTATTGGAGTACACCTCGGTATCAAAGACGAAGACGTTAAGGTCCTCGCCCGACGCGAGCACGTGGTCCAGACCGCCGAAGCCGATATCGTAAGCCCAGCCGTCGCCGCCGAAGATCCAGACGGACTTCTTGGCGAGATAATCCTTGTATTGGAGGATCTCCGCCCGCAGATCGGCGCACTTCTCACAGGTGCAGTCCTCCAGCATCGCGACGAGGTCCTTGGTCGCCATCGCATTCGCGGCGCCATCCTCGGTCGTGGACAGATAGGCGTCGATGACCGCCTTCTTACCCTCGTCCGTCACGATCTCCGCGAGCTTCCGCACCAGCCCGATGACCCGGTCGCGCACGACCTTCTGACCGAGTCCAATGCCGAAGCCATGTTCGGCGTTGTCCTCGAACAGCGAGTTCGCCCAAGCCGGACCCCTGCCGCTCTCCCGGTTGACCGTGTACGGCGTTGCAGGCGCGGAACCGCCCCAGATCGAGGAGCAGCCGGTCGCGTTAGAAATGTACATCCGTTCGCCGAACAATTGGGTGACGATACGAGCGTAGGAGGTCTCGGCGCAGCCCGCGCAGGAGCCGGAGAATTCCAGCAGCGGCTGCTTAAACTGGCTGCCCTTGACCGTATTGTTGATGAGTTCGGTCTTCTCGGAGACGTTCGCCACGCAGTAGTCGAACACCGGCTGCTGGTCCAGCTGCGTCGCCATCGGAACCATCCGCAGCGCGCTCTTCGGCGCGGCAAGCTCGTTGGCGCGCTTCGCGGCCTTCTTCTGGTCGTCAGGGAACTCCGCGGACGCCGCGGCCTGCGCGTCCTTGAGCGCCTTGGCGGTAACCGGGCATTCCTTCGCGCAAAGCGTGCAGCCCATACAGTCGAGCGGGCTGACGGCGACGGTAAAGCGGTAGGATGTCTTGACGACCGGCTTCTCGGCGAACCTAGTCGCCTCCGGCGCCTTCGCCGCTTCCTCCTCGGTCATCGCAAACGAGCGGATCGCCGCGTGCGGACAGACGAAGGAGCAGTTGTTGCACTGAATGCAGTTCTTTTCGTTCCAGACCGGGGCGTTGACCGCGACCCCGCGCTTCTCAAACGCGGCGGAGCCCTGCGGGAAGGTGCCATCGGCGTACTCCGCAAACGCGGAAACCGGCAGACGGTCGCCGTCCATACGGTCAACGGGCGTGACGATCTTGTTGACGAAGCGGATCAGATCCTCCCGGTCGCCGGCGGCAGTCTCTTCTTTGCGCTCCACGGAAGCATTCTTCCAAGATTCCGGAACCCGCACTTCCGTCGCGGCGTCCGCGCCGGCGTCGATGGCCGCATAGTTGAGATCGACCATCGCCTGACCCTTCTTGATGTAGGACTTGTAAGCCATCTTCTTAATGTATCCAATTGCTTCCTCCTTCGGCAGGATGCCGGCGAGTGAGAAGAACGCGGACTGGAGGATGGTATTCTTGACCTTCGGGTTGCCGATCTGCTTGGTCGCGATGGTGGTCGCGTCAATGATGAAGAAGCGAATCTTGTTGTTGGCAAGATACGCCTTGACCTCGTTCGGCAGGTGCGCGTCGAGCTCGTCGGCGCCCCACTGGCAGTCGAGCAGGAACGTGCCGCCCGGCTTGACGTCCTGCACGATATGATAGCCCTTTAATATATAGGAAGAATTGTGGCAGGCCACGAAGTCCGCCTTGGTGATGTAGTACGGGCTCTTGATGGGCTTGTCGCCGAAACGAAGGTGCGACATCGTCACGCCGCCGGTCTTTTTCGAGTCGTACTGGAAGTACGCCTGAATGTACTTGTCGGTAT
>CAZHBX010000029.1:0-27316 GCA_964530795.1 uncultured Ruminococcus sp. | reverse complement strand
GCTGGAGGACGCGTACATCTACGCCCTCGGCGGCGTGAAACGATAAAAAAGGAGGTATATGGTATGTTTCTCGCAACCTTCCGCAGCACGGTCAAATCGGTCCTGCGTTCGGTGACGTTTTGGCTGCTTCTTGCGATGTTTTTGATCATTCTTGTCCGCTATGGGATCCAGCAGGTACAGGTATACTGGGAATCCGCCGAATCGATGCAGCAGTATGTGCCGGATTACGAATTGCCGGAGCATATCTCGTTTGAGTCGTACATAAGTGAAGTCGACAATCTGGTACATGCCGGATCGCTGATCTACCCGCTGGCGCTTTTGGCGATCATCGCGACGGTGCTGGTGCTCAACCGGGACTACGGCGATCAGTTTTTCGAGATCGAAAAAGCGGCGGGCATAAAGCCCTCGGTTTACCTGTTGGGCAGATTGAGCGCGATCACCGCGATTGTCTTTCTTGTGCAATGGGTGGCGAGCTTTGCGATTTTGCAGATCTGCGTCTTTGGAAAAGGCGGCGTGGACGGGATGTCGTTTCTTTCCTATTTAGGCGACGCGTTGTTCCGCTTGACGCGCACAAACCTTTGCGCAGCGCTGCCGTATATCCTGTTCTATGTGGGGATCACCTACTTCCTCGGAACGCTGTTCAGGAACGGCATTGCGGCGGCGAGCGGCGGATTCCTCTACGCCATCGCGGTTTTCGTCGTCAATCTGCTGTACCGGCACGAGCAGGCGCTGGAATTTTATACCGAATACCTTTCGCCCATGCCGAATAAGCTACGGCACTTCGTCACCTATTGGGGGTTGGAGAACGAGGAGCAGATGTTTGCCCGGTTCAGAACCTCGCTCGGCAAAGCGTCGCTTTGTATCGCCTTCCTCGCGGGGGTCGGCGCGGTGTGCTCGCTTCTTTCCTACCTCTTGATCCGAAAGAGGGAATCCTGATGTCTCGCGGGGTCCTGCGGAACACGTTCAAGACCCTTTTGCGGTCTTGGTCGTTTTGGCTTGCGCTTGCCGCGTTAGATCCCGATGCGGAACGTCGTTTGTTTGAGAAAATGCAGGACTCGGGCAGAAATAAATGCGTCATATATGTTACGCATCGCCTGTCTGCCGCTACGACAGCAAATCAGATCGTTGTGATCAATAACGGAGAATGCGTTGAAAAAGGAACACATCACGAACTGATGGAGAAGAAAGGCTTGTATTACGATTTGTTCAGCAAACAGGCGCAGAATTATTTGCAGAATGCGTAGGCTTGCAGAATGTATTGAGACGGATATTTCGATCTCTAAAAATGCCATACATAAGGGAAAATTTACACGATGTATCAATTCAATATGTTTTTTCAAGAAGCGAAAAAAACACTGCAATCGCTTCAATGTCCGATTCTGGCTTACGATTCTGTTTTGGAACAAGTGCCGGACGGAAATCCATTTTGTACATCTGCGAAGAAATTTGAGCGGGATCTCCGATCTTTACAAGAAAACGGCTATACATTTTTCTCGATGCATGACCTGTATCAATGCAGAAAAGAGAAAAAGATACTGCCTGAGAAATCCTGCGGCATTGCATTTGTGGGCGGATACCAAAACGCCTATGAATTTGCTTTTCCGCTCCTTCAAAAGTATCGGATCCCTGCGGCTGTCTTTCTGGAAGTGCCGCTTGTCGGCAAAACGGAAGAAAGCGGAGTGAATGCGGGTATCCGGCATTTTTCATGGGATTTGGCAAGAGAAATGCTGGCAAGCGGTTTGGTTTCGTTCTATCCTGTCTGGCGTCCGGCGGACCCTCAAGATGTGCGGCCGAACGAATTGCAGGAGCAAATGCAAACAATTGATGCGGAATTGGTCGGGAATTATGCAGGCGAAGCCGTTTATTGCGGCAATGCAGCAGACTGGGTGTCTAAAACGTTGTTGAACAGGAAGTCGGAATTGGTCGTTCTGCTATGCAGTCGCCTTACGTTGCCCGCCATACAGAGCGGTGCGGCTGGCGTCATCACAGTACCCCTGCGGCAAGAGGTGCTGGATACCCTTGAAGTTTATCGTCATTGCTGTGAATCGATTGTCACGAAAGAATTGGAATCCATGCAGAAGCCGCCCGCATACCCCGAGCCGAAACCGGAAGTGCTGCGGCAATCTGTTTTCTTGCCGATTGACCCGGAACCGCGTGTCCGCAACTATTTGCGCCATGCGTTTCCGCTTAGTATCCTGCAAACAAAGCGAATGGATCGGGTCGACCTTCTACTTTCGCAATTCTATATCGACGTCATTTACAAGCCGACGTATAATTGGCTGGATTTCCACAATGACTATTACGAGAACTGGGGAATGCTCACTTGTCGAAAGATTACGCGGGATCTGCTTGAGGCAAATGGAATCCATGTTGTAGAATATCTGATACGCGGTATGAATCTTGGATTTTACGGGGATATCTGGTTGGATACTTACTATATTCCCCATAAGCCGGGTTATGGGAAAATACATATGACACATGGGCTTTTGGTGTATGGATATGATGCGCAAACGCAGGAGTTTGCGGCAATGTCCTATGACAGCAGCGAGCATTACCGTGCCGTTCGCGTCCCGGTCGAAAACCTTTTTCTTGCCTGCACGAACCGGCATTTTCAGTATTTGAATCTGGTAAAAAGTGACGAGCAGTACGTTTTGGAATACGATGCGATTGGAATCCGTCGCAGTTTACGCGACTACTTGGAATCGGTATGCTATGATGACAATACCCGTTTTAGCAAAAAGTGCGAGGAACAGTATTATCAGTATGCCGCCAGTCTCAAATTTCAAAAATTATTGATTGAAAAAGCCGAGAAAAATGGCAGTATCCATATGACCTCTATGTATGGTTTCTCGGAGCAAAAACAGCTGATGCTCTGGAGAGTTGGGTATATCGCACGCAGGGAGGGATTGCATTTGCCGGAAACGGAAAGCGTCGCGTCACGTTTTGCGCATGACGCCAGATTCGTCGTCAACGGCAGTCTGAAATACAATATGACGCCTGACGGCAACTTGCTCCGGCAAATCGAAAGGAAGGTCGCGGACCTGAATCAAATGGAAAAACTGATCATTGAAGAACTTCTGCATACATGGTCCGTATGATATGCTTGGAAATTCGTTTGGCGTAAATCAATTTGTTGCCATGGCGCATAACGGGGGAATTCCGTGTCGCGGAATCAATCCTGACAAATCCGAAGAACAAAAGAAACAAGGGGGAAGGAACATGAAATTGGGCGCAAAGTCTTTGGCAAAAGCATCACAGGAGACAACGGCTCTGCGTTCGCCGGATTCGCCGCCGGTCGAAGCTCCGCCCCTCTCTCCGGAAATCCTCGCCACACTACCACGGGTTATGCTTTTTTTGAAATTCTTGCAACTTGCCATTGCAAGTTGTGAAATGAAAAATCCGCAAAAAACGGGTACGATATGTCCGCAACGATTCCATAGCGCAATGAATCAATACCGCCCGAAGGGAAAAGGTAAATCAAAAAGCAGAAGGGAATCAAACGTATTGAAGTTATCGCGCCAGCGGAATTGTAAAACGTCAAAAGCCGCCGGGAATTAAACGGCGGCTTTTGTCATGCCTGCATTGTGTAGGTTTCCTTCCAGTTGGATATCCGCGTCCACCGGCGTTTCCAATTTCGATTCGTTCGCTCAGCAGAATCGAGTGGTTCGCATTCACGCATCGAAATCGAATCCGGCGACGCGCCAGGTTTTCCGCCCCGCGTCCGTTCCGGAATCGGCACATTCAAAACGCATGACGAAGTAGAACAACTGCTCGCCGCCCCATTCGTCTGCCTGCGTGCAGTAGTTGTTTGCAATGCACTGCCGCCCGAGCGCAGAAAGCTCAATTTCCGCAATGTCAAGCCGGTTTCCATGCCTGGGTGTATAATGGATCTCCAAACGCTCGGCGAGTTCTCTTGCTATAGTTAGCTGCTATAGTTAGCCATTCCACTTCTCGGAGTTCAGTTCCCAAAAGGAACCTTCCTCGAAATAGGAGGCAAAGTCCTCGCTTTCCGGGTCCGGATCCGTGCCGGAGAAGTAGAGTTCCCGCACGACCTTGCCATTTTCGTCAAATTCCCGAAATACCGTGTCTCCGTCACCGCTGAAGTCCCGGTACAGGGAGCGGAGCGGGACAAAATCCCGTTTCTCCGCGTCATATACGCTTATGGCATAGGATTCGACGCCGCTTTGTATCCGATGGGACAGCACCTGCTTGCGCGCCGTGTCCAGCGTGACGTCGGACAGCTCCGAAAAGCCGGGTGCGTAGACCAGCCCGCCCGTCTCGGTGCCCCATACGAAGGCGTGGTACCACACCGCACTCGCCGTCTGCTGATTCGGCAGGAGCAGGTCGATATAGCCGTCGAAGGTCACGTCTTCCACGCGGAGCGGCTCTTCCGTAAAGCAAAGGCGAGCCGTTGCAATTCGGTTTCGCTCTCCGCTTCGGTCAAAACAAGCTGCTTCTCGGTTTCTTTGCTTTCGTCCGTGTAAACGACGGTGACTGTATAGGACGGCAGAGAGGCATTCGGCGCATAGCGAACGGTGTCGAACGGCATTTCCGCCCCAAATGACGTTTCTCCAGACGTTTCGCTTGACGTTTCTGCTGATGTTTCATCTGACGTTCCGGCGGCATATAACGACGCATCTTTCAGGTAAAGCACGCCGTTTTCGTCCCGCGCCACGACGCCGGTCAAAACTTTTTCGCCCGTCATGCCGCCCGGCAGAGATACGGCAAGCGTCTCGACCTCATAGAAATCGCACCCGCCGTTTTCCCCTGCCACGCAGACGGTCAGTTCGTCCGGAAGCCGCAGGGTGTAGGCGTAGCCGTTCGACCCGTCCGCAAGTGTTCCGCGTACCGCGGTCGCGCGTTCAACGTAACGGACAGACCCGGACTCGTCCTCGAATCGTGCGCCGGCATTATAAAGGTAATAGTTTTTCGCGCTCCCGACCGGGACGAAATCCCATTTCGCGTTCATTTCGTACTCCGCGCTGCTCAAAAACACATACCGAACGTTCACGTCGGACGCGACGTAGGATTGGTACCACTGCCCGTTCTCCAACTGCACCATTTCCTGCGTTTCGTACTGCAATTCGCCGGGAACGCGATAGGTTTCTGGGTCCTGCTCATGCAGCGAGGAAGCCTTTTTATAATCCTCCTCTATGCCGGAGGTTCCGTTTGACGTACCGCTCGATGCATCGCTTGACGTTTCCCCAGACGTTCCGTCTGGGGTTTCTCTTGATGTTTCATCCGATACGTCACTTGATGTATCGAACGATATTTCGCTCGACGTTTCTCCAGATGTCGCGTCTGAGGTTTCATCCGATACCTCGCTTGACGTCCCACCGGACGTTCTGGCGGCTGTGCACGCCATCAGCATCAGAAGCGCCGCGCAGAGAACAACGGTCATGCAGACCGCCCATACAGATGTTTTCCTTTTCATAACACGATTGATCCTCTCTTTCACACTGACTTTCCCGAAGGACAGCGGCGGCGTGAAAGCACTGCTTTCGCCCTGACTGACGGAAAGCAGTGCCAGCGAGTACACTCTCCTGTCCTTTTCTTCCATGTTTTTAACGGTTTTTTCGTCGCAGGCGTACTCGATATCCTTGCTGAGCAGGAGGTACGCCGCCCAGACCAGCGGGTTGAACCAGTAAACGCACAGCACCAGAAACGCGAGCGGCTTGAGGACATGGTCAAACCGCCGGATATGCGATTCCTCGTGCGCGATGTAATACGGCCAATACGCTCTGTTCGCGGATGCGGGAATATAGATCAGCGGACGGAAGAACCCGGACACGAACGGGGAGCAGTTCCGTCCCAGCACGCGCACCCGGCTGTCGAAAACGACCGCGTCCCGCACCTGATAGCGGAGCAGCAGCGTGCTTGCCAGCAGATAACCGAGCATGACCGCGACCCCGCACGCCCAGACCACAGAAAGGATCCCGACCGCGTCTGCTTTCGGTTCTGCCGCCGATGCGGACTGCGGAACGGATTGCGGAACCGTCGCTTCCGGCGTGGGCATGACTGTCGAAACGACGGTATCCTGCGTCGGTGCGCCATTCGGTATGCCATTTGAAACGACGGTATCCGGAGCCGGAACGGTATCCGGCACAGCGTCCGGAACGGATAGCGACACGGCGTCCTCCGCAGGCGACGGGAAGGTTAAAACGGGAACCGGGAGCTCAATCAGCCCGACGGGAATGACCAGCCGCGCAAACACGACCGCCCAAATCAAGCACCGAAGAAAGGACGGTCCCTTCTTCAGCAGCGGGCGCAGGAGGATCGCCGCGAGCACGGCAATCGACGGGATAACGGAAGCGCCGCACAAACCGAGAAACAGTTCCTTCATTTACGTTCCCTCCCTGTCATTGTTGATAATCTTCAAAATCTCCTCAAGTTGCGTTTCACTCAGTCTCTGCTTTTGGGAGAAGGTCGCCAAAAACGCCGGGATGGAGCCTTCAAAGCGGTTCTCCAAAAGTTCGTCAAATTCGGCGAGTCTCACCTCTTCCTTGGTAATCAACGACGAAACCACGGTATTTTCGTGCTTAATGACACCGCGTTGCACCAATCGTTTGATGACCGTGTAGGTTGCGCCCTTCACCCAGCCAAGCTTTTCCTTGCACAGCTTGACGAGCGCAGTGCTTTTTATGGGTTCGTTTTCCCATAGAATGCATAGAAATTCATACTCTTTTGCAAAAACCTTTGGCGTAGGCATTTCTTTTCACCTCACTTTCGTTGGAAATAATCCATATGTTTCCCCCTTTTGTGATAGGTATAGCACATTATTCCAATTTTGCCAAGTACTTAAAAAGGGAAAAGTGAATCGTAAGACGTATTCTCTATGGGGTTTGACGAAAAAAGTCTTGAAAATCCGCTTGCAACATGGTATACTGTATTTGTATTGTTTTATCCGCAGCAACAAAATGGAAAATTCGACGAAACCGAGGTGCGCGGAATGCCCATCCGGATCCCCTACTCGCTCCCCGCGACCGAAACGCTCACGCGGGAAAACATCTTCGTCATGGACGAACGCCGTGCATCCACACAGGACATTCGTCCGCTACGCATCGCGATCCTCAACCTCATGCCGACGAAAATCGTCACGGAAACCCAACTGCTCCGCCTGCTGTCGAATACCCCGCTCCAAGTGGACGTCTGCCTGCTGACGCCGGAGAGCCACTGCTCCCACAACACCCCCGAGGAACATCTCGCCTCCTTCTACACCACCCCGTCCGCCATTCGCGATGAAAAATTCGACGGAATGATCATCACCGGGGCCCCGGTTGAGTACCTGCCGTTCGAGCAGGTCGATTACTGGGAGGAACTCAAGGGACTCATGGCATGGGCCAAGACCCACGTCTATTCGACCATGTACGTCTGCTGGGGGGCCTACGCCGGGCTGTACTACCACCACGGCATCGAGAAATACCCGCTCGAGCGCAAGCTGTCCGGGATCTACCGCCACACGACCCGCCTGCCGTCGCATCCGCTCGTACGGGGGTTCAACACCCGGTTTAACGCCCCGCATTCCCGCTATTCCTACGTCCGGCGGGAGGACGTGGAAGCCTGCGGCGACCTGTTGGTGTTAGCGGACTCGGAGGAAGCGGGGGTGTTTCTGCTCGCCTCAACCGACGGGCGGGAGTGCTACGTGACCGGACACCCGGAGTACGATTTCGACACCCTCAAAAAGGAATACGAGCGGGACACCGCCAAGGGCGGCGACGTCCCGATTCCCGCTCACTACTTCCCGCAGGACGACCCGCGTCAAACCCCGGTCAACACCTGGCGGGCCCACGCGCACCTGCTCTACTCCAACTGGCTCAACTACTTCGTCTACCAGAATACCCCCTACGACATGAAGGAGATCCACTGATGTACGAACGGAACGGCGAATGGGTCATGGAAGGGCTCGACGGCCACGACCCCAAACGCATCAAATCCGTCGAGGAACTCTACGAATATGTTGATACTGTGGGATTTTTACCTCTGTTTCGAAGCTACGTTGACCGGTTTTCGCTTGAGGAGCTGACCGCGTCGTCGGCGTGGGGGTCGGATGACGAGGAGGACCCGTGGCGGTGGCGGGTAGAGGCCGCGGAGAGCGGACGGGTCGTGTACGGTAAATTTTTCAACGGGAAAGCCGGGTTTGTATCCCGGGAATGGTTCCCCTGCTTTGCCGCCTACCGCCGCGACGGCTACGATTTCGACACGCTCTACGAGCTAGGACTTGCCAGCCGCAAGAGTAAACTGCTGATGGACGTCCTGACGGACCACCCTTCCGGACTGCCGTCCTACCGTCTCCGGGAGGCCGCCGGGTTCGGGCGGAACGGCGAAAAGGGGTTTTCCGGGGCGGTCACGTCGCTGATGATGCGGACCTACGTCGTCATCAGCGGGTTTGAGCGTCGGCTCAACCGTGCGGGCGAAGCGTACGGGTGGGCGGTCTCGCGCTACTGCACCGCCGAATCCCGGTTCGGCGCGGACCATGTGCGTTCGCGGTACGATCTGACCCGCGAAGAGGCGCTCGAAATCATGCTCGCCCAACTGCGGCGGCTGTACCCGGACGCGGCGGAATCCGCCCTGCGAAAACAATTATGAAACGGAAAACGGTTCGATTCGCCGCAATCCTGCTCATAGCCCTGCTCCCGCTGACGGCCTGCCAGCCGAACACGCCCGCCCCGCTCGCCGAGGGGGAAACTTACCTCGACGGGACATGGTCGAACGACGACCTGCGCGTCGCCTACAATTTCCACCCGGACGGCGGGGGGACGCTGTACGTCGGCGGGAAGGTATTGCTTATCCGCTACGGCGTGAAAGGCGACACGCTGTTCCTGCAGACCGGCGGGGAGACGGACACGCACACGTTTGAAACCGACGGGGAGGACCTGCTGCTCGACGGGCTGCGCTTCCGTCCGGTCGGCGACGACCCGGCCGTGGAAGCCGAGGTCAGTCTCGCCCTCGCGCAGGCGCAATCGACCGCCGACGCCGAAGCGTCCGCGAATCGAACCCGAACCGTCCTGCTGCTCGTGACCCTGCTCGCGGCGGTCGGTTCCGTCGCGATCCTCGCGCGGTATATCCGCGGGAAAAAGGGCAAAAAGAAGTCATTTTTGTTCCGCAAAAACCGGAGGTGACGCCCCATGCACAACCGCACCGCCCGCCTCGCCGGCATCGTCCTGTGTGCCCTGCTGCCGCTCGCTCTGCTGTCCGGCTGCTCGCTGCACACGCACGACTTCCGCCAGACCGTTATCCCGCCAACCTGCAAAAGCATCGGCTACACGGTCAACACCTGCGTCTGCGGCGAGGTCTTCTATTCCGACTACCAACCCGAAACGGCGCACAGCTACGGCGAGTGGCTGTCCGAGCGGACCGCCACGCTGACCGAAGGCGGCGAAAAGTACCGCGTCTGTTCCGTCTGCGGAACCCTGCAGACCCGGGACACCCTCCCGCTCTCCGCCCTGCCGCGCCTGTCGCTTGACGACAAAACAGACGAAGCGCTGACCCTGCGCTACACCGACGGCAGAATCGACCTGACGGCGTTCGCGTTGCAGACGGACGGACTGGACGGTCTGCTGATCCGGCTGAACGACCCGCTCGACCTCGGCTGGGGCCCGCGGACGCTCTATCTGCTGTCCGACGGCGGCTCGGACGCGACGTTCGCCCGCGCCCCGATGGCAAATTCCCTCTGGGACGACTGCCTGTCCGCCCGGACGGATTTGCCCGACTGGGAGCGGGACGTCTTTGCGGAAACGGTGCGGCGGAACGGCGTGAAGCCGGTTCTTCTCTACCGCAATGAGAAATACGAGCGACTGGTGCTGCTCTCGCTGCCCCTGCCCGACCGGCTGCGGACGGACGCGGACGGCGTATCCGGCGCAGTGCTGTGCGCAACGGAGGAAAGCGAGGGCTGCTTATTCCGCGCAACACCGGCCTTTTCCGACCTGCGCGCGGACAGCGGGGCGGCCGCGAACGGCTTTGCGATCCTGAGCGGCGCGGACGAATCGGTCGGACAGGCGACGAACCGCTTTGCATCTTTCGTCTCGTTCGTCCGCCGCTCCCGGGATTCCGCTTTCCGCGAACAGCTTGCGGAATACACCGACCCGGACACGCTCATCGACTATTTTTTGCTCCTGCAACTGCTCGGCGACCCGTACGGCGTGACGCTCGGCACGGTCTGGTATACCCCCGATCTCGAACACTTCCTGCCCGCCTTTCCCGAGTTCCGCGCCGGACTGGGACTGCGCTCGAACGGCTCGCTGACGGACGGCGGAGACGCGGTTTCGACCGGGCAGAACCTGCTCTGGGAACGCCTCTGCGCCCTTTTCCCGGAGGAGATCGCCGGACGGTACGCCTCGCTGCGCGCGACGCTTCTTCAGGAGGATGCTCTCTGCGAACGCTTCCGCGCGCAGTACGCCTCCGTCGAGCCCGACCTGCTCGACCCTGAAAAGGCAAAGACCTCCGGCGACCCGGAGCGGGTCGAATCCTTCCTGCGGAAGCGCGCCGCCTTGCTGGACGCGTGGACGTCGTCCCTGCTTTCCCCGGCGGAATAAAGGCGGAAAAACTGTCATTTCCGACAATTTTTTGACACGCATTTCTACAAAAAGACGGTTGACATCCCCGCCGGAATATGATATGATAGTAGAAACGAGTAAAAGGAGAGCTTATGCGATGAAAAAGAAGAAGCTCGCCGCGGAAGCGGCGGCCGGCGAACCCTCCGCGGAACCCGCCGCGGCGGAGAGGCCGGCCAAAAAGCAAAAATTCGGCGGAGAAAGCTTGCGGGATAAGCAATCGATGTTTTTTGCCGCCGCCATCGTCCTCGGCATAATTTCCATCGTGTTTGTTCTGCTGGCCAAGAATGGCATCAACAACGGAAAGGGCTATTTTTCGGTCCAGCCGTTCCATATCAAGAAAGCGATCTCCCTGACGTTCCTGAAGTCTTCGCTGTGCGCGTGGACGGGCGCGGTCTTGGGGTTTGCCGGGGTCGTCTGCGGCGTGACGCGGAATGTCCTCAAAAAGCAGAATTCGTTGATCAGCTATCTGATCGGACTGGTCGGACTGATCCTCGCCGTAATCGCGATTCTCGCAATTCGATACCCGTAATTTCGCGCAGGTCAAAATTGGAAAACCAGAGAGGAAAGGAAGGCTCGGATAAACGGTCTTCCTTTTGTTCCATCAAAAGAAAAACACACCAAAGAAACGGAGAAACCCCACTATGCTGCACGGAACCCCCTTCGCGCCTCCCATTTCCTCCCCCGAGTCTCTCGAGGACCGCACCTTTACCCTGGTCAACACCCTCGGCGGGCCCGCCGAGGACGGGAACATCTACATCGACGCAACCAACCGCGACGTGTTCTCCCTCGGCGGCATCGACGCCCCGCAGGACAATGGAAACGAATACTACCGCCTCGACGTCCGGCGCAAGGAGGAGTACTCCAACGACAACCGCTTCCTCGCCTGCAACACCCCGGGCGTGACCCTGCGCTTTATCACCGACGCGAAGGCCGTCACGCTCGACGTCAAGCTGCGCGCCGTCATCGCGGGAATGCACCACTTCACCGACCGCGGGGTGTACGGCTTCGACATGCTCATCGGGACCGGCACCGCGCGCCGCTATATCGGCGCGCATATGCAGAACTTCGTCGATACGCTCGAGGGCGTGAAGGAAACCCTCGCCCTGCCGGACGGGCTCAAGGAGCTGCAAATCAACTTTCCGCTCTACGCGGGGGTGGAAAGCATGCGTCTCGGCTTCCCGGCGGACGCGAAGGTCGCCCTGCCGACCAAGCGGACATACCGCCCCATCGCTTTCTACGGCTCGTCCATCACGCAGGGCGGATGCGCGGGGCGTCCGGGCAACTCTTACTGCAATATCGTCTGCCGTGCCGTCGACGCGGACTGCCGCAACCTCGGCTTCTCCGGCTCGGCGATGGGCGAACAGCCGGTCGCGGCGTACATCGGCGGATTGGACCTGTCCGCATTCGTCATGGACTACGACTACAACGCCCCGTCCGAGGAGCACCTCCGTGCGACGCACCGCCCATTCTACGAAACGGTCCGCCGGATGCAGCCGGACCTGCCGATTTTAATGCTCTCCCACGTCTGGGCGTTCGACGACCGCGAGACGGACTTCAAGCGCGTCGCCATCGTCCGCGAAACGTATGAAACGGCCCGCGCGGCGGGGGACAACAACGTCTACTTCCTTGACAGCACCGACTACTTCCGCGGCCCGATGAGCGACCTTTGCACGGTCGACCACCTGCACCCGAACGACCTCGGCCAGTTCATCCTAGCGGAAGAGGTCTATAAGACGCTCGTCGCCGTCCTCAAGCGATGAAAAACGACGCAGGCCCCGTCGGAAAGGAGAACGGCGACGTACTTTACGGATTCCACCCTGCCGGGTGAAAAGCGGGAGTGCGCCTACTGCCTCTCGAACAACTCCAAACGCAGCCGCCCGCCCTGCTCTGCGGGGGAGAAAAACGGCTCAGGCAAGTCCACCCTGCTGAACTTGATTGCCGGAAGCTAAGGAAGAACAATCCATCGGGATTTCGGGAGGAAAAGTCCGAAACGCAAAGACAGAGAAGTCCCTGATTTTGGAATCCTTTTGGGGATCATAAACGAATGCAATCTTCTTCGCGGGGTTCGCCAGACGGAGATTTCCCGTATATCGTTCCCCTGCGTCGTCGGCCCGTCCGCAACGCCGCCTTGCGCTTTCAAAAAACCTGCCGAAAATTTTGCGTTACCCCCTTGCAAAAGAGGAAAAGGTGTGCTATAATGACACGGTAATGCAGAGGCATTGAAGCGGTCATATTGAGGCTGATTCGAAATGGACGGCCGATCTGTAAGATACGCTCCCAAAAGATCCTTGTCTTACAAAGCTTTGCGCCGGTTCAAAAAAGTGCATATGCAGCCGTTCTGTCCTGTCGTTCTGCCTTCAGCGTTTTGCGGAATTTCAGGCTTAACAGATACGGAGAGGTATCGAAGCGGTCATAACGGGGCTGACTCGAAATCAGTTTGACGGCAACGTCACGCGGGTTCGAATCCCGCCCTCTCCGCCAGAAAACCCGGTCCCCATGCGGTTTTTCCGCTTGGGGGCTTTTTTATTTTCCTCCTCGGAAAGCCTTCGCAGTGCCGGGTTCTCTCCTAAAAACGGGCGATTCCCGGCCTATTCGAACGCAAACCGCTATGTACTTGGTGTACCTCTCGGCCGGGATCCGTCATTTCCTTATGGGATACGTCTAACGCCCCCTTTCAGGCCGTTCCTCTCAAGCAGCTGTTGTAACGCAAGACGATACAGAAATAGCCCTTTCTCTCTTGCAGGAGTCCTGTGCAGGCAGGTCTGTGTTTGCCCTGCCTACTCGTAATAGCCGCGACGATCTCCGCCGCTTACAATACGGTAATATGCGTTTGAAGTAGCACAGTACACAATCCCATAGAAAACGGCAATAAAGGCTCCAACGATTCCGGTGACAGATAGGAAGAGAGGTCTATTTGATAGTTGGAATTCAAGCAATAGTCTTTGCATCATAGGAAAAGCAAAGACCAAATGAAGTCCCGCAAGCAGCAACGGGAAGAAAAAGATCGTCAGCATTTGAGAAGTGATATTTTTTCGGATTTCTTTTTTAGTCATTCCAATCTTTTTCATCGTTTCATATCGCGGCTGATCTTCAAAACCTTCTGTCAGTTGTTTATAATAGATGATAAGCGTAGCCGCAATT
This sequence comes from uncultured Ruminococcus sp., assembly GCA_964530795.1. Lineage (GTDB taxonomy): Bacteria > Bacillota > Clostridia > Oscillospirales > CAG-382 > Coliplasma. The sequence continues at coordinate 13,622 of CAZHBX010000029.1, read as the reverse complement.
AAAAGAGCGATACTGAGAATTATGCCAAGGAAGAGGATCCCGCCATACATACTGAAGCTGTCATCGCTTTGTGCCTCTCTGCTGTCGCAGTTTACACCGATAAGACCGTATTTTTCGAATATAGCATCGTTTTTCTGGAACTTCTTACAAAGGCCGTTATAGAGGGCAATCTGCTCATCGGCCTCTAATCCAGTATTAAAATTGTAGAGCCATGAAAAATGGATGAGCCGAGATTCGTTTTCATCTGCAAGAGAAAGCAGCGCCTGCGTTGCCTTATGGAAGTCCGGCACAAAAACCGCTATACTCGCTTCGGTCCTTGCCATTGACCCGGTTCCTGCGGGTACAAATTCATTAAGTTCCTCACGTATTGTCCAGTTGGCCGCTTGCCCGATAGAAATAGTATTGCCGGCAAACGCATTCCTGTAGGTGTAGACCAGCGCCTCATCTTGAGCCACAAACAGATTTGTTCCCATTATTGCGTTGTAATCTTCAACGGGAATAAAATAGATCGTCCACGTTTCGTATTCTTTCGTCGCATCCAGCAGCGATGAATCCAATTCAAGATTGTTCCCATCGAAAGAACCTTCTGCAATCGCATACCGATAAGCATAATCGTCCTGCGGCGCGCCTCCACGATCATATAAAAACGCTTTAATCTCCCACCTCAAATCATTGATATTGGCGTCAGTAAGAGCGTCACAGCTTTCAGCCGGGAAATCCATGAGGATGTCTCTGGGGTAATTCTGCCGATAATTAGACAGCGTGCCGGAATATAAACACGCCGTTGATGCAATCATTACAAGCACCATCGTTACAAGAATACAAATGGATGCCAGTCCGGCGCCATTTCGTTTCATTCGATATACCATTGAAGAAACAGGCACAAAATGATTGGGCTTGTAATAGTAACGCTTATTTTTTTGTAGAACACGGCATAGCAGAACAGAACCTGCGATCATCGTGATGTATGTTCCGACAACAACTAAAATAACCGCAATAAAATAGAAAATGACAGCCTTTCTTATTTGAGGCTCGTTAAGTGTTGCCGCAATGAAATACGCAATTGCCAGAAGAACGGCACCCATAACACCCCAAAACACATTTGCTTTCGGGGGCTTTTCCCCCGTGTTTTCACTCTGAAGCAGAGAGATCGCCGTTGCATTACGGATTTGCCGGGCCGAATTTAGAAATTGAAGAAAAAATATGGCGGCAAAAACGGCGATGCTCATAAAGATTGCGTCTAAAGAAACCGCCAAAGTATAGGTTGTTTTCGAGTCCACGATATGGACAAGTCCAAGCTCTGCGAACTTTGAGAAAGCGATTCCTGCAAGTAACCCTGCACTTATGGAGATCGAAGCGGCGATGAATGTTTCCCATAGCATCACTTTTCCGATATTTCCTTTATCCATTCCAAAAATGTTATAAAGGCCAAACTCCTTTTTCCGATAGCGTAAAATAAAACGATTCGTGTAGAGTATGAAAATACAAGAGAAAATAGCAAGAAGCCATCCGCCCAAATAAAGGGTAAATCGTATTGTACGGATTCCAGAAATGGTTGAAATCGTATCGGTGCGCTGCAAAAAAGCAAGAATATAATACATGGCCACCATTGCCGCGTTCATTAAGATGTAAGGAATATATATCCTTTTGTTTTTCCGGATTCCGTCAAAAGCAAGTTTCGTGTAAAACCCCGTTTTCATCTTACCGTCCTCCTTGTCGCAAGCAGCACCATGGTGTCCGATATTTTCTGATAAAACTGCTCATTTGTGCTTGCGCCACGGTAAATCTGATGAAATACCTCGCCGTCTCGAATAAACAGCACACGCCCCGCCGTACACGCTGCATTTATTGAATGCGTTACCATAAGCAGTGTCTGCCCAAGTTTATTGACTTTGGTAAACAGACGGAGTAATTCATCGCTGGATTTCGAATCAAGAGCGCCTGTTGGCTCGTCGGCAAGGATTATCTTCGGTTCCGTAATCAATGCCCGCGCCACCGCTGCCCTTTGTTTTTCGCCTCCAGACACTTCATACGGATATTTGTTCAGAAGCTGTCCAATGCCAAGGTGTGCGGCGATAGGAGCTAAACGGTCGTGCATCTCTTTATAGGACTTGCCGGCAAGAACAAGCGGCAGATATATGTTGTCCGCCAATGTAAAGGTATCCAGAAGATTAAAATCTTGAAAAACAAATCCAAGATTATTTCTACGGTAAGCGGCAACCTCCGATTCTTTTATTTTTGAAAGGTCTTTCCCGTCTATCAGGACTTTTCCGTTTGTCGGCTTATCCAATGCCGCCAAAATATTGAGCAAAGTGGTTTTTCCTGAGCCGGACTCGCCCATAATGGCAACATATTCTCCCTGCTCTACATCAAACGTTATATTTTTCAGCGCCTCGACCCTGTTTCCGCCCTGCCGCGTGCTGTAAACTTTCTTTAGATTTGAAACCTCTAATAAGCGCATTGCCCTTAACCTCCAATTTGCTGATGCTCCCATTTTACAAAAACGGGAAATGCAACGCCATAAAAAACGGCTTACATTTCCCGTTTGAATTCTTACATTTTTGTAAGAAGTCTCTCTGCATGCAAATCGGATTGCTCCAGATTGATATGGACGGCAGTTCCTTTGTTCAATTCAGAGGTAATGCGAATTCCCGCCCCGAGATTATCACAAATTCGCTTGCATAGATACAATCCTATTCCACTTGCCGAATGATCTTCACGTCCATTGTATCCAGTGTATCCTTTTTCAAATATACGGGGTAAGTCCTCGGGAGAAATGCCAATTCCCGTATCTTCGATATGGAGTGATGATTTATTTGTCAGATAGATTTTTATGCTGCCTTGTCGCGTGTATTTTAAGGCGTTCGATAAAATCTGTTCAATGACAAAAGCGAGCCATTTTTCATCCGTTACAACGCTGGCCCTTACAGGCTCGTATATCAAATGGATTTTTCGGTCTATAAACTCATCCGAGAACTTCGCAACCGCTTGTCGAATGATCGTATCAAGATCATATTCTTTGAACACATAGTCCGTTGAATTTGAATTGAGCCGTAAATAGGCAAGCACCATGTCAACGTATTGCTGAATTTGGAATAAATCCGATGACAGCTTATTGGATACTTGCGTATCCTCGTTTTGGAGCGAAAGCGACATGGCCGTAATTGGAATTTTAATTTGATGTGCCCATAAAGTATAGTAGTCAACCATATCCCTGTATTGTTCCGCTGACGCATCCATAAGGTTCTTATTTTCAAGCCGCAATGCCTCAATGATCGCTTGATAACCTTGGTCCTCTATATTTTCGATTGCGGGCAAAGAGGAAATCATCGAAGAGGATAACCTGCTTATTTCCAATAACTGCCTAAACTTATATCCTGCCCGCAGGAAACCTATTCCTGCGAAAACGCCTCCCAAAAGCGTACTGAACAGTATTGGGTAAATCACAGCATCCATAGGCAGACCGTAAAGATAAAAGCTAACCGCAAAAGTCACAAAAATCAGCAATAAAGCGATGAGCAACCTCTTGTGCTGCCTGATGTATAGGATCACAAATTGCTTCATCTTCAAACTCCTAAGTCACTCAATACTATAGCCGATTCCAAACCTTGTGGATATAAAATTGCTAAGTCCGTTCGCTTCTAATTTTTTCCTCAATCGATTGATGTTGACCGCGAGGGCATTTTCGTCAACAAACGATTCTGTTTTCCATAAAATTTTCATTAACTTGTCCTTAGAAACGGCTTTCCCCTTGTTCTCCATAAGGCAAAGCAGAATTCGGTACTCATTTTTTGTCAGTAATATTTTTTTATCCTGATAAGTCAGAGTATCATCCCCCGTGTTCAGAAAAGCGCCTCTATGTTCCAAGAAGGGCGCACTTGAAGCAAAATCGTATGTCCTGCGCAAAAGTGCTTGGATTTTTGCTATCAAAACTTCCCAGTCAAAAGGTTTCGCGATAAAATCGTCAGCACCCATATGGATAGCCATTACAATGTTCATATTGTCGGACGCAGAAGATATGAAAATAATGGGTACTTTTGAAACTTTGCGTATTTCGCCGCACCAATGATAGCCATTGAAATGCGGAAGCATTATGTCAAGTAAAACAATGTGCGGCTGATATTCGGAATACGCTGATAGCACATTATGGAAATCATCTACAGCGCGGGGTTCTATATCCCATGCCGTTACCCTTTTCTGGATTTCTTCAACGATTCTAAAATCGTCCTCGACAATCAATAATCGGTACATACTTTCTCCTTACTCCGCAAAATCCATACTGTCATTTGAACTGCAATCAAGAGCTTCGCATCTTTTCTCAATCGTCCCGGCGGCCGCCTTCTCATCCCTGCGCAACCTGTTCCCTGCATGTATGGAACGGCCATATCGATTTTCCCCCCGCAGACGATTGCAAAGAAACACCAAAATAGTATACCATAAAAAGTTTGGAAAATCAACCTTTCCTGCGCTATTGCGGACTTCTTGAAATTTTTCGGGAAAACCGGTCCGCGATTTTAGGAATCGCACATTTGACAAATTGGAAGAAAATTTCGCGAATCGGGCGTGTTTTTCGGCAAAAAAGGGGTTGACAAACCCGACGGTATGTGCTAAAATAAAAATATAAGATAAAAATAATTCAATACAAAGGCGATGACGAAGACGGCGACGGATGCGTTCTCTCCAGAGAGCCGATGGCTGGTGCGAATCGGCAGGGAACTTCCGACGGCCCCTCACTTCTGAGCCGGGGGTTAGAAAGCCGTGCGGAGGAAACGCTCCGCGCGGGACGTAAATACCTCCCGTGATTGCTGCGTGAAAGCACAGGGATTGGCGGATCCCGTTGAGCGGCGGCCCGATTCGGGCCGCAATTTGAGTGGTACCGCGGATGCAGGCGTAAGGCCGCACCCGTCTCAAAGAAAAGGCTTTGAGACGGGTGTTTTTGCATTTTTGCGGGGAAAGGAACGGATGAAATCATGCTGACTGTCGATAAAATCTTCCATGCGTCGGTTGTGCTCAAGGAGATCGTGCGCAAGACCGCCGTGGTACATACCGAGGGAATCTCGGACTCGTGCGACCTCTACCTGAAGCCGGAAAATCTGCAGAAAACCGGTTCGTTCAAGCTGCGGGGGTCGGGGTACAAGATCGCGATGCTTTCGCCGGAGGAAAAGGCCCGGGGGGTCATCGCGTGCTCGGCGGGGAACCACGCGCAGGGCGTCGCCCTCGCGGCGACCAAGGCCGGCACGTCTTCGCTGATCTGCCTGCCGGATACGGCGCCGATCTCGAAGATCGAGGCGACCAAGAAGTACGGAGCGCAGGTTTGCCTGGTGGAAGGGTGCTATGACAATGCCTACGAGAAGGCGATGGAATTACAAAAGGAGTTCGGCTATACGTTCGTACACCCGTTTGACGACGAGGACGTCATCGCCGGGCAGGGGACCATCGGGCTGGAGCTTGTGCAGGAGATGGACAACATAGACGCGGTGATCGTGCCGGTCGGGGGCGGCGGGCTGATCGCTGGGGTCGCCTGCGCGATTAAGTCGCTCAATCCCGCCATCAAGGTGTACGGCGTGCAGGCGGCGGGCGCACCGGGCATGGTGAAGGCGGTTCAGGAGGGAAAAGTCGGCTGTCTTGAGCAAGTCTCGACGATCGCCGACGGCATCGCAGTCAAACAGCCGGGCGAGATCCCGTTCGAGCTCGTGCGGAAGTACGTCGATGATCTCGCGGTGGTGACGGAGGACGAAATTTCCTCCGCAATCCTCGCGCTGATCGAGAAGCAGAAGATGATCGCCGAAGGGGCGGGCGCGGTGTCCGTCGCGGCGGCGATGTTCGGCAAGTTCCCGTTGGAGGGGAAGAAGGTCGTAAGCCTTGTCTCCGGCGGCAATATCGACGTAACCAGCCTCTCGCGGGTCATCGAACGGGGACTGATGAAGGCCGGGCGATCGTCGAGCCTGCTGATTGAACTGCTGGACAAGCCCGGACAGCTCAAAGACGTCTCCCGCATTATCGCCGACTGCGGCGGCAACGTTACGAACGTCCATTACGAACGCACGACGGAAAGCGAGAGCGTTAACGGGTGCTACCTGCGCATCGCGATGGAGACACGCAACCACGAGCACGTCCGGCAGATCGCCGAAGCGCTGCAGAGCGAAGGCTTCAAACTGATTCAGAAATAGGGGAGGGTTACACGATATGATGAACGCGGCGAAATACGGCCCCGGCTACTACCTCCCCCCGGAGGCGTGTTACGACTGGGTGAAGAAGGACCGGATCGAGAAGGCCCCGCTCTGGTGCAGCGTCGATCTGCGGGACGGGAACCAAAGTTTGGTCATCCCGATGAGCTTCGAAGAAAAGATGACATTCTACAAGCTGCTGCTCCGGATCGGCTTCAAGGAGATCGAGGTCGGCTTTCCGGCCGCTTCGGAAACGGAGTACACGTTCCTGCGCTCGCTCATCGAGCGGAATCTGATCCCGGAGGACGTGACCGTGCAGGTGCTGACCCAGTGCCGGGAACACATTATTCGCAAGACGTTCGAGGCGTGCAAGGGCGCGCCGAACGCGATCATTCATTTCTATAATTCGGTCAGCGTCGCCCAGCGGGAGCAGGTGTTCCGCAAATCCCGCGAGGAGATCAAGCAGATCGCTGTGGACGGGGCGAAACTGGTCAAGCAGCTCGCGTCCGCGTACGAGGGGAACTTCCGGTTCGAGTATTCGCCGGAGAGCTTCACCGGAACCGAGCCGGAGTACGCGTTGGAGGTCTGCAACGCCGTTCTGGACGTGCTCGAGCCGGGGCCGGACAACAACGTCATTATCAACCTGCCGGTGACGGTGGAAATGAGCCTGCCGCACGTATACGCGTGCCAAGTGGAGTACATGCAGAAACACCTGAAGAACCGTGAATACGTTACGCTCAGCGTGCACCCGCACAACGACCGGGGGACCGGTGTGGCGGACACGGAGCTCGCGCTGCTTGCCGGGGCGGACCGGGTCGAAGGGACGCTGTTTGGCAACGGCGAACGCACCGGCAACGTTGACGTGGTGACGCTGGCGATGAACCTGTATACCCACGGGATCGACCCGGGACTGGACTTTTCGGATATGCCGGGGCTGGTCGGGGTGTACGAGGCGTGCACGCGCATGCACGTCGGCGAGCGCACTCCCTACGCGGGGGCTCTCGTATTCGCCGCCTTCTCCGGCAGCCATCAGGACGCCATCGCCAAGGGTATGAAGTGGCGGGAGGAGAAGCAGCTGACCCGCTGGACCGTTCCGTATATTCCGATCGACCCGACGGACATCAACCGCACCTACGACGCGGACGTCATCCGGGTCAATTCCCAGAGCGGCAAGGGCGGGATCGGGTTCGTGCTGGAGCACACCTACGGCTATGTCCTGCCCGCCGGAATGCGGGAGCACTTCAGCTACCTCTGCAAGGGGATTTCCGACCGGGAGCACAAGGAATTGCAGCCATCTGAGCTGTTGGAGATCTTCCAATCGCAGTATTTCGATTGCCGGGAACCGGTCACGGTGCGCAAACTGCACTTCCGGCAGCACGGCGCGGAAGTGGACGCGGAGGTCACGTTCGCGCGGGACGGGACGGAAAAGACCGTCGCCGGGACCGGGAACGGGTCCATCGACGCAATCAGCAACGCGCTCAAGGCGTTTACCGGGCAGAATTACCGGCTGCGGGTATACACTGAGCACAGTATGCAGAACCAAAGCTCCCAGAGCGAGGCGGCCGCCTATATCGGCCTGGAATTTCCGGAGGGCGGAATGTACTGGGGCGCGGGCACGCACACGGACATCATTCGCGCCGGGGCGGACGCGTTAGTAAGCGCGTTCAACAACGCGCTGAAAAGCAGGACATAAGGAGGAAACGAACATGGGCATGACGATGACGCAGAAGATCCTCGCGTCCCACGCGGGAATGCCGTCGGTCGAGGCGGGGCAGCTGATCCGGGCGAAGCTGGATCTGGTGCTGGGCAACGACATCACGACCCCGGTAGCGGTCAACGAGTTCCGCAAGGCGGGATTTTCGAAGGTATTCGACAAGGACCGTATCGCGATTGTGCTGGACCACTTCGTACCGAATAAGGACATCAAGGCCGCCGAACAGTCCAAACAGTGCCGGGAGTTCGCCTGCTCGCACTGCATCAGCCACTTCTACGACGTCGGAAAGATGGGCATCGAGCACGCCCTGCTCCCGGAGCAGGGGATCGTGACGGCCGGGGACTGCGTCATCGGCGCGGACAGCCACACCTGCACCTACGGGGCGCTCGGCGCCTTCTCGACCGGGGTCGGCAGCACGGACATGGCCGCCGGAATGGCGACCGGGGAAGCGTGGTTCAAGGTGCCGTCGGCGATCCGGTTCGTTCTGAACGGTCAATTGCCTGCGAACTGCAGCGGGAAGGACGTCATTTTAACAATCATCGGGAAGATCGGCGTGGACGGCGCACTCTACCGCAGCATGGAGTTTATCGGGCCCGGGGTCAGGTCGCTTTCGATGGACGACCGGCTGTGCATCTGCAACATGGCGATCGAGGCCGGGGCAAAGAACGGCATCTTCCCGGTCGATGCGGTGACGATGGCGTACTTGAAAGGCCGCGCGAAGCGCCCGCCGGTCGTATTCGAAGCGGACGAGGACGCCGTGTACGAGTCGGTGGCGGAAATCGACCTGTCTGAAATCGTCCCGACGGTCAGCTGTCCGCACCTGCCGGAGAACACCCGCCCCGCGTCGGAACTTTCGGACGTGCAGGTGGATCAGGTGGTCATCGGCAGCTGCACGAACGGTCGGATGGAGGATATGGAAACGGCGTACCGCATCCTGCGCGGCAAGACCGTCGCGCCGGGGGTGCGCTGCATCATCATTCCCGCGACGATGGCGGTGTACCGGGAATGCGTGGAGCGCGGGTACGTGACGGCGTTCATCGACGCGGGCGCGGTCGTGTCTACGCCGACGTGCGGGCCGTGCCTCGGCGGGTATATGGGGATCCTCGCCGCCGGGGAGCGCTGCGTCGCGACGACCAACCGCAATTTCGTCGGCCGGATGGGAAGCGTGGACAGCGAGGTCTACCTCGCCTCCCCCGCGACCGCCGCCGCAAGCGCGCTGACGGGGCGCATCACCTCCCCGGACGCGGTATAGAAAGGCAGGAACACGCAAAATGAAAACCAAGGGAACCGTTTTTCAGTACCCCGATCACGTCGATACCGACGTGATCCTTCCGGCGCGGTATCTGAACACCGCCGACGCGCGGGAGCTCGCGAAGCACTGCATGGAGGACATCGACAAGACCTTCGTTTCCCGCGTGAAGAAGGGGGACGTGATCGTCGCCGGCTGGAACTTCGGCTGCGGGTCCTCGCGGGAGCACGCGCCGCTGGTCATCAAGACCTGCGGGATCGGGTGCGTCATCGCCAAGAGCTTCGCCCGCATCTTCTACCGCAACGCCATCAACATCGGCCTGCCAATCCTTGCATGCGAGGAAGCGGCGGACGGCATTTCGGCGGGGGACGAGGTCGAGGTGGACTTCGACACTGGGAAAATCACTGACCTGACGACCGGGCGGGCCTATCAGGCCCAGCCGTTTCCGCCGTTTATTCAAAACATCATCGCCAAGGGCGGCCTGCTCGCTTCGCTGAAGGAGGACTGACTCATGGGCGTGAAGAAAACCGTCGCGGTCATCCGCGGGGACGGGATCGGCCCGGAGATTGTCGGGGAGGCCCTGCGGGTGCTCGACACGGTCGCGGACTGCTACGGGCACACGTTCGTCTACGATGACGTGGACATGGGCGGGGCCGCCCTCGACAAATGGGGGGATCCCTTGCCGCGGGAGATGCTGGAAAAGTGCCTGCGCGCGGACAGCGTGCTGCTCGGCGCGGTAGGCGGCAAGAAATGGGACGGCGTTCCGGGGGACAAGCGCCCGGAGAAGGGGCTGCTCCGCCTGCGCGCCGGGATGGGAGTCTACTCCAACAACCGCCCGGCGAAAATTTGGAAACAGCTCGCGGACGCGTCCCCGCTGAAGCGGGAGATCGTCGAGCAGGGCATCGATTTCATGATCGTGCGGGAGCTGACCGGGGGCATCTACTTCGGCGCGCACCGCACGGAGGAAACGGACGGGCAGACGTGTGCGACCGACGTGCTGTGCTACACCGAGCGGGAGATCCTGCGCATCGGGCGGATCGGGTTTGAAACTGCCCGGAAGCGCCGCGGAAAACTCTGCTCGGTCGAAAAAAGCAACGTGCTCGACAGCAGCCGGCTCTGGAAGAAGGTTTTGCACGGGCTGGCGAAGGACTACCCGGACGTGGAGCTGACGGATATGCTCGTCGATACCTGCGCCATGCAGATCGTCAGGAACCCGTCGCAGTTCGATGTGATCGTGACGGAAAACATGTTCGGCGACATCCTCTCGGACGAAGCGTCCATGATCACCGGGTCGATCGGCATGATCCCGTCCTCAAGCCTCGGCGACGGGACGCGGGGGCTGTACGAGCCGATCCACGGGTCCGCCCCGGACATCGCGGGGCTGGACATCGCCAACCCCATCGGGACCATCCTTTCGGCGGGGATGCTGCTGCGGTACAGCTTCGGGCTGCCCGAGGAAGCGGACGCGGTCGAGCGGGCGGTCGGGCGGGTGCTCGACGAAGGATACCGCACGTCCGACATCCTCGGTGACGGGACCGGCTGCGCGAAAATCGGCTGCCGGGAGATGGGAATGCGCATCGCGCAGGCGGTGCGGGACGCGAAAGGATAACAGAAAGGGAAAGGAAAACACCGTATGAAACTATCCGGCGCGGACATTTTGGTCCGAACGCTGATCGAGCAGGGGTGCGACGTGGTATTCGGCTACCCGGGCGGGCAGATCATCAACGTCTACGATTCCCTGCATAAATATCGTAACGAGCTTAAGCACGTCCTGACCGCTCACGAGCAGGGCGCCGCCCACGCGGCGGACGGTTACGCCCGGGCGACCGGGAAGGTCGGGGTCGTGCTCGCGACCTCCGGACCCGGGGCGACCAACCTCGTCACCGGTATCGCCACCGCCTACCTCGACTCGGTCCCCGTCGTCGCCGTCACCGGCAACGTCCCGACCGGGCAATTGGGCACGGACAGCTTTCAGGAAATCGATATCACGGGCATCACGCTCCCGATTACCAAGCATAACTACGTCGTCGGTTCGGTCGAGGAGCTCGCGGACACCGTGCGCGAGGCGTTCCGGCTGGCGATGTCCGGCCGTCCGGGGCCGGTGCTCGTGGACATCCCGAAGGACATACAGATCGCGTCCTGCGAGTACGTTCCGCAGCCGCCGGTGCAGCCGGAGGAGCGCTTCGCCGCCAAAGAGGTGCGCATCCGTCAGGCCGCGGACTGCATCAACGAGTCCCGCCGTCCATTCGTGTATTTCGGCGGAGGATTGATCAATTCGGGGGCGGAGGCGGAACTGCTGGAGCTCGCCGAAAAGTTAGACGCTCCGATCGGCTGCTCGCTGATGGGCATTTCCGGCGTGGACAGCGATCACCCCCGCTTCCTCGGAATGCAGGGGATGCACGGGCACTACGCCTGCTCCATGGCAATGCACCACGCGGACTGTATCCTCTCGCTCGGGGTGCGGTTCAACGACCGCGTGACCGGCAACCGCGCGAAGTTCGCGGCCAACGCGAAAATCGTGCATATCGACGTCGATGGGGCGGAACTTGCGAAGAACATTCAGCCGGCGCACGCCCTGCGCGGGGATTTGAAGCTGACTTTGCGGCAGTTGCTCCCGCTTCTGCGCCAAAAGGACAACGCCGAATGGCGCGAATCCGTCGAAAAACTGAAAGCGGAGGAGCAAAGGACGCTCGACGATCGGGAGGGGCTGACCCCCCGCAACGTCATGCTCGCCCTCAACCGGCACCTCGGGGAGAATACCCCGGTCGCGACAGACGTCGGACAGCACCAGATGTGGGCGGCGCAGCACCTGCGCTTCCACCGGCCGCGCAGATTCCTCTCGAGCGGCGGGCTTGGCACGATGGGGTTCGGTCTGGGCGCGGCGATCGGGGCGCAGATGGCGACCGGCGAGCGGACCGTACTCGTGACCGGGGACGGCAGTTTCGGGATGTGCCTGAACGAACTCGCGACGGCGGTCAGCCAGCGCCTGCCGCTGGTGATTCTGCTGCTCAACAATGGCGTGCTTGGCATGGTGCGGCAATGGCAGACGCTGTTCTTCGACAGGCACTACTCTAACACCGTACTCGACCGCAAGACGGATTTCGTCAAACTCGCGCAGGCGTTCGGCGCGGACGGAGCGCGGGTGAATACGCCCGAGCAGCTGGAAGCGGCGCTGGAAACGGCGTTCGCGTCCGATGGGCCGTTCCTGATCGACTGCGCCATCGACAAGGACGAGTTCGTCCTGCCGATGCTGCCGCCGGGCGGCTCGATGGACGACATCATCGTGAAGATCGAAAGGCAGGGGGACTGATATGGCAGGTTTTACGGTTGCCGTTCTGGTACATAACCGGTTCGGCGTACTCAACCGCGTGACGAGCATGTTCCGCCGCAGACGATTCAACATCAAGTGCCTGACGGTCAGCGAAACCGAGTCCGCGGCGTATTCCCGCATCACGGTCAGTTCCGAGGGCGGCGACACCGAAAAGCGGCAGCTGATCGACCAGCTCTACAAATTGCCGGACGTCTGCTCGATCAAGGAGCTGCACGACGAGGACTCGGTCAGCTGCGAACTGCTGCTCATCAAGGTCGCCAACGAGCAGGAAACCCGCCGGGACGTGCAGGACGCGGCGCGGGCGTACGGGGCAAAGACCGTTGACTATACGCGCGAGTCCATCGTCATGCAAATGACCGGTCCGACCCGCCAGATCGACGCCTTCATCGACCTGATGCGGGATTACACGATCCTCGAGATCTGCCGCACCGGCATCGTTTCGCTCGAGCGCGGGGATTCCACGATCCGCAAGAACGAAAGATAAATTTTTCGCGGAAAAACAACAGATTTTCAAGAAAAGAGGAAACATCATGGCAAGAATTTTCTATCAGCAGGATTGTGACCTGCAAAAGCTGAGCGGCAAGACCGTCGCGATCATCGGCTACGGTTCGCAGGGACACGCGCACGCCCTCAACCTCAAGGACAGCGGCGTCCATGTCATCGTCGGCCTGTATCAGGGCAGCAAGAGCTGGGCGAAGGCCGAAGCGCAGGGGCTGCCCGTCATGACGTCCGCCGAGGCGGCCGCGAAAGCGGACATCATCATGATCCTCATCAACGACGAGAAGCAGGCGAAGCTCTACCGGGAGAGCATCGAGCCGCACCTGACCGAGGGCAAGACGCTTGCCTTCGCGCACGGGTTCAACATCCATTTCGGCTGCATCAAGCCGCCGAAGAACGTCAACGTCATTATGATCGCCCCGAAGGGTCCGGGCCACACGGTCCGCAGCGAGTATCTCGCGGGCAAGGGCGTTCCCTGCCTAATCGCGGTCGAGCAGGACGCGACCGGCGACGCGCTGGAGATCGGACTCGCGTACGCGCTCGGCATCGGCGGCGCCCGCGCGGGCGTGCTGGAGACCACCTTCCGTACCGAGACGGAGACCGACCTGTTTGGCGAGCAGGCGGTGCTCTGCGGCGGGGTTTGCGCCCTGATGCAGGCCGGCT
>CAZHBX010000028.1:0-27344 GCA_964530795.1 uncultured Ruminococcus sp. | reverse complement strand
CCGTCGTTTCCGGCAAAGGCGCGAAGGGGGTCCTGCTGGTCCTCACCGAACGGCTCACCAGGAAAGAGATCATCCGTCCGATGCGCGACAAGACCGCCCAAAGCGTTGTCCGCACGCTCAACCGTTTGGAGAAGCAGTACGGCAAAGACTTTCCGAAAATCTTCAAGTCAATAACTTGCGACAACGGCTGCGAGTTCGCCGATGCCGAAGGAATCGAGCGGAGCTGCCTCCGCAGGGGACAGCGCACGGTCGTCTTTTATTGCCATCCGTATTCCTCGTGGGAGCGCGGGAGCAACGAGCGCGCCAACGGGCTGATCCGAAGGTGGTTCCCGAAAGGGACGAACTTCGGAAAAGTGCCCGCCGCGGCGGTCGCCAAAGTAGAACAGTGGCTGAACAACTACCCCCGCACAATCTTCGGCGGCAGGACCCCCGAAATGCTCTTTCAGAACCAGCTCCATGCGCTATTTTCCGAGACGTGAAAAAATTTTCAAAAAAAAATGATTTTTTCTTTGCTAAACCCTTGACAAATCAGAAAAACCCAAAAAAGGGCTTGACAGGATAGCGGGTTAGTGCTATAATACTCTCGTTTCCAATGGGCATCTGGGTGTGGCGCAGTTGGTAGCGCGCTACCTTGGGGTGGTAGAGGCCGCACGTTCAAATCGTGTCACTCAGACCATTGCGGACAAGGGAAAGGCAATTCGGGCGGTTTTCGCCTGACTTGCCTTTTTCCGTAACGGAGGGAGGGAGCGGGCATGGCGGAACACATCACGACCCTGCTCTGGGACGTGGACGGGACGCTGCTGGATTTTCTGGCGGCGGAAAAGTACGGGATGGTCAAATGCTGCCGGGAGATTGGCGTGGAGATGGACGACGAGATGCTTTCGGCCTACTCCGCCATCAACCGAAAGTGGTGGGAGAGGCTCGAACGGGGGGAAGTCACCCAGAAGGAGGTCTTTTCCGGCCGGCTCAAAGAATTGTTTGCCCTTTACGGGATCCAGTATACCGATTACGACACGTTCAACTGCCGCTATCAGCATTCGCTCGGGGAGGCGGTCTTTCCGCAGGAAGACTCGCTGACGCTGTTCCGCGAACTGGGGAAGCACTTCCGGCAGTACCTCGTCACCAACGGAAGCCGGGAGGCACAGGAAGCAAAACTGCGAAAAAGCGGGCTAGACAGGCTGGCGGACGGGGTGTTTATCTCAGCGGTCGTCGGAGCGCAGAAACCGACGGAGGCGTTCTTTCGGGTGGTGCGGGAGCAGACCGGCTATGTGCCCGAACAGACGGCGATCATCGGCGATTCGCTGACGAGCGATATGCGCGGCGGGAACAACGCGGGGTTGGTCTGCTGCTGGTACAACCCGAAGGGGCAGCCCCGCCGGGACGACGTGCGCGTGGACTACGAGCTGCGGAGTTTGTGGGAACTTCCGGCGCTGCTGGGCGTGGAGATTCGTCAAATTTGAAAAGTTTTGCGGGGTTTCGGGGGAGCCTTTTCAAAAGACCCCCGAATGGGGTGAAACCCCCGCAGAAAAACTATAGCGGCAGGGGGTTGCCCCTGCCACCGTTTTCCTTGGGTTTTGCGGCTTGTTACAGCCGAACTTCCCGCCCCTCGGCGGAAGACTGGTAGATCGCGTCGAGGATGCGCATGAGTACCACACCGTCCTCGGCGGGGGAGATGCACGGAATTCCCTCGCGGATGCAGTCCACGAAATGCTTGATTTCCCGGTTGAACAGGCCGTTGAAGTCCAGCGCGGTGTTGCCCGCGGGCTTAATGTCAACGAACACCTTGTTCATATCCGAGAAAAACTCGATCTGCGGGTCGATACGGGCGCCGGCTTTGGTGCCGAACAGCTCGATGTTGCCGGTGTCCTGCTTAATGTTCAGGTTGAAGGAGGCTTCGACGTTGAGCGTCATGCCGTTGTCAAAGCGGATTAAGGCGGTCGCGAAGTCCTCGACCGTGTACTTGAAATGGATGCCGAGGCCGCTGTGGGATACCCACTCCTTTTTGTTGCCGGCACGGTTGTCCCCGAGGTTGTCGTAGGTCACACCGTAGACCGAAACCGGCCGCGGGCAGCCCGCGAGGTAGCGGCAGAGGTCGATGACGTGTACGCCGAGGTCGATAAGAGGGCCGCCGCCGGAATAGCGCTTGTCGCCGAACCAGCCGCCGGGGCAGCCGCTGCGGCGGAGGTAGGTCGCCTTGGCGAAGTAGATGTCGCCCATGGTGCCAGCCTGAATGAAGTTGCGCAGAATGTCCGCGTCGTTGCCGAACCGGCGCACGAAGCCGATCATCAGCAGCTTGCCGTTGCGTTCGGCCGCTTCCTTCATGGCGAGCGCCTGTGAAGCGTTCATCGCCATCGGCTTTTCACACAGGACGTTGCAGCCCGCGTTCAGAGCGGCGATGGTCGCCTCGGCGTGGGCCGCGTTCCATGTGCAGACGGAAACCGCGTCGAGTTCCTCCTTGGCGAGCATCTCGTTGTAATCCTTGTAGGCCCGAGCGACCCCGTTAACCTTCGCGTAGTTTTGCGCCTTCGGCTCGTCGATGTCGCACACCGCGACCAACTCCACCTGGTCCGGGAGCGCCTTGTACCCGTCGAGGTGCATGTGGCTGATGTTGCCCGCGCCGATGATGCCGACACGCAACTTTCTGTCCATGATTTTTTGGTTCCTTTCTCTTCTCATGTGGAATTGACAACATTTTACACCCGTCGCTTCGGTTTGTCAAGGGGAAAACGTCATCGGCTGGAAAATTTTTTCCGTTCCCTTGAAAAGCCGTTTTCCCCTTGACAAACCGGGGAAAATCTGCTATACTGGTTCCACCCAAGAGAAAATACACAGGGAGGTTTGCAAGTTATGAAGAAGTTTGTTTGTCCGGTCTGCGGCTACGTGTACGAGGGCGAGAACCCGCCGGAAAAGTGCCCGCAGTGCGGTGTGTCCGGTTCGAAGTTCAAGGAAGAAACGACGGATACGCTGACGTGGGCGGCGGAGCACGTCGTCGGCGTCGCGAAGGACGCTCCGGAAGAGATTGTCGAAGGGCTTCGTCAGAACTTTACCGGCGAATGCACCGAGGTCGGGATGTATCTTGCAATGGCGAGGGTCGCGTTTCGCGAGGGGTACCCGGAGATCGGTCTGTACTGGGAAAAAGCCGCCTATGAGGAGGCGGAACACGCCGCAAAATTCGCCGAGCTGCTGGGCGAGGTCGTGACGGACAGCACGAAGAAGAACCTCGAGCTTCGCGTCGCAGCGGAGAACGGGGCAACCGCCGGCAAGATGGAGATCGCAAAGAAGGCCAAGGAACTTGGGCTCGACGCGATTCACGACACGGTTCACGAGATGGCCCGGGACGAGGCGCGGCACGGCAAGGCGTTCGAGGGACTGCTCAAGCGGTACTTCAGCTGATTGGAACAGGTAAAAGGCTTCGCTTTCGGGCGGGGCTTTTTTTGCATGCGGGGGCTTGACGGATGCGTCTTTTCCTAGTATAATATAGACGGCAGATAGGAAGTTTCTAGGGAACTGGGCAAAAGGGAGGAAACGAGATGCGCAGACGGGGATTCGCGGCGCTGGCGACGCTGGCAGTTCTGTTTTTGTCGTTCTGCGCCTGTGAAACCGGGGAGCAGAGCGGACTATCGGAGAGTGATTCGTCCGAAAGCGCGCTGCCGGAAGTATCGTCGGTACCTGTGGAAAGTTTGCCTTCCGTCCCGGCCGTGGAAAGTTCTGTCGATGTGTCGATTGACGTTTCGTCCCAGGTGTCAGCTGCCGTTTCGTCCGAAGAATTCTCCGAACCGGCGGACGGAGAATTCCGTCCGTGGCGCGGGGACGGGGAGCCGGACCTCAAAGGGCTGAGGCTGCCGGCCATCCCGGAGGAGGGATTCTCCTTCCTGCAGCGTTCGCTGACGCTGCGGGCGGGGGAGACCGGAAAGGTCGCCTATGAATTCCAGCCGGTCGGCGCGAGCAACCGCACGCTGACATGGAGCAGTTCGGACGAGACCGTCGTGACGGTTTCGGACGGGAAATTGACTGCCGGGGAACCCGGGACGGCAATCGTCCGGGCGGAAACCGCCGCCGGGAACAGCGCAGAATGCCGGGTGACGGTAGTTTCGCCAGACGCGCTTTCTTCGCTGACTCTGCTCGCTTTGCGGGTAACCGGCGGGGAGCTCGCGGGCAGGAAGTTCTCCCGCTACGATGCCAACCTTGACGGGAACGCCGAGCTGTTCGTCCGGGAAACCGGGGCGGACGGAGTACCGGTTGTGACGGCCTATGCTTCGGACGGGCGGGTGCTGCTTTCGACGCGGACCGGCGACGGAGAGGAATGGGCAATCTGGCGGCGGGAGGGAGGCGAACGGTATCTGCTGCTCTCCTATACGCGGACGGTGAACGGAAATCAGCGGTACGCGCTCGACGAGGTGACGGCCTCCGGCTCATCTGCGATTTGCAGTCCGCTGTTCGCCCGGGAGACCGCGCCGGACGGGTCGGTTTCGTACTTCCGCGCTTCCGGCGGCGGACTTGCGACGTGCGACGGAAACACCTACGACCGCCTGCGCAAGGAGTATTTTACCAAAAACCACCAACTTCCGGAAACCGTGCTGCAATGGGTGAGCGGGGAGACCGAACGGGAACTTGACGAGGAACTGCGGGCGTTGAAACTGCCCGGGGAACTTTAAAAATTGTGTAAAAAGAAAAAATGTTTTGAAAAGGGAAAACCGGAAAGACCCGGATCTGTTCTGTGCATTCGTACGGCTGTTCACCGCCTGCGGGGGTTGGGCGACTGCTTCCACCCTGACGCTCTGTGGGGGACCGGTTTGGCGGCTGCGTCAACGTCTATGGCTTGACGGAATCATGCCTGAAGAAACGCAGGAACCGTCCGTTTCCGCAGGGGAACGGACGGGTTTTTGGTAAAGATGTAAAAAACCCGGGACCGGATTTTGTTTTAATTGGCAATTGACAAATTGATCAAAAAGGAATATAATGCACCTTTGTATAGGTTTATTTGATTTTAGGAGGGGATTACCTATGAAATTGTCTTTCTCTCGTCTTTTGACGGTGTTGCTCTGCGTGATGCTGCTTGCTCTGCCGGTTCTTGCGGCCTGCGAGAAGGATACGGCGGAAAGCGGCTCCGGAACCTCGTCCGCGTCCAGCACGGCGCAAGACTTTTCGGGCGGAGAAGTCGTCGACAGCCGCTATCAGGACGCCGAGGGGTATTACACCCTTGAAAAGCTGGAACGTCCGTCATTTGATTTTGAGGAAACGGAATTTCGCGTGTGCGTCTACAACAACGTGGTGCAGAACACCTACTTCTCGGAGGAAATCGGCTACGATTTGTATGAAACCACCGACGACGCGCTCAACGAAGGTGTCCGTACCCGCAACGATTTCGTCGAGGAGCAGTACGGCGTGAAGGTCGTCGCGTACACGGTTGATGACGTCAATACGACGGTCCGGCAGAGCGTTACCGCCAACGACGATACGTTCGATGCGGCCATGCCGTTCATGAGCGCCTGCACCGGGCTTGCGCAGGAGGGCGTCCTGTGGGATCTCAACACCTTCGCGGAGGACGGCTATCTGCATTTGGAAGCCCCGTGGTGGGATCAGGACGCCAACGAGATGCTTTCCGTCGCCGGGCGGCTGTATTTCACGACCGGGGACATCTCTATCATGCAGAAGATCGTGTCCGGCGCGTATGCGTTTAATAAGAAACTGTATGAGGAATACTGCGCGGACACCTACGGGGACCTGTATCAGATGGTCCGCGACGGGAAGTGGACGGTGGACGTGATGCAGGAAATGGCGAAGTTGGTCGCCGCGGACATTGACGGGGAGCCGGGGATGTCCTACAAGGACCAATGGGGTCTTATCGGCAGCAACGGCGTGCCGTCGACTCTGCTGCTCTGCTCCGGCGAAACGCTGGTCGGCAAGGATGAAAACGACTACCCGATCCTGCTTTTTGGCGAGAGTGAGGCGGGTTTAAGGTACGCGCAGGAACTGCTGGAACTGTTCAACGAGGCAAGCTCGGAATGGTTCTTGAACGTGCAGACCAACCCGTCCGTCACCGGCGACATCTGGCAGACGACTGTTGACGTGTTCGGGGAGAATCGCTCGCTGTTCTATTGGACCGCGTTCTCCGGAATCAAGAAGCTGCGCAACTACTCGGAAATGGATCCGTTCGGCATGGTGCCGGTCCCGCTCAGGGACGAGAGCCAGGATCAGTACTATTCGCTGTCCGGCGGCTACGCCTACGGCGCGTGTATTCCGAAGTGTGTCAAGGACCCGCAGTTTTCCGCGTATATGCTGGATGTACTGGCCTGCGGCGGCAAGAACTACGTCACCCCGGCGTACTACGAGATCGCATTGAAGCTGCGCGACTCGAGCGACGAGGAATCGGCGGAAATGCTGGATAATTACATCTTTAAGCATCTCGTCTACGACCTCGGCGCGCTCTATGACTTCGGCGGTATCTCGAGCATGATGACGAACATGATGGCGGCGGGCAGCTCGGACGTCGCGTCGGAACTGGATAGGATCCGCGACAGCGTTTGGCAGGCGATCGACGACTGCATTGAAACGTACACACTGGACGAATAAAAACGAATCGAAAAAACAGGCGTCAAACGCATGGAGCAAGGATTCGGATTGGAGCAAGGATTCGGATGCCGTCTCGTCGGAACTGGATTCCATACCGCGACGCTGTGAACGCCGCCATCGACGAATGCGTCGAGGCCTATCAGTTCGGCTGAGATCTGTGCGGAATTTTTCAGGAATACGGGCTGCCGTTCAAACGCGGCAGCCCTTTTGCGCAATGGGAAGACCCGGAAAGGAGCGCCCGTATGCCCTATGAGCTGACGTTCGATTCCCCGCTCTCCTTCGTGCGCGGGGTGGGGGAGACCCGCTCGCAGCAGTTTGCGAAGCGCGGGGTTTATACAGTCGGCGACCTGTTGTCCTTCTATCCGCGTGCCTACGAGGACCGGGGGAACATCCTTCCGCTGCGGGACTGCACGGATGGCGGGATTCACGCCGTCGAGGTGGTCTGCACGAGCCTGCCGGTTTCCGGGCGGGCCCGTTCGGGGTTGGAGTACTTCCGGTTCTGCGCGGAGGACGACACCGGGACGCTGACCGTAACGGTGTTCAACCGGCGGTTCCTGCTTTCGCAGATCGTCGTCGGCAGGCGTTACCGGCTGTACGGGCGCATCGCGATGGGACTGTGCGGCGCGGAGGCGGTGTCCCCGGAAATCGAGCTGATCGTCCCGGGAAAGCCGCTCGAGGCGGTCCTGCCGGTGTACCCGCTTTCCGATGGACTGACGCAGAAACTGGTACGGAACGTCGTGAAAAACTGTCTGCCGCTCTGTGAGAAACTGCCGGAGTTTCTGCCGGAGGACGTGCGGAAAAAGTACGATCTCCTGCCGCGGGGGGAGGCGATTCGCCGTCTGCACGAGCCGAAGGATGTCGAGGAGATCGTTCAGGCGAAGCGGACCGTCGCGTTTGAGGAGCTTTTAAGCTTTCAGCTTGCCCTGCGCAGGATGCGGCACGCCAAGGACGGTGCGGCCGCCCCGCCGCTTCCGCCGCCCGGAGAGGGCGGGAGCTTTTTGGAACGGCTGCCTTTTCCGCTGACTGGGGCGCAGGAGCAAGCGATTCGGGAAATCTTCGCGGATCTCGAAAAGCCCGTTCCGATGGCCCGGCTGGTGCAGGGAGACGTCGGCAGCGGAAAGACCGTCGTCGCGGCGGCTGCGATCGAGCGCTGCGTTCGGAACGGGAGACAGGCGGTGCTGCTCGCGCCGACCGAGATTCTCGCCGAGCAGCATTTCGGCAAGCTGGTTGAATGGTTCCGCCCGGCGAAGGTCCGCATCGCCCTTTTGACCTCCGCCGTACCGAAAAAATGGAAGGAAACCGTCAAAAAGGAGCTCGAGGCCGGAGAAGTGGACGTTTTGGTCGGCACGCACGCGGTGCTGCAGGGGGACGTGCGCTTCGCGTCGCTCGGACTGGTCGTGACCGACGAGCAGCATCGGTTCGGCGTGCGGCAGCGCGCGGCGTTACTGGAGCGCGGGGAGCAGGCGGGTCTGCGGCCGCATATGCTGGTGCTTTCCGCCACGCCAATCCCGCGTTCGCTCTCGCTAATCCTGTACGGCGACCTCGACGTGACCCTGCTGCAGGAGCTTCCGCCGGGGCGGCAGCCTATCCGCACGATGGTGCTCCTGCCGAAAGACCGCAGCCGCATCTACGCGTCCATCCGCCGGCAGATCTTGCTTGGCGGACAGGCGTACATCATCTGTCCGCTGGTCGGCGACGGCGCGGACGGCGAACCTGAGGAGGACGGAGACGACCGGAAGTCGGCGGAAAGCTATTTTGCCGAACTGCGGAGCGGGGCGTTTTCGGACATTCCGATGGGGCTGCTGCACGGCAGGATGTCCCCATCGCGCAAGGCAGAGGTTATGCGGGCGTTTGCCGCGGGGGAGACGAAGGTGCTGGTCGCAACGACGGTCGTGGAGGTCGGCGTGGATGTTCCGAACGCGAACGTGATGCTCATCGAGAACGCCGAGCGGTTTGGGCTTTCCCAACTGCATCAGCTGCGAGGCCGCATCGGCCGCGGAGCGCGGGCGTCCTTCTGCGTGCTGCTCAACAGCAGCGGCGGACCTTGCGAACGGCTGGACGTGCTGGCGAATTCCTCCGACGGGTTTCAAATCGCGGAGGAGGATCTCAAGCAGCGCGGACCGGGGGATTTCTTCGGCGACCGCCAAAGCGGGGAACTCGTGCTGCACGCTGCGTCGCTCGCGGACCTGCCGCTGATCAAAGAGACTGCGCGGGCGGTCGAGGAGGTGCTCGGGCACCTCGAAGAACCGGACTACCGCGCCCTCTCCGACGAGGCGGATGCGATCGTGCGCCGGGCGGGGAACGGAAAAACCATTAACTGAGAGGAAACAAAACCACGGTATGAAAATCGGTACTCTTACGATCCCGCACGGTCTGTTTCTTGCGCCGATGGCGAACGTGACCGATCATGCGTTTCGCGCGATCTGCGTTTCCTACGGCGCGGAGTGCGTCTGCACCGAACTGATTTCCGCTAAGGCGGTCTGCTGTGGCGACCGAAAGACCGACCGGCTCGCCGCCCTGCGCGACGACGAGCGTCCCGCCGCCATCCAGATTTTCGGCCACGAGCCAGAGAGCATGGCGAAAGCCGCCTACCTGCTGCAAAAGCATTCCCCGGCCTACATCGACATTAATTTCGGCTGCCCAATGCCCAAGCTGCTCTGCAACGGGGACGGGAGCGCGGTCATGCGGAATCCGGCACTCTGCGGGCGAATCGTCAGGGCGGTTTCGGAGGCGGTTGACCTGCCGGTCACGGTTAAGATCCGCAAGGGCGAGGACGAAGCGCACGTCAACGCCGTTGAAGTCGCCCGCATCTGCGAGCAGAACGGGGCGTCAGCGATCTTCGTGCACGGACGGACCCGCGAACAGCTCTACAGCGGGAAGGCGGACCGCGAACTGATTGCACGGGTCAAGCAATCGGTGTCCGTTCCGGTCGTTGGCAACGGCGACATCGATTCGCCGGAGAGCGCCGAGGATATGCGCTCTCGCACTGGCTGCGACGGAGTCATGGTCGGGCGGGGCGCTTACGGGCGGCCGTGGCTGTTCCGCGAACTGCTCTGTCGGGCGGAGGGCCTACCGTTCATCCGGCCGGACAACGCCGAGATTCGCGGGGTTCTGTACAGGCAGATTCGACTGCTCGAGGAGGACCGCGGACCGCGCGCCCTTCTTGAAATGCGTAAACACCTGTCCCACTACTGCCGGGGGAAGGCCGGGAGTGCCAGACTGCGGGAGCGCATCAATGGCGTTTCGACCCGCCAGGAACTGGAGGAACTGGTCGAATTGCTGTTTCCGGACGGCGAAACGGACGAAAAAAATTCTCGATAACCGCGATAACTTTGAAAAAGCCCTTGCATTTTTCCTAAAAATATGATAAGATACCGCTGTAAGGACCTTTGCTATGGTGTCTTTCACTTGGCAAAAGGGGAAAAATATGGTTCCGGTCCGCTTTACAGACCGGCAGAAAAGAAGGACTTCATATGAGAAAGTTTTCTATGCTGCTCGCGTTGCTGCTCGCGCTGACCTGCTTTGCGCTCGCGGCCTGCGGCGGGGAGGATGAAACGTCGTCATCCGCGTCGTCGGAAACGTCGTCCGCTACGTCAGGTGCGGCTTCGTCCGTGTCGTCGAGCGCGGCTTCGTCGGGAACCGCTTCGTCGGTTTCTTCGGAAGCGACGTCGGAAACATCTTCGGAAACGACGTCGAATACATCGTCCGGGACGTCGGGTCCCGTCTCACAGACCGCCGCATCGAGGGAGGGTGTCGAGCCGTCCGGCACGAACTTAGCTGCGGGTCTGACGCTGACCGGGGCGGATCCGGTCGATGCGGCCCTCGGCAACTATTCCGGCAACCTGACCGATGGAATCTTTCTTGCAGAAGGCGGGACTTTCGCTTTCACCGCCGACTGGCTCGGATACTGGTATAACGTCAAGGATACAGACGTGGAGTCCAAGACCAATGCGCCCGGCGGCGTGGCGGTCCCGACCGTCGATTTTGGGAAAGCAACCGAGATTCAGTCTGCCCGTATTCACGTCATGCTCGGCAATTTCGCCGGCATTGTCGTCCCGGCGGAAATCACGTTTTCCTATTCGGAGGACGGCGTGAACTGGGTGGATTTCGGAACCAAGGCCTATGAGGTGCCGGAAGCAAACGACCAGTCCTTCGGCTGGGTCGGTTTCACGCTTGAGGAGCCGGCGATGGCGCGGTACGTCCGTGTCAGTCTCAAACGCAACGATACTTGGACTTTCGTTGACGAGCTGGAGGTCTATTGAACCTTGCCCGCCGGTTTGTAGAATGAAAAATACCAGAAAGGAATTCTATTTATGAGAAAACTTGTGATTCTGCTTGCGGTTTCCGTCTGTCTGCTGGCGCTCTCCGCCTGCGGTGACGACAAGGAAATTGCAGATTCGGCGACCTCGTCTGCGGCGTTGTCCGAAACGTCTTCCGCTGCCTCTTCCGCTGCCTCTTCCGCTGCCTCGTCCGCGGCCTCGTCTGACGTGTCCTCCGCGTCGTCGTCCGAAACGTCTTCTGCAGTTTCGTCCGAGACGTCTTCTGAAACGTCCTCGGCGGCTTCGATCGAAAAGAACCCGAACGCACTTGCGACCGACGGTGAAAATGTCGCGCTTGGCAAGACCTATGTGACGTCCCAGCTGTTCCGTCAAGCCAAGAAAGACGACGGCACGTGGGGCTGGGTGGAGACCGCGGACATCACCTACCCGGATACCGATAGCAAGGAACTGACCGACGGTGTGCATCCGGAAAATAAGGGGGAGGGAAATCTTTATGAAGACGCGGCGTGGATGGGTTTCCACGCAGGCACGCCGGATTATGAGACCAATAAATATTCCTATTTTACGGTCGATCTCGGCGAGGTCTATGCGCTCTCCAATCTGACCGTTTACGTCGGGACATCCAAGCTTGGCGGCGGGATCGGTGTGCCTGCCTCCGTGGAATTCCTGATTTCCGAGGACGGGGAGAACTTTACCTCCGTCGGCACTGTTACCGTTCAGGACGACGCTTCCGTCGTCGAGGTCCCCGCGACGCAGACCTGCGATGTGACCGCACAGTATGTGCAGGTGCGCATGACTTCTGCCTCGTGGATATTTGTCAACGAGTTCGAGGCTTCGTAAGCGTTCGAACCGCAAACCAAAAAAGCGGGGCGAAGGCGCAAAGAGGCGGACCGTTGCCCCGCTTCGCTATTTCAGAAAGGAGTGTTTCGTATGGAAAACTGCCTTTTTTGCCGGATTGCCGCGGGGAAAATCCCGTCGAAAAAGGTCTATGAGGACGAGGACGTGTTCGCGTTCCACGACATCAACCCGAACGCACCGGTACACGTGCTGGTCATCTCAAAGACGCACATTCCTTCGATCGCCGCAATTGATGAAACGAACATCGAGGCGATCTCGCGTCTTATGCTCGCCATCCCGAAGATTGCTCGCTTGCTCGGACTGGAGGAAGGCGGCTACCGAGTCATTTCGAACTGCGGGGAGGACGCGGGACAGACCGTTCCGCACCTGCATTTTCACGTGCTCGGCGGAAAGAAGCTGCCGGTCACGCTGGGGTAAGCAGGTATGCTTCGGAACCGTTTCCTGACCGTCTTTGCGCTGGCGTTCGCGGCGGGCGATGCCGCGGTGCTGTGCGTGTATGCGGCCGGGAGAACGGTTCCTTTTCTTTGGGTGGTGCTTTGCTGCGCCGCGGTCGGCGGGGTGTGCGCGGTGTTCCTGCGGAGGCATTTGACGATTCTGCTGGTGCTGTGCGGGCTGCTGCTCGGGGTATTGCGGTGCGTTTGCGCGAATCCGGACGGAAGCGGGTACGAGCGGTTTGCCGGCCGAGAGGACACAGCGATCTGCACCGTGGTGGAAAGCGCTTCCGACAGCGGGAGCGACCTGCTTTTGCTGCGGGTGGAAAAAAGCCGCGTCGCCCTGCCGAAAGGGAGTTTGCTGTCCGTCCACATGGATTCCGCGCTTCCGCTGCGCAACGGGGAACACGTCCGCGCGGAACTTTCGAACCTGCGTCTGCCGACCCTGCGGCAGCGGGCGAACGGAGCGGACATGGCCGCGAACGGGAAGGCGCTTTCGACGTGGACGGGAAACGATCCGCGCGGCCGGGTCCTCGAATGGTTTCGGGAGTCCTGCGGGATCCTCTACGATCCGTACGGGCAGACCGGCATTGTTGAAGCGCTCCTGCTGCGCGAGCGTTCGTCGCTGGACGCGCAGACGACGCAGGCTTACCGTAATGCGGGAATCGCGCACCTGTTGGCGATCAGCGGGCTGCATCTGGCGGTGTTCGCCGATTTGTTTCGGCGTTTGCTGCGGCAATTCCTGCCGCGAGGTCCGGCGATGGTGCTGCTTTGTCTGGTCTTGTTCGGCTACTGCTATTTGACCGGGTTTCCGCCGTCTATGCTGCGGGCCGCGATCATGCTGGCGTTTTTTGAGTGCGGGGAGCTGCTGACGTTCCGCACGGATTCCTTGACGTCCCTATCAGGTGCGCTGCTGCTGTTGCTGCTGATTTCGCCGGTGTCGCTGCTCTCGTACAGCCTGCAACTGTCCTTCCTCGCCTGCCTTTGCCTACTGCTGGTGCGCACGCGGGTTTCTGCATTTACCGAGCGTTTCCGCGAATCCGGGAGGGGCCTGCCGGGGAATCCGATCGAGCGATGGAAGAAGCGGGTATTTTCATATTTCGCGCGGGCGGCGGGGTCGCTGTACACCTCCTGCTCGGTGCTGCTGTTCACGTTTCCGGTGTTCGCTTTCTCGTTCGGGTCGGTTTCCTACCTGACCCCGCTTGCAAACCTGCTGGTACTTCCCTTTTTCGCTCCGCTACTGTTCGCGCTGCTGCTTTCGGTCGCCTGTTTCGCGGTGTTCCCGCCTCTTGCGCCGGTCGCCGCGTTCCTGCCGGGGCAATCCCTACGGCTGCTCGACTGGGCGCTATCGCTGCTTGACCGCGCCGGGGTCGGGAGCGCTTCGGTTTCGCCGGAGCGGATGATTTTGCCCGCCTCGTTCGCGGTTTGCGGTATCCTTTCGCTCCTGCTGTCGAAAAAGCGGGGCGGCCGTCTGTATTTCGGATTTCTTGTCGCTTTCGGGCTTTCACTCGCGATTGGATTGCTGCCGCTTTGAACGGTCGAAAAAAAAATCCTGTTTTTTCGAAAAAACCCTTGCAAACCGGGGCGGAATGTGGTAAGATGGGAACAGGCAGAAAATACCGGATATGGAGAGGTAAACAGTATGGCAACCATGAAAATTGCGGTCATCGGATGCGGGACCATCGCCAACAGCGCGCACATTCCGTCGTACATGAACAACAGGGAAGTCGAAATCAAGTACTTCTGCGACATCATCCTTTCCAAGGCGCAGGCGTGCGTGGAAAAGTACGGGTGCGGGCAGGCGGTCGAGGATTACCACGTCGTGCTTGCGGATCCGGAAATCGAGGCGGTTTCCGTCTGCACCCCGAACAAAATGCACTCAATTATCACCATCGACGCCCTGAACGCCGGGAAAAATGTTTTGTGCGAAAAGCCGGCCGCCCGTGTCTACTCCGAGGCAAAGGCGATGCAGGAAGCGCAGCACAAGACCGGCAAGGTGCTTAATATCGGCGTGGTCAACCGTTTTAACGCTGCGGTTAACCGTCTGCGCGAGATTATTCAGTCCGGTGAGCTTGGTGAAATCTACCATGTGTATATTTCTTTCCGTGCGCAGCGCTCGATTCCGGGTCTTGGCGGCGCTTTCACGACTAAGGAAATCTCCGGCGGCGGCGTCTTGATCGATTGGGGTGTTCATTACCTCGACATCGTCATGTACTGCACCGGCGATCCGAAACCGATTACGGTTTCCTCCAAGGCGTACTGCAAGCTCGGTAAGGATATGCCGAACTACGTCTACGAGGGTATGTGGGCGGAGGACACGAAGGACCTCAACGGGACCTATGACGTCGATGACTTCGTTACCGGCTTTGTACGCACGGACGGCCCGACCATCACGTTCAACGGCGCTTGGGCGCAGAATATCGGCATTGAAGAATCCTACATTGACTTCCTCGGTACGAAGGGCGGCGCCCGTCTGCAGTACGGCGGGGACTTCACGGTCTACACGACTGCCTGCGGCAGCCTTGTCAGCTTCAAGCCGAAGTACAAGGACTCCCCAATGTTTCAGAAGGAAATCGACAAGTTTATCGAGTGCATTCACACGGGCGAGAAGCTCCCGTCCCATATCGATACCGTCATCAAGACAGCTCGCATGATGCAGGCGATGTACGATTCCTCCGAGCAGGGCAAGGAGATCGTCCTCGACTGACCTTTCCGATTGAAAACGAACCCCGTCTCCGGGCCGGCCCCGGGGGCGGGTTTTTTTGAAGGCGGCGCATGCGGAAGGAAACGCTTTTGAGGGCTTTCAGAGCCTTTTTTCGGAAGGATCTCGAATCCCGCGAAAAGGAAAAGCGCGGAAAAGCGTTCCCGAAGGGCGTTCGCCGGTCATTTCCAAGCCCGAAGGAAAATTTTTTTGAAAAAACGTTCAAAATTTTGCGCCGCCCCCTTGCAAAAAGCGCATGACCGTGCTATAATCACTTGGGGGGGGGTATTGTTCCTGTTCGGCTTCGCGGGGCGGGCGCGCCATCCGGCGGCCGCCGCGCAAATCGAAAGGGACGTTTCCCCAAAGCGGCCGGCGGAAATCCTTCCGACGGCGGGTTTTTGGGCTTCGCGGCGGGAAACGGATTTTGAATGTTTGCGAGGCTGTTTGATTACCGGCTTCGGAGCTGAGAAACATGGATGAATCACCTGCAGATGGGCTACGGTTTACGGTCTTCAAGGAGGACAACGATCATGAGATTCTGGGGACATACGGCGAAAGGCAGACGGAACGCATACGGGGAAATGCGGTCCGGCAGCGTGGGGCGCAGGGCTGTTTCGCTGCTTCTCTGCCTGTGCATGCTGGCTGCGGTCCTTTGCAACTTCGGCGGGTTTTCTCCGGTTTTTGCGGCCGCGGGAAGAAGCGCGACCGACCATGTGTTCGACCGCATCGCGGACGCCGATACGATGGACGATTACCTGAACAGGCTGCTCTCCGAGGAGTTCGGCACGCGGTACGCGGGGCGCATCTGGACGGACAAAACGGTATTTGCCTATGGCTATGGCGACGGCGACAACAACATTCCGCTGGATTGGGAGACCGACGGGTATGACGGCGGCGTTGGGTTTAGCGCTGATTTTGCCCATGTGTTTTCGGCCCTTGCGAGCTCGCAGATGGTCAACGAGTATCCGCGGAGCCCGATTGATCTTGTGATCGTATTCGATATGTCCGCCTCCATGGGGCAGGACACGCGGTATGGCATTGACACCGGCGGCAACTCCACCCGGCAGCACAGTAAAGACGGCGATACGATGACAGACCCTGACGGGAACAAATATGAATGGCCGCAAGACGGCGTATCCATGGAGGACCGCATCAAAAACTCCCGTATCCAGCAGACCCTGGACGCCATCAACAGGACCATCGACAACCTGATGGCCCAGAACCCGCAGAACCGGGTAGCGGTGTGCGCCTACGGGGCCAACGCCACGGTACTCATGCCGCTGGCCCATTACCGGCGGGTTGACACCGACGGAAACGGCAGTACGGACGACAATCCCTATCTCTCCGTGGGCGGTATGGAGACCCTCTACCATCCCAGCGATTTGCAGGTGAAAACAGTAGACGGCAAGGACGAGTGGCGGTGGATGAACAACCGGGACACCTGCTACACCGTGGCGGTGCACGCCGAGATGAACACCTGCATCGGGGACTTTGAAGACTCGGAAACGGGAGAAAACGAGTGGAAGAAAAAGGAATTCACCGTCAGCAACAATGTATACAAACCGCTGAAGGACGGAAACGGCACAACCGTCAAGGCGTTCCCCGGCGTGGAAACGCAGACGGCGGAAACCCTTCGGGAAAGCGCCAAGACGTTCAAGGAGAACAGTGAAAAATCGGTCAGCAAGATGCATAAGTCCGAAGAACTGACCGCCGCCGTAAAGGATACGAAGCAGCTGAAAGCCGACGAGTATGTCGGCTACTTCACCAACACCCAAGGCGGCATCTATCTGGCCTACAAGCAGCTGGCGCAGGATGCGGCCACCACCTATACCGAGCGGCTGGACGACGGCAGGGACTCCACCGTGGCGCGCATTCCCGCCGCCATCATCATGTCCGACGGCGGCGCCAACTTCGCGTTCAACCAGATGGGCGACGCGAAACCGTGGGGCGAGCGTTTCGGGTCTTATACGGCAGCGGTAGATGAAGAGGAGGAGCCCAAATACGATGAAAAGGGGGACCCCAAATACACGAGCGATCAGGACCGTACGGATACCCCTTCTTATACGGACAAGGACTTTGGCGTGGATAACAGCCACCGGCTTTATGATAATACGAATAATGGCTTAAACCAAGGAAAGGGAAACGGCAACATAGGCGACGAGTGGTACAACGTCTATCTGCCCGGCGCGGAAACACTTGACGATGAATATGGCAAGGGCCTTCCCTCCCTGTACAATCCGGGCGCGGATATTTACCAAGACGGCACCCTGTCCTCCCAGCCGTCTTGGTACCATGCGGGCGTGCTGTACAGCAGCGACAACCACATCCCGGGCACGTCCGGTACGGTGCTGGAGGTGCTGATGACCGCTTCCTTTATGAATGCGGCGGTGAAAAAACACTATGAGCAGGGCTGGGAGGACGGCAACGCCGTGAAGTCCACCCGGATCGAACTCAGCACCTATACCATGAACGTGGATTCGGAGCACGTTCCCCAGTGGGGCCGTATGCGCCTGTATCCCACCTTGGACCCGAAGGACTATCCTCTGGATGCGCTTTCCACGGAACCGTGGTACGGCGATGAAACCAAATTCGGGACAGATGCGCTGAACTTGGGAGATAAAACAAAAAAGGATATCTATGACGGCCTTTACCAATCGTGGGACGATTGGAAAAACGGCAAGACGGCTCAGGCCAATATGCATAACGCCAACATCAAAATCCTAATCGAACCGCTGGAGGACGGCGGCTATACCGCCCGGTTCGGCGAAAACGCCATGACCGTCACCAACCAAGACGTCATCGACAATATCCGGTACAACAACGAGTTCTACGACGTCACCTCCTCGGATTTGGACAGCACCTTCGATACGATCCTTTCCCTCATCACCGGGCAGGTGTTCATCCCGGTTTCGGGCGATAACGCGGCGGGCGTGGGCGGAAGCGTCACCTATCAGGACCCGATCGGCGAATATATGGAGATCAAGGACGGTTCCATTACCGCCACGCCCTATCATACCGGCGGAAATCCGACCGATGCGCAGCAGCCGACCGTCTATGATATGGCCATGCTGCTCTTCGGCGAAATGCACGGCGTTGTCCGCACGGGCGTGTACGATTATCAATGGAACACAAAATACGAGGAATCGCAGGACGGCGACTTTACACTGGGCTGGTATCGGGGCGACGACCCGGAGAATGCGCAGAAAGCCGCTCTTAACGAATCCGGTTTGCCCGAAAGCTTTACGACTGCGGCGGAGGCATGGGCGGCAGGCTGGGTCATGCGGCTGGATTACAGGACGCTGACCGAGTACGTGCCGATTGTCAGCTCGGCGGATTCCGAGGAACACCTGTCCGATCAGGCGAAGAACACGGTCTATACCGTTTACCGGTTCGGCTGCAATGAGGAGGAACGGAACAAGCTCCGCATCAATCCGATTTACGGGGATGCTGTGCCGAAGACGCTGGAAGAGCTGTGGGAGGATACCCGCAAAAAGGCTAGCGAAGGCGATGAAACCGCGAAGCAGCAGATCAGCGACGACCGCCTTTATCGAGAGTACCCGGGCGTTTACCGTCTGTCGGACGTCCGTGTGTGGGTGGAGGATACCGGCGACTGGGTGGACGAGGACGGCGCCATTACGCCGGAAAACGCGGGCTATAGCGAATCTCTTTATCTGAACATTCCCGTGGCGGCGGTCCCCACGCAGGTGGCGGAAATCACTCTCGGCCCGGCCGGCGTGCTGTCCTATAAAACCAATCTGGATGAAAAGACCCAATGCACGCCCGTCCGCCTGTTTTAC
The DNA here is from genome assembly GCA_964530795.1 of uncultured Ruminococcus sp. Lineage (GTDB taxonomy): Bacteria > Bacillota > Clostridia > Oscillospirales > CAG-382 > Coliplasma. The sequence continues at coordinate 8,704 of CAZHBX010000028.1, read as the reverse complement.
GCGGTGGGACTTGCGGAAGAAATACTCGTCCGGGACAGCAGCGGAAAAAGCGGCGTGGACATCGGGAAGCTTTCGGATGAATATATCCGCGCGCATACCAACGAGGCGGACGGCTCCATCTGGTTTATCAGCAACTACTACAGCAACACGCTGTATGAAGGATATTCCACGGGTGACAACGACTCGTATACCCGCGGGGACCCGACGGCGACCTTCTCTCCGTCGGCGGAAAACCGGTATTACGTCTTCCAGAAACCCCTTTCCATCTATGCGCACGCTTACCGTATCGTAAAGACGGGCGATGGCTCCGTGACCCTCTCCCCCGTTGACCGCAACGATGGAGATATGGAGGCGTGGAACGATAAAACGCAAGGCGGCAACGGCAAAACCACATGGGAGACATTGGGCGATACGGTGCAGTCGCCCGCCACTTGGGACGGCGGACTGTTCCTGGGCGTCTATCAGGATTTGAATGATTTTAAGGAAAAATATGCTGCCGCTGAAAGCGACCAGACGATTACCGACGCCCACGGGGCGAGCTATCTCCTCGGCGCAGACAATGGCGTTGGCGGCATTGTCTTCCTTGCGGACGATCTGCTCGACCATGTGCGGTCGAAGCAGGACGGCGGATATGAGAGCGGCTCGGTTTCCTTCGATCCGGACGATTACTTCTTCATTCTGCTGGAATACTATTTGCCGGACGAGGGCGTCGGCAAAGATTTGAAAGGCGACGAGGTAGCGGGCACAACCGCCGGTCATGCGGTGCAGCGGGTCGTGACCCGAAGGGGCAGCGAGTTTGGCTCCGGCCTGCATTCGGAGAACATCGACAACGGCGATATGCTTTGCTGGACCGATATGAATCGGCATACCGGGACGGAGATCGACTACCTTTCCCGTACCGATACGGGCGACAACACCCGGGGCGAACCCACATGGGAAAAGCTGACCAAGACGGGTGACGCATTAAAACAAGCCCTCAGGGACTGCGGAATCCAAGAGGAGGCAATCCTTGCGGAGCAGGTTGAATACTGGACCCAGCTTCAGACCCAGTTGCATGGAATGCTCATGCTTGCCGATAAGGATGAAAATAACGAGATTAGCGAAGAAGAATTCAATGCCTATTTCCATTTTGCCGTCGCGGCGCGTACCGGCGGCCTGCGGGTGGGTGATATGTTCCAGAATCGCCTGACCAAGCAGGGCTTTGGAGAGGCAAACAAAATAGAGGATGGCAACAGAAATCGTACCCAAACGGCCTACAGTTATTATATTCCCACCATCTCCTCCACATCCGGCGTGGGCAACGATATTATCATCAATAACTATCTCGGCAACAACGGCCGCCTTTCGGTGGTGAACCAGACGCTGCTGGTGACCAAAATGCTGGAAGCGCCCGGGGACTTTGCGCTCACCGAGGAGCAGAAGGATAAGACCTTTGATTATCAGGTCTATCTTAAAGGCATGACAGGCGTCCACACCGCCAACCGGGTGCTGTGGAACAAGTATTCGGAGACTTGGCAGCGTCGGATCGCCTCCATCGACATTTTGACCGACAACGGCGGACTGCTGCTGGATAAATCAAACCAGCGAGCTCTGTTTGACTGTGGGGAGAAGCTTGCGGACAAGGACAAGGACGGGAACGAGGCGTATTCCGCAAGGCTTGTTGTCCCGGTCCATGTGAATGGCGAAACCAAATACTATTACGCAAGCGAGGACGGGACGCCAACTGAGGAGGAATGCGAAAAAACGCTTGAGCAGCTTTATTACCTCTATCTCCCGTCGAACGTCACGACCGAGGACGCGGAGGATACAAACCGGCTTGTCCGCCGGATCTTCAACGACGAAACGGCGACGGATTATGAGGACTACGGCAAAGATCCCGCCGGAAACCTGCAATTTTCCGGCAGAACCAGTTATTATGCGGCGGACAGCGGATATACCGACACGCCCCCAACGCAGGGCATCCGGGACGTTATCCGTAAGGCGACCGACGACCGTCCCGCCGGGACGCACGCCTATTGGGCGCTGAACGCGGAACTGATCCCCTGCACGGAGGTGTTTCATGCGGAGGGACGGGAACTGCCGGGAGCGGATTCGTCCGGATCCGGCGGCATTGCGACCGCTTCCTTGAAGACGATAGAATCTTCCGGTCACTGGAGTCACGCGTCGGGTACGGACGCGAATCATCGGCATATGCGTTCCATCGACCTCGTGATCGACAAGCCCACCGGCGTCACCAGCGAAATCGATCTCATTACCCCCTATGCGACCCGGACTATGTACGCGATGGTTGAGCTGCGCTTCGGGGAGATAACGGAAAATGACCTGTACGATCCGATCATTCCCGCGGGGGATCGAGCGGACTTTGCCGGGTTGAACAACGAGCAAATCGCAAAAAACACCGCTTCGTTTACGCTCCGGAGCGGCGAGGGCCTGCTGATTCCGGGTCTTTTCGCGGATAAAATGGTCTATCGTTTCACGGAAAAGCTGACCGAGGAGGACATGAGGACCGGCTATCGGCTGAAAGAGGTCGATCATGTGCAGCAGTACGGCAGCCTGATCCGGTACCGGCCGGGCCAGAACAGATTTACCGATCTGGGCACGGGAAACGACGGAACGAATTTTGAAATTGTCGGCGACGGCGAACCCTTCTATCATTCCAACGCCAAAATCGTAGAGTCCTACGCCACCTTTGCGAACGGCGAAACGGGCAACCACCACGACCCCGAAAAGAACCCTGCCTGTAAGGACGGCGGCGGGGCGGACGAAAAAGTAAGCGATACCGTTACGCGCCATTACTTCATCAAGGACGGCGAACTGGTTGATAAGCATCACATGGGGGAGGATCCCGCTTTCAACGGCAACCGCTATGTGGTCGGCGCTACGGCGCATTTCCTTGTGAACGGGGAAACCCCAGATGATGCGAAAACAGAGCTTCCGGCCACGCCCAACACCGACTATGCCGGCGTTTACTCGGTTTTCGGCAACACGGGGACCTTTGAGGAGCAGGTTCATTATGTTAACACCTATGATCTTGACGCTTTAGAGATTTCCAAGGAGCTGGTACCGAATGACGATGCGCCGCCGGTTTTCGATGAGGAAAAAAATGTTTCGTTTCACTATACGGTAAAGTTTACGCTTCCGGCTTGGATGAGCGACGAAACGGCATCTAATGCGCTTGGCGGACTTCCCTATTGGAAAGGGAATACGTCGGAGGTAAATCATGCTGCTCCCCGCCCGGACGATGGGGATGAAATTGCGAAGCTGGAAGTTCTGCCGCTTGAGCCTGAAAGCGAGTACGTCTATTCATTTACGCTGAAAGCGGACGAAACAATCGTCATCTACGGCCTGCCCATCGGCACGAAATACACGGTGACGGAAGAGAAAAACCCGGACTATCCCGCAAAAGACGAAACGTATACGATCACGAGTGAGGAGGGCGGAATTCAAAAGAGTCCTGCCTTTGACGGGACTGGCGAGCCTACCGCCAACCGTGTCGTCAACGAAGCGGTATTCACCAATGTCAAGCCGAAGCAGGGGTCCCTTGCCGTGGAGAAACAAATTGAGAACGATCATCCCGACACGACGGCTGCGTTTACGTTTACGGTAACATTGACCGCTCCGCAGGGAGGCACGCTGCATCCCGAGACGCTGACGGCAACCCGCACAACAGGCGATGGGGGGTCTGTTGCAGAAACCCTTATATGGGAACCGGGATCCGGCCCGGCGGAAAGCTGTACCGCAACCTTTACACTAAAGCACGGCGAAAAGGTCGTTATCAGCAACATTCCCTACGGCACGGAATACACCGTTTCCGAGACAAAAGCGGATGGCTACAATCTGCAGCGTGTGGAGGACGGGAACAAGGATTCCGCGGACGAAGGCAAGATCGTTTCCCATGACAAAGATACCCGAAGCGTGACGGGAACCGTCTTGAAAGACGAAACGGCGGAAGCGGATGTTTCCCTCCTATTCGTTAACAGCCGTGCCGCTTTCCTGCCCATGACAGGCGGTTTCGGTGTTTGGGGCTGCTTGGGATTGGGCGTGCTTTCCCTGTCCCTCACAGCGGCAGTCATTGTTTTCCGCCGCAGAAAGCGCGGAATGCGTGCGATATAAAACGAACTCCGGCCGTTGCAACGGCAAAGGGCCGCAAAACGAAAGAGGTAGAATTGCATGATTGCAGAGAATGATAGGAGGTTCCAGCGGGGGGTGTCCCCCCTGATAGTGTGCATTTTAACGAAGTCAAAACAAACAACAGACGCGCCTCCGGCTTTGACGGCGCTGCCGGGGCGTTCGAACCGCAAAATGCCGCCGAACCGGGCAAATAAAATACACAACATAGGAGGAAATCTGAAATGAAAAAGACAAAACGCCTTCTGCCCCGGCTGCTCTGCCTTGCGCTGATATGTCTGCTGGCGCTGACGGCGGTCCTGCCGCTTTCCGTGTTCGCGGAGGATGTTGAGAATCTGACTGTCACCATTCACAACAACGAGGGTCTGCCCGCAATGAAGGCGGACCAGTTCACGGTTTACCAGTTGTTTACCGGCAGGGCCCATCGCGAGGGGGAGCCGGGCGTCAACGAATGGGACGCTTGGAGCTGGAACAACTACACCCTCGCCGACATCGAATGGGGCGCGAGCCTGAAGACGAACAGCGAAGCCCTTCTCACAGCGCTGAAAGCGTTGAACGCGGAATCCGCCGGCTGGGCATTTGCGGACGGTACAAACGTCTTTGCGAACGTAGCGACCGCGGCGGATTTGGCAAAGGCGCTGGTGGGGAGGAGCAACGATTTCCTGCAGCACTTTTCGTCCTGGCTGGTGAATCTGAAGACGGGCGGGCCGGAAAATGAGACGCCGGTGCTGGAACCGCTTGAACTCCCTGAGAAGGGGGAGGACGGTGCCGTAACAAATCCCGTAGTTTCTAATGATTCTGAGAATCCCGCAAAGGATACCCTGACCTACAAGTTTGACGACCCCGGGTATTATCTCTTTGCGGATACGCATGTGCCCGCGGACGTTAACGACGCTGTTTCCGAGTACATCCTCGCCGTGCTGGGCGCGCAGGACATCAACCTGAAGGCCTCCATTCCCACGGTCGATAAGAACATCTTGGACGGCGGCAACGACAACACAACAAAGGGCGACGCCGCCGGAATCGGCGATACGGTGATCTTTCAGCTGACCGGCACGCTGGCGAGGAATTTCCATGATTTTGACACCTATTTCTATGCGTTCCACGATACGCTTTCCAAAGGCCTGACGTACAAAGACAGTCTGGTCGTAACGGTGAAACGCGCGACGATTACCTATACCATTGACCCGAATGAATACAAGGTTGAGACGAAAAGCACCCCCGACGGGAAAACCTCCTTGGATGTGACGTTCGAAAATCTCCGCAAGGAGGGAGGTTTGAAGTATACCGCCGTCGAAGGCCCTGAGGGTCCTGGCGATTACGAACAAACCGGAACCCTCGACTTAGGCGACTTTGATACCATTTACGTCACATACAAGGCGGAGCTCAACGGAGACGCCGTGATCGGCGCCGCCGGCAACCCGAACGACGTGTATCTGGAATATTCCAACGACCCCAACTCCGACGGCAAGGGCAAGACCGAAGAGAAAACCGTTTATGTCTACACGTTCGGTCTCGATCTTCACAAGGTCGGCAGCGATACCGCGCACGAGAGCGGTTTGGAAGGCGCGGGCTTCGTGCTGAGCAAGGAAGTGGACGGGGAAACGCTCTATGCCACGTTTGAGGACGTAACGGACGAAGAGACCGGCGCCGTTACCGGCCGCAGGTTGACAGGTTGGCTTTCGGGACAATTCCTCAATTTTTTCAAAGAAGTCTATAAAACCGCTCTGGAGGATTACGAGAAGGCTTCGAACGAGGATAGAGAAAATCCGGACAGCGCGGTCCGGAAGGCTTTGGACGCCGCCTTGGCCGGTTTGGACCTGTATCTCCTGACCTCCGGCGCGGATGGCGCGATTCCCGACGTTACCGGTCTCGACGAAGGCTCCTACACCCTGACCGAGGTCGTCGTCCCGGACGGCTACAATACGATGGACCCCTTTACCTTCCGGATCGACGCGATCCTCGATGAGGCCGGAAAACTGACGAGGATCGACTATTACCAGCCCGCGAATTCCGAGAGTCCTACAGCGTCCTATGATTCCACTACTGGGAATGCGATCTTCGAGTCCGGCCTTCTTCCGGAAACGCTCGTCAACCAGAAAGCGCCCTTCCTGCCTTTTACCGGCGGTATCGGCACGCTGGTCTTCTACGTTCTTGGCGGTGCGCTGATCGCGGGCGCGGTGGTTTATCTCGTGGTATCCGCGAAAAAACGCAAAAAGCCAGAAGATAAAACCTGAATAGCAACGCGTTGCGAATAAGTCCGCCCGTTCCGGGACAACGGTTCGCGCCGTTGTCCCGAATATGGCGGCGGGAGGCGGGACGAAAACAAAGAAAAGACGGAAAAGCTCCCGTGTGGTCTCCGCCGTGATTGTCACGATGATCCTCCTATAGGGCTTTCCTTGCTGCTGTATCCGTCCGCTGCGAATTCCACGCATTCAATGGAGGATAACGGCCAGATATGCTCGAAAAAGCGGGAGGCGGCGGCAGCCCTGCGGAACGGAGGTTTTTATGAAACAAAAAAAAGGAGGGGAAAAGCGTTCGAAAGCCTCCCGCATCCTCTCCACGGCGGTTGTAATTTTGCTGGCGGTCGTTGGCCTTGCACTGATCCTGTATCCCACCGTAGCGGATCGGATCAATCAGGCGATGAACGGCGAGGCGATCGAGGAATACCGGCGGAAAGCACAAGCGGTCGATTCAAACGACTATCAGGAAATGTTGGACGCCGCGCGGGAATACAACGCCGCGCTGGCGGAAAAGACGCCGTATATCGGGGAACTGACGCAGGAAAAACGGGAACTCTACGAAAGCCTGCTGGACCTGACGGGTAACGGGATTATCGGATATATCGAGGTGCCGAAGACGAAGATCTATCTCGCCGTGTACCACGGCACGGGAGAGAGTGTCCTGCAGACCGGCGTCGGACATCTGGAAGCATCCAGCCTTCCGGTGACGGGCGAAAGTGTCCACACGGTGCTTACCGGTCACAGCGGATTGCCCTCGGCGCGGCTGTTTACCGACCTCGATCAGCTGGAGATCGGCGATACCTTTACGCTCTATGTACTGAACGAAACCCTCACCTATCGGGTAGAGGAAATGAAACGGGTGCTGCCGGAAGAGCTTGAAAATCTGCGCATCGAGGAGGGGCAGGAGCTTTGCACCTTGCTGACTTGTACGCCCTACGGTGTCAATACCCATCGGCTGGCGGTGACCGGGCGCCGAATTGAGACTCCATCGACGGAAACGGACGAACAGACTGCGGAGATTTTGCCTGTCAAACAAGCGCTGACCTCCGGTTGGAACTGGAAGTTTATAATCCTGCCGCCCATCGTATTGGCTGGCATGATCGTTGCGGTCGTCCTTATCCGAAGAAAGATCAGGCGAAGGAAAAAGGCCATGTCCGGCGGATCCGACCCGCCTGCAAGGGATGTTTGATCCATTCAATTTCATAAAATTTTTCGGCTCGGAAACCCACTCCTTTTAAGGGGGGTGGGAGGAGAGCCGTTTTTCTTATCCTTGTGTCTCAATCTACCGTTGAATGGTGCTTGAAGACACTTCTCCAATGCTGCGGGCAAAGTAGCCGTCTGACCAGAAAACACTCTTCTTCCAATGACACAATCTGTCATTAAGACAGTCATCATGACCGTATCCGAGATCGCAAAAGCATACCATACTACGCCTGCAACGGTGCAGACTGTAAGGGCTTCATACTGCGATAAGGGGCCTGAAGCAACCCTCAACAGGAAAAAAGAAGCGCTGGTGCATCCCGCCGAAACAAAACGCCGCGTTTGTTGCCGCGATGGAGGATGTGCTCGAAGTCTACAGCCGTCCATATGATGAATCGCGTCCGGTCGTCTGTATGGATAAAAAACCGGTCCAATTCTTTGCGGGCTTCCGTAAAGGATTCCGATCCAAAAAGAACGGGGTGCTTTATGAAGATTACCCGTACGTCCGAAACGGTACGGCGAGCATATTCCTGTTCACCGGGTCTTTGGCGGGCTGGAGATATGCTGACGCGCAGGAGAGAAGAACCTCTCAGGACTGGGCAAAACAGATCGACTGGCTGCTGACGGAACAATATCCGACGGCAGAGAAGGCGGTTCTGGTTATGGATAACCTCAACACCCACAGCATTGCTTCGCTTTATGCTACATTCCCGCCGCAGCACGCAAGAGAACTCGCCGAGCGTTTGGAGATCCATTATACGCCCAAGCATGGAAGCCGGCTTGACATTGCGGAATTGAGCTTTCTGCGCTCGGGCGGCAGTGCATTGCAAACAACAGGATTCCGGATCTGCTCCCTCTGAAAAACTTGATCAAGCCTTGGGAATCCTTAAGAAATGCGGCGCAGAAAGGTGTGGACTGGCACTTCACAACCCGTGACGCCAGAACCAGGCTGAAACACCTTTATCCAGCTGTGAAAATTTAGAGTTAACAATAAATTGTACCCCTTGTCAAGGACATTTTGAATTTGTGTAGTACCTGATTTTTATAATGTACCCGTAACTGTGGACAATCTAATTCGCGTAATCCCCTCATTTTAGACATTTCGTCAAGTCGGTTCCGACTTATTGGACAGT
>CAZHBX010000027.1:0-27382 GCA_964530795.1 uncultured Ruminococcus sp. | reverse complement strand
CGCTGTCCGGCAAGTATCCGTACGTCTATGTGGACGGCATCTATCTCAAGCGGAAGTGGGGCGGCGAGTTTGAAAACGTGAGCATTCTTGTGGCGATGGGCGTCGACGAAGACGGCTACCGCGAGGTAATCGGTGCCGCCGAAGGCATGAAGGAAGACAAGGCAAGCTGGAGAAATTTCCTTGTATGGCTTAAAGAACGCGGGCTTGACGGTGTCAAATTGATCGTTGGGGACAAGAATCTCGGCATGTGCGAGTCCGTGCACGAAGTGTTCCCGGACGCGAAATATCAACGCTGCACGGTCCATTTCTACAGGGACATCATGTCAAGCGTGCCGAGAAACAGGCTCCGTGAGGTGACGATGATGCTCAAGGCGATCCACGCTCAGGAGAACAAAGACGCGGCGCGCCGCAAGGCCAAAGAGGTTGTCGAACGACTTCGCGCCATAAAGCTGCACGAGGCGGCCAAGAAAGTCGAGCAGGGCATCGAAGAGACGCTTACATACATGGATTTTCCGTCGCAGCATTGGTTGAAGATCCGCACCAACAATGTGATCGAGCGGATGAACCGCGAAATCCGCCGTCGGACGCGCGATGTCGGCGCGTTCCCTGACGGCAAGTCGGCGCTGATGCTTGTCTGCGCGAGGCTGCGATACATTTCCGGCAAGGATTGGGGGTGAAGCGCTATATCAGCATGAAATATCTTGACGAAGCTTATCGCGTCATCGCCTGATCGGCGCGAAATTTCATCGCCCCTCGAATTCGAGGGTGATGAAAGCAGGAAGTGATTTCATTCTATACAATTTTGCGAAAAAAGCTTGACAGTACCAAACGATTTCGTTATTGGTTTTGATTTTGCCGTCCACAATCAGATTTCGCTTCAGCAGACTGCTCTGATTGGGACTTGCAAGGGTAGAGAGCTTGGTAATCAGTTTGAGACTTTTTTTACCGGAAATGAACTTTGCGGCTTGTACCGCATCCACAAGCAGTTTTAACTCGGGAAGTTGAAAATATCGGGAGCCGATAAAGTATTCGTTCTGCCTGCTGCGGTTTGAGATAATGTCAAAGCCGCAATCCTGCAAGGCGGCAATATCTTCCGCCACCGTTTTTCGGGTCGTTTCAATGCCGAGCGATTTCAGATACTCGATGATACTGTTTGTCGTCGCCGGATGTTCCTCGTCCGTTGTGTCCCAGAGAAACTTTGCAATATGCAAGGCTCTGCTTTTATTGACCATCCGTATTTTCTCCCTTGTCCTGCTTTTCGCTCTGCTGCAAATAGAACATCGCCTTTTGCGTTTCGATTTCCGCACGCAGTTCTTCTTCCGTGGGGAGATACAGCTTATATTTCGATGCGAAAAGTTGTTCGTTGCCGTGCAAAACGGAATATTTCGCGATATCCTCATCCGTGTCGGAGCAGAGAACAATACCGATGGTCGGGTTATCTCCCTCGCTGCGTTTCAGTTCGTCATACATACGAATATACATATCCATCTGCCTGACGTCCTGATGGGTGATCTTTTGGGTTTTCAGATCAATCAGCACGAAACATTTCAAAATGTAGTTGTAGAAGACGAGATCGATGAAATAGTCCTCTTTTTCGGTGTGAATATGCTGTTGTCTGGCAACGAAAGCATATCCCTTGCCAAGCTCCATCAGAAACTTTTGCAGATTCGTAATAATGCTGGCTTCCAGTTCCGTTTCGGTAAAAGAGGTGTCCTGCTCCATGCCGAGAAACTCGGCGATCACCGGATTTTTGATAAACTCCAGTTTATCCGCCTGATACGACGTGGTAAGTTCCTTCATTTCCTGTTCGATCGGTTCTTTGTTTTGCGATTTGAGCAATCGGTAGTAATACTGCGAGCTGATGTTGCGTTGCAAGGTACGCACACTCCACGTCTGTTCCGCCGCTTCTTTCGCGTACCAATCGCGGGCAGCTTTATCATTTACTTGCAACAATACCGCATAGTGCGACCACGAAAGCAGTACAGGAGATTTTCCAGACGGTGTCTGGAAAATCTCCGGGTATGCTTTGTAGAAAGCGTAATAATTATACAGATTGGATTTTGTAAACCCCTTGCCGTACTCGGCGTTAAGTTCTTTTGAAAGTTTTTTAATAACCTCCGCGCCGTATTCGGCACGGTCTTCACCACTTAGGCATTCCTCTGCAATTCGGTAACCGAGCAGCCAGTTCCTTTGGACAAGTGCGGTGTTGACCGTCCTGTAAGCAACGGATCGAGCGGTATCAATGATGTTGCGTGCGTCGCTTAGAATATCTTCTGTCTTTTCAAAATTTTCCATAAGGCTATTTTGCCCGAAAAACGTGGGTTTATGATCCATACAGCGTATCTATCCTCCGATTGTGTTTTGAGCAAGTCGAGTGTTCCGCTTTTTCTAACTTGGATTCTTCGTCATATCCGATTCTTCCGTGAATACAGTGTCTGTCCTCTTGTTCTCTTTCAGATTCTCAAAGATGTTGTCGGGTACGTTTGTGAAATCAAACAGGCGTTTTTTATATTCGCTCACCCGTCTTGATTTATTTCCCGCGCCGCACGGTTCGACGGGAATCCCTTCCGCAACTAAAAGGCGTTCTTGATGGTCAAGAGTGTATTTGTCCGATCTTGTAAACAGATACCCATAAGGTCCCACTGCACGCCAATAGGGGATTTCATTTTCCTCTTCGTCCTGATACGGCCATACCGCAAACGCGGGTTTTACCTTTTCCAAACCCAATTTCGTTTTTATAAAGGCTTCCATATCTCTCCAGCGAGAATACTACCTTGCGGCACAAGCTGAAGCAGGGCAATGTAATATTCTATAGGCACCTCTGTTGCCGGTATCGCCGGAATATGCAGAACATCCGGGGCCTCGCTGTATTCTTTTTTGATTTGGGCAACTGCCTCGGCAACGCGCTCGGCGTCATCGCTGTCGTAAGGATAGGACGGTGTTTTCCTACCCGCAACCTTTCCGTTATAAACAAGCTGAATTTTGACTACAGTATGTAGCACTCCGTCCCAATCCTCATCCCCGATAGAAATTTTATACTGCGTATTTTCTGGATGAGGTTTGCTGGCAGGGAGCAGCAGACTTCTTTTAGGGTAAAATGTATTCGCCATTTCTTAATTACTCCTGAATCTTGCTGATGCTTTTATTATTCTACACCTTTCCATTTAATTTGTCAATAATTTATAGGTTTTTATGATACTATGGCTTGCCGGTTTCTCCAAAAATATTTCAAGAAAGAAGTGACCCGGATAAGACGAATCTCATCCGAGTCGCTTTGCTTTGCGGCATATTTTATTTTCTACTCTGACAGAAACTACCAGCCATATCTTCCCTTCTGCCACGCGATCATTTTCTTGATCTCGCCACTCGAATAAATATGGCTGGCGTTTTCCATCCCGTCGGTGGTGATCACAAGCATCGTGTGTGCCGACACATCTTCAGGACGGGCGTATTTGTGAATGTTCCCAAATATCTTTTAATCAAATAATCAAAATCGACAGTTTACCCTTCACCTTCTATATTGCCGCAATAGGGGCATTGAAATTTCTGCCCTTGAATTGTTCCGTATTGTCCACCGCATTTTGAGCAAGTTACAAGTTGCTGCGGCGCGTTGTTGCTTAGCACAGTTGTTTCCTGACCGGATTCCGTAGGGCTATAATTGGGACTTTGAGGTTCCGGCGCACCCGGCACACGATAGGACGGCGTTGCCGACGCATACGCCGACTTCTGCGCAAATGAAAGCCCGCTTCCGTTTAAGGCAAGTCTCATCTTCTGCCGATACATAAGCAAAAACACGCCAAAGGCGATATCAGCTGTCGCAGTACACAAAGCGGCTAACTTGCTGTATATTCCGAACTACCCATCCGGGGAATGATGGTGCTGGTCGCGAAGATTCCGTTTGTTGATACTGTGGACTCGGATTTTGTTATGGATAAACGGGCTGCCACGCTGAAAGCGGCGTTCCGCAATTCTGGCAGAATGAAACACCGTCCGCGTTTTGCGCCCCGCATTTTGGGCAAAACATCACGACATTCCCCTTTATTTCAGAAACTTCAGACTGCGAATGATAGCCGGCTCTTTTGCTTTTCCGGAGCAGACCTGGAAAAAGCAAATGATTTTAATCACAAAAAAGACAATCGACATAACGAGATACGCAATCGGAACAATAAATGTCCAAAACAAAAGCAGAGTACAGATAAGCATCAGCGTTTCGATTACCTTGAATTTCAATGCTTGTCTCACATGGAAACCCGCATAAGGCGAGGAATGGCTGGCCAACAACGCAACAATGATTCCGATCCAGCCCATTAAGTAAACCAGCATAGACATAACTTTGTTGTCGGAAATATCCTTGGGATCAAATTCCGCCGTATGATCGTATGGATCATACGCGGGAGAGGCCGCGTAGGACTGCTGATATGCATAATAATTGGGGGGCTGCTGACCATTGCTTGGATTGGAGAACTGCGTTCCGCAGTTGGTGCAGAACATAGCGTTGTCATCCAATTGTGCTTGGCATTTTGGGCAAATCTTCATTTTTCAACTCTCCTTTGGTTATACTGGACGGGAATGGAAGGACATCCGTTCTCATCCGATTTGATGGTTATTTCCCCTCGGTTTTATCCTTTTTGCGTTTTTTTGAATATGAGAAGCAGGATTAGGGCGAATGCAATCACCAATACGCCCGCAATAGACCCCCAAGAAGCGGTTTATTGGCCCAGAAAATCATAAATGCGCGGGAAGAAACAGAAACGTTTTTAACAATTTCCTCGTGAGTGTTCGTTTCGCCTTTTGCATCAACGGCACAGTCGTCACAGAGAATCTGTACGTTCTGATACAAGCCTTCCGTGAGTTCAAAGACGATTTTTCCCGAACCCTGTTCCAAAGCCTCTTCCAGCTCGTCGCCGGACAGATTGATCGGTTCCTTGAGCGTTTCCGTTACATTTCCGTCCTTATCAAGTTCAACAATACGAACGATAAGAGACTTCAGTGCGCCGCCGTCATCGGCAGGGATAAGTGTGGCCGGCTGTTTTTCCGTCTGATACCTTCCGTCTGCTACCAATCCGGTGACTGTGGCAACGGGCGCAGTCCGGTCTACCGCAAAATCTACCGAGGCATTTTTCACATCACTGAAGGCATCGTTTTCAGCCTTGTCCTTAGACGATACAACTACTTTATACTCTCCCTCTGCTTCAAAGAGGGACTTGTTGATTTTGTAGGTGTATCTCAGCCAAGAACCGTTGCCGCCGTCCTGCGATACACTGTAGTCGGAATTCTCCTGAACTTCTTTTCCGTTCACAGTGACATGGTGCTCGGAAAGAGGATCTGCGTTGGTCTCAACCACCACGACGTCATTCAGTACATTTTGCACATAGTATTGCTGAACCATCTCGGATGTGTTTTGGTCAAGCATGAAGGTCGAGCCGTCCCGGTTAACCGAGAAAACTACCAACGGATCGTTGCCCGATCTGTTCTCCACATACGGATTGCCGTCCTGATCTTCCAAATGAATCTCGGAGTACGCATTACCGGCCTTATCCACCACAGTGCATTTGATGGTATAAATGCCGTCCGTATCAATGTTTGAAACGGTATAGGTCTTGCCATTGGGAAAATCGGACATGCCGCCGATATTTAATTGCTTCGTCTCAAACGTATCACCGTTTTTGACAACAGCCGTCAAGACGGGCGTGAACACATCAAAGTTCGTGTCGGTTGCCGTAATCCGATATTTCCGTCGTTGTTGTTGGCGGACTCGTCAAGCTTTTTACTGCTTGTTCCTTCACCAGTAACGACTTTTCGAATCGTGACCTCCGGATTTGTTTTGTCCACATAGAAACGCTGTTCGTCAATGTTGCTCGCTGTTTACTGTGTATTTATTGCCATTATCCACATCATACGAGAGTTGAATTTTTGGTTTTGTAGCATCAATTTTCAAATCAAGTGTTTTCGTATTTTCATTACCGGCATTATCAACAACTTTGACATAGACCTTTACATCGTCAGAGTTATTCTTTTCCGCATCAGCAACAACTTCCTTCTTAGCTTTATCGCTGTTCCAATTGGATTCCAGTTCCGCGTAGGTTGGATCAAGGGATTCAAAGGTAAGCAGTGTCTCGCCCCGTGTCTTATTGCCGTTGTTTTCAACCCAATACTCGATGCTCTTGATACCGGAGTAAGTGGCGTCCGCTTTCTCATTGATATCAATTAAGATAGGTACATCTTTGTTATAATATCCATTTTCATTGGCTGATTCTTTTGCAACAATCGAAATCTCTGCATCTTCAGAATCGAGAATGTAGCCATTCGAGGAAATGAAATCATAATTTCCGGCAGCATCTGTGATTTTTAAGTAAATTACAAAGACTTCATCTTTGCTGACTTCAAACTCATGGAACTCCTGCCAATCCGCATATTCTTCCAGTTCAGCTCTTAGCTTTAGGGAAGTATCGGATGTCTTGAAGTATTCAATCTTCGGTGCCGGAGTGCAGATTTCGTCTTGGGCGGTTGCGGAAACGGTAACAGCTTCTTGTGTCCACAAACCAAAGGTAAGTTTTTCAAGAAGGGTAGACCATGTGTTTGTACCGCCGATTGTAACGGAACCAGTTGGTTTCGTGTCCTTGTCTACGACAAATCTTAAAGTTTCACTGGAGCCGGTAAGACCGCGTGGTTCCACGTATTGCACATACACTTCATAGTTTGCGTTTGCATTAAAAGTCAATGTAGCCTTATGTTCCCCGGTTGATTCAACCTTTTTCCATTCACCAAGGCTTATAAGTTGATGTTACATCTTCGGCTACATTCTCACCCAGAGCGTTCTTTGCGGTAATAACGATATTTACTTTCTTCTCATCGAAAGAATTCGGTTTCCCCGCAACGGTAATTTCAGTTTCCTGCGGCGTTTGATAGTATCCTTCTGCAATCGGAGTCAGAGAAACCTCGGCGGCTTCTGATATAACATTCATGCCATAGCCGTGCGTTTCAATATTCCCGGCCAGATCTTCAACCGTAATAGTAAGCTTTACTTCATCGGTTTCCTTTAGTCCTTCACACGGAACGGTGATGGTATGTACCGCATCTATATCTTTCGGCCATCTGGTGACAAGCTGCTCTTCCGCATCTGCGTCAAATGTATAAAGGCTTTCCTTCGGTCTTGGTTCGTTGTTTATTGCTATAACATAATCAACCGATTTGATTCCGGAAGAAGGAAGCGCATCTGTCGTGAAGAGATTAAACAAAACATCTCCGGTAAAGAAACCGTTCTCATAAGTATTACCGTCAGCGGGTTTCAAATCAATGCGCGGCTTCGTTGCGTCAAATATCACGCCGCCGGAGGATGCATAATTGTAGTTACCGGCTTCATCAGTGACCTTCACATAAACCACAAATTGGGAATCCTTGCTGATTGAAACGGCGTCATGGTAAGTTGTCCATTCTCTTATATCGTCCAGCGCCTCTTTATCTTTCACGGAAGTCGTGGTTCTGTCAATATTCTGTCAATATAATACTCGATTTTTGCAACGCCTGAAGTCGCATCGCTTGTAAACGCCGTATATTCAACCGTATCTTTTTGCCACAGGCCAAAAGAAATGATTTCAAGCAGCTTGACCGTAACAGACGGCGCATCCTTGGCAAGCGAAACCTCGGGCAGTGTTTCATCTTTTTTGATAATTTGGAAGGGTACTACGAAAAAGATGCACGTTAAACGCGAACGCATTGCTATGATGTAGTAAAAGCCCCGAAACGCGGATTGCATGTCGAGGCTCTCGACTGGTGCCGGTGGCGGGACTTGAACCCGCACGCCATCGCTGGCAATGGATTTTGAGTCCACCTCGTCTGCCAATTCCAACACACCGGCATTTATATTCTCAAAGTCCTGCTCCCGGATGTCCCGGCCGAGAAATCGAAAGGACATCGTGGAGGGACATGAAAAGCCGAAACGATATTGACAACTTTTGCGGAATCATTATACTACGCTCCGGGGAAAAAAGCAAGTACTTTTACGAATTTTATCTGCTCTTTTACGGCGCGCTTGCGTGCGTCGTGGTGGAGCGGGGGATAATCACGAACTCGGCGTAGAGTAGCTCCGTCTTTGGCAGGACGCTTGACGCAGGCTCGTCGTCGGGATCGCCGGATGCGACGGGATTTTCGGATGCGGTATCGCCTGACAGGTCTTCGGCGGAGTCCCCCGACGGTCCGTTACCGGATGCGACGGGCGGATTCCCGGACGGCTCCCCGGAAGAATCTTTTGATGACTCGTCAGTAGGCTCGTCGGTCGAGCTGAGGGGCCGAGAAGCGGCGTCGAGGGAGGTTTCGATCTCGCGGGCGCGGGCCTGGAGGTATTCGGTATACGCCTTTTCGCTGATATAGCGGATGGCGATGCGGTACTCGCCGCCGGGGAGGCTGTTAATCTGCTCGCCGTCAAGCTCATAGAGCAGTTCGCCGCCGGGGGAGAGGTGGGCGTACATCCCGCCGTACTTCGCCGAGAGGGCGGCGCTATCCTCCTGCACGAAGCGGATCTCGCTCACGTCCTCCCACGTTTTGCCGACCCGGTGCTGCAGCATGGCGCAGGACTGCCCCTGCTCGTCGATGAGGATATCCATTCCCAGAACGTTGCGCAGGGTGACCGTGACGCTCTCGGTAAACTGCTCCCCGGACGTCGCGACCGACACCTCCACCTCCCGCCCCTGCCACATCAGCACGCGCAGCGCGCCGGCGCACAGCAGGACGATCGTCAGCAGGCACAGCAGCAGGATCGCGACGGCAAAAAGCGTTTTTTGAGGGGAACGCGTCCCGTCGGTTCGCATCCGCGCCCACTTCCTTTCTAAAATCTTGCCCTTTTCGCGCTATTATACACCATTTCGGGCGGTTTGTAAAGAGCGTTTTCGTTTTTTTCGCATAGAATGGTTAGTGATAGGGCGTCGAGAACCCCTTATCGAATCATGCAAGGAGGATATTTTGATGGAAAGAAATAACCAGCAGGGCGGCTGCTCGTCGCCGCTCGGCGGACTCTGCGGCAAGCCGGAACAGCTTTGCTGCGTGAGCGTGAATAAAATTTTCGACTCGGCGAGAGACAAGGACTGCCTCGAGGACCTGCGGGTCCAACTGTGCGACCGCGCACAGGAGGTCGTCGACCGCGCGACCGCCGTGCGCTGCACCGACGTGGAAGTCATCTACGCGAACATCTCGCTGGATACCGTCCCGTTTAACCGAGGTTTCTACCAGGTGACCATTCGGTACTTTTTCTGTGTGACGCTTGAGTGCTGCGTCTGCAACGGACACAGCCAGATCGTCAAGGGGCTTTGCGCCTTTGACAAGAAAATTGTGCTGTACGGCAGTGAAAAGAACGTCTCCGTCTTCCAGTCCGACCCGGAAAACGACGGCTTCTGCGTCGATCCGTGCAAGCTGAAGTGCAACGAGACTTCGACCCTGCCGACCGTGACCCTCGAGGTCGCCTCCCCCATCTGCCTCGACGTGAAAGTCAAGGACAAGGGCTGCCACTTCGGGCACTGCTGCATGAACGCCGACAACATTCCCGAGCGCGTTCGCGCCCGCTTTGACGGCGAGTTCCTTGACGGGATCGGCACGAACGCCGTCTATGTCAGCATCGGCCTCTTCTCCGTCGTGCGCATGGAGCGCACTGTCCAGCTCGTCCTTCCGGCCGCGCACTTCGTGCTCCCCGAAAAGGACAGCACCCCCGCCAACGACAGCTCCGACCCGTGCAGCGTGTTTGGCAAGATGAACTTCCCGATCTCCGAGTTCTATCCGTACGCCGAGGGAAACCTGCGCAAGGATAACTGCTGCGGACATTAAAAGCAGGAGTACGTGTGGGGGTATTGACTACCCCCACACCCCGCAGGATGAATTTAATAGGTTGCGTACTAAGCGGCTTTGTTCAAGCGCAAGATTTTTGGAAGAGGTCCCCCAAAAACCTTGCGCTTTGCCATTGGCGCTGCATGAACGCCGGTGGGACATATTCCAAGTGGGGAAATGAGTTTTCCCACGCGTTCCCCTCTACGTAAATCCTTATGACTTCTTTCGTTTCCTGTGCATGACGACGCCGATGATACAGGCGACGGCGAACAAAAGCACCGAAATGCCGCCGACGATGAGGGCGATGTCCGTACCGGTCAGCAGGTGCGGCCCGCCGGACGAGGTGTCCGCGGAGGAATCGACCGTCAAAGAATCGGCGGAGGACGCGTCAGACGATGTGTCGGAAACGGCGGAGGAAACACCGGACCCATCGGACGTTTTGCCGGGCTGCTCGGGCGCCGGTTTGGCCTCCTGTATCATCTTTGAGAAGGCGAGGGCGGTCCAATGGAGCGAGTTGCCGGGCGTGCCGTAGACCGAGAGCTGGACGTGGGTGACGGTGATCTTTCCGGTTGTCCCGAGCTTGTCGGACAGGGCAAAGTGTAGCTTTTGGCCGGACGTGAAGTCGTTGACCGTATCGGTAACGAGCATGGAGAGCTGCATTTCCTGCTCCGGCCCGCCGTCGACCGTGTAGTAGATGTGTCCGTTGGCGGAGCCGCCGTCGCAGGTGAACGCGATGTGCAGGTAGGGCATTTCGGCGAGGTCGATCTCTTTATTGACCTGAATGTCGATGGACGGCCAAGAGAGCGTGTCCTCCTGGGCGCGGGCGAGATTCAGGCTGCCGTCCTCATCGATGGAGTAGTCGGCGACGCCGCCCTCGACTCGGGAGATCTGGTCCTCGTCGGTCGGGAGCAGGCTGACGACGTCCTCGTACACCGCTTCCTTCGGGAGGGTCGCCGGGTCGGGGTTGGTGACGCTGAACTCATGGAAGGTAATCTTGCGCCCCGCGGCGCCCACGACGTACAGCTTTAATCCGGAGATTAGCACCGTGCCGTCGTCCCTGACAATGTTATCCGGGACGATGTCAGACAGCTTCAGCTTGCAGTTGACCCGCTGGTTGGCGGAGAGGTCGCCGACCTCCTCGGTCCTGAGCGTCGGGTCCTGCGCGACGAAGTATGGGATGAGCCCAACGTAGTTTTCGTGATAGGCGACTGTCGGGGTGGAGCCGTTGAAGTAGAGGATGATGTTCGTGACCGCGTCCGTCTCGAAGTTAACGGTCAGGTAGCTGTTCTCAATCGGGACGGCGATGGTGTTTTCGATTTCGGGGGAGTAGTGCGCTTCCGGCCAGAGCCCATTCGTGTTGGAAAAGGAGATCGACCCGTCGGTTTCCTCGGCAGTGACGATGGTGCCCGGCCTGAGGATACGCCAGCTTTCCGCGTCAAACGGGATAATGGACTTGGTCCAGTAACCCTCCTCGACGTCCGGGGGTTGGGGCAACTCGATGCGGGGCGCGTCCGGGTCGGTGCGGTAGTGTTCCTTGAGGTAGGCCTCGATCGCGTCGGCGTAGGCGCGGTTGCCGACGTCGGCGAGGTGTACGCCATCGCTAATGAGGAACTCGTCGGCGGAGTAGTCGTCGCAGAGTTTGTGGATGTCGACCAGTCCGACCCCGGTCTCCTTGGCGACCTCGCGGACGATCTCCACGTACACGTCCAGCGCGGGGTTGAGTCCGCCGTCGTCCGCGTAGTTCTCCGCCGGTCCATACGCGTCTTCGCGCACGTAGGGCGGGGTCAGCAGGATTGGGTCGGCGTTCAGCGCCTGCACCCGGCTAATAATACTTTTAAGGTTCTCACGGTACTTTTCCGGGTTGACTTTCGGCGATTTGCTGCCTTGGTTGGGGCGGACGAAGTCGTTCGTGCCCAGCCCGATGACGACGATGTCCGGGTCCTTCTTGGTCACGTCCCAGTCGAACCGGGCGAGCGCATCCTCGGTCGTATCGCCGCCGACACCGGAGTTGACGGCATACAGGTTCATCTCTTCGCCGATGGTCCTGGTCCAAGTGCCCATCGCCGTCAAACTGTCGCCGAGCGTGACGAGCGTTAAACCGTCGAGCAGCAGGGCGTCCTCCGCCGGCGTCGCCGATACCCCCGCCGCGAACGGCAGGGAGAGGCAGGACAGCACCGCACACAGAAACAGGGAAAACATCCGTTTTTTCATGGTTTGTCTCCTTGTCCGCTCAGGAATCGGACTTGTTCAGGTAATCGCGCAGCTTCTCGATCGTCGGCAGGCACGCCTCGTCGAGCTTAAGGTAGTTGGTGATCTCGTCGTACTGGCCGTCGCCGTTTGCGTCCGCGTAATCGTTGCTCGAGAACCAGACGGCGATCTTGATGCGGCTGCAAAATTCATATCCGGCTTCCTGGCTGTGTGCAAAACAGTCGAGCATGCCCTCCACCCACTGGGTCTGGGAGGCGATGTTCCGCCCGAGCTCGGTCGTCTTGTAACCGTTTATGCCGTAGTCGTAAAGGGCGTTTCCGCCGGCGCCGCAGGCGAACTCTCCAAGCATCCACGGGAACTCCGAATAGTAGGGGAGCATTTTGTTCGCCGTTTCGGTGTACAGGTCCCGGAAGGAGCGGGGAGAAGCGCCATTGTTCATTTCGTAGTTGGTCAGCCCGAGCATCTGCACGTAGTCCGAACCCGGCATATAGCAGAGCGCCTCGCCCCAGTTGCAGTACGGGCAGGTCGTTGAGATCGGGTTGATGACCCAGATCAGGTTGTTGACGCCTTCCTCTTTGAACAGGTCGTAGAGGTGCCGCCAGGTCATCTGGAAGATGTCCGGGTCGAGCAGGGTCATCATTCCGCAGTAGTCGGTCCAGTCGGTGTTCATCTCGTTGTTGACGCGGAAGATAATGGGCTTTGCGTAGTTCTTGATGTACGACGCGAGACTGCGGAAGTAGTCGTCGTGCTTGCCGCGCAGAATGTCGAACATCGGGGTGTAGACCCCGCCGGTGGCGTTGTTCGTCTCGGTGAACTGGTACGTCAGGTTGAAGACGGGCTTGCCGTCAAACCCGTTTCCGCCCGCGTACTTGTCGGCCCGGCTGAAGGTCTCCTTCGGGTCGGCGTAGGTGCCGTTCCAGCCCATGTGCAGGTAGGTCATGTAGACGTCCGGAGTCGCGTCAAGCGCTTCCTCGCCCCAGAGCCACTTGGTGTAAGCATCGCTGTTGCTTTCGTGAAACGCGCCGAAGCCGACGTCCGTACGGTTCCGGAGGGATTCGTAGTAGGCCTTGGTCTCCTCCGACCAGTCCGGATTCTCCTTGCATTCGTAGGATGCAAACCCGTTCGACGGGGTTCCGACCATCGGGATCTCGCGGAAGGAGGCAACGATCTCGTCGAGCTGGTCGTTCATCCGCTTGGCGGACTTCAGGACGATGAGGTAGAAGTAGTTGTAGGTATTCGTCGGGCGAATGATGGCGATCTGGTAGAACGGCATCTCGATCTTTGCCGCGAGGTTGATCTGCATGCAGTAGGACTTGACCGTGTAATTTCCGACCTCGACCTCCTGCACGGCACGGGTGCGCATGATCTGGTTGTTCGCAAGGAAGTTTGTGTCGTCGATCTGCTCAACCAGCCATTCCCGCATGTACAGGTCGTACCCGTCCTTGCTCGTGCTGCCGTCGCCCTGCTTGCCGTAGGGGTTTTGATTTTCGTAGGTCAGCGTCAGGCAGTAGTCGTCCGTGCGGTACTGCGAGCGAAACTTGCCGATGCTGAAGTCCGCCTCCGGCGCACCGGGAAGCGTGACGCAGTAGCCCTCCGCCGGTACGACCGCGCGCGTGGCTTCCGCGCCGGTGAACAGCATGCGCACATCGTTGTCGTCCGCCGGGGCGGGGTTTTCGCCGGTGGCGTTACCGTTTTCGTAGACGGCGGCCTTGAAGATGGTTTCCGGGCCGGTCAGCCCGTTCGTCTCGTCGGCGTAGTCGGCCGTCCAAACGGATTCCGCGCGAGGGTCCGGGGTCTTCGGATCCTCGCTCGGGAGATCGGACGGGTCGGCGGGATCGGGGCCGTCCGAAGACGTGAGCACGTCCCCGCGGCCCGCGCAGCCGGCGACCAGCAGCAGCGGCGTCAGAAACAGGCAAAGCATAGTTCGCAACAGTTTTTTCATTACAGGTGATTTTCCTTTCGTTGAAGTTTCCTTTTTCCAAGAAATAGTATACAGGATCATTCGCAAAAATGCAAGACTCTTATGAAAAAAAGGCAGAAAGCTCGGGCGGTTTCCCGTAAATATGCCCGCAGTTCCGAGATCGCGGGCATGGTTCCCTCGTCGAGCGTGAGGGAGCCGGTAAGATCCTGCATCCCGTCGCCGTCGATATCCGTGTACTCGTTGCTCGAGAACCAGGCGGCGAGCTTGATGCGGCGGCGGAACTCGTTTTCCGGCGACCGGTTGTGGTCGCAGGTTGCCGCTGGGCGGATGACGGCAATCCCGTATCCGGGTTCCCTTTTTGGTTTTTCTTTCCTCCAGTATACAGGAATTCCGCCGAAATTGCAATAGGATTTGAAAAATATACTGCTGATTTGTACGAAAGGGGGATGCGAGGGTAGTGATTACCCCGCATCCCCGCTCTTGCATATGGACCCTTCACATACGGGGCCGGGGGAAGCGATGACTCCCCCCGACGAACCCTTGCGTTTGGCTTAGTGCGTTCTGACGCGCAGCACCGCGATGGTACCCGCCGCACTGAGAAGCGCCAGCACAACGAATACGATGATCCCCGTGTCGCCCGCCGGCACCCTGCCGGACGAAGTCGACGACGTGGACGAGGTCGAACCTGTCGATCCGGTCCCGGAGGTCGAACCCGTTGGCGAGCTCATAGAGCCGGTCGACCCCGTCGAATCGGTGGACGCGGAGCCGGTCGACCCCGTCGAATCGGTGGACGCGGAGCCGGTCGATCCCGTCGAATCGGTGGACGTGGAGTCGGCGGACGTAGAGTCGGCGGACGTAGAGTCGGCGGACGTGGAGTCAGTGGAGTCCGAGGACGTGGAACTGTCCTCAGCGGAAGCCTTCACGAGCGGCGTGCCGACGACCATGGCGTTTTCGTCGCTGACGATGGCGAGCGTATTAAACGTGATGGTGTCGCCGGACTTGGCGGCCGTGATGTCAAGGTCCTTGAACTCGTGGACGTTGTTCTCAAACCGCTTTTCGCCGGTGACGTAGGCGGACAGGTCCCAGACGATGGAGGTGTCCGTCGAACGTTTGGTGTAGCTGGAGCTGCTCTTCATCCCGGTGAAGAACAGGTCCGCGTTCGGATCCTTGTCCTTGCGGGTGTAGTGAATACGGAAGTCGGCGGCCTTGTTCTCGCTCTCGAAATCGACGGCGACGAAGGTCGGTTTGGACAGGTCGACCTGCGCGGCCGTATAGTCCGCGAGGTGAACGGGCGCCTGTTCGGACGCTTCTTTCTTCAGCGTGACGGTGACCGAGCCGTTTTCGTTGCGTTTGACCGTAACAGACTCGTTATCGGTGTCTTGCAGGGCGGCGAGGAAGTCAACGATGACGACCGAAGACGGTTCCCCGCTGACCGGCGTGCTGTCCGCCGCCATTGCGCAGACCGCGCCGAGCGACAGTACTGCCAACAGCAGCAGGATGGAAATGAGCTTTTTCATGGAATGCGTTTTCCCCTTTCGGCAAATAATATTTTTGGTTTCTAATTGCGTTCCATGAGGAAGTATTCCCGATTCTACAAAAAAAATGCGGGCGTCCCGTGAAGGAGCGCCCGCATTTTTCAAACGTTTCGTTTAGAACCGATGCAAAATTTTAGTGTCTCGCACGAACCACGACAACGCCGCCGACAACGGCAAGAACCGCGAGGACCGCGAACACGATCAGACCCGCGTCGCCGGTGCCCGGAGCAGACGAGCTGCTGGCAGCCGGAGCCTGCGAGGAGGAAGCGGCAGGCGTATTCGTCCCGGTCGAAGAGGTTCCGGTCGAGGAAGTCCCGGTCGAAGGGGTTTCGGTCGAGGAGGTCCCGGCCGAAGAGGTTTCGGTCGAGGAAGTCCCGGTCGAGGAGGTCTCTTCGGAGGAAGTATTGCCGTTGGCATCCGGCTTCACCAGCGGGGTGCCGGGGACGAGCGCGGACGCATCCGAAATCAGGGCGAGGGTGTTGATGGTCAGCACGTCGTCCTTCTTACCGGCCATGATCATCAGATCGGTGTACTGATGCATATGGTCGTCGTTGAGTTTGTTGGGGTCACTGGTCAGATACTTGGTGACGTCCCAGACGACGGACGTATCGGTCTTGGTGGCGTAAGCGGCGTTATCGTCTCTACGCATACCGCTCCAGAACTGATCGGCGAGCTTATCCTTGCGGGTGTAGTGGAGACGGAAGTCGATGGCTGAATTGTCGCAGACGATGTCTGCGGCAAGGTAGGTCTGTTTGGTAGCATCGAACTTGCCGCCGCTAAAATTCTCGGCGATCGTGATAGCGGAATCAGCCGTGGCCTCACGCTTCAGGGTGATGGTGACGGAGCCGTTGTCGTTGACAACGAGCGTATAATCCGCCGTATCAGCCGCTTTGACTTCGCTGAGCAGGTTGTAGATGACGGTGCTGCCGGTTTCTTCCGCAGAGACTGCGAGGACGCAGGCGGCGGAAGCGATCAGCAGCGTGGCGACGAGGAGCGCGGAAAGCAACTTTTTCATGGTTTGTTTCCCCTTTCATTTTTTAGTTTTTTATTTTCGGCCCCGAGCGGACAAACACACCCCGTCCCACTCAAAAACCATCCTCAATTATAGTCGATCTGTCAACGTTTGTCAAGGGGTTCCGGAAAAGTTTCCGGGAAATTTTGGCTTTTTTCAATGTTTTGGATCCCGCGGTGTTCCCGTTCGTCATCCGGGAGGAAAAAATCGCTGCGAAAACCGGAACAAAAATGAAAGGCGCTCCGCAAAAGGAGCGCCTGTCAGATGGATTTGCCGTTTCGGGGTCAAACGGTTTTAGTGTCTCGCACGAACCACAATGACGCCGCCGACCACAGCGAGGATTGCGAGAACCGCAAGGACGATGATGCCGGTGTCGCCGGTCGTCGGAGCGGTCGAGCTGGTAGCCGGAGCCTGCGAAGAGGAAGTGGCAGGCGTATTCGTTCCGGCCGAAGAGGTCCCGGTCGAGGAAGTCCCGGTCGAAGAGGTCCCGGTCGAGGAAGTCCCGGTCGAAGAGGTTTCAGTCGAGGAGGTCCCGGTCGAAGAGGTCTCAGTCGAGGGGGTCCCGGTCGAAGAGGTCTCAGTCGAGGAAGTTCCGGTCGAGGAGGTCTCGGTCGAGGAGGTCTCGGTCGAGGAGGTCTCGGTCGAAGAGGTCTCGGTCGAAGAGGTACTGTTGTCGACGGGTTCATCCGCAGAGACTGCGAGGACGCAGGTGGCGGAAACGATCAGCAACGCAGCGATGAGGAGCGCGGAAAGCAACTTTTTCATGAGTTCATTTCCCCTTTCTTTTGTTTGCTTTTTCTTATTTGGTCTTTCAAACGGATAAATCCCCGTCCCGCCCGAAAAACCGGTCCTATTATAGACGAGTTGCCAGCATTTGTCAAGGGGTTTTGCGTAATTTTAAATTTTTCTTCAATTTTCGGCTTTTTTGAGGCATTCCAGCTCGCCTTCCGGGACGAAATCGCTGCGGATATAGGGGGCGTTGCCGGCGGGCAGCCAGTTGTAGCCGGTTTCCTTCTTCGCACAGTAGTGGGCCGCGTTTCGGAGGATGCGGCGGACGATTGGGTTGTGGTAGGTCGGGACGGTCTCGTGGCCGGGCTGGAAGTAGAACACCTTGCCCGCGCCGCGCTTCCATACGCAGCCGGAACGGAACACATAGCCGGTCTCGTACCACGACAGGAAAACCAGTTCGTCCGGATCCGGGATCTGGAACGGTTCGGCGTAAACCTCCTCCTTATCTATATGGAAATGGGAGGGGACGCCCGCGGCGATCGGGTGGGTCGGATTGATGTTCCAGACGACCTCGTGGAGGTTATCCCCCCAGAGCAGGTTGCCGGTCGTGCCGACGACAGCGCGAAAGACTTTGGAGTAGTGCCCGGAATGGAGTACGACGAGCCCCATGCCGTTGTAGACGCGCTGCCGGATGCGCTCAACGAGATCGTCCGGCACTTCGTCGTGCGCCATATGACCCCACCAGAAGAGGACGTCGGTGTTGCGAAGCACCTCGTCCGGCAGACCGTTCTGCGGATCGTCGAGGGCGGCGAGGGTGATTTCGAGGTCGTCGCATTCGGCGAGGGCCTTGCCGATCTCGGCGTGCAGTCCGTTCGGGTAGATCGCACGGACGGCGTCGTTGGATTTTTCGTGACGATATTCGTTCCAGACGGTCACACGGATTTTGCTCATAAAAAATTTCTCCCTTCCATTGCAGATAGGCTCTATCCGAAGTATAACACGGGCGGAGGGAATTGTCAACGTTTTTTCGGAAAAAATTCCTGTCTTGACAAGAGAACGGAAGTGTGTTACAATACCAAAAAGGAAAGAAGGGTTTTCCCATGTCTACGCCGCATATCGACGCGACCCCGGAGCAGTTTGCCAAGACCGTCCTCATGCCCGGTGACCCGCTGCGGAGCCGTTTCCTCGCCGAACACTTCCTCGAACGTCCCGTTCTGGTCAACGACATTCGGGGCGTGCAGGGCTACACCGGGTACTACAAGGGCGAGCCGGTCTCGGTCATGGCGAGCGGGATGGGAATGCCGTCGATGGGCATCTATGCGTTTGAACTGTTCCGGCATTTCGGGGTGGAGAACCTGCTGCGGGTCGGCTCGGCGGGGGCGCTGCAGGAGCGGGTGCAATTGCGGGACGTGGTGCTTGCGATGGGGGCCTGCACGGATTCGGCGTTTGCGTCGCAGTACCGACTGGACGGGTGCTTTGCGCCGATTGCGGATTACGGGCTGCTTTCGGCTTGCGTTTCGACGGCGGAAACGCTCGGGCTGACCTGCCGGGTCGGGAACGTGCTTTCGACCGACGCGTTCTACGCCGACGAGGAAGCGCCGACTCCCGCGCAGACGCAGGCGGCGGTGTGGGGCAAGATGGGGGTGTTGGCCGTCGAAATGGAGACGGCGGCGCTCTACATGACGGCGGCCCGGGCGGGCAAGCGCGCGCTCGCGCTGTTCACGGTGTCCGACCACCTGCTGACCGGCGAGCGGCTGGGCGCGGACGAACGGCGGACGTCGTTTACCGATATGCTGAAGCTGGGGCTGGAAACAGCCGTGCGGCTTTGAAAATGTGCGGAAAATGCATGACCCCCTTTTCTTTTCGGGGAAACGCGTGTATCATAAAACTGTTCCTGACGTCAAGAGGTTTTCTGAAGCGGAAGGTGCGCAAAAATTTTGGTGGATTCGGGGATTTCCCCGCGTTTTTGCCGCGCCTGCTTCGGGCGCGGCTTTTTGCATGAAATATTTATGGAGTTGGAAGGGAAGGATAAACGGTGCAGACGAGGATCGGCGTAATGAGCATCATTGTCGAGGACCGCGCGTCCGCCGGGCGGCTCAACGAGCTGCTGCACGAATACGGGGACGATATCCTCGGGCGGATGGGCCTGCCGTGCCGGGACAAGGGCATCCACGTGATCAGCATTGTCATGGACGCCCCGCAGGACCGCATTTCGTCGCTGGCGGGGAAAATCGGCAAGCTGCCCGGGGTGAGCGTGAAAACCGCCCTGTCGGGGGTGGTCGGAGATGGCTGAACCGGCGCGTCTCGTCGAAAAGCTGTCCGCCGGACACCGGCTGACAGAAGCGGAGTACCGGACGCTGCTGGCCGGGCGGGACGAGGAAACGGCGAAAACGCTCGCCGAACGCGCCGTGGCGGTGCGGAAGGAGATCTATGGCGACGAGGTGTTCACCCGGGGGCTGATCGAAATCGGCAACATCTGCCGCAACGACTGCTACTACTGCGGAATCCGGAAAAGCAATCCGCACTGCGATCGTTACCGCCTGACTGACGAGGAAATTTTGTCCTGCGCCGACGAGGGGTACGGGCTGGGCTTCCGGACGTTCGTTTTGCAGGGCGGGGAGGACGGGTTCAACACCGACGAGCGGATCGGCGGTCTGCTGAAGGAACTGAAGCGCCGATACCCGGACTGCGCCCTGACGCTTTCGCTCGGGGAGCGCTCGCGGGAAAGCTACCAGACGCTGTTCGATGCGGGTGCGGACCGCTACCTGCTGCGGCACGAAACGGCGGATAGGACGCACTACGGACGCCTGCACCCGCCGGAACTGTCGTTCGACAACCGGATGCGGTGCCTGCGGGACCTGCGGGAGATCGGATACCAGGTCGGGTGCGGTTTCATGGTTGGGTCGCCATTCCAGACGGAGGCGGAGCTGGCGAAGGACCTGCTGTTCGTGCAGGAATTCCGTCCGGACATGTGCGGTATCGGACCGTTCATCCCGCATAAGGACACCCCGTTCCGGAGGGAACAGGCGGGGTCGGTCGAGCTGACCTGCTTTCTGCTTTCGGTTCTCCGTCTCATTTATCCGCCGGTGCTGTTGCCCGCGACGACGGCGCTCGGGACCCTGCACCCACGGGGACGGGAGCTGGGGATCCTGTCCGGAGCGAACGTGGTTATGCCCAACCTGTCCCCGGTTTCGGTGCGGAAAAAATACGAGCTTTACGACAATAAGATCTGTACGGGCGAGGAGGCGGCGGAGTGCCGCGGCTGTCTCGCGCGGCGAATGGAATCCATCGGCTACCGCCTGACGGTAGACCGGGGCGACATCAGAAAAGGAGAAAGATGAACTGTATGGCAGTCTACGACCCGTCCTCCCGGAAAGCGGAGGAATTCATTAACGACGCGGAGATCCGCGAGACCCTCGCCTACGCGGAGGCAAACAGGCACAACCTCCCGCTCATCGACGCCATCCTCGAGAAGGCCCGCCCGAAGAAGGGCGGGACCGGATACACCTGTGCCGGGCTGACCCACCGCGAGGCGTCCGTGCTGCTGGCGTGCGACCTGCCGGAGAAGGTTGAGGAAATCTACAGAATCGCCGAGGAGATCAAGTTGGCGTTTTACGGCAACCGCATCGTCATCTTTGCGCCGCTCTACCTGTCGAACTACTGCGTGAACGGGTGCGTGTACTGCCCGTACCATATGAAAAACAAGCGCATTCCCCGCCGCAAGCTGACGCAGGAGGAAGTCCGGCGGGAAGTCATCGCCCTGCAGGACATGGGGCACAAGCGGCTCGCCATCGAAGCGGGGGAGGACCCGGTCAACAACCCGATCGAGTACATCCTCGACTGCATCCGCACGATTTATGGCGTCCACCACAAGAACGGCGACATTCGCCGGGTCAACGTCAATATCGCGGCGACGACCGTCGAAAACTACCGAAAGCTCAAGGAGGCCGGGATTGGGACCTATATCCTCTTCCAGGAGACCTACCACAAGGAGAGTTACCTCGCTCTCCACCCGACCGGGCCGAAGCACGATTACGACTATCATACCGAGGCGATGGACCGCGCGATGGACGGCGGGATCGACGACGTGGGGTTAGGCGTGCTGTTCGGACTGGAGCGGTACGCGTATGAGTTCGTCGGGCTGCTGATGCACGCCGAGCATCTCGAAGCCGTTCATGGCGTCGGGCCGCATACCATCAGCGTACCCCGCGTCAAGCGCGCCGACGACATTGACCCGGATGCGTTCGACAACGGTATCGACGACGAGACGTTTGCCAAGATCACCGCCTGCATCCGCCTCGCCGTCCCGTACACCGGAATGATCATCTCCACCCGCGAGACGCAGGCGGTCCGGGAGAAGCTGCTGCGGCTGGGCGTCTCGCAGATCAGCGGCGGGTCGCGGACGTCCGTGGGCGGATACGCCGAGGAGGAGCGCCCGCATGATACGGAGCAGTTCGACGTATCCGACCAGCGTACGCTCGACGAGGTCGTCCGCTGGCTGATGGAAAATGGGCACATCCCGTCGTTCTGCACGGCGTGCTACCGTGAGGGGCGCACGGGCGACCGATTCATGAGCCTGTGCAAGAGCGGGCAGATCCTTAATTGCTGCCACCCGAACGCCTTGATGACCCTCGCCGAGTACCTCGAGGACTATGCGTCGCCCGAAACCAAGGCGATCGGGGACAAGCTCATCGAGCGGGAGCTCGAACGGATCCCGAAGGAGAAGGTCCGCGGGATCGCAAAGCGGAATATCGAGGAGATTCGAAACAAAAATCGAAGAGATTTCAGATTCTGAATTCCCAAATTGCACGGGGACGGATGTCCCTTGCGAAACACCGTGTTGCCTGAAAGGGCGGGCTTTCGGATCGTCCATCCGATTTTGGAAAGGGGAGTTTTCCATGAGTTTGCAGGAAACCGTATCGGCGGAACGGGTGCACATCGGATTTTTCGGGATGCGCAACGCCGGGAAGTCCAGTCTGGTCAACGCCGTAACGGGGCAGTCGCTTTCGGTGGTCTCGCCGGTGCGCGGGACGACGACCGACCCGGTCAAAAAGGCGATGGAGCTTTTGCCGCTCGGACCGGTGCTGATCATCGACACGCCCGGGCTGGACGACGAGGGGGAGCTGGGGGAGCTGCGGGTCCGCAAGGCAAAGCAGATGCTGGCGCAGACCGACCTTGCCGTGCTTGCCGTGGACGCGTCCGCGGGGCTCGCGCCGGAGGACGAGGAGCTGCTTTCCCTTTTTCGGGAGCGGAAACTGCCCTATGTGGTCGCCTACAATAAGGCGGACCTGCTCGCCGAACGGCCCGGCCTGCCGCCGGACGGGCTCTACGTCAGCGCCCTGACCGGAGAGGGCGTGCGTGAGCTGAAGGAGCGGCTTGGCAGTTTTGCGAAGACGCTCGAGAACCCGAAGAAGCTGATTGCCGACCTGCTTTCCCCGGGGGACGTGACGGTGCTGGTTATTCCGGTCGACGCCGCCGCGCCGAAGGGGCGGCTGATCCTGCCGCAGCAGCAGATCATGCGGGAGCTGCTCGACGCGCACCTGCCGTTCGCTGTCTGCCAGGATACGGAGCTGCGCGAGACGCTGTCCGCGCTTGCCCGGCCGCCGAAGCTGGTCGTGACGGATTCACAGGCGTTCGGACGGGTCGCGAAGGTTTTGCCGCCGGAACAGCTGCTGACCTCGTTCTCCATTCTGTTCGCCCGCTACAAGGGCGACCTCGGGCAGCTTGTCCGGGGCGCGGAGGCGATCGCGAATCTGCGCGACGGTGACCGGGTCCTGATCTCCGAGGGATGCACCCACCACCGCCAGTGCGGGGACATCGGAACCGTCAAACTGCCCGCGTGGATCGAGGGTTACACCGGCGCGAAACCCGTCTATACGTTCACGTCCGGCGGGGAGTTTCCGGATGACCTCTCGCCGTTCTCCCTCGTCGTCCATTGCGGGGCGTGCATGCTGAACGCTGCCGAGGTGGCGAGCCGTCTGCGCCGCGCGGCGGACGCCGGCGTGCCGGTCGTCAATTACGGCGTCGCCATCGCGAAAATGCATGGCATACTCGATAGGAGCCTGCAGGTACTGAATCAAACGTAAGGGGTACGGCGGGGGGAGTGACGATCCCCGCCGTACCTTCCTTTTTACCGCACCCGTTTTTGCAGCTTCTTTAACCGACGCTTCTGGTTGGGGCGGCGGGCGGCGACGGTGAGACCGGCGAGGGCGGACGCGGCAGGGAAAAGGAGCAGGGGGGAGATGCGGTGCAGGAGATTTTCGCCGGAGGACGGCACGACGAGCGAGAGCAGGAGCACGAACAGGGTCAGCGCGCCCCCGGCGGTCAGCGCGCCAAGAAACGGGTTGACGTCCCGCGAGGATGCGGTACCGGCGGCGAGGAGCGAACCGCCGTACCCGGCCGCAGCGGCGCAGAGCAGGGACGCGGGGAACACGACGGACGACGGGTTGGACGTCTGCAAAGCGATGAACGACGACACGAACGCGAGGGCGAATAGCAGCGCAAGCCCGAGAAGAAACCCGCCGACCCCGGCGCGAAGCAATGGGTTCCCGCCCCCGGCACGGCGGTCGGCACGCGGGGAACGGGCGGGTGAATGTTTCATAGGGAAGTCCTTCCTTTCGTTTGGTGTTCTATGCGTATGCGGCGGGGGCGGGGAATATGCAAATCCCCTTGACAGACGGGCGGAAACGTGCTATGATGAAGAAAAAGGAAGGAAAAGGAGAAATTCGTATGTCGATCGTCACGTTCGGGGAGATCATGCTGCGCTTGCAGCCGCCGGGATACCAGCGGTTCACGCAGACGGGGAGTTACGAGGCGACCTTCGGCGGCGGAGAGGCAAATGTCGCCGTTTCGCTCTGCAATTTCGGGCGGGAAGCGGTGTTCGTGACCGGGCTGCCGGAGAATGCGCTCGGGACGGCCTGCGTCGGGCAATTGCGCCGGTGGGGCGTGGACACCCGGTTTATCCTGCGCCGCCCGGGCCGAATGGGGTTGTATTTCTGCGAAAAGGGCGCGTCGCAACGCCCGTCGAAGGTGCTGTACGACCGCGCCGGATCGGTCGCGGCGGGGCTGCGGCCGGGCGACATCGATTGGGACAAGGTGTTTGACGGTGCGGAGTGGTTCCATTTTACGGGAATCACTCCGGCGCTTGGCGACAACGTGGCGGAGGTCACGAAGGAAGCGTGCGAAGCGGCGAAACGGGCGGGCGTGCCGGTTTCGTGTGACTTGAACTACCGAAAGAAACTCTGGACCCGCGAGAAGGCGGGACAGGTTATGGCGGGGTTGATGCCGTTCGTCGATTTGCTGATTGCCAACGAGGAGGACGCATCCGACGTGTTCGGCATTCGCGCCCGGAAGAGCGACGTGACGAAGGGCGAGATTGATCTCGACGGCTACCGCAGCGTTGCGGGGCAGTTGGTCGACCGGTTCGGTGTGGGCCGCGTGGCCATCACGCTGCGGGAATCCGTGTCTGCGTCGCGCAACCGATGGTCGGGGCTGCTGTATAACGGCGGGGAGCTGTTCGTTTCGAGGAAGTACGACATGCAGATCGTCGACCGGGTCGGAGGCGGGGACAGCTTTGGCGCGGGTTTGATCTACGGGCTGACCGGCGGGATGACGGACGCGGAGGCGCTGGAGTTTGCGGTGGCCGCGTCCTGTCTGAAACACAGCATAGAAGGAGATTTTAACGCCGTAACGGTCGAGGAGGTGCTCGCCCTTTGCGGCGGAGACGGCTCGGGTCGGGTGCAGCGATGAGTTTGAAGGAGCAGGTGCTCGACGCGCTGCTCGGCGGGGAGACGATCTCGGGCGAATTGCTCGCGGAGCGGTTCGGCGTGTCGCGCAGCGCGGTATGGAAGGCGGTCGGCCGGCTGCGGCAGGACGGGTTCGCCGTGGAGGCGACGACGAACCGGGGGTACCGGCTGCGCGCCTGCGAAGGGATTTCGGAGGCGGTGATTTCCCGGGCGGGAGACGGCGGGTTCGCGCTGGAGGTGCACGACCGCATCGGTTCGACCAACGACCGCGCCAAGCAGCTGGCGGCGGAGGGCGCGGGGAAGGTCTGCGTCATCGCCGACCGGCAGGAGAGCGGCAAGGGCCGTATGGGACGGAGCTTTTTTTCGCCGCCGGGGACGGGGCTGTACCTGTCGCTCGTGCTGCGCCCTTCGCTGCGCGGGGAGGACGCGGCGCTGCTGACGACGTTCGCCGCCGTCGCCGTCGCCGAGACGGTCGAAGCGATGACCGGGGCGAAAGCGGCAATCAAGTGGGTCAACGACGTGTACGTAGGCGGGAAAAAGGTTTGCGGCATCCTGACAGAGGGGTCGGTCGATTTCGAGAGCGGCGGGTTCTCCTACGCGGTTGTCGGGATCGGGGTCAATTTGCGGAAGTGCGTCCGCCCGCCGGAGCTCGCGTCGGTCGCAACGGATTTGGAGTCGGAGACCGGCGTGCGGGTGGATCGGAGTCTGTTCGCGTCGGCGCTGCTGCGTCGGTTTGCGGACGTGGAACGCGTGCTGCGGGAGCGGTCGTTTCTGGACGCGTACCGCGCGCGCTGCTTTGTGCTCGGAAAAGACGTGACGGTCTTTCGCGGGAGCGAGCGGTTTTCCGCCCGCGCCGTGGACGTCGGCCCGCGCGGGGAACTGCTGGTCGATCCCGGCGACGGGGTGTTGCGTGCGCTGCAAAGCGGCGAGGTGTCTGTTCGGGTCAAGCCGGAATAAGGAAACCGGGAGAGAAAGGAAGCCTGATCAGGATGTTTTTCGGTTCAAGTCAAGCCAACCGTACAGCATCAGCAAATCGGTAGTTGAGGAGGACAAAGAAACAATGACGGAAGGCGTATTCAGCGAACGCGCATATGGAAGCCTTTAAGTCGCGCAGCGCCTTGGGGAAGGCAGGTATCCCAACGGGCCAACTGCGGTAACGGTAATCACGGATACCGCAATCCCGTCAAAAGAAGAAACGAGCGCCGCACGGAAAGCGGCAGAAGAACGGACGCGCCATGAATGGGAAAATGCGGCGCCGCCCGGCGGCAATTCTGCGGATGCTTTTGGAATCCGGAAAAATGACCGGTAGATAAGGGAAAAACAGGATGAGCATTTCAAATTCCGCTAAAGAGTACCATGAAAAGATGTTTCCGGGATACCAATCGGATTTTCAGCGGACCGACCCGGAATTTATCGAGCGGTTTGACAACTTCGCGTTTGACGAGGTGGTAAACCACGACGATTTGGACGGTAAAACCCGCTTCATGGCGATCCTCGCCGCGCTGCTGGGCTGCCAGGGCGCCGACGAGTTCCGCGCCATGCTTCCCGCCGCGCTGAATTTCGGCGTGACGCCGGTGGAGGTAAAAGAAATCGTCTACCAAGCGGTAGCGTATCTTGGTATCGGGCGGGTATATCCTTTTCTGAAAATTACCAACGAGGTGTTAGAGGATGCGGGCGTTTCTCTGCCGCTCCCCGGTCAGGCGACCACGACTGCGGAAAACCGGCGTGAAGCCGGGACACAGGCGCAGGTGGACATTTTCGGTGAGGGGATGCGGGATTTCTGGAACTCCGGTCCCGAGGAGAGCCGTCACATCAACACATGGCTTGCCGATAACTGTTTCGGGGATTACTACACCCGCACGGGGCTTGATTACAAGCAGCGCGAGATGATCACCTTCTGTTTCCTTGCCGCGCAGGGCGGCTGCGAGCCGCAGCTCACCTCCCATGCGGCGGCGAATATGAGAATCGGAAACGACAGGGAATTTCTCATCAAGATCATTTCCCAGTGCCTGCCCTATATCGGCTATCCGAGAAGCCTGAACGCCCTGCGGTGCGTCCATTCCGCCGCGAAACAATAAGAAACAATAAATAATAGGAGAAAATCAATATGAGCAGAACATGGCTGATCACCGGAGTGTCCAGCGGCTTCGGCTATGAAATGACAAAACAGCTTTTGGAAAAGGGAGAAACCGTCGTCGGCACAGTCCGAAACAAAGGCAAAGTACAAAAGCTGATCGACGAGTACCCGGAAAACTTTGACTGTCAGCTTCTCGACGTGACGGATGTCCCCGCCGTACAGAAAACGGTCGCGGATGCCTTTCGGAAGCATGGCAAAGTGGACGTAGTGGTTTCCAACGCCGGTTACGGTCTGTTCGGCTGCGCGGAAGAACTGACTGATGAGCAGATCAACCATATCATC
>CAZHBX010000026.1:0-27479 GCA_964530795.1 uncultured Ruminococcus sp. | reverse complement strand
TTTTCTCTGTCTACTTGACAGGGGGCGGGTCAAGACCCTCTTGGGCAGGCTTTTCGTCTGCTTTTTCTTTTGTTTCAGACGTTTAGCGACGTGATCAGAACCGCGAGCAGGATGATGAGCTGGTATACCACAATCGCCAGCTGCATTCGCCCGGTCGGCTTCGGGAGGTGGATGCGCAGGATGAACCCGATCGCGATCAGCAGGAACACCAGCCGGAACAGCCAGTACACCGGGTGTCCGACCAGCAGATGTACGATCACCAGCAGCGGGAACACCGTGACGGTAAACGGGATCGGCACGCCGGTGAACCGGTTGCTCTTGAGGGCGGGCGAATCCAGCGCCACTTCCAGGTTATAATTCGCGAGCCGCGTCGCCCCGCAGAACGCAAAAAACAGGTAAATGAGGATGTCAATCGTTCCGTTGTAGCCCATCCAGTACGCCAGGAAGCAGGGAACAACGCCGAAGCTGATGACGTCGCACAGGCTGTCGAGCTGCACTCCGTAATACCGCGCCCGCTTCCCGGCGGCCGGGTTGGAGCGGGCGATACGGCCGTCCATCATGTCGCAGAGTCCGGCGCTTGAGAAGGCAAGCATCGAAACGGCGTAATGTCCCTGCTCGATCAGGAAACAGGACAGCAGGGCGCAGAGCAGCCCAAGAATGGTTACGAAATTCGCAAGGTTGTAGTAACCGATGACGAATCTGTTTTTCATAGGGTTTTAAACCTCCTTCGTTTCACGTTGAAAGCGCAGCTTGGGCGGGAGCGCCTTGCAGGTCCGGTAGAGTTTGCGGTAGCTTTCCTGCCGCTCGCGGGCGACCTCGCCGTCAGACACGGCTTGCAGGATGCGGCAGCCGTCCTCGCACAGGTGCGTACAGTGGGAGTAGCGGCAATACCCGAGGTAGGGTCGGAATTCCGGGAAGAGGTCCGGCAGTTCCTCCGGACGCAGGAGGGTGCACTTCTCCGGGTCAAGCATCGTAAACCCCGGCGTGTCCGCGAGATAGGTGCCGCCGCCGAGCGGATGCAGGGAAGTCGTGCGGGTGGTGTTCCTGCCCCGCCGGAGTTTGGCGGAAAGTTCGCCGGTCTCGGCATTCAGTCCCGGAAAGAGACTGTTAAGCAGGGTAGACTTCCCGACCCCGGACGCCCCGCAGAAAACCGACGTTTTTCCCCGTAAACGGTCAAAAAGCGCATCGGCGCCAATCGCACCGCGCTCGGAAATTCTGAAGATGGGATATGGCGTTTTGCGGTAGACGGCCTCGAACTCCTCCGCGCCCCCGAGCTCGCATTTGGTCAGGGCAAAGGCCAGCGGAATGTTCTGCTTCTCCGCAAGCACGGTCAGCTCGTCAAGCACGAACAGCGACGGCGCGGGCGACGCGACCGCGACGACCAGCACCAGCAGATCGACGTTCGCCACCGGCGGACGTACGAGGCGGTTGACCCGCTCCCCGATTCCCCGAATGAATCCGGTACCGTCCCCGTGGGACTCGACGGAAACCCGGTCGCCGGCGAGCAGCTTATACCCGTCCTTGCGAATTCCCGACCCCGCCCGACAGCGCAGGACGCCCTCCTCGGTTTCCACCTGGTAGAGTCCGTTTTGCCCGCTCAGCACCAGCCCGCGGGGCAGTTCCTCACCAGAACGTGGCATAATTCACGGCGTATAGGGTTACGGGTTCCATCTCTTTGAGGTCAAGCAGCGTGCCTTCCCCGACGCTTTGGGCGACCATCTTCGTGTCCTCGGTGATGGTCGGGTTCTCCTCCGGGTAAATGCTGTAAAAATTCAGGTACTCCTGTAAGGCGTCCGGGTCGTTCGGCAGGTCGATGCCCTGCGGCACGTTCGCGTACACCGTCACGGTGTACGGAATCCCCAGCGCGTCCAGCGTCGATTGCGCCTCCGGCAGACTCATCGTCGACAGATTCGGCATCTGCACGGCGGGCTGACTGACGGTCAGCGTGATCTCCGTCCGGGCGGGCAGCGTACTTCCGGCTTGGTGGGACATGCCCGTAACCGTGTAATTCCCGCCTTCGGTCAGAACGTATTCGATCTTTGTCGTGTATAAAGCGTACTCGCACCACTTGACGGCCTCCTCCATGGGCAGCCCGACGCAGTCCGGCAGGGCGTCCCCGGTGTTCGAGGGGGTCTGCCGGCACAGATAGACGACGACGATATCGCCGTACTTGTAATCCTCCCCGGCGGCGGGCACCGTCCGTGTGACCTGGTCGTCAAACAGTACGTTGAGGTTCGGGTCGGTCTCGTAATCGAACTGGATCAGGCTCACGTCCACCCCGCCCCGCTGCAGCAGGAGCTGCGCTTCCCCCTTCGTATACCCGACGAGGTCCGGCATGGTCTGCAGGGACTCGAGCCTGTTGACGACGACGGATGTGAAGTGAAAGACCGGCTGGCCCTGCGTCATGTCCGCCTTTTTGGCCTGATTCGGGGTCGGCTCGGTCGAAAGAATGACCCCGTTCGCTTTGTCCGGGTTGCTCGTGTAGGTGACGGCCCCCTCGTCGATGATGAAGGTTTGCCCGTAGGTGCCGTTGCGCAGGCGGGCGACCAGGGCGTCGTCGTACTGCTCGCCGATGATGTTCGGAAAGTTCGCCGTGACTCCTTGCTCCGGGGCGAAGAAGGTTCCGTTGAGGAAGGTAATCCCGAGCATCACCCCGACGATGAGCGCGACGACCATGAACGGGATAAAGATCCCCAAAATGACCGGGAAAATGGTTCCGCTGTGAGAAAACCACTTCTTTTTCTTTTTCTGTTCGCTTTTCTGGCTCGCCTGCTCCTGCTTTTTGGCCTGGATCTGCTGCTCCCGCTCCCGCTCGGAGATGGTCTTTTTGCCGAGCGATTGGGCGATCTCCTCCTCGCCGTAGGGGGTGATCTCCGCCGTGTCGATCATGTCGATGGAAACGACATTCGTGTCTCCGATGGAGGACGTGCCTTCGCCGGAGAGGGAGAAGATGACGTCCGGATTCCGCAGAACCCACTCGATCGCTTTGCCCATCGAATGCGCGGACCGGAAGCGGTCGGCGGGGTTCTTCATCATCGCCTTGAGGATGATCTGCGACACCCCGACCGGGATGGACAGCACGAGGTCCCGCGGGTTCGGCGGTTCGTCGTTGACCTGCATGGCCGCGACCGCCATCGGGCTGTCCGCCTTGAACGGGAGCGTCCCCGTGACCGCCTCGTAAAGCAGGATCCCGACCGAATACAGGTCCGAGCTGGCGTCCGTTTCCTTGCCGCTCGCCTGTTCCGGGGAGATATAGTAGACGGTGCCGACCGCTTTTCCGCCCCCCGCGGCCGCGGACGTCGGAATCTTCGCGATCCCGAAGTCCATGACCTTGATTTCGCCGTTCTTTTGCAGGATGATGTTCTGCGGCTTAATGTCCCGGTGAATGACCCCCTTGCTGTGGGCGTGCTCGAGCGCCCGCAGGACCTGCAGGACGTAGATGCACGCCTCATTCCACGGCAGGGCCCCCTTGTTGTCGAGGTATTCGCGCAGGGTAATCCCGTCGAGGTACTCCATGACGATGTACTTGATGTCCGGGTAGATTGCCACGTCGTAGATGCTCACAATGTTCTTGTGGGAGAGCATCGCGACCGCCTTGGACTCGTCGATGAAGCGATGTTCGGCCTGTTCGTTGCCGTTGTACTCGTCGTTAAGAATCTTGATGGCGACGGTACGGTTCATGACAAGGTCCTGCGCCCGCAGCACGCAGGCCATTCCGCCCACGCCGACGAGCTCGAGAATTTTGTATCGCTTGTCGAGCACCTTGCCGATATAGTTGGTGTAATCGTTCATAGATTCCTTCCAGCCTTTCCGTTCAGTCTTCCAGCAGGACGGCGGTAATGTTGTCGAGCCCGCCGTGGCGGTTTGCCCGTCGAATCAGTTCGTTGACCCGTCCGCGCAGGCCGGGCGGTCGTTTCTTGTCGCATCCGCTTCCGTCTATCACCGACGCGAGTTCCTCCGCCGGAAGCATATTGTACAATCCGTCCGAACACAACAGCACCCGCTCAAACGGCGGGACGCGGTAGAAGTCCGTCTCGACTTCCTCGCCCTCGCCGAGCGCCCGCAGGATGATGTTGCGCTTCGGGTGTGTCGGCGCTTCCTCCGGGGTGATGACCCCCCGGTCGATCAGGTACTGCACGTAGGAATTGTCCCGCGTGACGGCGCGAAGCCCGCTTTCGTCCTGCACGTACAGCCGGCTGTCGCCGACGTTGACCGCGAAATCCCCGCGGTCGCACCGCAGAAAGGCGACCAGCGTCGTACCCATGCCCTCTAAGTCCGGATCCTCTGTCGCGCGGCGGTAGACCTCGGCGTTCGCATCGCTGACCGCCTGCCGCAGCAGGTCCTCGACGGACTGTACGTCGAACCCGTCGAACGGACGGCGGACAAACCCCGCCCGAACCGACGCGCAGAATACGCGGACCGCCGTCTCGCTCGCGACGTTCCCGCCGCGCGCGCCTCCGACCCCGTCGCAGACGACCGCGAGCGTGTATTCGCTTCGGTTTTGCAGGGCGAAAGCGTCCTGATTGGCCTTGTACTTTTGCCCAATGTCGGATTTTCCGTAGCCTTTCAAAAGGGGGGCTCCCTCCTTTCGTCAAAAGGGTTCCGCTTTGCGTCTTACCGCGTTTCCCGGTTCGCCCGCAGTTGCCCGCAGGACGCGTCGATGTCTCCGCCGAGCCGCCTGCGGACCGTCGTGCCGACCCGGTAGATTCCCTCCGTAATCGCCGCGAAGGCCTCGATCGCTTCCTTTTCGCTGCAGCGGAAATCCTTTTCGCGGATCGGGTTCATCGGAATCAGGTTCAGGTGCGCCAACCGTCCCCGCAGCAGCTTTCCGAGCGTGTGCG
Organism: uncultured Ruminococcus sp.; assembly: GCA_964530795.1. Taxonomy (GTDB): domain Bacteria; phylum Bacillota; class Clostridia; order Oscillospirales; family CAG-382; genus Coliplasma. Next base: position 22,638 of record CAZHBX010000026.1, on the reverse strand, counting down.
CGTCCTCCGGCGTGTCGTTGACTCCGGCGATCAGCGCGTACTCGTAGGAGATGCGTCGCCCGGTCGCCGTCGTATAGCGGTCGCACGCCGCGAGCAGTTCGCGCAGACTGTACTTCCGCGCGACAGGCATAATCTCCCGCCGTTTCCCGTCCGTCGGGGCGTGCAGCGAGACGGAAAGCGTCAGCTGTAAGTTTTCCTTCGCCAGCCGGTCCATCTGTTCGACCAGCCCGCAGGTGGAAAGCGAGATGTGCCGCATCCCGATGCCGAGCACTTCCTTCCGATTGACCAGCCGCAGGAAGCGCAGGACGTTGTCGTAGTTGTCGAGCGGTTCGCCCATCCCCATCAGCACGATGTTCGAAACCTTTTCCCCGGTCCCCTCCTCCGCCCGCCGGACCTGCAGGAGCATCTCCGACGGCCGGAGCGAGCGCACCAGCCCTGCCTTGGTTGACGCGCAGAACGCGCAGCCCATCCGGCAGCCGACCTGCGTGGAGATGCAGACCGTGTTCCCGTGGCGGTAGCGCATGAACACGCTCTCGACCGCTTCTCCATCCTGCAGGGCGAACAGGAACTTAACGGTCCCGTCGAGCCTGGAAACCAGCTTGCGTTCAGGCTCCATCCCGCGGATCTCCGCCGTTTCCTCCAAGGTTTCGACGAACCGGGCGGGCAGGGTCGTAATCTCTCGGAAGGATCTCGCCCCGCGGGCAAGTCCGTCCGCCAATTGCCGGCCCCGGAACGGTTTTTCCCCGTGCGAGACGGCGAATTGCTCCAGTTCCTCCGGGAAAAGGGAGAGCAGATCGGTCTTTTCCATTCAGTCGTTTCCTTTCCGCAGCCTTGCGGCGTAGAACCCCTCGCGGGCGACCCCGTTCGGGAGGAACGTTCGCTCCTCCTCAAGCGAAAAGTCCGCGTGGGTTTCGAGGAAAGCGCGCACCTGCCTGCCGTTTTCCGACCGGTTCAGCGTGCAGGTCGAATACACCAGCACCCCGCCCGGCCGGACGTACTTCGCCGACGTTTCGAGGATGCGTTTCTGCATTTCCGGTAATTCCGCGAAAGCGGACGGGTCCTTGTAGCGCAGCTCCGGCTTCGCGCCGATCGTCCCGAGCCCGGAACACGGCACGTCGCAGAGCACCCGGTCGGCCTTTCCGGCAAGCATCGAAACGAATTCCCGCGCGTCCCGCTGTTCCGTTTCGAGGATGGTCAGCCCGAGCCGCTCGGCGCTCTTTCGCAGCAGGGAAAACTTATTCCCGTGCAGGTCCGAACAAAGCACCCGTCCCTCGTTCCGCATATCCATCGCCGCCCCGAGCGCTTTCCCGCCCGGACAGGCGCACACGTCGAACACGGTCTCTCCCGGCTTCGCGCCGAGCAGCCGCACGGTGTACTGCGAGCCGTAGCCTTGGATCAGGTACTCCCCGCTTTCCGCCTCTCTTGCGGCCCGCGCGTGCAGGGCGGGGGAGCGGACGGTCAGCGCTTCGCCCTCCTGTTCGGCGTCGAACCGTTCACGAAGCGCTTCCGCGTCGCCTTTCAGGGGGTTCACCCGCAGCCGCAGCGGCTGCCGGACGCCGAAGGACGCGAGAATGTCCTCCCAGTCGTCCGGGTACTGTTCCCGAAGCAGGTCTGCAATTCCATCGCACACCGAATTCCTTACTTCGGCCGGTTGGATCTCCAAGTCCGCCGCCGCTTCCGCCTTTTCCCGGCAGAGGGCGCGCAGCACGGCATTGACGAACCCCGCCCGCTTTTCTCCGAACAGCCCCTTCGCGAGCGTTACGCTCTCGTTGCAGGCGGCGCTGTCCGGCACGCGGTCCATATAGAAAATTTGATAAATTCCCATTCGAAGGACCTGCCGCACGTCGCGTTCCGGCTCCCGCGCGGCGTGCCGGGAAAGCAGGAAATCGAGCGCACGCCGCTTTTCGGTCACGCCAAACACCAGCGCCGACGCGAAAGCCGCGTCCCGCTCGGAAAGCCCGTGCAGCGAGCCAAGCGCGAGGTTCGCAAATGCCCCGTCCCGCTCGACGCGGTTTAACACCCGGTAAGCGGCCATCCGCGCTGTGTCAGTCATGGAAGCGCAGCCCCGCTTTGTCCCGCAGGCCGTTCCAGAAGCTGCAGGCGTCCATTCTGCCCTTGCCCTCCGGCTGCACGGCCGTCAACAGAACGCTCCCGTCCGAACAGGCGACCTCGACGCCGTCCTTCCCGGCGGAAAGAATTTTCCCCGGTTCGCCGCGCCCGTCCGAAGCGCGGGACGCGAGAAGCTTGACCCGCTTTTCCCCGAGCAGCCCGAACGCCGTCGGGACAGGGGAGAGCGCGCGGATGCGGTCGTGCGTCTGCTTCGCCGTCTCGCGGAAGGAAACGAACAGGTCGCTTTTCTCCAGTTTCGCCGCGTAGCAGCTTTCCCCGGTCTGCTTTCGCCGCGGAACCGTTCCGGCTTCCGCCAGGTTCAGAAACTCCCGCAGCGCTTCCGACCCGAGGGCGCAGAGCGCGTCGTGGTATTCTCCACCGGTCATCTCCGGGGGAATCTCCATCGACTTTTGCAGGATGACGTCCCCGGTGTCGAGTCCCTCGTCCATATACAGCATCGTCACCCCGCCGACCGTGTCGCCGTGCAAGATGGCCCGCTGGATCGGCGACGCCCCGCGCCAGCGCGGGAGCAGGGAAGCGTGCACGTTCACGCAGCCGAGCCTTGGCATCGCGAGCACCGGCGCGGGCAGAATTTTCCCGTAGGCGGCGACGACGAACAGGTCCGCGCCGGCTTCCCGTAACATCCCTTCCGCTTCCTGCGAGCGCAGCGTGGCCGGGGTTTCGACCCGCAGCCCGTTTTCTTTGGCGAGCCGCTTGACCGGCGACGGGGTCAGCGCATATCCGCGGCCCTTCGGCTTATCCGGCTGGGTCAGCACCAAAGCGACCTCCTGCCCGCTGTCGAGCAGCGTCCGCAGCGCCCCGCAGGCGAAGTCTGGGGTGCCCATAAAGACGGTTCTCATGCGTATTCCCTCATTCCGATTCCAGTTCTTCCATTTCCTCCGGCGTGAGCATTCGGCTTGCCTTGTCCACGTACAACACCCCGTCGAGGTGGTCGAGTTCGTGGCAGATCGCCCGGGCGAGCAGGCCCTCTCCGGTCAGCGTGAACGGTTTCCCGTCCCGGTTTAACGCCCGCACGGTCACCTTCATCGGCCGCTTGACGATTCCGCACTCGTCCGGCACGGACAGACAGCCCTCGCGGTCCTCCTGTTCGCCCTCCGTTTCGGTGATGACCGGGTTCACGAGGTCGATGCGGCCCTCCCCGATGTCGATGACCACAGCCCGGCGCAGCACGCCGACCTGCGGAGCGGACAGTCCCACCCCGTTCGCCTCCCGCATGGTTTCGTACAGGTCGTCAAGCAGGGTGCGTGTGCGCTCGTTCACGCCGTCGAGCGGACGGCTGCGGCGGCGAAGTTCCGATTCGTATTGATCAAGGGTCAAAATATGCAGCAGTGCCATAAAATTCGCTCCTTCTGTATGCGAAAACGGTCAGACGACAGCGGGGTTCACGTCCGCCTCCAGACGCACCGAGCGAGGACATTTCGCAAGCCCCTGCGCGTACACGTCGGCGAAGAACGTCCGTGCCCTCGCGGAATCCGAGTATTTTAAAATCAGCCGTTGGCGGAACCGCCCGCCGACCCGGTACACTCCGCTCGGGTAGGGCCCGAACAGCCGCAGTTTCACGTCCGGCGTACGCTCGTACGCCTGCTTCAGCAGCTCCGCGAACTCCTCCGCGAATTCCGCGCAGGCTGCCTCCTCCGGCGCGGATACGCCGAAAACCAGCATCGAGCAGAACGGCGGGAACATTACCGACCTCCGCAGCCGGATCTCCGAGCGGTAGAACGCCTCGTAATCCTGTGCGGAAGCCAGTTGCAGCACTTCGTTGTCCGGGTTGTAGGTCTGTAAGATCGCGAGCCCCCGCCCGCTCTTCCGCCCGGCGCGGCCGACCAGCTGCGTTACGAGTGAAAAGGTCCGCTCCCCGGCCCGGAAATCGTTCTGGTAAAGCGTGCTGTCGACGGAGACCACTCCGACAAGGTCCACCCCCGGAAAATCCAGTCCCTTCGCGACCATCTGCGTGCCGAACAGGACGTCCGCTTCGCGGTTCTCAAAGGCGGAAAGGATGCGCCGGTGGGCGGATTTTTCACCGGTCGTGTCCGCGTCCAGCCGCAGCGCGCGGACGGTCGGGAAGCGCTCCTCGAGTTCCTCCTGCAATTTCTGCGTCCCGAATCCGAAGTAGCCGATGTGTTCGCTCCCGCACACGTCGCAGGCCTTCGGCAGAAGCCGGGTGTACCCGCAGTAGTGGCAGGTCAGCCGCCCGGGTCCCTTCCGTTCGCCGTCATAGGCGTGGTAGGTCAGGGAAACCGAACACTGCGGGCAGACGAACACCGCCCCGCACTTCGCGCAGGAGACGTGCGAGCGGTACCCCCGCCGGTTGGCGAACAGGATCGCCTGCCGCCCGTCGGAAACCGTCTTTTCGAGCGTTTCGCACAACGTTCTGCCGAGCAGTTTATCCGGAAACGTGTTTTCATCTCCCCGCAGGTCCTCAATACGGACCTGCGGCAGGGGGGCGTCTCCGTAGCGTTTGGTAAGTTTTACAAGGGTGTAGGCCCCGGATTCCGCCTTGAAGTAGCTTTCGACCGACGGCGTCGCCGATGCGAGCAGCAGCAGCGCGTTGCTCCGGGCGCAACGGAAGCGGGCGACGTCTCGGGCGTGGTAGCGCGGGGACGTTTCGCTTTTGTAGGTGCTTTCCTGTTCTTCGTCGATGACGATGATGCCAAGGTCTTTCACCGGCGAAAACACCGCGCTTCGGGTGCCGAGCACGACGCGAACCCGCCCTTCCCGCATGGCGCGGAAAGCGTCCAGCCGCTCCCCGGCGGAAAGCATGGAATGTATGAGCGTCAGTTTTTCGCCAAAGACGCTGCGGTAGGTGTTCGCCGCCTGCGCCGTCAGGGCGATTTCCGGCAAAAGCAGGATGGCGCTCCGCCCTTTCGCGAGTACATGGCGGACGGTTTCGATGATGACCTTCGTCTTCCCGCTGCCCGTTACGCCGTAGAGCAGCGCCGCCTGCGGTTCGGGTTGATCGGCGAGGGCGCAAAGGGTGTCCGCCGCTTCCGTCTGTTCTTCCGAAAGCACGGTTTGCTCCGCTTTTGGGACCGGTTCAAGCGTGGACAGGTAATCCCGCTCCACGCGGACCTCCTCCCGCCGCAGGACCCCGCGCTTGACCAGCGCGGACGCGACCGACGAGGACACCCCGCTGTACAGCGAAAGCTCCCGCTGCGTCGCGAATGGGTAATGGCTCAGCACTTCCAGCACGACCCGCTGCTTTTCGGTCAGTCCGCCGTCCTCGCTCATCAGCGCGAGCAATTCTTCCGGCGGGACGTTCGGGCGCAGGACCTGCTGGGTCTTCTCGTTGAACTGCCGCTTCACCCGGGACCGGCGGGAAATGTACCCCGCCCGACTGAGCGCGCGCAGACCGTCCGGCGCCTCCTCGCCGAAGACGGCGGTCAGCTCCTCCTCGGTCGCCTCCCCCTCCGCCGCGACTGCCCGGTAGAGCGTTGCGAAGTCCTCCCGTAAAGGACTTTTCGGAGCTTTTTCGGTCAGAACGTAGAACGTCTCCGTGTGCAGGTTCAGCCCCGGCGGCAGCATCGCCCGGAGGGCCTGCCCGAACGTGCAGAGAAAGCGCTCCCTCATGAACAGACAAAGCTCCAAAAGCTCCTCCGGCAGGTCGATCGGGTAATCCAGCACGGACGAGACCGCCTTGACGTGCGGCAGCGCGCATTCGTCCGCGAAATCCACCGCCAGAGCGCTGACCTGCCGATTCCCCGCGCCGAACGGGACGACCAGCAGCGTCCCCCGGCGCACCTTCCCGGCGAACTTTTCCGGCAACCGGTAGGTGTACGGCCGGTCCGCGCCGAACGACACGTCCAGCAGCCGCACGCAGACGAACGCGGGGGAGAGGGCCTCCTGCCTCACGTTTCGGGCGGCGGGGTGATCTTGTACTCCCCGGACGCGAGCTTCTTGACCGCGATGGAAACCGGCTTGCGCACCTCATAGTCCGCGAACGCGCTTTTCGGCAGGAACTCCAGTTCACGGTGCTTCTCCGCGTACTCGGCTTCCTCGAGCATCTTTTCGGTGATATGGCGGGCGCTCTTGGCGGTCGCGATGACCAGCGCGTAGCGGTTGACCTGCCCGTGCGTCAGGTCCTGGATCGATGGGTATAACATTTTCTCTCTGCCTTTCGATGGTCTTAGGTGGTTTCTTCCTGTTTCCGTATCTGTTCCTGCAAAACGGAGGTCTCCTCCGCACAGCAGATGATGTGTTCGCTGTCGGTGATCAGCACCGAGCGGGTCTTGCGGCTGCCGGACACGTCGATGACCCGCCCGGCGTTTTTCGCGTCCTGCACCAGCCGCCGCACCGGAAGCGAATCCGGGCTGACCAGCGCGACGACGCGGGACAGGCTGACGTAGTTCCCGCCGCCGAGGTGCAGCATCTCCATCCCTTTCGCCTCCCGCTCCCTACTCGATGTTCTGGACCTGCTCGCGGATCTTTTCGACCTCGTTCTTCGCCGCCAGCACCAGCTTCGTGAAGCGAAGATCGGCGGATTTCGAGCCGATCGTGTTGCATTCCCGGTTGATTTCCTGCGTCAGGAAGTCCAGCCGGCGTCCGACCGGGGCATCCTCGCGGAGAAGTTCCCGGAACTGATGCAGGTGGCTGTCCAGCCGGGCGACCTCCTCACTCACGTCCGCCTTGTCGGCGAAGACGGCGCATTCGGTCAGCAGCCGGCTTTCGTCCACCGGCACCTGCCCGAGCAGCTCCTGAACCCGGGTCCGCATCCGCTCGTTCGCTTCCGCGACGACCTGCGGCAGCAGGATCTCGACCTCCGAACGGATAGATTCGAGCGTATCGATATGCGAAAGCAGGTTTTCCGCCATACGTGCGCCCTCGGCTTTGCGCATTTCCGTGCAGAGCGCGAACGCCCGCTTCGCGACCGGCTCGACCGCCGCCCAGACCTCGTTCATGTCCTCGTCCGGCGTCGTCTGTAAAAAGCTGTCCGGCTTTGCCGCGACGGTCTGCACCGTGACCTCTCCGCCGAGCGAAAATTCCTGCTGCATCTGCCGCAGCAGGCGAACGTAGCTCTCCACGAACGCCCGGTTGAGCGAAAGCTCTGTATTCCCGCCGCCGACGGATTCGACAGTCAGACTGACTTCCAATTTTCCCCGCGAGAAGCAGGCGGACGCGAGAGACTTCAGCCTCTCCTCCAGCGCCCCGTACAGACGCCCGGTGCGGACCGAAAGGTCGAGATACCGGCTGTTGACCGACCGCACCTCCACCTGGATGTCCCATTTGCCCGAACGTTCGCGTTCCCGGCCGTAGCCGGTCATACTCTTGACCATTCCCGCACGCTCCTTTTCGCGGTCACTTTCGCATTCGGTTTTTGACTTTTCGAATATAGAGAAGGGAAATCCGCGAGATCGCCACGTCGTAGATCGCCAGCGTCGCGTTCCCGAGCGCGAGCATCGCTCCGTAGAGCCATTTTGCCGCTCCGACCTCCGCTTCCAATCCCGCAAGTTCCCCGAGCAGCAGCACCGAAAGGAACAGGAACGCGTTGAAGCAGACGAACTTGACCGCCCACCGCAGCGGACGCACCCGCAGCTTATCCAGAAAGATCTTCAACACCGGGTAGTACCCGAAGAACAGCGCGAACGTCACCGTCGCAATGCGCATCGGGAACAGCAGCAGCGAAAGCGCCGCCGACACCGCGAACACCCCGACCGCCCAGCCGACGCCCAGCTCCAGCACGGCGACCATCACCGCAAAGGACGCCATCGCCGACGCGGACAGCTCGATAACCTCGGTCAGCGAGCCGAGCGTCAGCACGACGACGGCCAGCGCGGACAGCATGCCCGCTAAAGCGACCCGTCCGCTCTTGCTCCGTTGGTTCATTCGTGTACCTTCCCCCTTAAAGTGGATCCATACGTCTGAAACAAAATTGACGTTTGCGATTGTGGAATCAAAATCCGTACCGGCCCTCTGTTCGAGGGACGAATCTTCATACGGGTTACCGCTTTGCGGCAAATCCGCGTCCGAAAGACCGGGGCTTGCGTGAAAATCGAAAAACCGGGAGGCTTTCGATTTTAACAGCGTCCTCCGTTGCACAGACAGTTCATGCACACCATTGTCGAGCAGACGTCGCAGATGTCGCACCCATGCCTGTTCTGGCCGTCCGTCGTGTACGGACTTTGCGCTGCCCCGCTGTCAAGCCGCTGCAGAAACGAGCGGTACTCCCCGTTGTACGGGTCCATCGAACAGGCGGTTTCGATCTCGCTCCGGGCGTCCTGCATCCAACCCTTCTGGTAGAGCAGCACGCCGTTGAGAAAGTGCCATTCGGCGTTTCGGTCTCCGACAGCGACCCGGTTAAGCAGGGTTTCCGCCTCCGCCATCCGCCCGTTGTTGAGCAATTGTCGAACCCGCGCATATTCCGTGCTCCCGCTCGTATAGGACGTCTCCGACGAATACGGCCCGGACGAGCCGGAAGAACGGGACGAATGTCCGGATGACCTGCCGCTTGACCGCATTTTCTGGATTTCGTCGTAGGCCTCGTTGATCTCCTTCATCTTTTCCGCCGCGAGGTCGGCGAGAGGGTTATCCGTGTAGTTATCCGGGTGGTATTGCTTGACGAGCGCCCGGTAGGCCTTCTTGATTTCCGCGTCCGTCGCGTCCGGTGAGACGCCGAGGACCTTGTAGGGGTCAGACATGGGTGGGTTCTCCTTTCGTCCGTCGGGTCTGCGCCTGCCGGATGGCGTCCCGACCGCCGAGATCGCTGATATTGAAGAGAATGCGGTCGATCCCGGTCAGGTTCGCTCCGCATGCGAGGGCGTAGGTGCGGGAAAAAACGTTGAGGCTGTCCTCGAGCGTTTGCCGGATCTCCGTTTCGTGCGCGAGGGCTTGTTCCACCGAGCCGTAGCGTGCGAGGAACGGGTTGTAGCAGCCGTCCTTCTCGTCTTCCGGCAGGTCGTCGTAGGCGTCGATAAGGTAGATGAACCGCCCGATGTGATAGCCGCATTGGGCGGCGACGTCCCGCTTCACGCCGTCGAATCCCCGGCTCGCGACGTCGCGCAGGATGCGTCCGAAGCAGTCGGCCGTGCGGTCGAGGGAGGGGCAGTTTCGCGCTTCAAGCTCGTGCAGCTCCTCAAGCGGGGTGCGAATGCACCGCTCGAGTGCCTCGCCGTCCGCGCAGACGCGCAGGCTCTTCTTCCGGATCCGCCGGAAGAACGGGGCAAGCAGCCGCTTGCCGAAACGCCGGAAGCCCTTCTCGTCCCGCAGGTCGTCCTCCCACTTGTAGTAAGCGAATAGCCCAAACGCGGACGCGGTGAACGAAAACACCTCATCGCATACCAGCACCGGCCTCCTGCGGAGCTTATATGGGCACCGGGCATTCCGCACGGCCGGCTCCGCTCCGGAAAGCGACAGCCGCAGCAGGCTCAGCGCCGTAAAATCGTAACTCAGAAAGAAGCGGGAAACGTGGGTCAGATGCTTGCCGCTGTACCGGCAAAGCCCGCAGTAAACCGCGTCGTAGAAGCTCGCTTCCTTCACGAGCAGTTCGCTCCGGACCGGGCGAATATAGCCGAACACCCACACTCCTCCTATCGTAACAACTCATTATAGCACAAAAATTTACGAAACGCAACCTTTCCCGAAAAAGAAATTTGAATTTTTGCCCGGTTTTCCGGTGAATTTTTTGCGACGGGGACGGCTTGGACGAAAAAAATCCCGCCGGAAAGGAAAAATTTTGCCGGAAAGGAAGTGTTTTTCCGATTTCGGGCGTATAAAGGAAATGGAAAAGACGGGTTCTGTCGAAAAAGACGGACGCGAAAGGGGAGAGCGGCATGAAGGAGGTCACCTTGCGGCGGGAGGAACTGTTCCTCTGCCCGCAGGCGTTTCGCACGGCGGATACGGCGGGGCGGCTGCGCCCGGTCGAGCCCTGCCCGGTGCGCACGGAGTACCAGCGGGACCGCGACCGCATCACCCATTGCAAGAGTTTCCGCCGCCTCATGCACAAGATGCAGGTCTTTCTCTCCCCGGAGGGGGACCATTACCGCACGCGCCTGACCCACACCCTCGAAGTCGCCCAGATCGCCCGCACGATCGCCCGGGCCCTCTGTCTGAACGAGGACCTGACCGAAGCCGCCGCCCTCGGACACGACATCGGACACACGCCGTTCGGGCATTCCGGCGAGCGTGCGCTGGATCGGTTGTGCAGCGGGGGATTCCGTCATAACGAGCAGAGTCTGCGGGTGGTGGACAAGCTGGAGAACGACGGGGAAGGGCTGAATCTGACCTGCGAAGTGCGGGACGCGATCCTGCATCATTCCGGTGAAAACCGGGCGTCCACCTGCGAGGGGCGGCTGCTGAAACTGGCTGACCGCATCGCCTACATCAACCACGACATCGACGACGCCTGCCGGGCGGGGCTGCTGAAGCCCGAGGACATCCCGAAGGACATCAGCGACGTCCTTGGCAAGACTCACAGCGACCGCATCACCTCCCTCGTTACGGCGGTCATTGACCACGGCGTGGAGGACGACGTGGGCATGGTCGAGCCGTACGGAGAGGTCATGGAGGCCCTGCGGCAGTTCCTGTTCGAGCGGGTCTACCGCCACGCGGTCGCGAAGAGCGAGGAAGAGCGGGTACATGCCCTAATCGGCTTTTTGTTCGAGTACTTCTGCAAGTCCCCCGAGCGCATTCCGCCGGAGTACCGCAAGTACGTCGAGGAGGACGGCGTGGAGCGGGTCGCGGCGGATTATATCGCCGGGATGACCGACCGGTTCGCGATCCATTGTTTCGAGCAAGTATTCGTTCCCCGCATTTGGGGCTATTAAACCGAAAAGTTTTTGAGGATTCCCGGGGAACATTTTTTCAAGAAGTCCCTTGGATTAGGGCTTGGGGCAAAGTCCTAACGAACCTGAAAACGGGAAAAGGAGGTGTGGCCGGGTGGCGTTCACCAAACCGTTTCTGGAAGAAGTCAAGCGGCGGACGTCCGCGGTCACGCTGATCTCCCGCTTCGTGCAGCTGCACCGGGCGGGGTCGAATTGGGTCGCGAAGTGCCCGTTTCACAGCGAAAACACCCCGTCGTTCACGGTCTTTCCCGCAACGAACAGTTACTATTGCTTCGGCTGCGGGGCGGGCGGGGACGTCATCACGTTCCTCATGCAGGCGGAAGGACTGGATTACCGCGAGGCCGTCGAGCAGCTCGCGTCGGAAGCCGGGGTCCCGGTGGAGGAGACCGGCGAGCGGCAGTCCGCCGGGCCGACCATCCGCAAGTCCCGCCTGCTCGAGATCAACAAGCAGGCCGCGCGGTTCTTCTATTCCTGCCTTCAAAGCCCGCAGGGGGCGGAAGCGCGGGCCTACCTGCTTGAAAAGCGGCGATTTACGGGGCAGACCGTCCGCCGCTTCGGCATCGGCTACGCCCCGGACAGTTGGGACGGGCTGAGCCGGCACCTTGTCTCGCAGGGCGTGACGGCGGAGGAACTGACACTCGCGAACCTCGGCAGGATCGGGCGGAATGGCAGCCCGTACGACGTGTTCCGCAACCGGGTCATGTTCCCGGTGTTCGACCTGACGGGCGAGGTCGTCGCCTTCAGCGGCCGGCGGCTGAACGAACAGGACGAAAAGAAGTACGTCAACACCAGCGACACCCCGGCGTTCAAGAAGAGTCGCATCCTCTTCGGGATGCAGATCGCGAAGAACCGCGCCGAGGAGGGACTGATCCTGTGCGAAGGAGCGCCGGACTGCATCGCCCTGCAGCAGGCGGGTTTCGAGAACGCCGTCGCGACGCTCGGGACCTCCATCACCGGCGAGCACGCCCGTCTGGTCGCCCGCTTCACCAAGCGGGTCTTTCTCGCCTACGACGTCGATAAGGCCGGGCGGGCGGCGACCCTGCGGGGCATCAACCTGCTGGAACAGGTCGGGGTCAGCGCCCGCGTCATCAGCCTCGGCGACGGGGATTCCAAGGACCCGGACGAGTTCATCAAGAACCACGGCGCGGAGGCGTTCCGCGAAAAGCTGCGCGACGCGGTCGGGCAGGTGGACTATCGGGTCGGGGAGATTCTCTCCCGCTACCGGCTGGACGAGCCGGACGAGAAGCTGCGGTGCGGTGCGGAACTCGCGTCGTACATCGCCGCCCTGCCGAACCGCATGGAGCGGGAGGTCTACGCCGACCGCGCCGCGGAACAGCTGGCGGTTTCGAGCGCGTCCTTCCGCGAGGAGGTTGAGCGGCGGGCCCGCGTCCTCTCCGAGAGCGCCCGGAAGAGACAGACGGCGCAGGCGGCGCAGTCTTTGACCGATTACGGCGACGACGTCAACCCGGACAAGCTGCGGTATTCGTCCGAAGCGTCCCATGAGGAAGCCGTGCTCGGCATTTTGCTGCTGAGGCCGGAATTCGGGGTTTCGGCGGCGAAGATGCTGACCGCGGAGGACTTCGCGACGGACTTTAACCGGCGGCTGTGGGAGCTGTATGCCCCCGCTTTCGCCGAGGGGACGGAGCCCGACCTGGCCGGCGGTGGAGAGCTGTCCGTCCGGGAGATCGGGACGGCGGAGGGCTACCGGGCGGCCCGCGCGGCCCTCGGGGACAACACGGAACGGGTCCTCGCGGAGCATATCCGGGCCCTGCGGGGCTTCCGCGAACAGAAAGACTACGACCGACAGCTCGAGCAGGCCCCGGCGGACGCGCTGAACGCGTATCTCGCGGCCGCGCGGAAGAAAAAGAGCGAAAACGGAACCGGATAGAAAGGAACAGGCAAATGAAGGAAGATTTTTTCACCCCGAAGGAACTCGAGGAAGCGAAGAATCGGGGGACCATCCGACCGGAGGAGGTTCTGCGCAAACTCGAGGGGGAGGACGCTTCGGTCGAGGCGCTCGAGACGCTCTGCGAGCGGCTGGACGGGCTGGGCATCGAAGTGACGGCGGATCTGCAAAGCGTCAGCTTTGATTTGCAGGGGGACGACCTTTTCGAGGAGGAAACCGCCGACGAGAGCATGGAGGACGCCGAATTGCTGCTCTCGCAGGAGGGCGTCGCGACGGACGATCCGGTCCGCATGTACTTAAAGGAGATCGGCAAGGTTCCGCTGCTTTCGGCGGAGGAGGAGCTTGCTTTAGCCGAAAAGATGTCGCAGGGGGACGTCAAGGCCAAGCAGCAGCTGGTTGAAGCGAACCTGCGTCTGGTCGTCAGCATCGCAAAGCGGTACGTCAACCGGGGAATGTTCTTTCTTGACCTGATTCAGGAGGGCAACCTCGGATTGATGAAGGCGGTCGAGAAGTTCGATTACGGCAAGGGATACAAGTTTTCGACCTACGCGACGTGGTGGATCCGACAGGCGATCACCCGCGCCATCGCCGATCAGGCCCGGACCATCCGCATTCCGGTGCATATGGTCGAAACCATCAACCGCGTCCTGCGCATCTCGCGGCAGCTTTTGCAGGAGAACGGCAGGGAAGCGACCGACGAGGAGATCGCCCAGGAACTCTCCATGCCGATTGAGAAGGTCCGCGAAATTCTCAAGATCGCGCAGGAGCCGGTCTCGCTGGAAATGCCCATCGGCGAAGAGGAGGACAGTCACCTCGGCGACTTTATCGCCGACGACAACACCATGGCCCCCGCCGAGGCCGCCACATCGACGATGCTGCGCGAGCATCTGCTCGAGGTGCTGCATACGCTGACCCCCCGTGAGGAGAGCGTGCTGAAGCTGCGGTTCGGGCTGGAGGACGGCCGTCCGCGGACGCTCGAGGAGGTCGGTAAGGTGTTCGATATTACCCGCGAGCGCATCCGCCAGATTGAGGCCAAGGCGCTCCGGAAGCTCCGCCATCCGAGCCGGAGCAAGAAACTCAAAGATTATCTCGAATAACGAAAGGATATACCGCACTTATGAAAGAGCAATTGGAAAGGATCCGTTCGGCGGCGGTCGAGGCGATCCGGCAGGCCGCCAACGAACAGTCGCTCGAGGAATCCCGTGTTCACTTTCTCGGTAAGAAGGGGGAGTTGACTGTCCTGCTGCGGGGGATGGGCAGTCTGCCGCCGGAGGAACGCCCGACGGTCGGCGCCCTCGTCAACACCGTCCGCGCCCAGTTGGAGGAAGCGCTGCACGAGCGGCTTGAACAGCTGCGCGCGCAGGGACTCGAGCGCAGGCTGCGCGCCGAGACGGTCGATGTAACCCTCCCGGCCCCGGAGAAACCGGTCGGCCACCTCCACCCGATCACCCGCACCCGCAACCGCATGGTGGAGATTTTTACCGGCATGGGATTCTCCATTGCCGAAGGTCCGGAGGTCGAAAGCACTTACAACAATTTCGACGCCCTCAACGCCCCCGCCGACCACCCGTCGCGGGACGAGACGGACACGTTTTACTTTTCCGACAACGTCCTGCTGCGGACGCAGACGTCCCCGGTGCAGATCCGCGCCATGGCGGGAAAAATTCCGCCCATCCGCATCATCTCCCCCGGCCGCGTCTACCGCAGCGACGTCGCCGACGCGACCCATTCGCCGATGTTCCACCAGTGCGAGGGGCTTGTCATCGACAAAGAAATCACGATGGGCGACCTGAAGGGAACGCTCGACGCGTTCGCTAAGGCGATGTTCGGCTCGCGCACCCGCATTCGCTTCCGTCCGCATAACTTTCCGTTTACCGAGCCGTCGGCCGAGGTGGACGTGTCCTGCTTCGTCTGCGGCGGCAAGGGCTGCCGGCTGTGCAAGGGAGAGGGCTGGATCGAGATCCTCGGCGCCGGAATGGTACACCCGAACGTCCTGCGGGCGGGCGGGATCGATCCGGAGGTCTATTCCGGATTCGCTTTCGGCATGGGCATCGAGCGGGTCGCCATGACCATGTACGGCATCGACGACTTGCGGCTGCTGTTCGAGAACGACAAGCGGTTTTTGGACCAGTTCTAAACGGAAAGAGGCGCATAAAGATGAAAATTTCCTTAAATTGGCTGAATGATTATGTAAACCTCTCCGCTGTGGAGGGGTTTCACCCGCGCCTGTTCGCGGAAAAAATGACCATGAGCGGGACGAAGGTGGAAGGCTGGGAGGACATCGGCGAACGGCTAAGCGGGATCGTCGTCGGCAGGCTGCTTTCCGTCGTGCCGCACCCGGATTCCGACCATATGGTCATCTGTCAGGTCGAAGTCGGCGGGGAGCGCCCGCTGCAAATCGTCACCGGCGCCCGGAATGTCAAGGAGGGGGACCTTGTGCCGGTCTGCCTGAACGGGGCGAAACTGCCGGACGGCAAAACCATCAAGACCGGCAAGCTGCGAGGTGTGGTGTCCGAGGGGATGCTCTGCTCGCTCGGCGAGCTGGGGCTGACCGCCCGGGATTTCCCGTACGCGATTGAGGACGGAATTTTCATTCTCCGGGAGCCCTGCAAGCCGGGAGATGACATTCGCGATGTGCTGGGGATGCGGGACGTGCTCGTGGAGTTCGAGCTGACGTTCAACCGCCCGGATTGCCTGTCCTATCTGGGCATTGCCCGCGAAGCGGCCGCGACGTTTCACCTGCCGTTGCAGCTGCACGAACCGTCCGTCCCGGCAACCGGCAACGGGCAGACCGTCGGCGATTTTCTGCAAGTCGAGGTACTCTCCCCGTCGCTCTGTCCGCGCTACACGGCGCGGGTCGTGCGGAACGTTACGGTTGCCCCGTCGCCGTTCTGGATGCGGACGAAACTGCGCAACGCGGGCATCCGTCCGGTCAACAACATTGTCGATATCACCAATTACGTCATGCTCGAATACGGCCAGCCGATGCATGCCTTCGACGCGCAGACCATCCAAAGCGGCCGCATCGTTGTGCGCACGGCGCATGCGGGCGAATCCATTACCACGCTCGACGGGCAGGAGCGTCCGTTGACAACCGATATGCTCTGCATCGCCGACGGGGACAAGCCCGTCGCACTCGCGGGGGTCATGGGCGGATTGAACAGCGAGATCAAGCGGACGACCCAAACCGTCATTTTTGAAAGCGCCAGCTTCGCCCGTGAGAGCATTCGCAAGACCTCCCGCGCGGTGGGCCTGCGGACGGACGCTTCCGCCCGCTACGAAAAGGGGCTGCCCGCGTGCGGCACGCTGCCCGCGCTGGAGCGCGCCTGCGAGCTGGTCGCCAAACTGGGCGCCGGGGAAGTTGTAGACGGGGTTATTGACGTGTGCAATACCGATATTTCTCCCCGTTCCGTTCCGTTTGATTGGAAGCGAGTCAACGCCCTGCTCGGCACGAACCTGTCCGCGTCGGAGATGGCGGACCTGCTGCGCCCGCTCGACGTCATCTGGGACGGCAAGGAACATCTGACGGTTCCGCCCTACCGAAACGACCTGATTGAAACGGCGGATATTGCCGAGGAGGTCGTCCGGCTGTATGGGTTTGATAAGATCAAGGCTACCCGGTTCCGCGGGGAAGCGACGCAGGGCGGAGAGAACCCGTTTCAGCGCTTTCGCACGCGGCTGGACCGGACCATGACCGGACTCGGGTATGACGAACTCTGCACCTACTCGTTTGTCTCCCCTAAGGAACTCGACCAGATCCGCATCCCGGCGGATTCCCCGCTGCGCGAGCAGCTCACGATTCGCAACCCGCCCGGCGAGGACACGTCGGTCATGCGGACCCACGCGCTTCCGTCGGTGCTGCGAGTCGTCTCCCATAATCTCGCCCACCGGGTCAAGGCCGCCCGCTTCTACGAGAACGCCATGCTCTACGCGAAGGACGGCGATCATTCGGCCGAGAGCCGGACGCTCTGCTTTGCAAGCTATGGCTGCGGGGATTTCTTCGACCTCAAGGGCGACGTGAACGCTCTGCTTTCGTCGCTCGGCGTGGAGGGGGCGGTCTGTTCCGCAGATTCCTCGGTTCCGTACTTCCACCCGGGCCAGTGCGCGAAGCTGACGGTCGGGGAGACCTGCCTCGGCTATTTCGGACAGGTGCATCCGACGGTCTGCGCCTCTTTCGACATCGGCGAAGCGGTCTACGCGGCGCTGCTGCCGGACGAACCGCTCTACGCGTGCGCCTCGGCGGAAAAGAAGTACCGCCCGCTGCCGGTCTACCAGTCGATGGAGCGGGACCTCGCGCTGCTGTGCGACGAGTCGCTTGAGGCGGGAACGCTATGCGGGTACATCCGCGCCGCCGCCGGCAAGTCGCTTGAGGACGCGTTCGTGTTCGACGTCTATCGCGGGAAAGGCGTCCCGGAGGGGCGGAAATCCGTCGCCGTCCGGCTGGTGTTTCGCCTGCCCGACCGCACAATGACCGACGAGGAGGTTGATAGGGGCGTGAGCAAGGTTCTCCGCCGGCTGGAAAACGAGCAGGGCATCAGGCTGAGAAGTTGACGAGAGAAAAATTTTCGGCAATTTTTTTGCAAAACCCTTGCAAAATCCGCTAAAACCGTATATAATACCATATATAAAAAGAAAAATGAAGGAACCCGGAACGCAAAAGGGAAGGAAGGAGCAAACCATATGAGTGTGCAGGACCCGCGCAGCGCGCAGGACACAAGGCAAAAAACCATCACGTTTTCTGTCAAGGACACAAGGCGGGAGGAAATCCGTGAGATCGTCCGGGGGGTCTACAATTCCCTGAGCGAGAGCGGGTACAACCCCACCAACCAGATCGTCGGGTATATCATTTCCGAGGACCCGACCTATATTACCAACAACAAAAACGCCCGCACGATCATCAGCAAGCTCGATCGCGACGAGCTGCTTCGCGCCCTCGTGGAGGATTTCATCCGCCCGAACGAGAAGCGCTGAAAAAGCGGGCGCAGGGAAGGAAAGGGCAGACCATGCCAGAACAGAAACTGCTGACCTATAAAGGCAAGCCGCTCGTCCGGCAGGGGAGATTCCTGTTTTACGGGAATCCGGACGACCCGTACATCCTCTTCATGAACATTCTCGAAACCAAGAAAGTTGGAGACCTTGAGGTCGCCACCCGCGTCCTTGTGCAGATTCAGGACACAGACGACGAGAAGCTGTTTAATGACAAGATTCTCAAGCAGTGCGAGAAACGCAGTCTGTGCGACGCGTTCGACATCGGCGTCATTTGGCTGGAGCGTGCGCTGAAGGCTTAAAAGGGGAAAGGGACTGCGAAAACGGGCGGGAAAGGACGTTCCGCCCGTTGTTTTTTCGTTTGAATTTTTACGGAGAGGGGGCGCGGCATGGGCGTCCACGTCTTTTGGGATTGGAACGGCACGCTCTGCGACGACGTGCTGCTTTCGCTTGAAGCGGTTAACGAGATGCTGCGCAAGCGATTCCGTCCGCCGATCGGGCTGGAGGAATACTATCGTTTTATCGACGTCCCGATCCGCCGGTTTTACGAGCATTTGTTCGACCTGGACGAGATTCCCATGAAGATCATTTCGGACGAGTTTCAGAGTTACTACCGTGCGCATCAGCGGGCGGACTGCCTGACGCCGGGGGCACTTGACGCGCTGAACGTCCTGCGGGACGCGGGAGCGAAGCAGTACCTGCTGACCTCGTCCCACCGGGAAAGCGTCCTGCCGGCGCTGGAAAAGCAGGGACTCCCGCCGTACTTCGAGGCGGTGCTTGCCGCGGAGGATTGGGGAGCCCTGCCGAAGGCGAACCGGGCGAAGGCGTTCTGCGATGCGAACGGCCTTCGCGGGGAAGATTTGTGGTTCGTCGGCGATCAGCTGCACGATTTAGAGACGGCGCAGGCGTGTGGGGCGTCCTGCCTGCTGCTCCCGACGGGGCACCAGAGCGAAGAAAAACTCCGTTCCGCCGGGTCGTGCTTCTGCCCGTCCCTTGCCGACGTTCCGTCGCGGATTCTGGGGAAGAAATAGGGAACGGCTCTTGCAGGCAGTTCGTCCGCCTGTCGGAAAAGGGTTCGCTGGGGCTTTGCCGGGACCGCACGGCAACGGCATTTGCAAAAAGACTGTTCGGAAACCTTCTTTGAAATCGTCGCGCAAGTCCTATGCGAATGTGGAAATCGGCCGGTTCATCGGGGAGTGGCGTCGGGATTTTACGGCGGCGCCCCGGCGAATTTGGGAAAAACGATTGACAAGTCAAAAAAAATCTGCTATAATACCTTTGTGAATTTTCTGTGAAAATTTCCCGCGAAAGTTCCGGGAACTTTCGCGGGGCTTGCGGCCCGGACCTCGGGATTGACGACTTCGCAAAAATGCCCTTGCAGGCAAGTTTTTTGCCCATGGTATAATCATTTTGCATGAGAACACGGAAAGGATACGGATACGATGCTGACAGCGATTGCGGGAACCAATTGGGGGGACGAAGGCAAGGGACGAATGGTCGACCTGCTCTCGAAGGAATACGACGTCGTCGTGCGTTACCAAGGCGGAAACAACGCCGGACATACCGTCATCAACGACCGGGGAGAGTTCATCTTGAATCTGCTCCCGTCCGGCATTCTGCGGGAGGACGTCGTCAATGTGCTCGGCAACGGCATGGTCGTCGATATCCGCCATCTCTGCGAGGAGATGGACCGTTTGATCTCCCGCGGGGTGAAGATCACCCCGGACAACCTAAAAATCAGCGACCGCGCGGTGGTCTGTATGCCCTACCATGTGTTGCAGGACTGCGCTGAGGAGAGCCGGCTGGCGGACAAGAAGTTTGGCTCGACCCGCCGCGGCATCGCTCCGGTCTACGCCGATAAGTATTTCAAAAAGGCCATCCGCATGGTCGATCTGCTCGAACTGGACAGTCCCGCTTTCCGCGAACACCTCGCCGACATCCTCGTATGGAAGGATCTGACGCTCGAAAAGGGCTACGGCGAAGCGAAGCAGTCCTTCGATGAAATGTATAAGCACCTCAAGATCTACGGAAGTCGTCTGAGGCCGTTCATCTGCGACACCGGCCTTTACCTTGACCAAGCGGAAAAGGCGGGGAAAAAGGTTCTGCTCGAAGCGCAGCTTGGCGCTCTGCGGGACGTGGATTTCGGGATCTACCCTTTTACCTCCTCTTCGAACACCATCGCCGCCTACGGCCCGGTCGGCGCTGGCATCCCGAACCACAAGCTGGATTTAGTCGTTGGCATCATGAAGGCCTACTCCTCCTGCGTCGGTGAAGGACCGTTCCCCTGCGAGCTGTTCGGAGAGGAAGGCGACAGGCTCCGCGAGGCAGGGCATGAATACGGCGCCGCGACGGGCCGTCCGCGCCGGGTCGGCGGGTTCGACGTGCTCGCGTCGCGGTACGGCGCGCGGATACAGGGGGCGGACGTCATCGCCCTGACCAAGCTTGACACGCTCTCCTATCTCGACCGCATTCCGGTCTGCGTCGCTTACCGGCGGAACGGCGTTCGGCTGACCGAATTTCCGGCGAGCGCCAACGTACTCAACGAGGCCATACCGGTTTACGAGTACCTTGACGGCTGGAAGTGCGAAATTTCCGACTGCCGCCGGTTCGGGGACCTGCCCGCGAAGGCGCAGGCGTACGTTCGGTACATAGAACGTGCGGTCGAAACACCGATAAAGTACATCTCCGTCGGCGCGGAGCGCGAACAGTACATCGAGCTCTGACGCAGGAAGGCAAAAACCATGTCGTATGAAACTTACGAAAGCCCGTTTGCGGGCAGATACGCCTCGAAGGAGATGCAGCGCATCTTCTCGTCGCAAAACCGCTATTCTACGTGGCGGAAGCTGTGGGTCGCGCTGGCGCAGGCCGAGCACGAGCTTGGCCTTTCGGTCACGCGGGAACAGGTTGACGAGCTTGCCGCCCACACCGATGACATCGACTTCGCCCGCGTCGCGGAGATCGAAGCCGAAAAGCGGCACGATGTCATGGCGCACAACATTGCCTACGGCGAGGTCGCGCCAAGAGCCGCCGGCATCATCCACCTCGGGGCGACCAGCTGCTACATCACGGACAACGCGGAGATAATCCTCATGCGGCAGGCGTTCGACCTGCTGCGGCGCAAGCTGCTTGCGGTCATCAAGAACCTCGCCGACTTTGCGGAGACCTACTGCGAGCTGCCCTGCCTTGCCTATACCCACGGACAAAACGCCCAACCGACGACGGTTGGCAAGCGTGCGTCGCTCTGGCTGCAGGATTTCGTCATCGACTACGGCGACCTGACCTATGTGAACGACGGACTGCGCTTGCTCGGCAACAAGGGTGCGACCGGTACGCAGGCGTCCTTCCTGCGCCTGTTCAACGGCGACGAGGAGAAGGTTCTTCAGCTGGAAAAGCGAATCGCCGGGCTGTTCGGATTTTCCGGCGTGTTTGATGTTTCCGGGCAGACTTACACCCGCAAGGAGGATATGCGTATCCTCAACGTCTTGGCTGGCATCGCCCAGAGCGCCTACAAGTTCGCGCAGGACATGCGTCTGCTGCAAAGCTTCGGCGAGCTCGAGGAACCGTTCAACAGCAAACAGATCGGCTCGTCCGCCATGGCGTACAAGCGCAATCCCATGCGCTGCGAGCGGATCGACTCGATTTCGCGGTTCGTACTCTGCAACGCGATGAACGGGGCGATGACCGCCTCGACCCAATGGCTGGAGCGCTCGCTGGACGATTCGGCGAACCGGCGCATCTCCCTGTCCGAGGGCTTCCTTGCGCTCGACGGAATTTTAAATCTGCTCATCGACGTGACCGGACGGATTACGGTCAACCGCAAGGTCATCGAGCGCCGTCTGCTCGATTACTTGCCGTTCGTCGCGACCGAAAACATCCTCATGGAAGCGGTCAAGCGCGGCGGGGATCGGCAGAAGCTGCACGAGGTCATCCGCCAATGCTCGATGGAGGCGGAACTGGAGCGCCGTGAAGGCGGAGACGGCGGACTGCTGCGCCGGCTCGCTGCCGAACCGGCTTTCCGCATGACCGAAGAAGAGATGCGCTCGCTGCTTCGCCCGGAGGATTTTGTCGGTCTTGCGCCGAGCCAGACGCGCCGCTTCCTGCGTGCGAAGGTTGACCCGTTGCTGCGGGACTATGACCCGACGGTCAACCGTTCGGTCATCAATGTCTGACGATGGTCGATTTTGAGCTTTCAATCCTGGATTTCCTGCAATCTTACCTGCGCTGCGGCTTCCTTGACGTCGTCTTGCCTTGGGTGACGAAACTCGGGGACAACGGGATTTTGTGGATTCTATTGACGTTCGTCCTGCTTGCTTTCCGTAAGACTCGCCGCGCCGGGCTCGCCGTGGGGTGTGCGCTGCTGCTGGATTTATTGGTCTGCAACGTCTGCATCAAGCCGCTGGTCAATCGTGAGCGGCCGTACATCTATCGACCGGATCTGCAACTGTTGGTCCCCGCCTTGGACGACGCGTCCTTTCCGTCGGGGCATACGGCCGCGTCGTTCGCCGCCGTTTCGGCCCTTTTCTGCCGGAAGAACCGCCTGTGGATTCCGTCGCTCGCCGTCGCATGCGTCATCGCGTTTTCGCGGCTGTACTTGTACGTGCATTTTCCGACGGACGTACTCGCGGGCATGGTCATCGGAATCGTGCTTGGCGTTCTCGGCTGCCTCTGCGCGAGCCGGCTCGAAGCGTTCTGGCTTTCCCATCGCCGGAATTGAAGGTTTACCTTTTTGCTTGTCGCTGCGGCGCAGGTAAATAGAGCGACCGCCTCCGAAGTGTTTCCTTGATCGTTCGCCTTTTGGGAAAAGGCGAACGATCGAAGTGCTAAAATTTCATAAATGTCCCC
>CAZHBX010000025.1:0-27898 GCA_964530795.1 uncultured Ruminococcus sp. | reverse complement strand
CCTGCGGTCGATTTGGCCGCAGGTCTTTCACCGAACCCGCCGTCGCCGTGTAAACTATTGAATTTTTCGAACTTTCGCAAAAGGGCCGTTTTTACGCCGTTTCCGGCGGCTCTTTCGTTTCCCGTCGGAACGGGACGAGTCCTGTGCGGTTGAGCGTTACCATGATAGCGGGGATCAGAATCAATTGCAGAAGAATCCCCGGGATCGCTTTGAGCAGCGCACCCGCAAGGAACGCTTTCCATGTGAAAGCGCTCCCGCCAAATCCCAGCAGGAGGACCTCCGCAATTCCCCAGACGATCCGTCCGGCGAGCATGGCGACAAGCAGGCTGCGGTAGAGCGCGAACACGCACTGCCAGCGGGAACGGGAATACAGAAGTCCCGCCACCAACCCGTAAGTCAGCAGTTCCACCGCCATCGCCAGCGCATTCGGGTAGAACGCGGGCATACCGAACCAGAGCGACCGCAGGAGCGGCAGAATCGCCCCCACCGCGCCGCCATATTGCCAGCCGCAAATCAGCCCGCACAGGAACACCGGGATGTGCATCGGCAGCAGCATGCTCCCAATCTGCGGGATCTGCCCGATGAAGAAAGGCAGAACCAGCCCGATGGCGAGGAACATCGCGGCGAGCGTGAGGTTTCGAAATTGTTTTTTCAGGTTTGCCTGTTTCAATGCCTTTCTCCCCTTGTTCTTTGCGGACGCGTGATCACTTCAGGAGTACCCGCAGCACGTTTTCGACGGCGGCGACCCGTCCGACGACGTCCCCGCCGATCTCGCTGTCGATGTCGAGCAGGGAAACGGCGTAGTTGCCCTTTGAACGGTTTGCCATCGCTTCGACGTTGATGCCCGCCCCCGCGAGCACGCCGGAAGCGTTGTTGATGACGCCCGGAACGTTGCGGTGCAGCAGGACGAGGCGATGCCGATGCAGTTTGGGCATGACGATCTCCGGGAAGTTGACGCTGTTGCGGATGTTGCCGTTTTCGAGGTAGTCAATTAACTCGCGGGAGGCCATTTGGGCGCAGTTATCCTCGGATTCCGGGGTGGAAGCGCCGAGGTGCGGCGTGCAGACCGCCCCGTCGACCCCGAGCAACTCGTCACACGGGAAGTCCGTCACATACGCGGCGACCTTCCCGCTCTTGAGCGCCGCCGCGACGTCCTGCGCGTTTGCGAGGTCCCCGCGGGAGAGATTGACAATGCGGACGCCGTCCTTCATTTTAGCGATGTTCTCGCGGTTGATGATTCCCCTCGTATCCGGCAGGGCCGGGATATGATAGGTGATATAGTCCGCCTTCTCGTAAATTTCCTCGTAGTCCGCAGCGCTGCGCACCGAGGTCTTGAGCGACCACGCGGCCTTGACCGAAAGAAACGGGTCGCAGCCGATGACGTTCATGCCGAGGCCGTCCGCCGCGTTCGCGACCATTCCGCCGATCGCCCCAAGTCCGATGACTCCGAGTGTCTTGCCCCGCAGCTCCGGCCCGACGAACTGGGACTTGCCCTTTTCGACCTTCTTGGAAAGCTCCGGGTCACCCTTAAGCGTTTTCACCCATTCAATGCCCTGCGCCACGCGGCGGGACGCCAGCAGCAGCGCGAGCACGGTCAACTCCTTGACCCCGTTCGCATTCGCGCCGGGCGTATTGAACACAACGATCCCGTTTTCCGCGCATCTCTCAAGCGGAATGTTGTTGACCCCCGCCCCGGCGCGGGCGATGGCGGTCAGCGACGGCGGGAACGGCGTCTCATGCAGCACGGCGGAGCGCACAAGGATCCCTTCGGCGTCCGTGTCCTCCGTCGTCAGCGCGTACTTTTCCGGGTCGAACACATCCAGTCCGACCTGGCTGATGGAATTGAAAAGACGAATGGTTTTCATGGCTTTTTCACCTGTATCCTATCCCACGCATGGCGATAGGCCCTTTCTTTGTGTTCTCAGCCGTTCTGCTTTTCAAACTTCGTCATGAACGCGACGAGCGACTCGACACCCTCGATCGGCATGGCGTTGTAGATGGACGCGCGCATTCCGCCCACCGATCGGTGCCCCTTCAGGTTCGAAAGACCCGCCTCGGTCGCCTCGGCGCAGAACTTCTTATCGAGCGCTTCGTCTCCGGTGACGAAGCAGACGTTCATGAGCGAACGGCAGTCCTTGTCCGCCGTCGGACGGAAGAGCCTGCTGTGGTCGAGAAAGTCGTAGAGTATCCCCGCCTTCTTTTCGTTGATCTTCTGCATCTCGGTCAGTCCGCCGATGGACAGCAGCCACTCGTAGACCAGCCCGGCAACGTAGATGGCGTAACACGGCGGGGTATTGTACATCGAGCCGTTCTCCGCCTGCACCTTGTACTGCATGAGGATCGGGCATCCCGGCTGCGGATCGTGGATCAGGTCCTCGCGGAGAATGACAACGGTCAGCCCGGACGGGCCCATGTTCTTCTGCGCGCCCGCATAGATGAGCGCATAGTCCGTCACGTCGATCGGCCTAGACAGGATGCCGGAGGACATATCCGCCACAAGCGGAATGTCGCCGGTCGCGGGGACGTACGGGTAAGTCGTGCCGAAGATGGTGTTGTTGTAACAGATGTGGACGTAGTCCGCGTCCGCGTCAAATTCAGTCACGTACGGGACATAAGCGAAGTTGCGGTCCTTCGAGGTCGCGAGCACGCGCACCTCGCCGAACCGTTCGGCCTCTTTGGCAGCCTTGCCGGAGAACTGCCCGCTGATAATATAATCCGCTTTGCCGCTCCCAGTCATAAGGTTAAGCGGAACGGCGGAGAACTGCGTCGTCGCGCCGCCCTGCAAAAAGAGCACCTTGTAGTCGTCCGGGATGTCCATCAGCGTGCGCAGGCGCTGCTCGGTTTCGTCGATGATCTGCTGGTAGACGGCGGAGCGGTGGCTCATCTCCATAACGGACATGCCGCTTCCTTTATAATCGGTCATCTCGGCGGCGGCGCGCTCCAGGACGGGCAGCGGCAGCATCGAGGGGCCCGCGGAAAAGTTGTAGATTCGCTTCAAAATGAGTCCTCTTTTCTTTTAACTTGGAAATCTTCGATTTGCTTTCCGTATTTTCCGTATTTATAATACTCCTTTCTGCGCGGGCTGTCAAGGGATTTTGCGGAAACTGTTGACAAAAGGAGCAAATTTTGTTAAAATAGCAAGGAAAGAACACTTTGGAAAGGCTGAGATTCATATGGAAAAACCCATTGGATTCGGGATCGTCGGCTGCGGGGTCATCGCGGATTTCCACGCGAACGCGCTCGCCGACCTGCCGGGGGACGCTTGCCTGGTCGGCGTGGCGGACGTCCGGCCGCAGACTGCCGCCGCGTTTGCGGAGCGGCACGGGGTGCGCGCGTTCGCGAGCGTGGAGGAACTGCTCGCCTGTCCGGACGTGGACGTCGTCAACATCTGCACGCCCAGCGGCTTCCACGCCGACACCGCCGTCGCCGCCGCGAACGCCGGGAAGCACATCATCGTTGAAAAGCCGATGGCCATCACCGCCGAGCAGCTCGACCGAATACAGGACGCCTGCGAAAAGAACCGGGTTCTGCTGTCCGCCGTCGCGCAGAGCCGTTTCGCGCAGGGGGTCCGCATGACGAAGGACGCCCTCGACGAGGGTCGGCTGGGAAAATTGGTGTGCGCGGACATCTACATGAAATACCATCGCTCACAGGAATACTACGACAGCGGCGGATGGCGGGGCACGAAAGCGGTCGACGGCGGGGGTGCGCTGATGAACCAAGGCATCCACGGGGTGGACCTGTTGCTCTACCTCGCCGGGGACGTCAAGAGCGTCTACGCCCTTTCGAAAACGCTGACGCGGAAGATCGAAGTGGAGGACACGCTGTCCGCCGTGCTGGAGTTCCGCTCCGGAGCGCTCGGCGTAATCCAGGCGACGACGTCCGTCAGCCCGGGCTACCCGCGCCGGCTGGAACTTAACGGTGACGAGGGCAGCATCGCGCTGGAGGAAACGTCCATCGTCCGCTGGGATCTGCCGAACGGCGAAACGCAGGACGTCGTTTCGCAGTCCGCCGTGCGCTCGTCCGCGTCCGTGCCGACCGCCCTGTCCACCTATGGACACACGCAGCAGTTCGCCGACGTCGTCCGCGCGCTGCGTACCGGCGCCAAACCGCTTATCGACCTGCGGGAAGGCCGCCGTCCCGTCGATCTCATCCTTGCCATCTACCGCTCCGCCGCGGAACATCGCCCCATCGATCTATAACGAATTCCCCCGAAAGGATCATAAAGCATTATGTTGACCTACAGCGAACATCCCCTGACTTCTCCGTCCGGCTTCCGGCCGCTCGGGAAAACCTATCTGCCCGCCGAAGGCGAGCTTGCCCTGCCGTGGTGCGACAGCGGGTTTGCCTTTCGCTTCAACGGAAGCGGGTTCTTCCTCAGCCTTGGCAAATACGCCGATCCCCTGCCCGCCTACCTGCGTGTCTGGACGGATGGTGTCCCACGGCGCTTCGCGGTCGCGAACGGAAACGAAAAGCTCATCGTCGAAGAATTGCCGGAAGGGGTGCATACGGTCCGCGTCCTGCGGGTGACCGAGGGGAACGTTCCGGTACGCGTCGGGAGCGTCGTGCTTTTCGGAGAGTCGCCCGCGCTGCTCTCCCCGCCGGCGGAAAAGCCGCTGCGCCTTGCGTTCATCGGGGATTCCATCACCTGCGGCTACGGGGTGGTCGGACCGTCAACATCGGCCGGATACAACGTTTACGAGCAGGATTCCTCCCGCTCCTACGCCTATCTCACCGCCGAGCTGCTCGACGCGGAAATTCTGCTCGCCGGCGCTTCCGGCAAGGGCGTCGTCGCCAACTGCAACGGCGACCGGGCCGACATGACCCTGCGGCAGGCGTTTCAGCGGGAAACCCCGAACGGCGGACAATGGGATCACAGCCGCTGGGTCCCCGACCTGACCGTCATCAACGCGGGCACGAACGATGCGTGGGGCGGCGTGACCGACGTTGAGTTTTTCCCCGCCGCGCTTGCGCTCCTGCGCGAGGTCCGCGCCGCTTACCCGGGCAAGCCGATCGTCTGGTGCTACGGCGTGATGGATCAGAGCAAATGCGAGGCGGTTCGTCAGGCGGTCGAAACCTTCGACCGGGAGGCCGGGCAGGCGTACTACCTGCAGGTGGACGCAATGTATCAGGTTCCGGGCGAGGTCGGCGGGGGCGGACACCCGAACGGCAACACGTCCATCCGCGTTTCCGCGCTGCTCGCGATGGAAATCCGCCGCATTCTGGGGCTGTAAAGGCGAAAACGGCGCAAAAAACCGACCGGGAGAGCACCCCCGGTCGGAACAGTTCCCGTGAATCCGTCAAAGGTCGTCCGCGTCCTGGATCGGCGTGTCGTCATCGCGCGGATAGCCGGTATAACTGCCGGACGGATCCGTCTCGCTGTAAAGACACATTTCGCCGATAAAATCGTCGGTCAGGTCGTAAAACCCGCCGTCGATCCGCCGGGGAGCGGATTGGATCGGATGCGTATAGCGGTCGCCCCAATGGACGTCCGCGTTGGGACGGTAGGGCGCTTTTCGTTTCTGCGGAAATTCCATGTCGTTGTCTGCCCTTCCCTTTCTCTGTCGTCGCCGCCGAAATTCCTTCCGGCGGTTCCGAGGTTATCTTATCCCGTGACCGCGCGGTTTATACGCGGTAAAAACCAGGAAAGAAGTTGATTTTTTCATGCGCATCGTCGGAATCGATTTTGGGGACGCCCGGGTCGGGCTGGCGCTTTCGGACGAGGGCGAACTGCTCGCCTCCGCCGTTGGCACCGTGCAGGTCACGGGACTCAACGACGCGGTGCGGAAGTGCGCGGAGCAGATCAAAACGCTCGGCGGGGAAGCGCTGGTCTGCGGGCTGCCGCGCAACATGGACGGCAGCGAGTCCTTCCGCGCGGAGAAGACCCGCGTGTTCGGCGAAATGCTGGCGAAGGCGTCGGGACTGCCGCTGGAGTACTTCGACGAACGGCTGACAACCGTCGAAGCGTACACTTACCTGAACCTGACCGATTACAAAAGCAGCCGCCGCCGGTCAGTCATCGACGCCCTCTCCGCCCAGATTCTATTGCAAGCGTACTTAGACCGAAAAAAATCCGGGAAAACAAAAAATAACCCTTGACAAACGGGATTTTTTCCTGTATAATACCCGTTGTGCGCAGAAAAAATGCGCAAGATCATTCGGGGTGTGGCTCAGATGGTAGAGCGCCACGTTCGGGACGTGGAGGCCGAAGGTTCAAATCCTTTCACTCCGACCATGACGGAACATCAATTTTGGCAGGATCTTTCGGCAAGTTGATGTTCCGTCTTTCTATACTTAATGTAATGAGCGAAAAGCGGTTTTGGCTTTCGGTGGAGCAGATCAAGATCAGGAGGAAACATTATGAAAAAGTACATTGCGGAATGTATTGGCACAGCCGTCCTCGTCATCATGGGCTGCGGGACCGCCATGCTGGTAGGTTGCAGCGCGGCGGCCGGAACCGGCTACATCCTCACCGCGCTCGCATTCGGTCTTGTCATCGTCGGGATGGCGTACTGTATCGGCAACATTTCCGGCTGCCACATCAACCCCGCTGTCAGTCTGGGTGTGCTGCTCTCCGGCGGGATGAGCGTCAAGGATTTCATCGGCTATGTGGTCGCGCAGTGCGTCGGCGCGTTCGCGGGTGCGGGCGTGCTTGCCGTGATCTTCAACCTCGGAAACGTAACGGATCTGACCGGCGGATACGGCTCGAACGGGCTTGCCGGCGTCAACGGGAGCGTCGCCGCGGGGCTGATCGTTGAGGTGGTTCTGACCTTCATCTTCGTCCTGACGGTCCTCGGCGTCACGGATAAAACCGCGGGGCACGGCTCCTTCGGCGGGCTCGTGATCGGCCTGACCCTCACGCTCGTGCACATTCTGGGCATCGGCCTGACGGGTACCTCCGTCAACCCCGCCCGCAGCATCGGCCCGGCGGTCGTGGCGGCCATTCGTGGGAACACGGAACCTCTCTCGCAGGTATGGGTGTTTATCGTCGGCCCGCTGGTCGGAGCGGCCGTCGCAGCGCTCGTCTATAAGCTCTTACGCGGTAAGAAAGCGTAAAACAACCGCAAAATCCCTGTATATTCTTCATATCATTCGATTCCACTTATTCCACCCGAAACCCGAAAATCGTCTTTTCCCTTGTGTCGAACCGGAAAATCCTCGCTGAAAGGCGGGGATTTTTCCAGCGAAAGCAATTTTTTCAAAAAGCGGCCCGTTTCCGTCGCATTTTACGCAAATGCGAAAAAGAACGGAAATTCACATGGAAAATTTGTAAAAAAATTTAAAAACCCTCTTTACAATTCAAAAAAATTGTGCTATGATATCGATAGGAACAAAAATTTTAAAAGAAAGGAACCAAGTCATGAAAAAATCATCCGTAATTGCGCTACTCTTGGTTTTCGCCATGGTTGCGGCGACGGTATGCGCGACGTTTGCTTTCGCGGAAGCGGAAACGAGCGATGACACGCACACATTCTGGCTGACGCACTATGACGACGGATACGTCGAAGGCGCCGGCGTTGTGTTCACCGACACCGACACCGCAGGGGGCTGGTGGCTCCACGCGGCGTTCAAACCCGTTTCCGGAACGGCGAACGTCTATGAAATCGTCGAACTGACCGACGGCATCTCCGACGGCAAAGCCGTGAAGGTCACGAAACCGGAAGGCGGGTTCGTCTACGGTATTAACATCGGAAACGACTATACCGAAGGCGGTACCAAAGAAGGCACCAACTACACCAGCAAGAACTGCAATGATGCTGTCGTGTACGCACAGACGTGGAAAGTCGGCGACAAATTCGAAATTACCGGTCTTGACCTTGCGAATAAGACGGTTCCGACGAGTACTCCTGACAAAAAGTGGTACGACCCGGATTACGTCTGCACCGCAACGATCAAACCGTACGTCCCCGCCGCTCCCGGCGAAGATGAGGACGAAGGCAAGACCGTTGAAGAGACGATCACCGTCGACGGCAAGCTGGACGACACCGGCTGGGTCAAGGCGAATTGGAAGACCGTCAATGCGAGCACCGGCAAGGTGCAGGGTGAGTTGATCGGCGAAGATTTCCAGTACGAGTATGCGGTTCGCGCGGATGCGGACAACGTTTATGTCGCCGTCAAGGTCAACACGGCGGCGCACAACGCGGACAATTCCCTCAAGCCCACGGTTGAGGTCAGCGACCCCAGCTATGGTACGCAATTCGACAGTTACCGCACCTCCGGGTCCGCGTTCCGCATTTACCTCGAGATCGATCCCGCGACCGGTAAATTTGACAGACTGATCGACGTCGTAGCCGCAGACGGCAAGCCGGTCTGCTACCTTGCCAAGGCGGAGACTACGGCCTACACGGCGGCTCTTGCCACTACAGATGCGGAATCCGTCTACGAAATCCAGCTCAAGAAGGCCGATCTCGGAATCGGCGACACCTTCAAAATGGCGCTGTCTTACTCGGACGCGTGCTTCGGCGAGACCGGAGACCAGTACGATGTGCTGAACGACCACATCTATACCGATAACGCCGATGCCCCGTGGGCGGTCGATACGCATTACACCGCGTATTCCGTTTCGGAGTTGGCCCTCGGCACGTATGACAAGTACATTTTCGACCTCCTTGGCCTGATTCCGCAAACGCAAACCGACGCGTTCATCTCCAGGGTGAACAAGGACGGTTCCGTCACGATCACTCTGCTGAAGGATGCGGATCAGGGTGCTAACGCCATCGTGCTGATCGAAAATCTTGGCACGAAGCTGGATCTGAGCAAGGCCGGCGTCTACTATGTCGGCGATTATTCCAGCACAGCCGAAGCGCCCGAATTCCGTCTCCATTACGGACGTGTCAAGGGAGGCGAGCCGGGCACCGGCGATTTGTACAGCACGAATGAGGAAGTTGTCGCAAGCGGTGAAAAGAATTCTTGGTTCGCTTGGGATTTCGGCAAATATGTCTCCGAAAAAGGTTACAATGTCGAAGGCGGCAATGAACTCAAGGATCTTGCGATTACCGGCGGTAAGACCGGCGATACCATTACAATCCGGACACTTGCGTTTACGGAGGTTCCCAGCGCGATGCAGGTTGGCACCCCGCTGGTTCCGCACACGGACGTCAAGGTCGATCCGTACAACATCGCGCTGGGCAAGAGCTACACCGGCGCGGAACCCTCCTCAAATGCAGCCGCATATGCAGCGAAGCTAACAGACGGTCTTGCCGCTGACGAGCTTTCCTACGACGAAAACTGGTTCACTTTCTACTACAACGCGGATGCGGAACCGGGAACCATCACGGCCCCGAACGGCGTCGGCACGATGATCATCGACCTCGAAACCCTTTCGACGATCCAGAACGTCCGCGTGAACGCGTATGTCGGTCCGGCAACGTCCGGTATCCAAGTCCCGAAGTCTGTCAAAGCGGAATATTCCGTAGACGGCAAGACCTACACGCAGATTGGAGACGCGATCACTCCCGTTGCCGATGAAAGCGATCAGGTCAAGTGGCTTGAATTCAAGTCGGGAAGCCCGGTTCTGGCCCGTTATGTCAAGGTGATCTTTGAATTGAACGGGATCTTTGCCTTCTTCAACGAAGTCGAAGTCATCGGTGTTCCGTTCGTTGAGGAAGCCGTCGTTGTCGACGGCGATCTGAACGACACCGGCTACGTCGAAGCGAATTGGGTCACCGATACCTACCTGCAAAATTCCAATGCGGCGGATAAGACGCCTGCTGATCTCGACGGTCAGTTCACGCTCCGCATGGACGACAAGAAACTCTACTATGCGGTCGAGATCAAAAACACCATCGCCCCGAATATCACAGAAACGTATGCCCAAGCGATCGCCGACAAGGGCGGCGTGCTCACCGCAAGCGGTGCGCAGACCGACTCCTATAACCAGACCGGCGCGACCTCGTTCCGTTTCTGGCTGCGTACCGACAACGAGAAGCGGTATCTGGTCGACGTGCAGTACCTCGGTGAGGAGCTCGGCTGGGTCGCGACCCGTGCGATCTTCCTTGCCGACTCCGGCAAGACTTGGGACGATCTTGACGTCGAGGTTGCCGCCAAGTACGACTACCAGACCCGCACGCTGACCGCGGAGGTTGCGCTCGACAAGGCGACTTGGGGCATCGGGGACAAGGTCGGCGCCTTTGTCAGTTTCGGCGAGAACTACGACGGCGCAAACCAGTATCTGCATCTAGCCAGCAAAGACGCAAAAGTAAACGACAGCGGCTACATCATGGATTACTCCGGTGACACGAATACGGAACCGTACGTCTGGTTCGAGAATGTCGATCTCGGCACCTTCAGCTACGCAAACTATGCTGCGGTTGAAAAAGCGATCGCAGATGTTTCCGCGCTGAATGAAGCCAACTACACCGCGGAATCCTGGGCGAAGGTTCAGGAAGCGATTGCGGCGGTCGTTTACAACAAGCACGATGACGAGCAGTCTGCGGTCGACGCGATGGCGAAAGCGATCACGGACGCAGTTGCGGCTCTGCAGTACAAGGGTGCGAATTACGATGCGGTGAACGAAGCGAAAGCCAAGGCTGCGCTACTCGTGGAGTCCAACTACACCGCGGAATCCTGGAAGGTTTTGCAGGATGCGCTCGCGGCGGTCGTCGATGGTAAGGACATCACCGAGCAGGCGGAAGTCGATGCGATGGCGCAGGCCATCCTCGACGCAATCGACGCCTTGGAAGAAGCCCCGATCGGCGACGCGGATTACACCGCTGTCAACGAGCTCAAGAAGGTTGCGGCGGCCCTGAACGAAAGCGACTACACTGCTGAATCCTGGAAGGTTCTGCAGGATGCGCTCGCGGCAGTCGTCGAAGGCAAGAAGGCTAACGAGCAGGCGGAAGTTGACGCGATGGCAAAGGCCATCTCCGACGCGATCGTCGGTCTCGTGAAGGTTACGCCTTCCACGCCGGTCGATCCGTCCGATAGCTCCACCACGGCTCCGTCTGACGGCTCCACCACGGCTCCGTCCGATGGCTCCACCACGGCTCCGTCCGACAGCTCCACCACGGCTCCGTCCGAAGGTTCGAGCAGCAGCGGCACCAGCAGCAGCCCTCAAACGGGCGACAGCGGCATTGTGATCTTTGCAGTGCTTGCGGTGCTATCGCTGGCGGGCGCGATCGTTGCGGTCCGTGTCAGACACTAAAATCGTAAACGATTCGTAAAACGCAATTCTCCAGGAGGGACCGTTACACGGTCCCTCCTTTCGTTTTCCCGTTAGAAACGACAGCACCCGTTTACATCCGCAAATAAACGTAAGGCAGGCATGAAAAAAGGGCCGTCGCACCTTGCTTTCACACGTGACGCGACAGCCCCGCTGCCTATTCCCTTGTTTTTTGCGGGAAGAGCAGCGTTCCCGACAGATCGACTTCGCCGGATATTTTCCCGCTTGTATTCCATTTCCCTCGACCGTGACGACAACCGAAAGAACATCGCAGTCCGAAACCATCGACGAAAGCACACGTATATGCGAAGAATCGCTCACATGAACGCAACTTGCTATTGCAATTCACAAAGGGAATATTTTGAATGTTTGCGCCGGAATTCAGCCTGCGCCATCCGCAAGCGGGAGGGTATAGGTAAAGGTTGAGCCCTTGCCAAGTTCTGACGCGACGGAAACGTCGCCGTCGTGGACGCGCAGAATGAACTGCACCGTCGAAAGCCCCAGCCCGAACCCGGATTCTACAGACGGCTCGCCGGGTTCGGAGGCATCCGGACCGGCCCCCGGTTTGACACGGGATGCGTCGACGCGGTAGAAGCGCTCCCAGATGTGCGGCAGGTGCTCAGCGGAAATGCCGATCCCGTCGTCCTCGACGGTCCCGACCGCCTTTTCACCGTCGGCACGGAGGGTCAGGCGGAGGAATCCGCCGGTTTTGCCATACTTGCAGCCATTTTCCGCGAGATTCAGCAGCATCTGCAGCAGCAGCGCCTCATCTCCCGCAACCGTTACGTTCGGTTCGACCGCCGTTTCGACGCGGATTCCCCGCGCCCGCGCGCGGTCAGAGATCTCCTCCGCGACCGTCAGGACCAGCGAGGATAGGTCAATCTGCTCCTTTTGCAGCCGGGTCACGCCGCGGTCGGAGCGGGACAGCGCGAGCAGGCGAGAAAGCAGCACCGTCATGCGTTCCAATTGCCGATGAACGTCCTCGAGAGCATCGCGCCATTCGACGGGATCCTCGCACGCCAGAGCGTCCTCGCAGGCGGCAAGCGCAACCGCAACCGGAGTTCGCAGTTCGTGGGAAGCGTCCGCGGTGAAACGAGTCTCGCGTTCAAACATTTCCTGAAGCCGTTCGAGCATCCGGTCGAACGCATCGGCGAGCGTTTCGACCTCCCGCGTGGAGCGCTTTTCCAGCTTCGTCCGCAATCGCAAACTGAGGTCGGAAGCGCCTTCCACCTGTTCGACCGCTTCGGCGATACGCTCCATCGGGCGCGTCGAGCGACGAATCAGCAGCCACCCGCCGAGCAGGGCGAGCAGCAGCAGGAACGGCAGCGCCACCAACGACCACCGTGCCATTCCATCAAGCGCGCCGCTGCCGGCGGACAGCGTCATCCCGCGCACCCAGACCGCCATGCCGTCCGGCAGGGCAACCCGACGATCAAGCAGATACCAGTGCGCACCGTCAGCATTGCTTCCCGTCGTGCGGAGCGAACCATCCACGAACGGTTCCTCCACGGCATCAGACGCGGGGATGCGCCCAAAGAGCGGCTTGCCGTCCGACGCGTCAAACAGTGCGATGGTCACGCCGTTGCGCGAGGCGCTCAAGCGGTCGGCGACCCGAATCTGCCCGTCCTCCAAATAGATCGCCCGCTCGGCGAACTCCAGCTCCCGCGTCAGGGAGGTCATCGCGGTCTGCTTCGTGCCGTACTGCGCCGCTAACAGCAGCGAAAATTCCGTCAGCGCGGAAAACAGCACGAGAAAGACAGAGAACCAGAGCAAAATTCGTACCCGCAGGGTGGTCGTCCGTCGTTTTTTCTGCTTCATGTCCGCTCCTCCAGTACATAGCCCGTGCCCCGGACGGTGTGAATGAGTTTGGGCGTCCGCCCGTCGTCGAGTTTCTTGCGCAGGCAGCGAATGTACACATCAACGACGTTCGACTCCCCTTCATAGTCGTAATTCCAGATGGACTGCCCGATGCGGTCCCGGGTCAGCACCCGCCCGGCGTTGCGAATGAGGAATTCGAGCACGGCGAATTCGCGGGACGTCAGGGAGATGAGTTCTCCC
The DNA here is from genome assembly GCA_964530795.1 of uncultured Ruminococcus sp. GTDB lineage: Bacteria > Bacillota > Clostridia > Oscillospirales > CAG-382 > Coliplasma. The sequence continues at coordinate 14,679 of CAZHBX010000025.1, read as the reverse complement.
CCTCGCGTGACGCGGTGGGCGTCAAAATCCACCGTCAAGTCCGCGACCGACGCCTGATTCGTCGCCGCGCCACCGGTTCCCCGCCGCAGCAGCACCCGCAGACGGGCGAGCAGCTCGTCAAACGAGAACGGCTTGACGAGATAGTCGTCCGCGCCCGCGTCGAGCCCCTTGACCCGGTCGGAGATCCCGTCAAGCGCCGTCAGCAGCAAAACCGGAGTCGCGTCCCCCCGCCCGCGCATCCCGCGCAGCACCTCGATCCCGCTCTGTCCGGGCAAAAGCACGTCCAGCACCACCGCGTCGTACTTCGCGAGCCGCAGGTAGTCCGGCGCGTCATCCCCGCGCAGACAGGCGTCCACCGCGTATCCTTCGCGCGTCAGCGTCCTCGTCAAAAGCCGGTTGAGGTCCGGCTCGTCCTCCACAACCAAAACCCGCATTCCGTTCGCCTCCTTTTTCCGATTCTATTATTCTTCTACTATTCCAACCGTTCCGCCTTTCGCAAGAGATCGCCCTCGTAGACCAACCGCAGGCGGAAAAACGGCGCGTCTTCCCGCAGCAGGCGCAGGAACTCCCAGTCACCCTCCCACATCGGAAGGGACTTGATCTCCGCCTTCGGCACCCACCGCAGGTCGCCCTCGTCGCATGCGTGCGGTTCGCCACTCCAGCCGGTGACCGTGAACAGGTGCATCCGCTCGTCCTCCCAGCGATCAGACCGGAAGTACACCACCCCACGATAGCGAAAATCCGTCACGCGCAGGCCGGTTTCCTCGAGGATTTCCCGTTTCATGCACTGCTCCGGCGTTTCACCGCGCTCCAGCTTGCCGCCGACCCCGATCCACTTGCCTTCGTTCGGGTCGTCCCTCTTTTGGGTGCGGTGCAGGAGCAGCACCTCGTCCCCCCGTTCGAGGTAGCAAAGCGTGGTCTCCCGCATGGCGCTACGCCTCGGCCCAGACCGCCGCGCAGGGCGGGAGGGTCAGGTTGCCGGAACCGTTTTGCAGCTTGAAAAAGCCGCTTAAATCGCCGTGCAGGTCATACGTGCCGTCCGGCAGTTCGACCTTGCAGGTCACGTTCGCCGGCAGTGCGGACGCGTTCACCAGCAGCAGATACCGTTTTCCCGCCGCGTCCCGCCAGAGAGCGCCCTGTACGGCAGGATAATCGACGAGGTGGAAGTACGCCTGCAGATTCTTCTCACAGCGCAGACGGGGCGCATCGTCCGACAACACCGGCGGACGCAGCATCCGCCCGCCGTGGAAGACGTGATGCAGTTCCGCACGGATTTTGACCAGACGGCGGAAGAAATCCCGTTCGGGCATCTCCCGGTAGAGCTTCGGGGCAATCCAGCCCATCTGCTCGCCGAACAGCAGCGACTGCGCGTAGAAGATCGCCATGCCGTCCCGGTCCATATCCTGAATGCTGTGATAGCCGCACCCGAATGTAATGACCCGGTCGGCGTACAGCACCGGAAACACCGGAACCTGCTGATTCTTAATCCACAGCCATGACAGGTACCCCTGGACCCGCTTCATGAACGGCTCGCCGGTGCACTCCGTCGCGAGGACGGCCGGGCCGCCGGTCCGGGAAACGTGACACAGCAGGTCGTTGTACCGCTCCATCCACCAGCTGCCCCCGCCGGGCAGATGGTTGTGCGTCCGGTCGGCGCAGGGCACGGGCCTGGCGGCCGCGATCTGGTCGAGGTAGACCCCGTCAAAGCCGACGTCGTTCAACAGCCGGTCGCAAACCCCTTTGACCGTCTCCTGCCAGAGCGCCGTGGACGGGCACATGACCGCGAGGACCGTGTGTTCGCCGTTCGATTCTTTCGCGGAATAGCTTTCGGTGTAGACGCTTCCATTCCGGTCCTTGGTCGCCATCGGCCTCGCCCTAGACGTGAATTCCCAGTCCTCCGTCCCGCGGTCACGCGTGTCCCAGAGTCTCCCGTTGACATAGGGCATGACGCGGATGCCCGCTTCCTGCAATTTGCGCAGTTCCCGGCGGACCGTAGGCTTTTCCGGGAAGTAGTGGGGGTAATCGTTGTCAAACGGATTGTTGTGCCATAGATAGAGGTGCACCCCGCAGCGAACGCCGAGGTCCCTCGCCGCTTCAATGATTTCGTCGGCGAAGTCGTCACGCTCGATGTGCACGAGGAACCACGCGTCCACGTCATTCAGCCAGCCCGCATCCGGACGTCCGTCCGGCCGGGTCTCCGGCAGCCAGGAAGCATTTTGCTCCATCCACGCGCGATACAGCAAAGCCGCGTCGTACCAGTCGCCGTCGGTCAGCTGCCAGACGCAGGTCCCGTAAAGCGTTTGCCCGTTGCCGGGACGGTCGGTGCGGCAAAGCGGCTGGGACGCCTTGACCTGCATGGTCGGCGCACCCACCTCACGAAGAAAATGAAATTTCTTCGCGGCCGGAGCGGGGTCGTGAATCCCGTAATACAAACACCGTCCGGTGCAGTCGTTCCACACCGCCATAAACTGGAAAGACGCCCCGTAGGACGGATAATCCTGCGAGGAACGGTAGCCGTATCCAAACTGCTCGCTGTCGGAATCCAACGCTTCCCCGCAGCCGTAGGGGGACAGGAAGTGCACTCCCTCTCCGACGTCGAACCAGAGTGCCGGATAGTCGCAGGAAGTCAGGGTGTAGTCCGGGTTCTCCGAAGAAAGCACGGTCTGGAAGCCGACCCGGTTTTGCGCCGGGTCCGCCGTCAGCAGCAACGTCACGGTCAGCCCCGGGACCGGCCCGCAGTCGGAGCACAGGAGGACACACGTTTCCCCTTCTTCCGTCACGGAAATCCGACGAAAGTCCACATCCGACCGAACCGTTCTGACATCCCCGCCCGTCAGCTTTTCCGCCGTCAGCGTAAACAGCGCGCCGGGGGAGGATAGCACATTCTCTCCCCGCCGCAGATCCCGGACAAAGGAAAGCGAAATTCCCGTCTCCGTGCAGAGGAAGGACAGTTCCAGTTCCCCCGAACGAAAGCAAACAGCGTTCTCCATCGGTATCCCTCCTTTTCAGCCGTTCACGGGCAAAAACTGCCGCGAAATCTGCGCGAGAATGTCCAAGCGCTTCTCCATCTCCTCAGCGACGGCGTGCCCGTACGGGCCGTGGAAGCCGTAGCGCGGATTCGTTTCTCGTAAGGTCTCCATGATAAACCTCCTTTTTGGTATGGGGACGGATTCTCCAAAATCCTCTTCCCGGTTCGATCGTCCGGCAGGTAACGTTCGGCTTTCCGCCAGCTAAGGATTTTTTCGCTCATGGCATCCTCCGCAGGACATAGTATTCCTTTTCCGCCGTGTCGGCCGGAAGCCAGGACTCGAAATTCGGAGCCGTCAGCACCGCTTCGACCGAGAACCCGGTCCGCTTCGCGGCCAAACGCAGGGTCCGGGACGTATGAAGGTACTCGGTCTGCGTCTCCGACAACCGGGCGTACGTTCCGTCCGGACGGCGGGCGAACCAGTCCAGCAGGAACCGGCAGGAACGCCTCCCCGCGTCGCACCGCCAGATCAGCAGTCCGTCGGTGAACTCGTAGGTAAACGTGTTCTCCCCGAAGACGGTTCCGAAGCGGTAGGCGGTGTTCACGTCAAACACGAACACCCCGCCCGGCTCCAAGTACAGGTGTACGAGCGAGAACACCCGCCGCACTTCCTCCGCCGTGCGCAGGTAATTGAGACAGTCAAACGACGAATACACCGCCTGCACCGTTCCGTACAGCTCAAACGAGCGCATATCCTGGCAGATCAGCAGGGTGTTCCGCCCGACGTTGTTCTCCCGCGCAAGCGTCAGCATCTCCGGCGACGCGTCCAGCGCGACGAGGTCGTACCCCGCGTCCGCGAGCAGGGCGGCGATGCGGCCGGTCCCGCAGCCAAGGTCCAACACCTCTCGCACGGGGATCCCCGCGTGCCGCCGGAACGCCTCTTGCAGGAAGTCCGCGTACGGCCGGTACTGCTCCCCGTTAATCCGGTCATACAGGGGAGCGATGACGGAATAGGGCATGGATTACGCCTGCGGGGCGTCCTCGCCGTCGTCGAAACCGTCCGCCGGGTAGGTGCCCTTGATGAATCGGTAGGTGTCGTCATACAGGGAATGCAGCACCGGATCGTCGGAATGGAAAGCCTTGTAAAAAACCCCGGGCATTCCCTCCTGGTAGTACATATGGGCGGCTTCCTTCATGTAGCCGGTCACGGCGCCCGCCGCGTAGTAGTTGCGGGTGTGCCCGACGTTCCAGCGGGCCGTGCCGCCGACCTCGAGCTCGATGCACATGCCGAGCAGTTTCGCCGTCTCCGCCGCGTCAAACAGCCGCTGCTCCGGAATGTCCTGCCGGAAAGCGTAGTTTGGCTGGTAGCACGCCATGTCGAAGCCCAGCCTGCGCCAATCGTTGAAGCCGGAAGCGAGGTAGTACGGAATCCACGTCGTAATCATGGATTTCGAGCGGATATAATCGGTCGTGAAGCGGATCATCTCCAGCAACTGCTCATCGTCGTAGTCGATCTCCTCGGTGAACCAGTAGTAGCCCGCAAGGTCGATGTGGGTGTAGCGCTTCTCTCGGAAGCGGCGCTCCTGCTCGTCAATGAGCCATTTCAGCACGGCGATGCGGTCCTCGAGCACCGAGAGGTCCCGCTCCTTGCCGTCGATCTCGCCGAAGGAATGCTGCTCGACAACCGGGTAAAGGATGGAAAAGAACACCTTGACCTTCAGTTCCGGAAGCCCTAAGTCCTTCTGCACCTGTTCGGCGGCGAGCTCGAGAGCATCGAGGTTCTTGCCCGGCAGGAACTGCTGATCCATGTAGTAGAGCCACTTCGCCTTGTCGAGCGGGCGCTTTTTATAGCCCTCGTAGAGGAAGTCGACGTACGGCAGGAACAGGTAGCCGTCGAACAGGGTGTCGATTGCCTTTCCGTTCCTGTCGAGGTAACCGACGTACGGCAGGAAGTGCGCAACCTCGAGCGGGGGGCGGTTCTCGTGGCAGAAGTAGGCGAGCACGACATCCTTCGCGCCACCGAGCTGTTCGGCGTCGCAGTATCGATTCGGATAGACGGCTTCGTTCCGCTTGTCCGGGACGACCGGGCGGGCGCCGGTTGCGTCCTTCTTCCCGATAGCCTCGATCTGATCGATGTAGATGTGCACCGGGCAAAAGAACGTCACGCGGACAAACCGTGCCCGCACGGCAGGCTCGAGCACCGCCTGTGCAGAAACCATCTCCGCGTCCCGGTCGAAACGAAACCCGTCGAGCAGGGCGACGTTTTCGAAGTCCACGCCGTTTTCCGACACGTCGAAAGACACGGTATTCGGCAATCTGACCGCCGTCTGCTTCTCCCACAGGCAGCGGATGCGGAACTCCCGCACGGCGGCGATCCCGCCGATGTCGAACAGGATGCTCCGCGCTACCCCGCGGGAGAACCGCGCCCACGCGGGATCGTTCATGCTCGCCCGCTCCGCGCGGACGCCGTCGGTCAGGCGGGGGTCCGTATCGGGGGTGTTGTACTGAGGGCTGTCGAAGGGGGCGTCGAGCGTGCCGTAGCAAACGATACCGTACGTTTTGCCGGAGAACAGGTTCTTCTCCTGCCGAAAGTCCGGTTCGGTACGGTAGAAGAACTTCTCCGGCACTTTTTTGTAGGTGTAAGGGGTGTAGTATCGGTTGTTGGAGCGCAGTTCCATGGCAGACGTTTCCTTTCGGTGTTTTTCTATCTGCATTGTATCACGTTCCGACCGGTTTTGCAAGAGCCGACGGGATTTTTTTCCGTTTTTTTTTTGCATTGATTTTTCGCATCAAAAACGCCCGCCTTGCGGCGGGCTTTGAAAGGCGCGAGCCGATTTAGGCGGCCGCTTTCGCTTTGCGCAGCAGGCGGCCCCGCAGAATCAGGAAGCAGCAGAGCAGGGCGATGAACGTCAGCACCCAGGAAACCGGGTAGGAGATGTACAGCGAACGCAGCAGACCGTCGGCGCTTTCCTTGCAGGCGTCGGCGGTGACCAACCCCGCGTGAAACTGGTCCCGCAGCGCATTGAACGGCGGGCGGAAGATGGCGTAGATCCAGAACAGCCGCATCCCGCAGACTCCGATGACCGTGATGAGCATCGGCGAAAGCGAGGCGCCAAGCCCCCGCAGAGCGCCGGACATGACGTCCATCAATCCGCACGTGAAATACGGCAAACAGACGAACGTGAGACGCAAAATCCCGTAGGCGATTGACGAATCGTCCCCGGGCAGGTAGATCGAAAGCAGAGGCGTCGCGAACAGCCGGCACAGCCCGCCGAGCACGAGTCCCACTCCCGCGACCGTGAACAGGCAATCGCGCAGGATGGTTCCGAGGTTCTCGTATCGCCGTGCGCCGAGATTCTGGCCCATGAAGTTCATCGCAGTCTGGTGGAAGGCGTTCATCGAGACATAGACGAACCCTTCGAGGTTCGCCGCAGCCGTGTTGCCCTCGATGACCAGATTAATCGGTCCCGGGTTCGCCTCGAGCACGAGGTTGCCGAGGGAGTTGAGCGAGGACTGGATGATAACGTTCGAGATGGAGAACAGCGACCCTTGCAGCCCCGCAGGCAGTCCGATGCGGACGATGCGTCCCAAGGCGGACGGGTAAATGTGTAATTTTCGAAAGAACAGCTTGCAGTCGTCGGTTCGCCTGCAGAGCGAACGCAGGACAAGGACGCAGGACACAGTCTGCGAAAGCACCGTGGCGAGAGCGACCCCGGCGACGTTCATATCCAGCACGATGACGAAAAACAGATTCAGGAAGATGTTGAGCACGCCCGCGATGGAGAGAAAGATCAGCGGGCTTCGCGTGTCCCCCGCCGCGCGGAGAATGGAAGCGCCGAAGTTATAGAGCAGGATCGGGATGCTCCCGGCAAAATAGATTTGCAGGTAGATCGAAGCGTCCGGGAGGATCGCTTCGTCCGTATCCATCAGCACGAGGATCTCCGGCGCGAGCAGCACGCCGACGACAGTCAGCACGGCGCCGGCGATGGCGGCGGCCGGAATGGCGGTGTGGACCGTGCGGTGGACCATCTGCTTGTCCCGCGCACCGACGCCCTGCGCGACGAACACGCCCGCGCCGACGGACAGGCCCATGAACAGGTTGACAAGCAGGTTGATCAGCGCACCCGTCACGCCGACGGCGCTGATCGCATTCGGCCGTCCGAACCGACCGACAACCACTAGGTCCGCCGCGTTGAACAACAGCTGCAAGAGCCCGGTCAGGATGATCGGAATCGAATAAAGAAGAATTTTACGGAAAAAAGGTCCCTCGCAAAGGTTCATCGCCCTTTTGGACACTTGGGGAGCAAATGCCATGAAAACGTACCGTCCTTTTGGGGGGACAATTCCCGACAAACGGAAAATCCAGTCCCCTTAGCTTTACCAATATACTCCTTTTCCCGCAGAAAAGCAACCCTTTTTGCGATTCTTTTCAAAAATACTTTTCAATGGACAAAAAATTTAAAAAATGGGGTTGACAAACGTTTTTTTTTCGTGTATACTAAGCAGGAAATGTGGGTGTAGCTCAGTTGGTTAGAGCACTTGCTTGACATGCAAGGGGTCGTTGGTTCAAGTCCATTCATCCACACCATATCGAGTGTTCCTAACGGATTTGGTTAGAAACACTCGATTTTTTGTTTCAGGCGTAAGAAGCGGTCGGAACGGATTCCACCGCGACGCCCCGACGGGCGTCCCCCTTGTAATGGCCTGCAAATGGATGCATTATTCTATCAATCCATATTTGACCTTGATTCTATCGAGCTTTTCGAGCATCGGGTTTGACAGAAACCATAAAAACATTGCCGTGGCGGCGGCGTGGACGCAGTCCATCGGAAATCCCGTGATGTAATAACTGAGCAGAAGATTCCGATTGAGCGACCCGGCGGACCAAATCAGCGCAGAGGAAAAATTCATGATCCCGCCGTAGATCAAAATGGCACAAACTGCTCCAAAGATACTGAGCGATATGCGGGACCGGTTCAGGCACCCCTTATGGTACAAAATACCCGCCAGAAAGCCGATGATTCCCGTAGCAAACATCTGCCACGGCGTCCATGGCCCCTGAGAAAACAACAGATTGGAGACCAGCATGGACACGGCTCCGACCAAAAAACCCGTTTCGCCTCCAAAAGCGACGCCAGAAATGATTGTCATTGCCAGTACGGGCTTGAATTGCGGGAGCATAAAAAAGGCGGCGCGTCCGGCAATCGAAAGGCCGCACAGAACGGCAATCACGACCAGTTCTCTTGCCTTCGGTTTTTTCCCTTCAAAAATCATAAAGAACGGAAGCATACATTCCAGCAGCACGGCAAGAGCCGTAATGGGATACCGATTTTGGCCGAGGTATTCCACACCAACAAACAACGTAAGCGGCACGACAAGAAGAATCAATGCGACTGAAAACACCGTTCGTTTCGATAGACGGCGTTTTTCTCCCGGCACCAAACATCCGGCTTTCGGCGGTGCTTTCCGACCGAGGAAAACGGCGGTCAGAATCAGGAAAAGAAGAAAGATCCCGTAAACGGCGAGCTGGTGCAGGCCAAACACGGTCACCCCGTCACGGCCGACCATTTCCCTCATATTTTCGGTTTTTGCAGCATAAAACATCACGAAAAGCGCCGCGATCGCCGACAGCCATGCCCCGATTTTTCGCCAGCGTGGAATCTTTGCTGCGACGCCGTCACCGGCCGGTTCTCCTGCGACCTTAGGGCAGGCATACTCCAACACGGGTGTTTCCGTCTTTGGCAAAGTACCGCCCAATGCTCCAATGACATCCTCCGCCGTGACGGCGTCCGGCAATACTCCTTCGGTGATATGCGCCGCGGCGGTGGTATAAAAGCGGTTGCCGGAAAAAAAGCGGCGCGGCGGCTCCTCGCAGACTGCGTTTCCGTCGAAAAACAGAACGCAGCGGTCGGCATATCGGGCACAGAACTCTACATCGTGACTGACCATGACGATGCATACACCGGCGTTTTGCAGGGATTTTAGAATGGCCGCAAATTCCTGTTTAAAACGGGTGTCCATGCCCTTCGTCGGCTCATCCAACAGCAGGATTTCCGGATCGGTCAAGAGTACCTTTGCCAGCGCCGCACGCTGCTGCTCTCCGCCCGACAAGTCATACGGATGCCGATCCGCAAGTTCCGACAAACGGCACAGCGATACGATTTCGCTGATTCTGCCTTCCGCCTGCTCTTTTGTGAGTTTCTTCTCCCGCAGGACATCCGCCAGATCATCCCGCACGGTTTTTTTCACAAACAGCGTCTGCGGATTCTGCGGCAGGCGGGACACTCTGCCGGAAACCGTCAGTTCTCCCCGATAGGGTTTGCGTGCGCCCGCCAATACACGCAGCGCAGTGGTTTTTCCGGTGCCGTTTCCTCCCAAAATACAAAGAAGTTCACCGGAACAGGCGGTCAGGCTGAAGTTTTTCAGAATATCCGGTGTGTCCTTTTCATAACGGAACCAGATCTCTTTTGCCGTAATTTTCGGCTCTCCCATCTGCGAGGACGAAACGGGCTGCGGCAGCGGTTTTGCGGGATGATCTGCCAGATATTCTTTCAAAAAAGCTCTGCCCTCTGCCGGGCTTACCGGACATGGCGCGTCGGACGGCAACGCACCCCAAATCCGCATGGCGGTCGGCATTGCCGAAAACATTCCGTGTCCGCTGCGCTTTAAGTATGCGCCGACTTCGGACGCCGTTCCCGCAAAGAGCAATCTGCCGTTTTCCATCACGGCTGCGCGGGATGACTGCGGCAGCGCGTCCTCCAACCGGTGATCGGCAAGAAGGATTGTCGTACCGAGTTCCCGATTGATTTTTTGAAGCGTTGCCAAAAAGTTTGACGCGGCAATGGGATCAAGCTGTGCGGTCGGTTCGTCTAAAATCAAAACCTTCGGCCGCATAACCATAATCGACGCGAGATTGAGCAACTGCTTTTGACCGCCTGAAAGCTCGGCGGTGTCTTGATAAAACCAGTTTTGAATCCCGAAAAAGGACGCCATCTCCGCTACCCGACGGCGAATGGTCGGCGTATCCATACCGAGACTTTCCAGCCCAAACGCCAGTTCATGCCACACTTTGTCCGTGACGATCTGGCTTTCCGGTGATTGCATCACAAACCCGATATCGGAAGCAATTTCCCGTTCATTGAAACTTTCAAGCGGCGCACCGCAGAACAGCACGCAGCCTGTTCGTTTGCCATGCGGCGCAAGCTGCGGCTTAAACTGCCGAAGCAGGGTGGACTTTCCGCATCCGGAATAACCGCAGATGACCATCCATTCTCCCTCGTTTACAGACAGCGTCAGGTCACGCAGTGCCGGCGCGGTTGCTTCCGGATAAGTAAAGCTCAAATTCCTGACCGCAAGAATTTCCATTTTCTCTCCTCTCTGCCGTCTATTATCAGCGGTGTAACGCACAGGGCAAAATAGACAAGCTGAACGCTGACCGACAGCGGCTCCAGCGCGACGCCGCGCACATTCGGATACCACCGCCAGAACAGAGAACCGGCAAGGCTCCCGCAGAGAATATAAAGCCCGCAGAAGCATAGCCAGATGAGTGCATATTTGTCCCGGGGCGTAAATCGGTAAATGGAAAACGATGTTCGGCCTTTCAGCCCAAAACCGCGACTCTTCATGCTGTCGGCCGTTTCAATGGCATTTTCAAGCGCCCATGTTACCGTTGCGGAAAAGGCTGAAAAAGCGGACCTGATACGGTTTTTCGATCCTGCCTCGCCGCGGCGCGGACCGATGCCCGCCTGCGCCTCTCTGACCATATCGAGCTGCGCCCTGAAATGCGGCACAAACCGCAGTGCCATGCTCAGCACCAGTGACAATGCGGGGACGATTTTTCCGAACAGATAGATAAATTTATCACTGGTCATCACCGCCGTAAAGCACCCGAACCAGAGCAGCACCGCTGCAAACATCGACCCCGCTGCGACACCATAGAGAATGCTTTCAAGCGTCAGCGGATTCCCGCTCGGCAGATAGCAAAGCAGCGTGGTCCCCTCATGGTTGAAAGCCGGGTTTATCAGAACAATCAGGAGGCAAGAGGGCAGCAGAAACCGCAGCATACCGCGGACGGTTTTCCCCCTGCAAACCTTTGCCGCATAAAGCGCCGCGCCGACGAGCGACAGCAAAAGGCAGCCGGGATGCATGAAAAACATGGAAAAACCGAAAATAAGTCCAAAGTAAACAAAATTGATGAACGGGTGGTATTCCGAAAAAGCGTCTTTTCCGCACATGGCATTCTCCGTAAACTTCCCTATTCGACCAAAGCATTCGCTCCGCCGATATCTTTGCCCAGATCGCAGGTGTACCGCCACTCCACCGTTTGACCGTCCTTTAGCGCATACAGGCTGCACCCGTAGTTGGGATACCAACCGTCCACACAATACATCCAGCCGGAGCCGGAACCGCAGTCAAACTCATAGAGATTCCCGATGCCCTCAACATACGTACTGTTATACATTGGCGTAAAGGACGCTTCCAGCGGAATCCCGTTTTCTTTACAAACCCGCTGCAAAAGGTCATACACCGATTCGCCCTCCTGAAATTCCACTTCCCGCGGTGCAAAAAGGATTCCGTCTTTCGGCAGCACATCCAGCTTGTCCGGTTCCAAATCCTCCAAATGATTCAAAATCGATGTACACGCAATCGAAAGAATACAGGTATGGTTTTTCTGCGGCTGCGTTTCTTCCGGAACGGATCCCGGCTCCGCAGGCTTCACAGTCCCGTCCGGAAGAGCAGGCGCGTCTGTTTCCGATCGAGAGATCGTTTCCGATGACGCAGATGTTTCCGCAGCCGATGTCTGATTTGAAACATCCGGCAAGGCGGTTTCTGTTTGGGAAGTTTTTTCCTGCGTACCGTCGGCGCGAATTTCAAAAGTCCCGGTTTGTGCGGGCGGCGTAAAATTCAGAATGCAGGCGTCTTTAACGGTTAGAATCGCCTTCCCCGCTTTCTCCACGCCATTGCCGGCGATTCTGTACACCGTTCCTCCGTCTGAATTCCACTTGCTGTTCAGGGTAATGGAAAGTGCAGGCGAAAAACCGAAATTTTCCTTTGAAAGAAATTGAAAAGCGATTTTGGAGTCCGTTGCCTCCGTGATCTCGATTCCGAGCGTGAGAGCCTTTTCCTCTTTGATATCGCTGCCGAAAATCGTCCACGCATAGGCAAGTCCGCCGGATTCGCCGCAGAACTTTACGACCAGATGATTCTGCCTCATTTCGTCCAGCATCGCAGAGGAAATGACGCCGTCATCCGGAATTTCTACGCTGTCTCCCAAAGAAGCGGGCCGGTTGCTTATCGAATCGCACCCGCAAAGCCCGATGAAAATACACAGGGCCGTAATCAAAGAGATGACTTGTTTTTTCATCAATCCTGTCCTCACTGAACAAAATATTTCGGAATCTCAAAGCACAAAGGCGAGGGAAAATCCGGCAAAACAGGAAACGACTGCTTTGCTGCCGATTTTAATTCCGATTTGCTCTTTTTCTCATACCTGTCGTAACTGCGATCCCGATCAGCGAAAGGCAAAGGAGGCAAAGGTACCGTGCAATATGGGCATGATCTCCCATTTGCGGACTTGTCGTAGTTTGGTCGGGCTGTGTGTTATTTGTGCTGCCGTTTTCTCTGGGCTGCGTTTCCGGGCCGACACTTTCGCCGAGCTGCGTTTCCGGGCCGACACTTTCGCCGGGCTGTGTTTCCGGGCCGACACTTTCGCCGGGCTGCGCTTCCGATTTCAAATCGCTCATATCGTAAAGACTTGTTTTCCCGTCCAAAAAGCGGAAATATGCCGCCAGCGCATAATATCCCTGCTCACTCGCCATACCGTTCCGTTCGCCTCCGGCGACGTGGCAAAATCCCCCGCCTTCCACCGCAAAGGCACACAAAGCATCTACAACGCTATGACCGTTTTTTACAAATCTCGCATCGGTGTGCGGGTCGATTCCTAGTGCGGTCAGCGCCACAACGACCTGCGCCACGGACTCTGCGTTGGCAGCGCCGCCAAAAAATCCGGTGCTGATAAAACTGCCGTCTTCCTTCTGCAGAGCCGACAAACCTGCAAGGGCTGTATCTACCGCATTTTGAACGCGGTCGTTCAAATCATAATACGGGGCAAGGGCCTGTATGACCATGCCGGTCGTGTCGGAATCGGATTTCATCCCATTCAGACCCCAAAGACCGTCCTCCAGCTGCGCAGCAAGAATCCATTCTATGATGCTTTCCCGGCTTGCCTGCGTTCCGCCCTCGGCGACGGCGGGGATTTCATAACCATTGGAATCCAGTGCGATCAAAGCCCAAATTGGCCCGTTAATGCCCTGTGTTTCCAGATATTCTTGGTCTGAAAGCCCCTTGAGGAGGTTGTGACCGTTTACATCGGTCACGTCTTTCCCGATTGCCGTCAGCGCCAGAATCAGTCGGGAATTTTCCGTGGATTTTGCGCGGTGAAGCTGTTCTTTATCGTTCGCGTTGTCATCCACAAACTGAGCGGCAGTTTCATAGTATGTTTCGATTTGCTCCTCAGTCATTCTGCCGGAGCGGGCAAGGCCGATCACGATCCATTCGCCGCCGGTCGAACCGACCTGTAATCCGGCGCTGTCTGTCAATTTGGAAAAGTAATCTCCGGTGCTGTCATAAACTGCCCGACTTTGTTCCGCCGGTTCGGCGGCCAATACGCTTGCGGGCACGACGAGTGCCATCAGGATTGCCAGTAGAGCGGCAGTTCGGATTCTTCTTTTTGTTTTCATAGGTTTTTTCCTTCTTCCGTTTTTTATTTATGCGGCCGACTTACGGTCTGTCGCAGCGTATAAACGGCACGAGGCTCCCCGGATGCAAAAAAGAGAGTGCAGAATTTCCCGCCCAAAGAGCAGGGAAATCGGTTGCACTCTCCACACCAAAGCTGTGTTGAACCAAAGGAAATACGGCAGGTGTCCTGACTTATGAATCGGCGACAGAAACAGCCGAAAGAGCCCATGGCATCAAAACGCATAGGTTCCGTTTCGTCAAATACAGGAATGGCGGTTGTTCCGGATTCGAACCGGATTTCCTTTTCATCTACTCAGCTAACAACTTTTCAAACCGTATTTCCAAACACGATTCAGTTTTGGAATATTATAGCACACTCCATGGCTTTTGTCAATGCTCTGCCTGTAAAAAATCGCACAAAACGCATGATTTCAACGAATCAATTCTCATTCGGAATGTTAAGCGGCTGTATCCGCACTTGATTTTTGATGGCATCCTCATTCCCGAAGGTTCCTCCCCATTTTTATCTTGCAATGCCGGTTTCCCTATGTTTTTGAATTCCATTCTTGCACACTTGGCATTCGCCCCGGTCCTTTTTCACACCCCAAACGCGAGTTTCCAACGCTCGTACTCGTCGAAGTATTTTTTCTGCTTAACCTTTTCAAGATATTCTACCGTCTTCCCCGCCGAGCCGTCGAAGCACCGCCGTGCGCATCTGCCGCATGTTTGGCGTACCTTCCCTGCTCCCGCGCAGCCGCCCCCCTTTTTAAGCGGAAAATCTTTCCGTTTTCGTGAAAAAACGCCGCGAAGGGGCTTGACAAAGGGCGTGATTTATGGTATACTCCTGCTGTCGTCGAAAGCGAGGATGGCGGGGAAAGCCCGTCCGGCCTTGGTTCGAAACGGTTCCGATTCGGCTCGGTAGTTCAGTTGGTTAGAACGCCGCCCTGTCACGGCGGAGGTCAGGGGTTCGAGTC
>CAZHBX010000024.1:0-28467 GCA_964530795.1 uncultured Ruminococcus sp. | reverse complement strand
AGTCTTGAAAATCCTTTCGTTTTTTTAAGTGTCTACTCTAAGGGGATTATATCATCTTGCCCCTTTGGACAGGCTTTATTTCTTCGCTTTTTCGTCCTGCAGGGACGGAGCGGGCGACTTCGCATTCTCCCGGGGCGGAGCGAGCGGTCTATCCGTTCCCCGACGCAGGGCGAGCGCTTTCTGCAGCCGTTTGGCCTGCTTTTCCCTCCTGCGTTTCGCCTGCCAACCGTGCAGCCTGCGGCGCAGGGCGTCCTCCTCCTGCCGCAGCACATGCAGCGTTTTACGGTCGTTCGGGAACAGCAGCCGCAGCAGGAACATCGTAATGGCCAGCGTCAGCACCTTTTCCGGCGTAAACGGCAACCAGACCAGGGTCGCCCACGCCCCGCCGACCGCCGCCATCCACGGGATGTGAAGCCAGCCGCTCAGGAAAATGAACAGGTAGCACCAGCCGTTCGTCAGAAACCACGCGATGCCGACACAAAGCAGCAAGTGCGGATTGAGGAAGAACCAGACCAGCTTCCGCCAGCCGTTGTGCTTCGGTTTCGACCCGATTTGCCCGGGTTCGACAGGTTCTGCCTTTCGTTTAATAAGGATCCCTTTCCTTTCCAATGCTCCCGCCCTCCCGAAGGACTCGCAGCGCCTGCGCAAAGTCCCGCGGGAACGGGGAAATCAGTCGCAGCTCTTTCCCCGTCAGCGGGTGAATCAGCTCCACCGACGACGCGTGCAGCGCCTGCCGAGCGAGGTACGGAGACGGTGAACCGTACAACCTGTCGCCGAGAACCGGGCAGCCGAGGTGGGCGAGCTGAACACGAATCTGGTGCGTCCGTCCGGTCAGCGGGTGCAGTTCGAGCAGCGCCACGCCGTTTCCGGGCGCCTCCGCGACGCGGTAGTCGGTCACGGTCAGCATCGCCCCCGGAGCGTCCTCCGCGCAGACCTCCCGCAGGACGAAAAAGTCCTCCCGCCGGCGGGTCCCGGTACGGATACGACCCTGCGGAGCGGGCGGAAACCCGTCGGTCAGGGCGAAATAGGTCTTGCGAATGCGGTGGGACTGCATCTGCTCGCAGAGCTTCCCCGCCGCGTAACGGGTCTTTGCGAGGGTCAGCACGCCGCTCGTGTCCTTGTCCAGCCGGCTGACCGGGCGAAAGACAAACGGCTCCCCCCGCTTCGCGAACAGGTCCGCCAGAGCGTTGGCGAGCGTGTCGCCGTCGTGCCCGGCGGACGGGTGGGTCGGCATCCCGGCGGGCTTGTCTACAGCCAGTATCGCTTCGTCCTCGTACAGCACCCTGACCGGCAGGGAAACCGGCGTGAACACCTCCTGCGGCCGGTCGTCCGTCAGCGAAAGCGAAACCACGTCGCCGCGGGCGAGCCGGTACCGCACCGTCACATGCGCCCCGTTGACCGCAATGCCGTTCTCGCGTTTCTTAAGTTGAATCAGCAGTCGCGAGGACACCCCGCAGCTGCCCTTAAGGTAGGAGCGCAACAGCACACCGTCGTGCGCTTTGTCCACCGTGAAATCCATGCGTTTCAGAGCAGGCCTGCGCCGCTTTCCGCGTCGCAGTACATGGTCGCGTCCGGGTGCCGCCGCATCGCCGTCGCCGGGGCGTCCGCGCCGACCGGCCAGGTCGCCGTGCGGACGACCGCTTCCGCCTTGGTCGCGCACGGAACCGTGCAGAACAGGTGACGCGCCCCGACCAGCGCCGGGATCGTCAGCGAGAACGCGTGGGTCGGCACGTCGTCGAGCGTCGCGAAGCAGCCGTCGTGGACCTGCTGTTGGCGGCAGACCTCGTCAAGCGGAACCAGCTTGACCAGTTTCGGGTCACACAGGTCGGCAACCCACGGGTCGTTAAACGCAATATGGGCGTTTTCGCCAATGCCAAGAAACACGACGTCGGTCGGATAGGTCCGCAAAAGGTTCGCGTACCGCTCGCATTCCGCTTCCGGATCCTCCGCCGCGCCGTTAAGGTAGTACACCTCGCCGAACGGCAGTTTGCCGAACACATGCTCGAACAGGTACCGCCCGAAACTCTGCGGATGTTCCCGCCCGAACCCGACGTACTCGTCCATGTGGAACGCCCGGACCCGCTTCCAATCCACACCCGGCTCGCGGATCAGCGCGGCGAGCGTGTCGTTCTGAGACGGGGCGGCGGCGAAGATGACGTTGACCCACGGCTGCTTTTCGAGCAGGGCGCGGATACACGCCGCACCGTCGGACGCGGCCTTCCGCCCGCCCTCGGCACGGGTTTCGTAAATTTCAAACCGCAGGTTGTCCCTGCGGACGGTTTTCAGGAGTGCCATGTTGTTCTTTCCTTTCGTTTATACAGACGGCAAATTGCTTCTATTTCATCAGGGAATCGTTGATCAGCTTGACGATCCCGCCGACGAGCGCTTCGTCCTTCGGCTCGCCCTCGGACGCGTTGAGGACCGCGATGACGTACGGGCGGTCCGCCCAGACAATCGCACCGTCGTTATACACCGCCTTCGCCCCGAAGTTGTCCCCGGATTTGTGGGAATATTCCTCCTTGAGGTAGACGGTGGCGTAATTGAACGGGGTGTTCGTGCAGGAATTGTAGTAAAGGTTCGCCATCTCCGTGTCCGTCTGGAAGTAGAAGTACAGCTCCCGCCAGATGATGGCGAGGTCCCGGGCGGTCATGCTGTTGCTCCAGATCGAGCCGCCGAGGCGCAGACGTTCAAGACCGAGGGTGTCGATCATCTCGTTGTAGCCGGTATGTCCGAAGTACGCCGACAGCATCTCGTAGGCGACGTTATCGCTGATGCACAGGCATTGCCCGATCAGGTATTCGAGGGTGTACGGCGTGCCATAGGCGGAATCCTTGATCTTGCCGGAGCCCTTGTGATAATATTTCTCCTGATAGTACATCACCTCATCCTTCGACGCGAGTCCCTGCTCGATGGCAAGGCAGCAGTAGAGCAGGAACCCGGCCTTGACCGTGCAGGCGGAGAAGTAGGTCTCCTCGCAGTTGTAGGTAATGGCCCGGCTGCCGTCGAGCGCATAGGCACAAAAGGACACCCGCTTGTCGTAGCCGTCGATCATGCTTTGAATGGTCTGCAAAACTTCCGCCGTTGCCGGGTCCTCCGGGTCGATGTCGCCGTAAGTCAGCAGGGCGTTCTTTTCGGTCTGCGAAAGCGAATAGATCTGCACCGGCGCGCCATCCTCCGGGTGGACCGGGGTGTCGAGTTCCCCGCCCTGAAAGACCGGATCGGGGTAGGAAACGACTTCGGACGACGCTTCCGACGATTCTGACGTTTTCGACGATTCCTCCGGCCGGCCGCCTTCAGGTACGGACGAGCTTTCGCTCGAAAGGACGATCGGCGGGGTTTCCGAGAAGCTCCCGGACAAAACGCTCTCCGTCTCTCCGGAAGAAACCGACGGCAGGGACGGCGACGGCGTTCCGTCCTCGCACGAGGCGAGCAGGCAGGCGGCGAATGCGAAAATCAGGAACAACGCCAATGCTTTCCGAAACATTTCTCCCAGTGAACCCCCTTCGAACCGACGTGCCCTCAAAACGGGCAGACGGACTTCCATGCGTGCGGGGCAGAGCCGCGGAAACGACCCTGCCCAACAGACAATATTTTACCACATCCCCCCGCTTTTTGCAAGGGGGTACCACGGAATTTTCAGAAAATTTCAGCTTCCAAGCGGTTGATTCAACCATCTTTCACAGCCGGGCCGCCCGGCAGACGGCGCGGCAGTGCGGCTCGAACTGCACAAACATCCCGCAGAAAGCGTCGCCAGTTGCGCCGCTGCACAGATGCTTCCTTTTTCATTTTTTCATTGTAACACAGGCGGAGGAAAATTTCAAGAACTTTTGTAAAAACGAACCCGCCGTAAGCGAAAAAAAGCGACGTCTGCCGCAAAGACGGACGTCGCTTCCGTTTCCTATCGGTCGAGAAGATCTGCGGCCCCTCCCCGCATCCTCCGGTTTTGGGAAAAATGCAGAAGGATTCAAAAAAATTTTACGGCAAATTCACGGCAAAAATTTGCCGGCCCTTGACAAACCCTTCCGCGCATGGTATACTTTTTTTACCCGATTTCCAAATGAATGAAAAGGAGGAACCCCCATGGAGTTCTATCGTCAAGCTCTGGAATGGCAGGAAGAGACGCTCGAAAATCGCCGCTACCTGCACCGAAACGCCGAGGTTGGGCTGAACATGCCCCTCGCCTGTGCGTACATTACGCGAAAGCTCGAAGAGTACGGGCTCTCCCCCGTCCCCTGCGGGCACGGCGTGGTCGCGACGCTCGGGCGGAATAGCGGAAAGACTCTGCTGCTGCGCGCGGACATGGACGCGCTGCCGATGCCGGAGGAAAGCGGCGAGTCGTTCGCCTGTCCGACCGGGAAGCAGGCGCACGCCTGCGGGCACGACCTGCACGCCGCCATGCTGCTGACCGCCGCGCGTCTGCTCAAGGCGTGCGAGCCGGCACTGAAGGGCCGAGTCCGGCTGATGTTCCAGCCGGCGGAGGAGACGTTCGAAGGCAGCCGGGATATGCTCGCGCACGGGGTGCTCGACGGCGTGGACGGCGCGCTCGCGCTGCACGTCGCGCCGGGACGGCTGCCGGTCGGGACCGTGCTGTATAATGCCGGCGGCGTGATGATGTCGTCAGTGGACGGGTTCCGCATCACCCTTCGCGGCAAGGGCGGACACGGGGCGTACCCGAATCTCGCCGTCGATCCAATCCACACCGCCGTGCAGGTCTATACGGCGCTCGAGGGGCTCATTGCCCGCGAGGCGAACCCGGAAAAGACCTGCGTGCTGACCGTCGGGCGCTTTGCCGCCGGAGACGCGCCAAACATTATTCCGGATGTCGCGATTCTCGAGGGCACTCTGCGCACGAACGACCCGGACGCGCGAAACCTGCTCGTCCGCCGCATCACCGAGGTCGCACAGGGCGTTTCGCAGGTGAACCGGGCGGAATTCACCCTCGACCGGCTTTCACAGGTCCCGCCGCTGGTCTGCGACGCGGAATTTACAAACCAAATCGTCTCCTATCTCCCGGACGCCGGGGTTCCGAACCTGCGCGCCGTACCGGGAATGCAGGCGAACGCCTCGGAGGACTTCGCAAACATCGCCGAGCGCGTCCCGTCCTCCATGCTCTACCTGTCGGCCGGCTACCCCGACGAGCGGGGAGACTACTCCGCCCACAACCCGCACGTCCGCTTTAACGAGGACGTGCTTCCCGCCGGGGCCGCCATCCTCGCGCACTGCGCCGTGCGGTACCTAGGGGAGGATGCGAACGGATGAAAGGCGGATTGGAGCTGTTCAACCCGCAATTTCTGACCGATTCCGCCGTGCGGGACGTGCTGCAATGCAACGACGACACCTTTGAATACGGGCTGACCCTGACGAAGGAGCAGGCGCTCGATCTGGTCGAGACCCGCTCGCGTGCCCTGCGGGACAACGGGCTGGTCGAGATCGGCGGCGGCGTGCTCGGCAAGCTGCTGCGGGCGTTCCGGGATTCTCCGTACCTTGCCCCGCGGACCTACGCGGAGACGATCAACCAGATCGCCGAGGTGTATTACGCCTACCGACGGGTCAGCTTCGGAAAATTTTCCGACGACGAGCTGATTGCCTTCCTACGGGAATGGTACGACGAGCCCTGCCAGGGTGCGCTCGAGCTGCTCGGCGGGGCGGTCCTGCAATGGTTCATCGAAACCATGCGAAAGGGCGAACGCCCGGACACGCTCGACCTGATGAATTCCCTCTACGGCGACAATAAATGGGGGGAGGATTGGCGCTTATGGCGGAGAAGGAACTGAAAAAGGTTCTCCGCATCGACGAAAGCAATCTTCGCCGGGAGGATTACTTGCAGACCCTGCTTTCCGAATCGCTTTCCGCCGGACTGCTCGACAACGCGGATGCGGAAGCCGTGCAGGTCGGCTGTCTCGAACAGGTCGCCGCCTTAATTCAGCGAAAGACCGACGGGGAGACTTGCACCGTGCCGGAGGAGGACGCACAGGGAATGCTGCAGGCGGTCGTCTACCTCGTCGGGCTCGCGCTTCAAACCTACCCCGACGCGGACGAGGCCGCCGTCGCCCTGCGACAGGTTCCGCTGCGCGATCTTTACATGCGTGGCCGCGCGGAAGCGGCGCGTGCGGTCCGCGAGACGCGCGCTCTCGTCAAGCGCGCACAGGAGACCCGCGTCGAAACCGGTTGCATTGCCTACCGCGACGTGCTCGACCGGGATCTGCCCGCCTTTTTCCGCACCTACGACCTCGAATTTGCCGCCGATGACAGTAAATTCCTCCCGTCCTACCCGCTTTTTGCCCCGGTGCACTCGGAGATCGGGCCGTTCTACCCGCGTTCCTACGCGGAGCGGCTGTGCTTTGAAAACCGCTTTTGCGCGTTCTTTTCCCCGTTGGACGTGCGATCCGTCCTGCTCCGCTGCGACGCGGACGGCGAAGACACGGCGGTCAACCTGTTCCGTTGCGTACTGACCGCCGCCTGCGGGGCGTGGATGTTACGCGGGCGCGTCGATTCCCTCAATCTCTCCGAAACGGACGTACACACGCTGTTCGCGCTTGCCCCGTCGCGCCGGACGGACGATGTTTGCACCGGGTTCGTGAATTCCCTGCCCCTGCCGCCCGATTCGTCCGACCCGTTCCGGCAGTACATCTTGTCCTGCGCCCGCACGGTCGCGTGGACGCTCTGCGGGGCCGAACTTGCCGAGCCCGTGTTCCGGTCGCTGTTCTTTGCTTCGTCCATTGACTCCCCCGCCGCCAGCTTCCGCACGGCCGAGCGGATGGCGGACGCGGACTACCGCGCCCTGCTGGATTCCCTCGAGCTCGCGCGGACGCCGGAGGAACGCGCCGAAACCGTGCGCAAGTCCGTGCGCTCCCTCGGCGACCTCGCCGACCTGCTCATCGACGCGTTCTGGTCCTCGCAGGAGCTCTACGCACTCTTCGCCATGCTCGACGACCTCACCCTCGCCGCGCTTCTCGCTAACCCCGACGCGCCCTACCGCCCCCGTCTCGCTGATTGGCTCTCCGCGCAGCCAAGTGAACGGCAGGAAAAGGTCCACGTGATTTCGTCTCAATTGGATGTGATTCCATTTTAGGCGCAAAAAGGCACGGCGCGGGGTCGTCACTGCCCCGCACCCCGGCAGAATGAAAAATTCTATCATTTTACATTTTATAATAGGAAGGCTCGGATTGAGCCTTCCTGCGTTTTTCATCTCCGCCGATTCGCGCGATTGCTATCGCAATCAGCTTCCCCCATTTACGTTCCTGCCTCAAGACGGGGAGGACTCTATTTGTTGGGCATACAACCCGAATTTCACAGCGAAGCCGGGGAATTCGCGGAATGGAGGTTTGGGGGAACGAGTTTCCCCAAACCTCCCTCCTGCGTAAGGATTTTATCTTTGGGTTCCGAGGAAGAACACGGCTAACGTCCCGGGGCCGGAGTGAGCGCCGATGACGGCACCGGTCGGACTGATGATCACCTCGGGAACGGACAGCTCGGTTTTGAGGCGTTCGGCAAGCGCGGCGGCCTCCCCGGGGCAGTCGCCGTTGCAAATGGCCATGAGCTGAGTCTCCGGACGGACGGCAGTCTCGCGCACCTTCTCGAAAATGGTATTGATGGACGCTTTGCGGCCGCGCGTCTTGGCGACGTTGATCAGTCGTCCCTCGTCATCGACGTGGAGGATCGGCTTGATGCCGAGCACTGTGCCAACCAAAGCCGTCGATGCGGAAATACGCCCGCCGCGCTTGAGAAACATCAGGTCATCGACCGTGAACCAGTGGCAGAGGTGCGGAATCGTTTCGACCGTATAATCCCGAACCTGCTCGATGGAAAGTCCCTCCTCGCGCTTCCTGGCGGCGAGCAGGACCAGCAGCCCATGCCCGGTCGAGGCGCAGAGCGAGCTGACCGCAAACAACTTGCGTTCCGGATAGCGCTCGGCAAGCTCCCGAAGCGCCAGTTCGCCGTTGCGGAAGGTCGCGCTGAGCGCTTCGGAGAAGCCGATGTAGAGCAGGTCGTTCCCGTCGCGCAGGAACGGCTCCATCCGCTCGACGTACTCGCCCGGACTCGGCGCGGCCGTCGAGGCGACCTCTCCGTTCCGCAGGCGGTCGTAGAACGTGTGCACGTCCAGCGCCGAGGCGTCCTCCTCCCTGCCGCTCACCGTCAGGTGCAGCTGAATGACCTGCAGGTCGTACTTCACCACCCACTCGTCGGGCAGGTCGATGGTGGAATCCGTAAAAATCACAAAGGAAGCCATATACAAGACCTCATTTCCGTCAATTTTTGGGGATTTTCACTTCGCGCAACAGGATTTCGCGGGTATTGGGCAGTTCGCCGCTCCGGACGCGTTCGAACAGGGAGCGCAGGGTCTCGCCGACGGCACGTCCAGGCGGAAAACCGAGCGACAGCAGGTCGTCTCCGCCGACGGCGAGGTCGCGCAGGGTCAGGCAGGGGTGGGTCGCGAGCAAGGCTTCGACTTCAACCCGCAGCGCGCGGACATGGGTGACGGCGGAATCGGGATTCGCCTTGGCGGACGCGTCCGCCTCCATGAGGGAAAGCAAAGGGGCGACAAGACGCGGGGGGACCTCCGCGAGCAGCTCCGGGGCGGCGGAAGCGGGTTCGCGTTTGAGCCAGCGGTCGTGCAGGCGCACGAGCGAACAAACGTCCTCCCGCAGCCGCTTTTTGGTCTTCCAGCGGCGCAGGGTCGCGTCCGCGATCCCCGCCGAGCGCTCCGCGTGGTCCGGGAAGTGCCCCCGCCCGTCCCGGAAGACAAAGCAGGCCGGCTTGGCCACGTCATGGAACAGCGCAGCGAGGCGGAGGACCGGCTCCGGGGGGACGGCGGAAACAACATGAACGATGTGGGTGTACACGTCGAAGCAGTGGTGGCGGTTCCTCTGGTCGAATCCGAAACACGGCCGCAGCTCCGGCAGAAGGAATGCGAACAGTTCCCGGAAGTCGTCCAGTACCCGCCCAACGTCCTTGCCGCAGAACAGTTTCAGCAGCTCGGCGGTGATCCGCTCGGCGGACACGAGGACAAGCCGGGGGGTCAGCGCCCGCATCGCGCGGGCGGTCGCCGGCTCGACCGAAAAGCCGAGGCAGGACGCAAACCGGGCACCCCGCAGAATGCGCAGGGCGTCCTCGCGGAAACGCCCGGACGGCTCGCCGACGCAGCGAAGCAGACCGTTTTTCAGGTCCTGCCGTCCGCCGAACGGGTCGGCCAGCCCACGCCTGGGAGAATACGCCATCGCGTTAACCGTGAAGTCCCGCCGACGAAGGTCCTCCTCGATCGAGCGGGTGAAAGTCACACTGTCCGGTCGACGGCCGTCCGTATAGGTCCCGTCGGTACGGAAGGTCGTGATTTCCAGTGCGCAGGAACCGGTCAGCAGCGTCACCGTGCCGTGCTTCAGTCCGGTCGGCAGGACGCGATAGGCGGAAAAGACAGCCCGTGTCTGTTCAGGCAGAGCATCGGTCGTCAGGTCGTAATCGTGCGGGGAAACGCCGCGCAGCAGGTCACGGACGCACCCGCCCGCGAGGTAGGCGGCAAACCCCGCCCGCTCGAGCGCGTCCAGCGCGTCCGTCACCTCGGCGGGCAGCGTCCACGGCCCGCTCATTCGGCGCAGGCGACGATCGGACCGCCCGGGAAGAAGCGCGCGTCGAGCGCCGGGAAGTGCTTCCGCAGGCCGTCGGCGGGCAGGTCCATAAGCTGTTTTGCTGTCATGGAAAGTCCCTTCTTTTTGACGGTTTTTCGCTTTGGGAAAAAGGCAAAAAGCGGTTGGAAACAGCTTTCGCCCGCCTCTGTTTTCAAGCCGGGGGGAGCAGGACGCAACCGCGCGGCTCCCCCTTCGTTTGTTTTTACGCCAGCGTAATGACCGGCACCTTCGACCAGTCATTGCGCCCAATGACGCCGCCGCCGCAGCGGTAGATGATGTTCTTGAAGATCCCGTTCGCGAAGTCGTCCGCATTCGTGGAGTTAATCGAGAAAGTCAGTCCCAGCCGCAGCCCGGCTTCGGGCGTGAGCCCCAGCTCCGACCACGGGAAGCCGACCTCATAGACTGTCTGCTGCGCCGAATCATCGCGCGAGCAGCCGGCGACGCCGGGGAACGACGTGATCTTGCCGGTCTCGTAGTAGCAGGTCTCGTTCTGGTCGTTCGCGGCAAAGCCGTAGGAGTGCAGCACGCCGTCGTTGACCGCCTTGGCGTTGGCGACGTGGTCAAAGTTCTCGAGGATATATTCCCCGTCCGGAGCCTCCGCGCTGACCTTGACCTGGATGCACTCGTACTGCCACATGCTGTTGGCGGTTTCCTGCGTGATCGGGCAATCGTGGTAGGGCGAGGAGACGACGACGCAGAGGTAGAGGTTGTCGTCGTCATACGTGACGTAGTAGCTCGCCGTGGCGTAGTAGTCGTCCTTTTCAAACTGGTCGTAGGACCACAGGTCGTTATCGGAGTCGATGTCGTCGATGCGGTAGGCGCTCCACTCGCTCTCGACGAATTTTCCATCGATCGCCGGCGAAACGGTCGCCTTCTTGACCGTGTAATCGAGGGCGGACAGGTGCAGCCCGTGCGGGAAGACCGTGGTCTTGTCGTCGAGGGATTCCAGCCGCTTGACGTAGACGTCCTGCGACTTGTGCGCCGCGACAGCGAACCCGTCGTCCGGGACCTCGAGGTCCGTCGCTTCACCGGCCGCCCGGAAGTCAGTTTTGACATAGCCAAAGACGCTCTGGTCATAGTCGAACAGCGCGACGGCGAAATCCGCCAGCTCCTCCGCCGTCGGAAGCTCCCCGCAGTCCGGCGTGTAAAGTACGATGGCTCCTTCGGCAAGGGCCGCGTCGATGCCGGTCAGGCGCACGGCGGTGTCCGACATGGCGGTCACCGCCGTGTCGACCGGGCCGAAGGACAGGAAGTTATTGAGGAAGGCCGGCGCCGCGTCGGAGCCGGACGATGTGTCGGACGAAGCCGACGAGGACGTCCCGGACGACGCTGCGGACGACGTGTTCGACGTATTTGACGCGCTCGACGCGCTCGACGAAACGGACGACGTGTTCGACGAGGACGACGCTGCGGACGACGCGTCGCCAGATTCCTCGCCGCAGGATGCGAAGGCGCAGACCGCCGTCAGCAGCAGCACCATCGTAAGCAGTAATACGAAGATTCTTTTCATAGCGAAAACCACTTTCTTTTGTATCTTCTTTTTATATGCAATTATACACCCTTTCGGCGGGTTTGTCAAGTCTCGGAAGCGGTTCGCTCTTGACA
This sequence comes from uncultured Ruminococcus sp., assembly GCA_964530795.1. Classification (GTDB taxonomy): domain Bacteria; phylum Bacillota; class Clostridia; order Oscillospirales; family CAG-382; genus Coliplasma. Next base: position 17,239 of record CAZHBX010000024.1, on the reverse strand, counting down.
AATTCGTTCCAATTCGGTATACTATGGGAAAAGAAACGAAGGGATGTGCTTGTCAGATGGACCGGACGTGCAAGGTCAAAATCGCATTGGGGGTGACGGTCGCGCTCCTCGCGCTGCGGGTCATTCTCGGTTTCTTCCCGGCGGACATCGAATTCGCCCCCTTCGACGACGGCGCGCCTGTCGGGGAACTGCAATCCCTCGAGGCCGTCGGGATTACCTACTGCATGACCTACGCCCCAACGGGCTACAAGCCGCTCAACTTCTACCGCGTTCAGCTTGCCGACGGCGGAGAAGCCCTCCTTGTCGACACGACCGCCTACTACGACGAATCTTTTGCCGAGCCTGTCCTGTTCACCGGAACTACCGCCCGTCCGCTCGGCGGAGAGCCGGAACAGCTGCTCCCCTATTGCACGTTCGCCGAGTCCGAGCTTTCTCGCTTCGACGGCGATGCGCAGACCGTCCTGCGCGGACTGTCCGGCGTGACCGTGCTCGACCTCACCTTCCGCGACCGCACCCGCCCCACCGTTGCCTCGTTCGTCGTCTCCGCCCTCGCCATGGTCTCGTTCTGCGTCTTTCTGGCGATGCTTTTGAAGGAATACTTCGGCGGGAAACGAAGGAAAGCAAAAGGCGAAACCTAAAGGGGTCCGGCAGGAGGCCGCGACTGCCCCTCACACCCCCGCAAAATCTGAGATCCGCCGGAAGGATCTCGGAAAAAGACAAGCCCGGCGGCGGAAAGCCGTCGGGCGCAAATGCGGAGGCTTGGGGGTGCCGGCGCTCCCAAGCGTACCCCTCTCAATAAAATCTGAAGTTTGCTATCACCTTCCCGAGTACGGTGACGTCCTCAGCATAGATGGGCTTCATGGCGGAATTGGCGGGCTGAAGGCGGATACGGCCGCGCTCGTGGAACAGGCGCTTGACGGTCGCTTCGTTGTCAATCATGGCGACGACGATCTCGCCGTCATCGGCGTGCTGGACGCTCTCGACCACGACGATGTCGCCATCGAGGATGCCCGCCTCGATCATGCTTTCCCCCATAACGCGCAGGGCAAAGAGGTTTGCGCGTCCCCGCGCCATGACGATCGGGAAGTCCACGTATCCGTCGTAGTTTTCGACGGCAAGAATGGGGCTGCCGGCGGTGACGCGGCCCAGAATCGGCACGCGGCGGGTCTTCTCGCCGCCCGGCCCAAGCGCAGTCTCGATGCGAATGGTGCGGCTCTTGCCGCCGGACATCTTGAGGTAGCCCTTGGTTTCGAGCCGGTGGAGATAGGCGTGAACTGTCGAGGTAGAATGAATGCCGAGCGCGGCGCAGATGTCGCGCACCACCGGGGCATAGCCGTTCTGTTCAATGCAATCCCGCACGTATTCGTAGATTTGCAGTTCCTTGTCGGTCAGCTTATTCATCGGTAGAACCATTCCTTTCTGTTGCTTGTCCGTGCGCAGCGCAGAGGCGGAAGAGTTCCTTGGCCCGTTCCTGCCGTCCGCTGAGCCAGAGGTAGCCGAACAGACTCTCCAGCCCGGTCGCACGCCGGTAGTCAATGGCGGACGCGCTCCTGGCGCGGTGGCTGCTTTTCGCGTTTCGTCCGCCGCGGCAGACGTCGGCTTCCTCCTCCGTCAGGTGCGGCAGCAGCGCTTCGAGCAATGCGCTCTGCTTTTTCGCCGTAACGAGCGAGCGGACCGCGTCGTTCAGAACGGACAGCCGGCAGTCTCCGTCCCCGAGCAGGTACTCCCGGGCGAGCAGCTCATAGTAGGCGTCTCCAAGGTACGCGAGCTGCAAGGGGGTGTACGCCGACCGGCGGAACCCGTTTACGCTTTCTTCCATACCGCGCCCTGCGGGGTGTCAACAATCAGGATGCCCTCGGCCTTGAGCCGGTCGCGGATCGCGTCCGCCTCGGCGAAGTTCTTCGCCTTTTTCGCTTCCGCACGGCGGTCGAGCAGGGCGCGGATGCGCGCTTCCTCCTCGTCGGAGGCGGCGGGAACAGACCCGTTCGCGGCTTGCAGCGCGGCGGCTTCGTCGAGCAGCCCGAGGGCGAGCACCTCGTCGAAGGAGGCAATCAGCGCACGCTTGGTCGCGGCGGATTCCGGGGATTTCAACAAATCATACAGCACCGTCAGAGCCATGGACGTGTTCAGGTCGTCGCCGAGCGCGGCGGCGAATTTCTCCCCCCACACGGAAACGGCGGACGCGTTCGGTTCGCCCTGTGCGTCCGGCAAAATCGATGCGACGCGTTCGACCAACCGGCGGTAGGCGAACTTGGCGTTTTCGAGGTTCGAATAGCTGAACAGTAGCGAACGGCGGTAATGCGACTGGAGACAGAAGAAGCGGTAGTCCATCGCGGAGAAGCCTTTTTCCTCAAGCAGCGAGAGCGTCAGGAACTCCCCGGACGACTTGCTCATCTTCCCGCCCTCGGTCGTCAGATGGTGCACATGAAACCACTGCGGGCACCACGGGTGTCCGAGGTAGGCCTCACTCTGGGCGATCTCGTTCGTGTGGTGGGGAAACTGGTTGTCGATCCCGCCGCAGTGCAGGTCGAGGTGTTCGCCGCCGTATTGAATGTCGATGGCGGAACTCTCGATGTGCCTGCCGGGGTAGCCGAGTCCCCACGGGCTTTCCCACTTGAGTTCCTGGTCCTCAAATTTTGACTTTGTAAACCAGAGGACGAAATCCCCCCTGTTGCGCTTGTTGCCGTCCTCGCCGACCCCTTCGCGCACGCCGACCTCGAGGTTCTCCTCGCGGTGGCGGAGAAAGACGTGATAGTTCGGCAACTTGGACGTGTCAAAATAGATGTTCCCGCCCGCTTCGTAGGCGAACCCCTTTTCAAGCAGCCCTTCGACGAGTCGGATCATCTCCGGGACACAGCCGGTCGCGGGCTGGACGACGTCCGGGCGGCGGATACGCAGCCTGCGGCAGTCCTCGAAGAACGCGTCGGTGTAGAACCTCGCGATCTCGAGCACGGTCTTGTGTTCCCGACGGGCCCCGGCGAGCATCTTGTCCTCGCCTGTGTCGGCGTCGCTCGTCAGGTGGCCGACGTCGGTGATGTTCATGATGCGCCGCACGTCGTAGCCCGACCAGCGAAGGAAGCGGTCGAGCACGTCCTCCATCAGGTAGGTGCGCAGATTGCCGATGTGGGCGTAGTGGTAAACGGTCGGACCGCAGGTGTACATACGGACCACGCCGGGTTCGTAGGTCACGAACGGATCGACCGTGCGCGTGAGGCTGTTGTAAAGCTGTATGTTTGCCATGAATGCTCCCATTTTTTCAATAAGCGACGAAATTTCCTACTTTTTGGGGTCCAAAAACTTCCAATAGGATCGGAGGTAGCTCACACCCGACCAGACGGTGAACACCGTCATGACGACGACGGACAGCAGCGAAAGCCACCCGCGGCAGAACGGCAGGATCAGCGGCTCGAGCAGCAGGACGCAGACGCAGACGATCTGGGTGTTCGTCTTGATCTTGCCGAGCATATTCGCCGCGACAACCACGCCGCTCTTGGCAACAACCAGGCGCATGGACGTGACCGCCAGCTCCCGCAGCAGCACCACGACGGCGCCCCAGAAGGTCACCTGCCGCAGCACCTCCGAGGGGAGACAGAAGTCATAGACGAAATACGGGCTGTACGCAAAAACATAGGACGACATACACAGCGAGAACAGCGCGCCCAGCACGAGGAACTTATCCGCCAGCGGATCCATGAACTTGCCGAAATCCGTCACCAGCCCGTGCTTGCGGGCGAGGTGGCCGTCGAGGAAGTCCGTCACCGACGCGACAAGGAAGACCGCGAACGCCAGTACCCGGCTGCACCAGTTGAGCGCCCCGTCGTCAAACGGAAAAAAATCGTAGACCGCGAGCAGGATGAAAACCGGGATACACAGGATGCGGAACAGAGTCAGTTTGTTCGGTGTGTTCAACGACACCACCTCCTTTTTTCAGATCGCCCGCCCGAGCAGATCATAATCCAGCACTTCGTCGATGACGACGTCCGCGAACTCCCCTTCCCGGACAATGCGGGAGGCGGAAAAGTAGACCTTGCCGTCGATGTCGTAGGCGTCGGCGTAGGAGCGTCCGTAGAACCGCTCGGCGACCTGATCGTAACCCTCGCAGAGGACCTTCAGCGTCCGGCCGAGGAAGCGCTCGTTGCACGCGTTGTGGATACGCTCCTGCTGCTCCATGAGAGCGTCCAGCCGCTTCCGCTTGATTCCTTCCGGGACCTGATTCGGCAGATCGTACGCCGGAGTCCCTTCCTCGCGGGAGTAGGCAAACGCCCCGAGCCGCTCGAAACGGGTTTCCTTGAGGAAATTCCGCAGTTCGTTGAACTGCTTCTCCGTCTCCCCCGGAAAGCCGACGATGACCGTCGTGCGCAGAATGATTCCGTCCACCCGTTCACGCAGCTTCCGGACGACCTCCTCGATGCCCGCGCGGGTGTCCCGGCGGTTCATGCGGCGGAGAATGTCGTCGTCAATGTGCTGGATGGGCAAATCGATGTACTTGACGACCTTCGGGTTGTTCGCAAAGACGTCGATGAGGTCGTCCGTAATGCGGTCGGGGTAGCAGTATAGCACCCGCAGCCACTCGATCCCTTCGATCTCCGACAGGGCGGTCAGCAGGCTGTCGAGGCAATAGGTTCCGTACAGATCCTCGCCGTAGCGGGTCGTATCCTGCGCGACGAGGCAGAGTTCCTTGACCCCGAGGCCGGCAAGCTCCTCCGCCTCCTCAAGCAGCTCGCCCATCGGACGGCTGCGGAAACGTCCGCGAAGGGACGGAATGACGCAGTAGGTGCAGCAGTTGTCGCACCCTTCGGCGATCTGGAGGTACGCGAAATGAGCGGGAGTCGTCACAACCCGTTCCCCGCCGAGGGCACACAGGTCCGCCGGATCGATCGCCTGATAGGACTTTCCCTCGTAGGCGGCGCGGACCGCGTCGCAGATCTTATCGTAGGATCCCGTGCCGAGAATGCAGTTGACTTCGGGAAGTTCCTTGAAAACCTCCTCACCGTAACGTTGCGGCAGGCAGCCGGTCACGACGATGCCCTTGAGGGTGTGGTGCTCCTTAAGCCATGCGATGTCGAGGATATTGTCGATGGCTTCCTTCTTAGCGCTTTCGATGAAGGCGCAGGTGTTAATGACCACCACGTCCGCCTCCGTCTCCTCCGCGACCAGCTCGAAGCCGCCGTTCGCGAGCAGCGAGAGCATCCGCTCGGTATTCAGCAGGTTCTTCGGGCAGCCGAGCGAAACAAACCCCACCTTGATTTTGCCTTCCATGCGGTTTTTCTCCCAAAACAGTATATGCGGTGTACGCCGAAACGTGCGTCAGAACCCTTCCCGAAAGTACGCGGAAATTTCCTCCCAGCCGTAGCCGCTCCGGCGCAGGAAATCCGACGCTTTGCGGCGGGTCGCCGGGTCGGAAAAATCCGCCGACGGGTACTTTCGTTCGAGCAGCTCCGCAATGCGTTCGCTGTGGTCCTCTTCCTCGTACGGCTCGACAGCGCGGGCGATCACATCGGCGGAAAAGCCCTTGCCGAACAGTTCCCTGCGGATGCGCATCGGCCCGTAGGAACGCAATTCCGCGTAGGACTTCGCGTATCGGGCCGCCAGCCGGTCGTCATCAACGTATCCCCGCTCCGCAAGCAGCGAAACCGTCCGCTCGCACACCGCGGGCGGGAAGTACCGGCGCAGCTTCTCCGTCAGCCGGCGGGACGAGTAGTCGCCGTAGGACAGCAGCGCGAACGCCTTCTGTACGCAGGCGAGCTTTTCCCCCGCCGCGAGCAGGGCGTCGTGCGCCTCCTCCGAAAGAAGGGTTCCCTCGGCGAGCCCGAGCGAATCGCAATCCGGGACGGTCAGGCGGACGCGCTCCGCCTCCCCGCCGCCTTCCGGCCGCAGGACGGCGAGCACCTCGTGCCGCTCCTCCTCGACCCTGAGACGTTCAACGATGTACACGGCGGATTATTCGGTCTCCGAAGCGTCGGACTCGCCGATCTCCTCTGGCTTGCTGCGGTAGTACTCCTTGATCTTTTCTTCCAGCTCGTCGGCGAGCGCCCTGTCCTCGCACAGCACGGTTCTGACCTTGTCCTTGCCATTGCCGAGTTTTTCTCCGTTGTAGGAAATCCAGCCGCCGCTCTTTTCGAGGATTCCGCTCTTAACGCCGAGCTCGATGATCTCGCTCTCCTTGGAAATCCCCTTGCCGTAGATGATGTCGAATTCCGCGGTGCGGAACGGCGGGGCGACCTTGTTCTTGACCACCTTGCAGCGGACGTGGTTGCCGTAAATTTCATCCCCCGTGCCGAGCTGGGAAACCTTGCGCACATCGATGCGCACCGACGCATAATACTTCAGCGCCTGCCCCCCGGTCGTGACCTCCGGGTTGCCGTAGACCACGCCGACCTTCTGCCGGAGCTGGTTAATGAAGATGAGGATGCAGTTGGTCTTGGAGATCGGGCCCTTGAGCATCCGCAGCGCCTGCGACATCAGCCGCGCCTGCAAGCCGACGTGGGAAGCGCCCATGTCGCCTTCCAATTCCATGCGCGGAACCAGCGCCGCGACCGAGTCGATGACCACCACGTCGATCGCCCCGGAGCGGACCAGCGCTTCGGTGATCTCCAGCGCCTGTTCGCCGTCATCCGGCTGGGACACCAGCAGGTCGTCCGTCTTTACGCCAAGCGCCTTCGCATAGACCGGGTCGAGCGCGTGCTCCGCGTCGATGAACGCCGCTTCCCCGCCCCGCTTCTGCACCTCGGCGATGATGTGCAGGGCGATGGTGGTTTTGCCCGAGGATTCCGGGCCGTAAATCTCGATGATACGCCCCCGCGGGACGCCGCCGATCCCCAGCGCCACGTCCAGCGAGATCGAGCCGGTCGGGACTCCCGTCACCCCCATGTCCAGACCCTCGCCAAGCCGCATGATCGAACCCTTGCCGTTTTGCTTTTCAATCTGCGCGATCGCCATCTCCAGCGCCGCTTTCTTATTTTCCAGCCCTTCCTTGGGTTCCTTTTCCTTCGCCATTTTCGCATCCTTTCCGAAAAAGCAGAACTTTTGTTCCTTTTTCTTCAGTATACCACAGCTTTCGGGTTTTGTCAATTGCTTTTTTGTAAACAGATACAGGTTTTTCGTTCGGATTCGGACGGTTTTCCCCATTTTTCGGCGTCTCGGCGTTTTTTCGGCAAAACCTTTGAAAAAGGGGCGTGAATTTGTGAAATACAGCTATAGACAAATCCGGGCGAGTCTTTTATAATAGATGTAGAATGGACATGGTCAACTACATACAAGGAGGAGAAGCAGGAAGATGTCAAACGGAAGTCACGGCGGACTTGGTCTGATTGTCATGAACAACTGCAGGGAGCTCGGCGAAAAGGTGGACAACTGGCTCAAGGAGCTTCGCGGGGAGAAGGACAAGGACGTCAGCTACATCATCCCGACGGAGGAGGTCCGCTTTAACAACGGAGAAGGCAAGGTGCGCATCCTCGACTCGGTCCGCGGAAAGGATCTTTATATCCTCACCGACGTCGGGAACTACCACTGCACCTACACGATGTTCGGCTACGAGAACCGCATGGGACCGGACGAACATTTTCAGGACATCAAGCGGGTGGTTTCCGCCATCGGGGGCAAGGCCAGCCGCATCACCGTCATCATGCCCCTGCTTTACGCGTCCCGGCAGCACCGCCGCAAGGGCCGCGAGTCGCTCGACTGCGCCGTCGCGCTCGAGGAGCTGCAGAACATCGGAGTCGACGCCATCCTGACCTTCGACGCGCACGACCCGAATATCTGCAACGCCATCCCCGGCACGTCCTTCGAGAATGTGTTCCCGACCTATTCCATTCTGAAGACTTTTATCGCCAAGGAAGGCGACGACATCTTCAAGGACAACATGACCATCATCAGCCCCGACACGGGCGCAATGGACCGCGCGGTCTACTACGCGAGTGTTCTCGGGCTGGACGTCGGCATGTTCTACAAGCGCCGCGACCGAACCCGCATCGTCAACGGCAAGAACCCCATCGTACAGCACGAGTATATCGGCGGGCCGCTCGAGGGGAAAAAGGTCATGATTATCGACGACATGCTCGCCTCCGGGCAGTCTATCATCGAGGTCGTGAACGAAGCGGTCAAGCGCAACGCCAAGGACATCTACGCCGTCGCGACCTTCGCTTTCTTCACCGAAGGGGTCGAGGCGTTCGACAAGCTCTACGCCGAGGGCAAACTGACCCGCTTCTACACGACGAACCTCTCCTATATCCCGGAGGCCTACCTCGACCGGCCGTGGCTGGTGCGGGTGGATCTATCGAAGTTCATCGCGAAGATCGCCCACACGCTCAACAACGATGAATCCCTCTCCCCCCTGCTGGACTGCACCGGACGCATCCGCCGCCTGCTGAAGCATCGGCAGACCGTATAAAGAAAGCTTAAGGCAACACCGCGCAAAGGAGGCGGTCGGCAGGCAAATGCGTTTTTTGCCGGTTCCTCTTTGCGGGTTTTGAAGGGTTCCTTGCGGGAAATCGAGAAATCCGCAAGAAGCGGATGGCGGAAAAGGCAAAAATATTCACAATTCGTTCAACAATTTTGAGAGAAACCTGTTATACTATAGGTAAACAAGAAGTTGCGGCCCGCGAAAGGGTACAGGAGGAGCGACGTCCATGATCAGCAAGGCCTTGCGCACGACCGCCGAGGGAATCGGCTTTACCTACACGGAAGCGGCGAAGTCCGGGAAGGACAGCCTTTACGGGGTGTACGGCGGGTACCTCGTGACCCTCTACGACGCGGGGAGCAGCCGCAGTTTCTACATCAGCTACCGCCTGCGGGACCGCGAGGCGGCGAACGACCCGGAGGAAGACGCGGATTCGGTCCGTTTGCTCGAACTGTCCGAATCTTTTAAGAACGCCGCCGAAGGAATGCGGCTGAGCGAGTGCGACTTGCAGCCGGACGGGCTGTTCTGCACGGTCGTGGCCGAAATCGACGAGTTCCTCGCCTTCCTTGACCGCACCGTCGCGATGCTGCGGGAGCAGGGCGCCGACGGGGTTACGCACTGCAGCCGCTGCGGGAGCAAAATCGGCAAGCGGCCGCCGAAGAAGCTGCTTGAAAACCGCCGGAACCGTTTGCTTTGCGAACACTGTGCGCTCGAGCTGCTCGAGGAGGGTTCGAAGCCCGCGGAAGACGATCTTCCGCCCAAGCACACCGGGAAGGGGCTGCTCGGCGCCGTCCTCGGCGGGCTGCTCGGGGTCGCCGCGTACCTGTTGCTTTACGGGTTTCTCTCCCCGCTGTTCGGGGAGTCGTCGTTCGAGATTCGGTACGTGTTTTGCCTGCTCGGGTTCTTCACGGCGTGGGCGGTCTACGCCGGGTTTCGCCTGTTCAGCAAGCGGCCCTGCGCGAGCGCGTATGCGGTCGTCGGGATCGTGACGACGCTGTCCGTCGCCGCGGGGCAGTACCTCGGGTCCTTCCTCGGCTACGCGAAAATCCAAGGGTTTTCGATCCCGGAAGCGGTGAGGCTGCCGTCCATGTGGCTGATCCACCTGCGCTCGGCGGTCGACAAGGCCGAGATCACCTACGACCAGAGTTTGCTTGACCTGTACGACGCGCCGTCGGCGCTGTTTTGGCGGCTGCTGGTGTTCAGCCTGCTGTTCGCCGCCATCGGGGCGGTACTGTTCCTGTTCGGGATGCGGGAGAAGGGTCGGCCGCACGTTGAAGCGCCGGAGATCGAAACCCTGCGCATCCAGCCGTCCGAACCCAAGCCGGAAGAAACATAAGCGGCACATCCCCCCGCCATTCCCCAAAATTCCGAAACCAATAAGGAGGTCTTTCCCGATGTATGTTCTGATCGCGGAGGACGACCACGCGCTCGCGGATTCGCTCGGCGAACTCATGAAGGAGCACCACTACACCTACGACATCGTTGACAACGGCGCCGACGGGCTCTCCTACGCCGAAAGCGGCCTGTATGACCTGATCCTGCTCGACATCATGCTGCCGGAACTCGACGGCATCGAGCTGGTCAAGCGGCTGCGCAAGCAGAAGATCCGCACCCCCGTCATCCTGCTGACCGCCCGGGACAGCATCTCCGACAAGGTTCGCGGCCTCGACTGCGGGGCGGACGACTACATCACCAAGCCGTTCTCCGAAAGCGAGCTCTTTGCCCGCATCCGCGCCAACTCCCGTCGCCAGGGCGAGATGGTGCTCGACGAGATCGTCGTCGGGGATCTGCGGCTGGACCTGTCCTCCTCCGAGCTCAGCTGCGGCAAGCGCAAAATCCGGCTGGGCTTTAAGGAATTCACGCTCTTCAAGCTTTTCATGCAGAACCCTCTTCAGGTCTTTTCCAAGAGCGAGCTGCTCGGCAAAATCTGGGGCTACCTGTCCGAAGCGGAGGAGAACCACGTCGAGGTCTACGTTTCCTTCCTGCGCAAGAAGCTCGCCTACCTCGGCACGGAGGTCCGCATTGAAACCATCCGCAAGCTGGGCTATCGCCTGAATCCCGCGGAGGAGAAAGAAGAGGAACCGGCTTGATTCGCCGGCTGCGGCTGCAATTCATCCTGCTAAACATGGCGCTCGCCACGGCGATTTTGCTCGCCGCCCTGACTTTCGTCTACCTGCGCACGACCGGGGAACTCGAGCGCCAGAGCACCGCCTACCTGCGGCAGTTCGCCGGACGTCGGCTGTCCCTGCTCGACCAGTTCTTCGACCTGAATGCCGACCTGCTTGGGGACTCCTACGGCGGCTCGGGCACGGACGAGGAGGAACCCTTCCCCACGTTCGCCCTCTACGTCTTCGAGCAGAACGGGACCTACCAGGTCGAGGGACTCGGCGACGAGCTTTCAAAGGAGGAGCGGGAACGTTTCTGCAACGACGTCATTCGGCAGATCTACGCGCTCGGGGAGAACGAGGGCGTCCTGCGTGAGCCGTCGGTGCGCTACCTTTCCCTGCCCGCGCCGTACGGGCGCAAGTTGGTCGTCATGGACCGCGCCGAGGAGATACATTCAAAACGGGTTCTGCTTTTGACGCTCTGCGCCGTCGGAGTCGGAGCCTTTGCTCTTTTGCTTCCGGCGAGCTGGCTGTCCTCCCGCATCATGGTGCGGCCGGTCGAGCAGTCGATGGTGCGGCAGCAGCAGCTGGTGTCGGATATGTCACACGAACTCAAGACCCCCGTCGCTGTCATCGCAGCGAGCGTGGACGTCCTGCGCGCCCACGCGGACGAGAAGGTCGGCGAGCAGGAAAAGTGGCTCGGGTACATGACGTCGGAGACGGAACGGATGTCGTCGATGATTTCCGATATGCTTCAGCTCGCGCGGACCGCCGAAGCGCCGCCGCTCTCCGAAAAGGACATTTTCGACCTCAGCGAACTCGCCTACGGGACCGCCCTGCCATTTGAGAGCATCTGCTTCGAACAGGGACGGACGCTCGAACTCGACGTGCAGCCGGACGTATTCGTCCGCGCCCGTGCGGACGCCCTGCGGCAGCTGATCTCAACGCTGCTTGACAACGCCTGCAAGTACGCCGACGACGGCGGGACGATTTGGCTGTCGCTTTCCGCGAACGCGGACAAGGTTTCGCTTTCCGTGCGGAACTCCGGACCCGCCATTCCGCCGGAAAGCCTGCCCCACCTGTTCGACCGGTTCTACCGTGTCGATGCCGCGCGGACCCGCTCCGTGGGCGGCTACGGACTCGGGCTCGCCATCGCCAAGAAGATCGTCGAGGAGAACGCCGGGAAGATCACCGTCAAGAGCAACAGCAAGGACGGCACCGTGTTTACATGCGTGTTTAAGAGGGCAAAGAAGCCGGACGGACGTGCGCGCTGAGCCGTAGGAAGGGAGTACGGCGGGGGAGCGACTGCCCCCGCACCCCCGCGGAATGGGATTCTTAAGATTTCAGACTCCGGTATTTTATTGATGCCCAATTCGTGTAATTGCGATCGGTATTCACAAGAAGCCATGAGTTTTTTGCGAATATCGGCGCTTCTTCCACCACGTACCCCTTACAAAGGGCTTTGCCGTACCGTCAGCTCATCTGCTTGCGCACTTTTTGGAGAGCGCTTTTTTCGAGGCGGGAGATCTGGGCCTGCGAGATGCCGATTTCGCGAGAGACCTCGGTCTGGGTCTTGCCGTTGTAGAAGCGCATGGTGAGAATCCGGCGCTCGCGGGGGGTAAGGGTGCGCATGGCGCTGCCGATGGCGATGCTGTCGAGCCAGCTGTCGTCGGTGCAGGCGGGGTCGCTGATCTGGTCGAGGACGTAAACGGAGTCGCCGCTGTCGGAGTAGACGGGGTCATAAAGGGAAACCGGGTCCACGATGGCGTCGAGGGCGCTGCGGACGGCCTTCGGAGACTCGCCAAGCTCTTTCGCAACCTCATCGACGGTCGGATCGCGGGAAAGCCGGTTCTTAAGAGCTTCTTTGGCTTTCATGGCCTTGTAGGCGAGGTCGCGGAGCGAGCGCGGAACGCGGAGCATGCTGTTGTCGCGCAGGTAGCGGCGCACTTCGCCGACGACCAGCGGAACGGCGTAAGTGCTGAACTTCACTTCCTGGGAGAGGTCAAAGTTGTCAACCGCCTTGATCAGTCCGATGCAGCCAACCTGAAAGAGGTCGTCGGCGTTCTCGCCGCGGCTCTGGAAGGACTGGATGACGCTCAGAACCAGCCGCAGGTTGCCGACGATGAGCTTTTCGCGAGCGGCCTTGTCGCCGGCGCGGGCCTTGCGGAGCAGGTCGGTTTTTTCCTCTTCGGACAGCAGCTGGAGACGGGATGTGTTGATGCCGCAGATTTCTACCTTATGAAACATAAAAAACCTCCGGTTCGGGAACTTCTGATTCGCAGATAGTGTTCCCCCACCGGAGGTCGTTTTCTGTTGCAAATTTGTAAATTTAAATGCGGGCACCCCGCACGCAATTCACGACGTTTGTTGCTCGTTCCCGCCGGGAGGCATTTGGGAGCGCTGATTGCGATAGCAATCGACAGATTTTGGGGATCGCCGGAAAGAACGTAAAAATAAGGGCAGGAAGATTCAAAATCCGAATCTCCCCGCCGGTATATCTTTCATTCTGCCGGGGGCGTGGGGGACGTCACATCCCCCGCCGCACCTTCTTACAGAACGATTTCGACCTTGTATTCCCTTAACCAGTACTCCAGCTGTAACAACCACGCGTAGAGCTGCGGGCGGGACATGAGTTGACCGAACCACGTGAAGTCGCCGCCGTCGAGGACGCCGCGAAGCTTGGCGCGGTCAACCAGTCCGTGCAGACGGCTGTCGGGGTCGTCGAGAACAGCGAGGAGTCCGTCGCGGGTAAGCTGTTCGTAGCGCGGGTCATGGGTTTTCGGGTAGGGACTCTTCTTGCGGAAGAGGACGCGGTCGGGCAGCCAGCCGACCATGGCGTGCCGCAGGAGGGATTTCTCCACCCCGTTCTCGAACTTGAACGTCCACGGGACGTTGTAAACGTAGTCGATGATGCGATGGTCGGCGAACGGGACGCGGACCTCGAGGGCGCTGTACATCGACATGCGGTCCTTGCGTTCGAGCAGCGACTGCATGAAGAACCACACCGACAGCTGCGTGGCGACGCGGGACCGGTACATCGCGTCGTCGTCCTCCGGCAGTCGCTCCACCCCGCGCAGGAACGAACGATAGCGCTCGGAGATCGCTTCCAGCCCCTCCTCCGGGTGCACGGCCGCCGGATCGAACAGCGAAACCCGCGCCATCGGGCGGTGCAGCCACGGGAAAAAGTCCCGCTCAAGCATCTCCGGGCGGTAAAACCACGGGTAGCCGCCGAAAATCTCGTCCGCGCATTCGCCGGACAGTGCAACAGTATGCCTGTTCTTAATCTGTGAACAAAAATAGAGCAGCGACGAATCGATGTCCGCCTGTCCGGGCAGGTCGCGGGCCTCGACAGCGGGTCGGAGCGCGTTGTAGACCTGCTCGCTCGCAGCGGTCAGGACGGTGTGGTCCGTGCCGAGCTCGCGGGCGAGCCACGAGGCGTAGAGGTCGTCGCTCTCCGGCTGAAAGAGGGATTTCTTAAAGTTTTCGCGATTGCCGGCATACTCAAACGAGTAGGTCGAAAGCGTTTCCCCGCGCCGCCGGCAGTCGTCCGCCGCGACCGCCGTAACGACCGACGAATCCAGCCCGCCGGACAGCAGCGTGCAAAGCGGAACGTCGCTGACCATCTGCCGCCGCACCGCGTCGGTCATCAGCTCCCGCACGGTCAAAACCGCCGTTTCGCGATCGCCCTCGAACGGATGCGGTTCAAGTTTCCAGTACGTCCGCGTGTGCAGCGCCGTCTCCCCCTCCTCCAGCCAGCCGCACTGCCCGGGCAGCAGTTTCTTCACGTCCCGGAAAACCCCACTCTCCGGCAGGGTCACAGGCGCCAGGAAAAGCAACTCCCAAAGACCATTTTTGTCGATTACCGGACGAATTCCGGGGTACGCGAGCAGTGCCTTGACCTCGGACGCGAATAGAAACGTGCCGCCCGCCCAAGCATAGTAGAGCGGCTTGACGCCCAGCCGGTCGCGGGCAAGGAACAGCCGACGGCGCTGCTCGTCGTAGACCGCGAACGCGAAGATGCCGTTGAACGCCTCCGGGCATTTCTCGCCCCAGAGCAGGTACGCCCAGAGCACGACCTCGGTGTCCGCGTACGTACGGAAGGCCGCTCCCTCCGCCGCCAGCCGGCTTCTCAGCTCCGGCGTGTTGTACAGCTCACCGTTGTAGACGACCGTGCAGCGCCGGCCGTTATGCTCCGCCGTCATCGGCTGCACGCCGCCCGCCGGATCGATGACCGCCAGCCGGTTGTGCCCCAGCGTCACTTCCCCGCCCCGGTACGTACCGGTCTGGTCCGGCCCGCGCCGCGCCATCCGTTCGTTCATCCTCCCGATTACGTCTCTCTCCGCACCCTCGCCAAACATCCCGCAGATGGAACACATGGTTCTATCCCCTCTCGTCATTTTATTCTGTGATAGTTTATGACAAAAAGTTGCAAATTGTGCGTGGGGAGAGCGAAAAAGGGATCCGGAGAGGAGGACGCGCGGGGGCAAACTCCACCCCCCGCACGTGTAAAAGTGCGAGCGCACCGTTTTTGCCTTCCCGCTCCGGGGCTGTGTTTGTCCCGCTAAACGCCTCCTTTTTTGAAAAAGTGATGAAAATTTTTCCGGGCCGCGGACCGCAGAAAACAACAAAATTCGCCGGGCATGGGGTTCCGCACGACGGCTTTTTTCTTTTGCCGTCGTCCGGCAGTTACGTTTCTTACTGTTTTTGCTATTCCCTCTCTCTGTATCGAACAGCAATTTCCTCTGTCATCGGAATCAGCCTGCAATCTTCAATCGAATACACCTGATCGCATAGTTGTTCAATGTCCTTGAAATGATGGGAGGTAAGAAAAATGGTCTTCCCTTCCGCCTTCAACATACGGAGGATCGTCTTTACATCCTCACAGGTTTTATAGTCCAGTGCGTTAAAAGGTTCGTCCAAAATCAGAATATCCTGCCCTTCCATAATCGCCTGTGCAAGTCCTAATTTCTGCTTCATGCCAAGAGAATACTTGTCTACTTTTGTTTTATCATCGGGATCAAGCCCCACTTTGCTCATAGCCTGCCGAATTTCTTTTTCTCCAATTTTCCCTTGAATGTCCGCAAGGAATTTCAGGTTTTGAAAGCCGCTGTAAATACCGATAAAACCGGGAGAATTGATAAATACCCCCATATCCGCAGGGAAGTCACGGCCATTTTTGCCAAGCTGCCCGCCGCGCACATACACGCTGCCCTGATCCGGCTTCTCAAAACCGCATATCATCTTGAACAGCACCGACTTTCCGCTGCCGTTAGCGCCAACCAAACCGACGGTTGTTCCCTGTTCTACGGACAAGGAAACATTCTGGAAAATCGGCCTTCCGCCAAAACTTTTTGATACATTTTTTACTTCGATATATGAACACATCTGCTGTCCTCCTAATTCAATATTTTTTTGTGGCCGAGCATAAGGATTCCCGCAATCATCAGCATTGAAATGACAGCCTCCATCCCAAAGGCGGTCATAGCGGAAATCCCTATTTCCGTCCCTGCAACGGAAATTCTTGTCAGACTGGAAAGGCCGAAGGGCAAATAAGCGACCCAATTTCCCGGAAGGATGCAGAGCAGATTCCCTGCCACTAACACAAGGAAACCGATTGTAACCTGTCTGGTAGCAATGTAGATGCCGAGCATAATCAGATATTGCGCCAAGATATCAAGGCACTTCATCAAAACCGCATAGAGCAGAAGTCCGAAAGAAGTGATTGTGAATCCAGTGCCGAATAGGAATCCCCCGATCATGCCGGCCATAAACCAAAAGAACGCATATACCGCAAGAAACATTGTACTGACCGATAAAATGCCTCCTATCAAATGTCTGCGGCTTTTTGAGCGCACAGAAATACATATAGATTGTCCGTTCACGGTTTGCTCCACAAAAGCGGCGAGCAGGTAAAGCGGCGCACCGTTGGTAATTAGCAGTTCAAGAAAAGGTAAAACTTGAAAATATTCGGTGCCATGTCCTGCAAACAGGGCATAAATCCATTCTAACCCCGATGTAGCGGTGCGATTGCCCAGCCCCTTGTAAAGCGTAACTCCCAGCACAACACCTAAAAGAACCAGCAGATTGCGAGGGATCATGAGCGCGTGGAAATAGTAGCCGGCTATCCCGCGGCGGGATACCTGTATATGCGGCAACTGTCTCCGCCACGCAAACCGAATAGAGATAGCAATTATCAAAACAATGAGCAGCAAGGTAAAGACAGTTATCTCGAAACGGTGGGGCATACCCAAATTATGGTGTAAAATCAGCAAATGATGAAAACCCGTCAGCGGAATCTTTTGAATTGCCGGAAGTTTGATCCACACAGCCGAGAGGATATAAAGAACTCCTACAATTCGGATCGTCCACTTTCTCCCTGCGAAATGTCCAATCCACATACAGATTCCAAAGATCAGCCAACTTCCAATCAGCTGATAGAAGGTAAAACAGACAAACGCCTGTAATGGACTCGCAAAAAGTTGTTCCAGAGTGGAAAACAACTCGGTTTCCGTTGCACCCGCGGCAAGGTTCCATTCGTTGCCTGAGGGTAATCCAATGCCCGACAGAAGAATTGCCCCTGTTTGAACAGCCGTCAGAATAGCCGCAAGCAAACCGACGCCGATCCATTTTTTCAGGAAATAGGAATGATAGCTTTGGAACCGTAAGATTACCGGCTCTCCATCATCCTCAAGAAAGGAAAAGCAGCTTAACAGTACAATCGGAAGCGCAAAATAGG
>CAZHBX010000023.1:0-29061 GCA_964530795.1 uncultured Ruminococcus sp. | reverse complement strand
CGCCTGTTCCGGCGTCAGTGTTTTCGGTTTTGGTTTGAACATTTTTCCTCCTTTTTGTTTTTGGCATAAAAAAGCAGCCGCCCTGCATCCTTGCAAAACGGCTGATCTGTTTGGGTTTGATTTACAATTCCATTTTCGGGGTGTAATCTTCGGCGATATCTTCCTCCACGTCATCGTCTGTTGAATGCTCCTGCGTCGGCGCTTGGCTCATAGAAAGCTGATACAGGTTTCCGATTCGTCGTTCCACCGATTCCGTGACGGCACGGACGCGGTTCTCGTCGATATATTCCTCCGCGCCGACAAGGGCGTTTGCAATCAGCTCTTTCACATCCTTGAGCGCGTCAAAGTCGATCCAACTGAAATCGGATACCAGCTTCAGTTGCTCCCCATGGTGATTCTTGAAGGGCTTGCAGACAACCTCCCGCTCCGATTTCATCTGTCCGGGGGTCTTGTCGTAGCCGAGAGAGGATCCGCTGTCATAGATCGGCGCAAAGCCGAGCCACTTTAGTGTTTCCGCGTCCCGCAGCACGCCGAAGTTGTTCATGTGCCGGTCTTCGTTGGCAATGATATAATCCGGCACGATCATCCGGTCGAGAAAGGGTACGGTCCCCTCGATGCCCAGCGCCTCGCAGCAGCTTACAAAATGCTGATACACCGAAGCGCTATTGCTTTTTTTCTTCGTCTGATAAATCCGCCATGCGGGGACAAGTTCGGTATCTTTTGTCACAAAGTCCTCGCACACGCTGTAGGGCGCTCCTTTGTTCCATGTGACCGTATAGGGTACATGAGGAATCCCTAACCGCTTCATGATCCCCGCGGCGATGACCTCGTTAAACGGCTGCTGGCGGAACGGGTTGCTGCCGCCTTTCACAAGACATCGCTTTCCGTTTACGATCTTCCACCGCTTTTTCAGATTTCCGTCCGAGGTGTTGTCGGGGGAAGAGAAATCCAGAGCATCCGCTTTTTTCTCAGCGCCGAACAGCACGTCGCCGATGTCGTCGGAAAAGTCATGCTCGAAGAAGTTGATATCGTCCCACTGAAGATGGGATCCTTCCGGGCAGATCCAATACTGATCCGACAGGCTCAGCCCGTAACAGCGCACCGGCAGCATCCTTGTGCTGGCGATCTCCAGCGTTTCCAGCGCCTTCCGGACGCCGGACCGGCTGGCGGGGATAGAGCGATCGGCCCACCAAACATTGAGTGCCGCCCGGTCGGCGACGCCGCCTCGCACGGGAATGCCTACCGGCAGATGCTCCGGCGCATACACCGTGCCGATTTTTTGGATAAAGCCGGTGGCGTCGTCCAGTTCCAGTTCCGCCACCTTGATCCGTTTATGCATAAGGGTGCATTTCAAGCTGTTCCCCTCGTTTCCCTTGCGTTTTCGAGTGTATTATACCGAAAAACAGGGCATTTGTCAATATTTCGATGGCATATGCAAAAGAAAGTTTTGGTGTGAATCCTCGCCTATTCTTTATCCTCCCCGTCCTCCGCGTCGAAATACTGTTCGCCGTCGATGTCCGGCATCTGCTCGCCGTTTCAGGTACGCCTTGTTGTCGTCGAAGCATTCGGCGGAGTCGAGGCAGGCGATCCCGATGTCGGGAACCGAGGACAGCACCATCATCAGGTGGCGGATCTTGATTTCGATGTTCGTATAGGACAGGACGGAGATGTTGGTGGGCGCAACGGTGTAAAAGAGCAGTTCGCCCTTGCCGGTCAAAAGCCCGTATTTGGTGAAGGTCTTGATCCCGATGAATTCCTGCACCGACCGTCCCTTTTTTCGTTTCCGCCTTGTTTGGGGCATTGGATTCATCTCCATTCGTATCTATTTTTCATGGTTTTATTGCAAAATGCAAAGTGATGAAAGTCGTCCTGCCATTTTGTCGGCAGGACGGCAGTAGAATTGGATAGGGAATTGGGAACTTTCTTATCCAATAAAACATTTCAGGAGAAGGTCGTTGCCCTATTCAACCGCCGAGTCGTTCCTGAAAAGAAATGCCATCCTTTCCTTTAGCTCGTCACTGAAATCGGAGAGATCGGCGAGACTGATAACGTCCTCGTCGATCAGACGGATCAAGTTATCGAATAACATGGATCGCCGCATTTCCAAACAAACACCGGGCGCCTTCTTGTCAACAGATATGCGTTGCTCCAATCTCCAAAACTTGTCTGAAGGCGTGGTGTTTTCGCACAGCAGCTGTATATATCCTTCGATGAGCCTGTTTATATATGCTTCCTGCCATGCAACAACCTTTTGCCGAAACAATCTCCAGTCGTTTTCATTGAAATTCGGTCTGCCATTTTGCCTCATTTGAACGCTCCTCCGCTTCTGATTCGTTCTGTCGTTACCAGTATATCGTGTGAACGACAAAAAATCAAGGGGTATGCGGTAAAAACAAGGCGTTTTCCTGCATCGTTCACCTCCATTCGTAATACTGCTAGGTGCTGATGAAATACCGCACGGCGTTCCGCAAGAAATCCAGCACTGTAGCGTCGTCCATGCGAATGGTGAGAAAGCCGTAACATAAGGTCAGCGCGGCGGGAACAAACCAGCCGAGCCGCACCAGCGCCAGCGCAGAGCATTGACACTCCCCACGGCTAAAGCCGGGGGGAGTGTCAAATCGTCGCAAAGGCCTAAATGACAAACAGTCGAGGATTTCCCTGTGTTGTCGGAATTCTACCGGGTGCTCTTACAAAAAATCGAAAAGGACAGTGAATATGAATGCCGATTTATAAGATGTCAGGCGCGAAGGACGGGAAACAGAAATACCGTGTTCGGATCAACTACACTGACCGAAACGGCGCGCCACACCAGCTGACCCGCATCGCCTACGGGAACGCCGAAGCGAAACGGCTGGAGGCGGCGCTGCAACGGGAATATGTCGGCGGGAACGACGGTCCCGGCCGCCTTACGGTGCGCGACCTGTATGATCAGTATATGGAAACCAAACTCCACGAAGTGCGGCGTTCTACATACGAAAAGAGCCGCCGATCCCTTGAGGCGAACGTCCTGCCAGGCCTCTGCAATGTCCGCTTGGACAAGCTCAACGCGCAGACGCTTCAGGCGTGGAAAAACCAAATAGCGGGAAAGAACATTTCCGCAAGGTCGCAGCGAAATATCTACTCTGAATTACGCGCCATGCTCAATTACGGTCTGCGTTTGGAATACTTTACCCGAAATCCGCTGCTCGTCGTCAGAAATTTCAAAGACAAGGACTTTACATCGCAGAAGGATCGCCTGCATTACTACACGTTCGAACAGTTCAGCCGATATATCGCTGTTGCCCGCTAGGAGGCGGAAAGGAAGGATACGCTTGCCGACTGGGGATATTATGTGTTCTTCGCGGTTGCGTACTATACTGGGATGCGAAAGGGCGAGATCAACGCGCTCAAGTGGACATCGAGGAAAACCTATTGAATATTCGCCGGTCCGTGACGCAGAAGGTCAAGGGAGAGGGCGTTGTTGAAACGCTCCCGAAAAACAAAACATCCTACAGAACTCTGCAGATTCCTCTCCCTCTACTGGATATCCTGCGCGAGCACTACAATCGGTGTCTGACAATCGAAGGGTTCTGCGACGACTTTCGTGTATGCGGTGGGGAGCAGTGTTTGAGCGATACGGCCATTGAGAACCGAAACATACTGTTTGCGAAAAAGGCCGATCTACCGCACATACGGATCCACGATTTTCGTCATAGCCATGCTTCGCTGTTGGCCAACGAGGGGATCAACATTCAAGAGATCGCCCGGCGGCTCGGACATTCTAAAATCGAGCAAACGTGAAACACCTATGCACACCTTTACCCTCGTGAAGAAGAGCGTGCAATACAAATTTTAAACCGTGTAAAATAGAAAAAACGTGTAAAAAACGTGTACGCAAAAAGAAAAACCGCTTATTTCAAGCGGTTTTTCCTCTGTTGGTGGAGGCGAGGGGAATCGAACCCCTGTCCTAAAACTCTTCCGATGGGTTTTCTCCGAGCGCAGTACATACTTACATTCCCAATCCGGGGCGTGTATGCACAACCACCCCGGAAAAGTAGTCCCGATTCGTCATGACGGAAGTCGGGACGCCCCTCCGTGCACGTTCACCGCTCAGTCACGCCATACACCCGGGTCGCGGTAGCCCCGGGGATGACGGCAGCTGCGCTTAGGCAGCTACGAGTTCGCTGTTATCGTTAGCGTTTGTTTTTTTTGCACCTTTTTAGGAAGGTGTGCGCTTCCGCTCGCTTACCCGTCCTCAAAATCTCAGTCGAAACCTTTACGCCCCCGTTTCTTACCGGTTTCCTTCCTTGAAGGCCCGGTCCATTTCCCGCTTTGCGGTCTTCTCCGCGTCCGCGTCTCGCTTGTCGTAGAGCTTCTTCCCCCGGCAAAGCCCAATCTCCACTTTCGCCCATTTTCCGCGAAAATATACCGACAGCGGCACCAGAGCGTACCCTTTCTGCCCGACCAACCCGAACAGACGCATAATCTCCCGCTTGTGCATGAGCAGCTTGCGCGGACGGTACGGGTCGCGGTTAAAGATATTGCCGTTTTCATACGGGCTGACGTGCATCCCGTAGACCACGAGCTCCCCGCCGTCGACCCGGCAAAAGGAGTCCTTCAGGTTTACCGAACCCTTGCGGACGGACTTGACCTCGGTGCCCGAAAGCAGCAATCCCGCCTCGAAGCGGTCGTCAACGAAGTATTCGTGATAGGCCTTTTTATTCTGCGCGACGGTCTTGACGATCCGGTTCACCGAATCTCTCCCCTCCTTCCCCTTATAGTATACTACAGTTTCTCCGAAAAATCAAGCCCCAATAAAGCCTGAAAGCAGGATTTTTCGGTCGTGCGGTTCAGCGCGTCAACGATGTAGCCCTCTTTAACCCGTTCGTAGCGCAGTTCGACCGTGTCGCCGAGGTACGCCTCGTGGTCAAACAGAATGCACAGCGAGCGCAGCGGATTTTGCAGGACGTCCGCCGGAAGGTGGTCGAGCAGGTAGTCGGAATAGACGCAGTTGTTCAGATGGCGGTTCTCATCGACCTCGGTCAGAAGCACCTTCCGCTCGACCGTACTGTCCGGCGTCCGTACCGGGGTGATCCTGCGCGGCAGAATCGGCAGCGGCACGGTCGGCATGGCCGGCACAAGGGGAAAAGGCAGTTCCGACGGGCGCAGGATGGTACGGCGGGCATAGTTAAGCAGCACCCACCGGCTGTCCGCGCAGCCGACCAGCTCTTCCCCGCGCCAAATCTCAAAGGCCCGGAAGAAGTTGATCCCTTCGATCTTATACGGGTAGGTGTTCAGGCTGACCGTCTCGCCGGAACGGATCGGACGGAAAATCTCCATGCGGAGTTTCGTCAGCACGAACACCATGGAATGCTCCCGCATGGCGGGATAGGTCGCGCCGCTGGCGGAAACGTCGTCGAGGGCGATCTGCTGGAAATACCGCTGCAGGGCGGACGGCTTGACCGTCCCGTCCGGCAAAACGTCGTAACTGCAAATGGTGATGGATTGCTCTTTCATTTTGGGTCCTTTCGTTTGAAATTCAGTCCGGTTTTTCGTCCGACAGCGGGTTGGCGTCCATCGCTTCGGCCAGCTTGCGGTCGGAAACGTGGGTGTAGATCTGGGTGGTCGTAAGCTGCTCATGACCGAGGATATCCTTCAAAACGCGGATGTCCACCCCTCCATTATTATACATCAGCGTTGCCGCCGTGTGGCGCAACTTGTGAGTCGAGTAACCCTTCCCTTCGAGGCCCGCCAGCGCGAGATGCTTCTTAATGACCCATTGAACGGTCTTGTTCGAGATGCGGTTGCCCCGCCCGCTGAGGAACAGCGCCTGCTTGTCCCGGATCGGGTGCCCCTCGGCACGGCCGATCTGCTCACGAACCTTGAGGTATTCGATCAGGGCGACCCGGCAGGCGTTGTTAAGGTAGACCGTGCGCTGCTTGCTGCCCTTGCCGGTCACGGTCAGCCTGCGCATGTCGCTGTCGATGTCCTGCAAATTGATGCCGACGAGTTCGGAAAGCCGCATTCCGCAATTGAGGAAGAAGGTGATCATGCAGTAGTCCCGCCGATAGGTCCCCGAGGACGGATCGACGCTTTCGAGCAGGGCGCGACTCTCCTCAAGGGAGAGGTACTTCGGCAGGGCCTGCTTGACGTTGGGGGTATCGATGTCCCGGGTCGGGTCGTTTTCGAGCTGGTGAGATTTGGTCGTGTGGTACTTATAGAACGAACGCAGGGCGGACAGCTTGCGGGCCCGGGCCGCCGGACGGTTCTCCTGGTCGTGAGCGAGCCAGAGCAGGAACGCATAGACTTCGTCGCTCGTCACGCTCGCGGCGTAGTCGCGATCGACGAAGTCGATGGAAACCTTGGAGAACGCCTCCGGGTCGCCCGGGGCAAGCTCGACCTCCCCGCGGGATACCCGCAGGAAGCGGAAGAACATCCGCAGGTCGATATAGTACTGCTGAACCGTCAGGCGGGAACGCCCCTGAATGGTTTCCTTATAGGAAAGGAAGGATTGCAGAATGACGGGGATCTTTTCCGCTGGTTTCACGTTCATGAATATGTCCTTTCGTTTGCCTGCGTTTTTTCTCTGTGACCTCCCCTATAGTATAACGCTTTCCGCGGGAATTTGCAAGATTTTTTTCGCGATTCGGTTGACAGGAATGCAAAAAAAGTGTATGATGGGAATTGCTCAAAACTGCCTGTGGGAGGAAACACACATGCAAACCGCCCGAACCCCGCTCTATCCCGTCCTCATCCGACCTTGCGCGAACTTCACGAACGTCCCGAAAGCGGAAATTTCGACCTACCGCTGGACCGAAGGATACGCCCCAAAGGCTTTCGCGCAGATGATCTGCGTGCGGAACGCGGGATTTGCGCTGCACATGGAAGCGTTCGAAACAAACCCGAAGGCGGACAGCACCGCCTACAATCAGCCGGTCTACAAGGACAGCTGTCTCGAATGCTTCGTCAATTTTAACCCGCTCCAGCCGAACTACATCAACTTCGAAATGAACGCCAACGGGGCGTTCCTGTCCGCCCTGCGGCCCGGACGCAAGCCGAAGACCCCGCTTCACGAGCTGCTTTCGGACCTGCCCGCCGTGCGCGCGAAGCGGTTTGACGACCGCTGGACCGTCGACGCGTTCTTTACGCTCGGGCAGATCGAGATCCTATTCGGCAAGGGGACCTTCGCGTCCGGGGACAAGCTTCTCGGCAACTTCTTCAAGTGCGGCGACGAGACCCCGATCCCGCATTACGGGATGTGGGCGCCGGTGGAAAGCGAAACGCCGGACTTCCACCGGCCGGAGTGCTTCGGGGTTCTCAGACTGCGGGAGGACGCATGAGAGAGCTGGTTGTCGGTCCCAACGACAGCGGGCAGAGGCTGGACAAGTTCCTCGCGAAAACCTTCCGGACCATGCCTGCTTCCCTCCTGTACAAGTATATCCGCAAGAAGTGCGTGACCGTCAACCGAAAGAAGGTTACGGAGTCCTGTATCCTGCAGGAGGGAGACGTGCTTTCGCTGTACATCCGGGACGAATTCTTCGAACGACCCCCGGAAAAGGAAGCGTTTCGGCGGCTTCTGGGGGAGACGTCTTCCCTGCGCATCGCCTACGAGGACGAAAACCTGCTCGTCGCGGACAAGCCCGCGGGGCTGTTGGTGCATTCGGACAGGGAAGAGCAGGTTTACACGCTTATCCACCTGATTCAAGCGTATCTCTACGAAAAAGGCGAATATCGCCCGGAAACCGAAAACGCTTTCGCCCCTTCTCTCTGCAACCGCATTGACCGCAACACCGAGGGGCTGGTCATCGCCGCGAAGAACGCCCGCGCGCTCGCGGAGATGAACGAGATGATCAAGCGCCGACAGGTCGAAAAGACCTACCTTGCCGTCGTACACGGACTGTTTGCGCTTCCGTCGGGCGAGCTAAGGGGTCGATTGGAAAAAAACGAAAAGACCAACACCGTACGCGTCAGTTCCCGCCATGGCAAGGAGGCTGTCACCCGTTACCGCGTTCTGCGGGTCAACCGGGAAAGGCGGCTTTCCCTGCTGGAAGTCTCGCTGCTGACCGGGCGGACGCATCAGATCCGCGTGCAGTTCGCCGACGCGGGGCATCCGCTGCTCGGCGACGGGAAGTATGCCGTCAATAAGGCAGACCGCCAGGCCGGCTTTACGCATCAGGCGCTGTGCGCCCATTCCCTGCGCTTTTGCCCGGAGAAAGCGGACTTTTCGCTGCTCGGGTATCTGCGCGGCGTCGAGGTCCGCGCGAAGGAACCGGCCTTCCTTTCGCTGTTCCGCTGAAAGAAGGAAAAATGATTTCCCTCTCCCGACCTGCGGGCGAGGGGAATCTTTTCGGTCACTTCGAGTTTTCGTCCTTCCTGTCCCCGGTTTGCCTTTTCTTTTTCTTCCCGCGAAAGAAAGCGGCAATACGGACCCAGCGGTTGCGTAAGCGGATGTGCAGCGGAAGTCCTTCCTCCTGCGGCGGCAGCGAAACGAACTGCTCGGTTTCCGTGTCGTACCGCTCGACGTTCAGGAAGTCCACGCCCTCCTCGCGGATGCCCTTCTTCTTCAACCGGCGGCTGACATTGTCGGAGACGACGTAATCGATGACGCAGAACAGCGGCACGCCGATGATCATGCCAAAGATGCTCATGCCCGTGCCGAGCAGGCCGAACAGTGCTTTGAAAAGCAGCAGCGAGCAAATGATCCAGAACGCGCTCACGCCCGTGCGGTCGCCGAGGATCATCGGGCCGATGACGTTGCCGTCGAGCTGCTGGAGAATCAGGAACATGATGAGGAACACCAGCCCTTTTTGCGGGGAAGCGAGCAGGAAGATGATCGCCGCGCTCGGGATTCCGCCGATGAACGGGCCGAGGAACGGGATGATGTTCGTGCAACCGATGATAACGCTGACGAGCACCGCGTACGGAATGCGCAGGACGGTCATGGCCAAGAAACAGATGACCCCGATGATCAGCGAATCCAGCAGTTTCCCGGAAAGAAAGCCGCCAAAAATGCGGTTGCCGTGACGGCAGACGTCCAGCACACGGTTGGCATGCTCCGGACGCAGACAGGCGAAAAGCAGCTTCTTCGAGCGGCGGGCGAACGCCTCTTTTTCAAGCAGCGTGTAGATGGCAACGATGAAGGCGATGAAGAAGTCCATGACGTAGGACACCACCTGCATCCCCGTCGAGAGAATGAGCGCCGTGACAGATGCCGCAAATTCGCTGAGGTCCTCGCTAAACCACGTCTGAACCGCTTCGACGCAGCGGTTGACAACGAGGGAGAACGTGTCCTCCGAACCGGCGTGGGATTCCACCCAGTCCGTCACCTTTTCGAGACTTTCCGGGATAATGACGGTGAGGTTTGTGATGCTTTCGATGAAGGACGGGATGATCAGCATCAGCAGAACGACGACTACCCCGATGCCGAACAGCGACGCGAGCAGCACGCCGAACACCCGCGCACGCTTCGGGATCTTCTCCGGCGGGCACTTCCCGCGGGCGGTCAGGCGGCGGGAAACCATGCGGCGGATGGAATTGTCCAGGGGGTTAAGCAGGTAGCCGAACGCCATGCCGAGAAGGATCGCCCGCATGGAGCCGATGAACCACGAAATCGCGCCCCCAACCGCTTCCGTCCGGAACAGCAGAAAGACGAGCACGAGAACGACGGCGCTCGTGCCGACGCAGAGCTTTGCGATGTAACGGTAACGCTTCCCCTCCGGGGTGTCGCGGTACCGTTCGCCGGGCTGTTGAGGGTTTTCCTGCATGGCGGACCTCCTTGAAAGACAATCTTTTCCAAAAAGGCATTATAGCACAGGGGAACGAGTTTGTAAAGTCTTTTTGGCATGCAAAAGTAAAAAAGGCCGCATCCGCGAAAATTTGTGCTATCTGTACTATATATGGAAGATATGGAAGAAAATTTTTTCAGTTTCTGCCGTAAAAGATCCGTTTTAATTTTACTAAGGGGGATTTTTCGTGCGAGAAAGCGGTTTTTTGCCATTCTGCTCTGCGTGTGCCTTTGCGTGCCGATTTTCTGCGTATCTTGCCGCTCGGCAGGGGGCGGCGGGCCGCGATGCGGCCGGTCGTGCAGGGAGACGCGAACGACGACGGACAGGTCAATTCCGCTCTTGAAGTGAAACGTCCTCCCGATCCCAAATTCCCCAAAAATTCATAAATCATCGTATAAAATTTCCTATGGAAGCCATTTTTTTCCAGTACAATATCTTGAAATATCCTTTGATAGGTTGAATGGCAAAAAGGAGAAGATTTTATGCTGGTTCTGAAAGACATCAAAAAGGAGTACCGCGTCGGCGACCAAAAGGTTCCCGCGCTGCGGGGCGTCAGCGTCGCGTTCCGGGCAAATGAGTTCGTTTCCATCCTCGGCTCGTCCGGCAGCGGTAAAACGACGCTGCTAAACATCATCGGCGGACTGGACCGCTATACAACCGGCGACCTGCTCATTAACGGGCGGTCGACGAAGTCTTTCCGTGACGCGGATTGGGACGCCTACCGCAACCACTCCATCGGATTCGTCTTTCAGACGTATAACCTCATCCCGCACCAGACAGTCCTGACGAACGTCGAGCTTGCGCTGACGATTTCCGGCGTTCCCAAGCAGGAGCGCCGCCGCCGTGCCGTCGCCGCCCTCGAAAAGGTCGGGCTTGGAGACCAGCTGCACAAGAAGCCGAACCAGATGTCCGGCGGGCAAATGCAGCGTGTCGCCATCGCCCGCGCCATCGTCAACGACCCGGAGATCCTGCTTGCGGATGAGCCGACCGGCGCGCTCGACAGCGCGACTTCCCTGCAAATCATGGAGATCCTGCGGGAGATCGCCTCCGACCGACTGGTCATCATGGTGACCCATAACCCGGAGCTTGCCGAAGCGTACTCCACCCGCATCATCAAACTGTACGACGGCGTCATTAAGGACGACAGCGACCCATACGACCTTTCCGCCGCTTCCGTCCCGACCGAGCGGCCGGTCAAAAAGAAAAAGGCCCTCTCCCTGAAAACCGCCCTCTCCCTCTCGCTCAACAACCTCATGACCAAGAAGACCCGGACCTTTTTGACCTCTTTCGCCGGGAGTATCGGCATCATCGGCATCGCCCTGGTCCTTTCACTCTCGTCCGGCATCAACGCCTATATCGCTGACGTGCAGGAGGACGCTCTTTCGTCCTACCCGCTCACACTCGAGCAGGAGACGCAGGACTACAGCAGCATGTTCTCCGCCATGGTCGAAGCGCAGGAGGACGCGACCCGTCCCGTCGAGGACGGGAAAATTTACGTCGATGACACAATGGTCAATATGATCTCCACTATGATGTCAACGACAAAAAACGATCTCGAATCCTTTAAGACCTACCTTGAGGAGCATCAAGAGGAACTCGGCGACGCCCTGACCGAGGTGCGATACACCTATAACTACCAGATGCAGATCTACTCCGACGACGGCGAGACCCGCATCAACCCGACAACGATCATCGAGAACATGGGCGAGTCATTCTCCGGAATGGTGGGCATGATGTCCGATTCCAACTCGCTCTACGCGGATACCTACGCTGCGAACATGAACATCTTCCGCGAAATGCTTGACAACACCGATCTTCTCCAATCGCAGTACGACGTCATCGCCGGGGATTGGGCGGACGACGCGCACGAGGTAATGCTGGTCGTCAACGAGAACAACACCGTCGCGAACATGGCGCTCTACGTGCTCGGTTTGCAAGACCAGTCGGAGCTGCCGGAGATGATTCAGTCGGTACTCGCCGGAGAAAAGCTGGACATCGAATACCCGGATTACACCTATGAGGATTTCCTCGGAATGACCTTCCGCATCGTGCCGAACCACCTATTCTATGAGCCGTCCGACGAGACGTATGAGGTCGATGGAGTAACCTACCCGGTCTGGCGGGATATCCGCGAGCAGCCCGGGTTCGACCAGTCCGCCATCGCTAAGGAGCACGGGGTGACGGTGACCATCAGCGCCATCCTGCGCCCGAATCCGGACGCGGTCTCGACCTCCCTGCGGACCGGCACGATCGCGTATAACCGCTCGCTCGCCGAGGAACTGATGGCGTCCGTGCGGGAATCCGACATCGCCAAGCAGCAGACCGAGCAGACCCCGGAAATCGATGTGCTTTCCGGTCTGCCTTACGACGATGGGAGCTTCTCCTCTCGCCCGGACGAGGAGAAGGCGGAGCTGTTCGGCAATTGGGTCAACGGCAGCCAGCGCCGCAAGGCGGACGTGATGACCGATCTGCTCTCCGCGAACGTGGGGGACCTCGTCGAAGCGCAGCTTGGCGTGATGACCATCGAGGACCGCGTCGCCTACGCGTCCGAGCACTTCTACGACCTCGCCGACGCGGACCCGGAGGTGTTTAAGCAGCTCCTGCTCGCCATCGCGTCAAGCACGCCGGTCGATAGCGAATACGCCGAATACCTCGCGCAGCTCGAAGAAATGACCGGTGAGCAGATGGTTGAAGCGCTCCGCTCGTCCGGGCAGCTTGACCCGTCGACAGTCACGCCCGAAACGACCGCACTCGTCGGGGAGTTGCTTTCCGCCATGCCGGAAGAGCAGCTCGAGGACGTCGTGCGGACGCTGCTGACCGCCTCGCTTTCCGCGAGCGCCGCCGAGGACGTGCTGGCGCAGTATACGACCGCCCAACTCGCTGAGTTGTTCGATGCCGCGTTTGCCGAGATGACGGAGGAGGAGAAGTGCGCTCTCTTTGACGTCTACGTCAAGCAGATGGTTTCGGACACCGTCTACGAGAGGAGGCTGGTGGACCTCGGATTCGTCGACCCGGATTCCCCGGCTTCCATCTCGCTTTACGCAAAGGATTTCGCGTCGAAGGAACAGCTTACGGACTTCATCACCGCCTACAACGAAAGTGTCGGCGATGATGATGAAATCACCTATACCGACATCGTCGGGCTGATGCTTTCGTCGGTCACGCGGATCATCGACGGCATCTCCTACGTGCTGATCGCCTTTATCTCCATTTCGCTGGTTGTGTCCTCGATCATGATCGGGATCATCACGTATATCTCCGTGCTGGAGCGCACCAAGGAGATCGGCATCCTGCGGGCCATCGGGGCTTCCCGCCGCGACATCTCCCGCGTATTCAACGCCGAAACGCTCATCGTCGGGTTCTGCGCCGGGGCGATCGGACTGGTCGCGACGGTGCTGCTGTGTTTCCCGATCAATCTGATTATTCACGCCGCTTCCGGGATCACGGCGATCAACGCGGTGCTGCCGCCCGTCGGCGCGGGGATCCTGATGCTCATCAGCATCGTCCTGACCGTCGTCGCCGGACTCGTGCCGTCCCACATCGCCGCCAAGAAAGACCCGGTGCTGGCGCTCAGAACCGAATAAGGCCGCATTGCGGCAAACCGCCGCAAAACTTCGCGTACTTCCGCAAAAGGAACGGTTTTCAGATTGTCAATACTCCCTTCAGAAGGTTTTTCAAAAGGTTTCTTGAATGGGGAAACCCTTGACCGACAGACTGAGGTTTTATGCTTGATTTGCTTGCCTTGCAAAAGGAATTGCTTCTCCGGCACATCCGTCCGGGCGGGACGTGCGCGGATCTCACGATGGGGAACGGGCACGACACGCTCTTCCTCTCCCGCGCAGTCGGAGAAGGCGGGCGGGTGTACGCTTTCGACGTGCAGCCTGCGGCGCTCGAAAGCACCGCCGCCCTGCTGAAGCGGGAAGGCGCGCCGGAGAATGTCCGGCTGATCTGCGACTCCCACCACCGCGCGGCGGAATACATTCGCGAACCGCTCTGCGTTGGGATGTTCAACCTTGGCTGGCTGCCGGGCAGCGACCGGACCGTCACGACCAGACGCGAAACCACCCTCCCCGCCTTGCAGACGGCGATTGGCCTGCTCGCCCCGGACGGCGCGGTGCTGATGGCGGTCTACCCCGGGCACGAGGAAGGCCGCCTGGAAGGAGAAGCGGTCTGCGATTTCCTCGCGACGCTCGACCGGCGGCAGTTCTGCTGCTCGAAGTTACAGCTTGTCAATTCCCCGACGTCGCCGTACTTTTTCCTCGTGGAAAAGGCAAAAGAAGGGTTTTCAGGCATATAAAACGGCGAATTTGCCAAGGCTCCTTGCGGATTTTTCCGACAAAAAAGGCGCACGCCGCCGGGAAACGGGCGGTTGCGTCCATGTTTTTCGTTTTCCCGCGATGGGCGTGCCCCCATGGAAAAGAAACCCTGCTCTGTGCAGGTGGGTGTCCTCTCCGGCGCTTCAGTACTTCCAACGTCCGCCGCGCAGAATGCACAGCGGGAGGCCTGCACACCACTCCGGAATGTGAACTCCCTTTCTTTCTTGTGGGTTTTTTCATGAGGCATACGGGTCAATATGACCGCACGCACCCCGCAGGAATCCATTGCTCGCAAACGCGCTTACGAACTCGTTTGCGAATTACAAAGACTTTGACTGCCGGTCAAACGGCGACCGGCATTTTAAGAGGCACAGCCTTTCAAAAATCGCCAAAACTTCCCCATACGCTACATCAAATCCGAGAAAATGAGAGCCAAAGGCTATTCCCCGTTCCATAAGGTCATTCATAACCTATGTAGAACTTGAAAAGTTGCAATCTGTCAGGAATCAGTTTTCGTCGTCCGGGCCGTCCTCGTCGAGGTCATATTCGTTCATAAAACGGTCCTCGAAAGCGTCCGCGACGCGTTCGAACTCGTCGTCATCATCGATCGTTACGAGGATTTCCTCCCCGTTCTCATCCTTCGTGACCTTCAGAATGACGTACTCCTCGTCCTCCTCGCTGTCCTGCTCCACGTCCGCGGGGATCAGCGCCAGATACGACTGCCCGTCCAGCTCCAGCTCCCCGATCAGGGCGAACTGGCTCTCGTTGCCTTCTTCGTCGGTCAGCGTGTACAGTTCTTCGTCCTCCTCCATCGATTCGTCGAACTCCAGATTCTTATCCTTATTCATTTGCGCTCATCCTTTCATGCAAGCAGTTTCCTCAGATACCTTCCTTATTATACGCATTTTTGCCCGGTCTGTCAAGTCTTTTTCGCGTTTTTCCTCGCCGGAAGCGCTCGACCGCCTCCGGCAAAATCCGTCAATTCTTGACAAAGCGCCGTTTTTCTGCTATACTGTCCCCGCAAAAACGGAAGGAAGGGAACCCTATGGCATTCATCCCCCGCGTCTTTGTCCCGGCGAACGAAATGCAAGATGGACTCGTCCGCGTCGGCGGTTCGGACGCGAACCACGTCCGCAACGTCCTGCGTATCCCCGTCGGCGGGAAAATCACGGTCTGCGACGGCAGGAACGTCGTCTACCCCGCTGAGATCATCTCCTACGAGCCCGACTGCTTCCTCGCCCGGCTCGGCGACGGCACGGAGGACACCGGCGAACTGCCCGTCCGGATCGCCGTCTACCAATGCTACCCGAAGGGGGAAAAGGCGGATTTCGTCGTGCAGAAATCGGTCGAACTGGGGTGCGCCGAAATTGTGTTCGTCCTGAGTGAGCGCTGCGTGGCGCGGCCGGACAGGCAGGCAATGGAGAAACGGAAGCAGCGGATGCAAAAGATTTCCGAGTCCGCCGCCGCCCAGAGCGGGCGAAGCGTCGTCCCGCCGGTGCGGGGGTTGCTATCCTTCGCAGACGCGTGTGCGGAAGCGGCAACGGCGAACTGCGCGTTCCTCTGTTACGAGGGCGGCGAAACCGTTCCGTTGCGGCAGGTTTTGGAAGCGGCTGCGGGCACGGAACGGATCTCGTTCCTCGTTGGGCCGGAAGGCGGGATCTCCCCTGCGGAAGCGGAAACGGCAAAGCGAGCCGGACTTGCCCTCGTCGGGCTTGGAAACCGCATCCTGCGCACCGAAACCGCCCCGCTGTTCGTTCTCTCCGCGTGCAACGTGCTGTTATGAAAAAAAGCGATGCTTCCCTAAAAACGGAGGGAGGCATCGCTAATTTTCTGATTTCTTTCGCCGGGACGGCGCCGGGGACTGCGCAAAGCGCGCAGTCCTAAACTCCATCCGGGACCCCCAAAAACCTTTTAGTCGAGTTCTTTCTTACCGGTGTACAGCTCGTAGTAGCGACCGCCGAGGGCGAGCAGGTCCTCGTGGCTGCCCCGCTCGATAATCTCGCCCTTCTCAAGCACCATGATTGCGTTGGCGTTGCGGACCGTGGAAAGCCGATGCGCGATGACGAACGTCGTACGGTCCGCCATCAGGCGGTCCATACCTTCCTCGATATGCCGCTCGGTACGGGTATCGACCGAGCTGGTCGCCTCATCCAGCACCAAGATCGGCGCCTTCGAGAGCGCCGCGCGAGCGATGTTCAGCAGCTGCCGCTGCCCCTGCGACAGGTTTGCCCCGTCGCCCTCGATGATCGTGTTGTACCCTTCGGACAGGCGGGTAATGAAGCTATGGGCAGACGCGGTCTTCGCGGCGGCGATGACCTCATCGTCCGTCGCGTCCAGCCGCCCATAGCGGATATTCTCCATGACCGTCCCGGTGAACAGGTGCGTATCCTGCAAAACCATTGCGATGTTCCTGCGCAGGACCTCGCGCTTGATGCGCTTGATCGGCACGCCGTCGATCGTGATCTCCCCCTCGTCGATGTCGTAGAACCGGTTGAGCAGGTTGGTGACCGTGGTCTTCCCCGCCCCGGTCGAGCCGACGAAAGCGATCTTCTGCCCGGGCTTCGCGTAGAGCGAAATGTGCTTGAGGATGGTTTTTTCCGGCACGTAGCCAAACGAAACGTCCTTCAGTTCGACGTATCCCCGCATCAGCGGCATCTTTTCCGCGTCCGGGGCGTCCGGCTCTTCAGGGGGCATATCCATCACATTGAACACCCGCTCCGCACCGGCGAGCGCCGCAAAGATCGTGCTCATTTGCTGGGAAATCATGTTAATCGGCATGGAGAACTGCCGCGAATAGTTCGCAAACACCGTCAGGTCGCCCGCGCCGAACCCGCGCGTGAACACGAGCACACCGCCAATCCCGACGGTCAGCGCATAGGCGATTTGGCTTGTATTGCCCATGACCGGGCCCATGATTCCGCCGTAGAACTGCGCACGAAACTGCTTATCCCGCAAGTCCTCGTTGAGCAGGTCGAATTCCTCGACACAAGACGCCTCGTGGTTAAACACTTTGACG
Source organism: uncultured Ruminococcus sp. (assembly GCA_964530795.1). Lineage (GTDB taxonomy): Bacteria > Bacillota > Clostridia > Oscillospirales > CAG-382 > Coliplasma. The sequence continues at coordinate 11,965 of CAZHBX010000023.1, read as the reverse complement.
ACCTTTGCACCCGTCACGGTTTCCTCAATGTAGCCGTTGACCGCGCCCAGCGCCGCCTGCTGGCCGGCGTAGTAGCGGGACGAAGCACGCGCGATTGCACGGCCGCCGAACGCAAAGATTGGGAGGAAGCACACCGTAATGAACGATAAGAGCAGATTGGTCGAAATCATGAAGAGGAACGTCCCGATCAGCGAGATCAAGCCGGACACCAGCGACGTGAGCGAGTTATTGAGCATTGCGTCGATGTTGTCGACGTCGTTGGTGAACCGGGACATGATCTCCCCGGTCGTGTTCGAGTCGAAATACCGCACCGGCAGGCTTTGCAGCTTGGCGAACAGGTCGTTTCGGATGGCCTCCGTCGCATTCTGGGAAACCGTCAGCATCAGTCGGGCCTGCAAATAGTTGCTCACCACCCCGACGAGGTAGACGAAAGCGAGGATGAATACCGCCGCGAGCACATAAGTCGAAATTTCAAGGTACGGTCCCTCCGGGAGAATCTCCCGCAGCAGCGGCAGTTCGCTGACTTTCTCGACAAAGCCATTGACGACCCTGCCGATGGTCGTCCAGTTCACGCCGCTCTCTTTGCCCGCTGCGTTTTCCGCGAAGATTTGCAGCTGGTTGATGATCGGAGAGAGCATATACGAGCCGAGCAGCGACGTCAGGGTACTGACGAGCATACAGACGAGTACCAGAAGCAGACGTCCCTTATACTTCCCGACGTAGGAGAGCAGACGTCGAATCGTCTTTTTCGTGTTCTTCGGCTTGCCGGTAGCGCGCGGTCCGCCCCGACGGGGGCCTCCGCCGGGCCCGCCCGGACCTCTGCGCGGGTCGGCGACCTGCCGCGCATATTGCTTTTGCAGGGATTCCAAAGTCCGTTTTGCCATACTCCGTCACACCCCCTCGTCCGCTTTCCGGTCCGTCTGCGATTCGTAAATCTCCCGGTATTCGCGGTTGGTTTTTAGCAGTTCGGCATGGGTGCCGACGCCGGTGACGCGTCCCTCGTTGAGCACGACGATCTGGTCCGCATCCATAACGGACGTGATGCGCTGGGCGATAACGATCTTCGTCGAATCCGCCAGTTCGTTGCGGAACGCTTCGCGGATGCGGGCTTCCGTCGCCGTATCGACCGCGGAGGTCGAGTCGTCGAGAATGAGAATCTTCGGCTTCTTCAGCAGGGCCCGGGCGATGCATAGACGCTGCTTCTGTCCGCCGGAGACATTTTTGCCGCCCTGCCCGAGGTCATAGTCGTACCCGCCGGAGAAGGCCTGCACGAACTCGTTTGCCTGCGCGCTCTCCGCGGCAGATTGCAGTTCCTCATCCGTCGCGTTTTCGTCACCCCAGCGCAGGTTATCCGCGATAGAGCCGGAGAACAGAACGTTCTTTTGCAGCACCATGCCCACGCCCTCACGCAAGTGATAGAGGCTGTAGTCCCGCACGTCCACGCCATCGATGAGCACCTGCCCCTCATCAACGTCATACAGACGGGGGATCATGGACACCAGCGTACTCTTTCCACAGCCGGTCGAGCCGATGATCCCGACGACCGAACGGGGTTCGATGGTCAGGTCAATGTGGTCCAGCACGGCGTCCTCGCTGCTTTTATAATAGCGGAAGGAAACGTCGCGAAACTCGATTTTTCCTTCCCGCACGGTCAGGTCCTTGCGAGAGGCATTCTCGTCGGTCAGACGTATGGGCTCCTCCAGCACTTCCGAAATCCGCTTCGCGGACGCCATAGCACGAGAGAGCGTCATCAGAAGCATCGTCACCATCATCAGCGAGGAAAGAATCTGCGTGACGTATGTGATAAATGCCGACAGGTCACCGATGGGCATCGTCCCGCTGTAGACCTGCTCCCCGCCGAACCACAGCACAGCGATTGTCGTCGCGTTCATGAACAGCGTCATGACCGGAGACATGAGGATCATCAGCTTCATCGCACGCATCCCCGTGCTCTTCAGGTCCCGATTGGCGTTGAAAAACTTCTTGCGTTCAAAGTCCTCGCGAACGAAGGATTTTACCACGCGAACGTTTGTGACGTTCTCCTGCACCGTGGAATTCAGCCGGTCGATTTTCCCCTGCACCCGCGAAAAGAGCGGATAGCTGCGGAAAATCAGCAGAGCGATGCAGAGCACCATCAGCGGGATGGTCACCGTGAGCACCATCGCGAGGGACGGGCGAAGCATAATCGCCATGATCAGCGCGCCAATGAGCATTCCCGGCGCGCGCAGCGCCATGCGCAGGAGCATATTGACCATGTTCTGCATCTGCGTCACATCGTTGGTCAGCCGAGTCACCAGCGAACCGGTCGAAAAACGGTCGATATTGGAAAAAGAAAACTGCTGCACCCGGGCGTACACGTCCGAGCGCAAGTCGGAAGCGAAATTGACCGACGCCTTCGCCCCGAAATACGCGCCGCCCACGCCGCCCGCCATCATACCGAGGGCGATGAGCACCATAACCCCGGCGATGCCGAGCGAAAACAGAACGCCGGAAGACTCGGCGTCCGTAATCTGTCCGACGGCTTTGAGCTCCTCAAGTTCCTTCGCCCGGTTGATCACCAGCGAAAGACATTTCGGCATGAGCACTTCCCCGACCACTTCCACGATCATGCAGAGCGGGCCGATGATGAAATAAGGCAAGTAAGGACGCACATATCGCATCCACTTCCCCTTCCGTTTTGGCTGCATCGTATGTTCCTCCGTTTTTCGGATTGCCTGATTCAAATAAGCATTCCGACTATTCCGCCTTCTCCGCCCCGGCGATCAGCTCGCGGATGTGAATGCCCTTGACCTGCGGAAGCTCCGATGTCCCGTCGAGCAGGGCGCGAAGCGCATTCTGCATCTTTTCCTCGCAGACGACCGCCCAGCGAAGCTCCTCATCGGTTAAATCCCCGAATAGTGCGAGGTCCGCGGAAGCGAACAACCGATTGGTGCGCTGCACCAGCTCGAGGCCCTTGTCGGTCAGGGCGATTTCGTTGTACCGCGCGTCGTTGATGGCGGCGCCCTGCCGAATGTATCCGTTCTTTTCGAGCCGCTTGAGCGCGACGGCGATGGCCGCCGTGCTGACTTCAAAAGCGTGCGCAAGCTCCGTCTGCGACGGGACGCAGTCGGTCTGGTACAGGTACATCAAAAGCCGGTGCTGGGACCGGCTGATCCCCATCTGGTCAATTAGCTTCTCCTGCAATTGCCGGTGCAGCCGCATGATCACCCGGAAGCGCACCGCAGCCTGCCGCACCTGTTCCCGTTCAAAATTATCCTTCATCATTTACAAACTCCCCTGTCATTTTCCCCCGAACTCCCCCGCCTTTCGCACAGGGGCAAAAACCGTTTCGGGCGGTCTTTTCCGCTTCTCTCCTATAAATTATAGGCGTTTCCGACGACTTGTCAAGGATTTCGGGATAGAGTTCACATTTTTTGTACCTATTTTTTTACAGTTACACAAAATTTCGAAATATTGGGATAAAAACACAGACCAATCGAAAAATGAGGAATAACCCCGCACAAAGCGGCATTTCAGGGGCGCCGGCAGAGCGGCATCGCAAAATCACCAAACCCGGTTCAATTTTTTTGTAAATTTTTTTGCAAAGGTATTGCAATTTCCACAAATTTATTGTAAGATAGAAAGCGGAATCATAAAAATGGCAAATCGAGACCGTTCCGTGCGGGACATTTGTCCCGCCGGTTTTCGACGCGCCGGACCAAAAGACGGCCCGAACCGGGGCACACGAAAGAGTAGGAAGGCAATCATGAGCAACAAACTGTTTCAAACGCTGGTTTACCAGATGCGGGAGGCTATTGACCGGGACATCGGCATCATCGACGAGAAAGGAACCATTATCGCTTGCAGCCAGCTCTCCCGGATCGGCGAAACGCACAAGGAAATCGTAGAGGAAATTTCCTATAATTTCGATACCCTTAAGGCGGATGGCTACACCTACCGCCCCATCGGTTCGCACGCCCGCATCGAATACGTCGTCTTCGTCCAGGGCGAGGACGATTCCGCAACGAGCACGGCGATGCTGCTTTCCATCGCGTTCACCAATATTAAGCAGCTTTACGACGAAAAGTACGACAAGACCAATTTTATCAAGAACATTATCCTCGACAACATCCTCCCCGGAGACATCTATATCAAGTCGAAGGAACTCCGGTTCGACAACGAGACCAACCGGGTCGTGCTGCTCATCCGCTTCCAGAACAAATCTGACGTCGTGCCCTATGACATCATCCAGAATATGTTTCCGGACAAAACCCGTGACTACGTTATCAGCGTAGGGGAAACCGACATCGTGCTGGTCAAAGAGTTGAAAAACGGAACGGACAGCAAGGCCATCGACGCTATCGCCCACTCCATCGTAGACAGCGTGCAGAGCGAGTTTTACCTCAAGTGCATCGTCGGCATCGGCACGGTCGTCACGTCCGTCAAAGAGCTTGCGCGCTCGTATAAGGACGCGCAGGTCGCCCTGGAGGTCGGGCGGGTGTTCGATACGGAGCAGACCTGCATCAACTATGAAAACCTCGGCATCGGGCGTCTAATCTATCAGCTCCCCACGACGCTGTGTGAAATGTTTCTCCAGGAGGTCTTTAAGCGCGGGTCGCTCGAAAGCCTTGACCGGGAGACGCTGCTTACTATTCACGCTTTTTTTGAAAACAACCTTAACGTGTCGGAGACCTCCCGCAAACTGTTCGTCCACCGCAACACGCTCGTCTACCGGCTCGAAAAGATCAAGAAGCTGACCGGGCTCGACCTGCGGGAGTTCGACCATGCCATCAAGCTCCAATTGGCCCTCATGGTCAATAAGTACCTTGTCAGCAAGCCGAATATGTACTGATTTTACGAAAGAACAGGTCCATTCAAACCCATTATGATCCGATTTCAGAACGTTTCCATGGCGTATCCGGACGGAACCGTTGCGCTCAGGGAAATCAACCTCACGGTCGGGGACGGGGAATTCGTCTTTCTCGTCGGTCCGTCCGGCGCGGGAAAAACCACGCTGACCCGCCTGCTGTTCGCCGAGGAACGGGTTTCCTCCGGTCAGCTTGAGGTCAACGGGTTTCGGCTCGACCGCATCCGCTCCCGTCAGGTTCCGCACCTGCGGCGGACGATGGGGGTCGTCTTTCAGGACTTCAAGCTGTTTGATAAAATGACCGTTTACGAGAACGTCGCCTTCGCCATGCGGGTCATCGGCGAGCAGCGCGCGATCATCCGCAAGCGGGTGCCGTTCTTCCTGAATGTCGTGGGACTCGCGGACAAGGCGAAATCTTTCCCCGGCAAGCTTTCCGGCGGCGAACAGCAGCGGGTGGCGTTCGCCCGTGCGCTGGTCAACAACCCGTCCTTGGTCATCGCGGACGAGCCGACCGGTAACATCGACCACGTCCTGCGGGACGAAATCCTCGAACTGCTCCTGCGTATCAACAAGCTCGGGAAAACCGTGCTGGTCGTTACGCACGACGAGGAGCTGCTGCACCGCTACCACAAGCGAATCGTTCAACTGAACGAGGGACGCATCCTTTCGGACACCGCCCCCTCCTCCGAAAGGACCGGTGAGACGGCATGAGAGCGCTTCGTTCCTTTGGCTACAACCTCCTGCAGGGGATCCGCGGGGTGTTTCGCAACAGCGTTATGTCCACGGCGTCCGTGCTGGTATTGCTGTCCTGCATGATCATCCTCGGGACGGTCTTTCTCGTCTACATGAGTATCCGTGAGAACCTCGAAAACATCGGCGACCTCAACGCCATCTCCATCCGCGTCTCCGCTTCCTACACCGACGAGCAGTACGAGGAAATCGGAGGACTGCTGACCGACCTGTGCGAGGAGAGCGACCTGCTCGACGATGAGGTGATTTACGTTTCTTCTGAGGAGCACCTCAGCCAGTTCCTCGCGCTGCACGAGGGCGAGAGCTACACCGGTGCCCTGCTCGAGGACCCGGAGCGTTTCGCTCTGCGGCCGAGTTATGAAATGACTTTCTCGAAGACCGCGTCCATATCGGAGCTGAGCGCGCTGGAAGCCCGCATGGGGGACCTGCGTCTCTCAGACGGCACCGCCCCCATCGACCCGGACAACGACATCTCCTCGACCATCGAGCTCTACCGCAACGTCAAGAACGTCAGGCAGGCCGTCGCCGCCATTGGCGGCTGGCTGCTGGTGCTGCTCGGAGCGCTTTCGCTTTTCGTCATCGCCAACACGATCCGTCTCGGGGTGGAATCCCGAAAGAACGAGGTAATGTTCATGCGGCTCTGCGGGGCGACCAAGGCGTTCATCCGCACACCATTCATCGTCGAGGGCATCATCATCGGGCTGATCTCGGCTTGTCTTGCGCTTGGACTGGAGTACGTGCTGTACACCGGCGTACTCGCGCCGTTTTTACAGCGGGTGACGAGCGTCACCGCCGACGGCATCGCGCTTTCGTCGTTCGGGACGTACCTGCCGCTGCTCGCGTTGCTGTTCGCCGCGCTGGGGCTGGTCGTCGGGATGCTCTCCAGCCTGATCTCCATTAAAAAGTATCTCAAGGTATAACCGGTTCTGACGAACAGGGTTCCAAGACGTCAAAAAGAGAGGATTTTTTATGAAACGCCAAACGGATTCCGTACATACTTTCCCGCGGACGGCTCTTCGGCGAGCGGTCTGCCTGACGCTCTGCCTGCTGCTCGCATGCGGCGTTTTCCTGTTCGCCTTGCAGCAGTCCGAACCGCTTCCGGTCGAGGCTGCACGGACGTCGAAGACCGTCGACGAGGACATCGTCGAATGCGAAGCGCTGCTTTCCCGCCTGCAAAGCGACCTGGCCGACCTCAACGGACAGATTTCCTCGCTCGACGGAGAGTCGAACGCCGCCCTCGAACAGGCGCAGCTCGCGGCGGGGCAGGTCGCAGTGCTTTCCGCCCAGATCGAGCTGAACGAGTCCCTCTTGCAGTCCTGCGAGATGAAACTCGGTACGGCGCAGGCGGAACGGGTTCTTGTGGAAAGCGATTACGAATACTATCAGGATGTACTCGCGGAAGTCATTCGCTACGTCGACGAGCATGCGCCGGTCAGCGACTTCGAGCTGCTGTTCACCTCCGCGAGCCTTTCAGATTACCTGAACCGACGGGATGATTTCGATTCGGTCATGGAATGCGTCGACGACCTGCGGCAATCCATGCAGCAATCGCTGCTGCGGCTGGACGAACTGGAAGTCGAGTACACGGAAGCGCAGGAGAAGTACGAAAGATACCTTGACCAGCTTGACGAGGAGAAGGCGGAGCTTGAGCGGTCGAAGGCCGAGTTCGAGCGCCTCGCCGCCGACGCCGGACAGCAGCAGAGCAAACTAAGCGGCGAATACGCTTCCCTCAACAAGACCATTCAGGATACGGAGGCCAAACTCGCTTCCCTCAAGGAGGAACGCGCAACGCTCATCGCCCTCGAAGAGGAGGAGGAACGCCGCAAGCAGCAGGAGAGCCAAAAGCCCCAGAAGCACGAACCCGGCACGGTCTCCGACCTCGGGTTTTCCTGGCCGCTGGAGCCGGGCGTGAGCTACCGTATCACCAGCTATTTCAGCACCCGCACGAACCCCATCACCGGGCAGGGCTCGGAGTTCCATCAGGGGCTTGACATCGCCTGCGCCAAGGGGACACAGATCCTCGCCGCGAAGGCGGGCGTGGTGACGAAGTCGGCGGAATACGGCGGGTACGGCAAGTGCGTCATTCTCTACCACGGCAAGGACAGCCAGGGCCGCGCGATCACGACGCTGTACGGACACGCGAGCGAACTGAAGTGCGTCGAAGGGCAGCAGGTCGAACAGGGACAGTGCCTCTCGCTGGTGGGCAGCACCGGTCGTTCGACCGGAAACCACCTGCACTTCTCCGTTCTGCTCGACGGTGAATACGTTGACCCAGACGATTACCTGCCGAACGGCTATTACATCAAAATGGAGAACGCCGGCTATTGAGCCGAAATCTGAAAAAGGGAGCTTCTCATGCTGAAAAAGAAAAAGGAGGGTTCGGTTCCGGACGGAAACGCCGAGGACGGAACCGGCAAAAGCGCCGAAAACGGCGCCGAGCACGAGACGGCTGAACCGGAATCCCGTTCGCCGAAACCGATCAAACGGGTTTCGCTGGCGGGTGCGGTGTTCTTCGCGCTGCTGCTCGCCCTCGGGGTATTTCTCGCGACTTTCACGGCCATGTCGGTCCGTCTGGATGACGCCGCCAATCAGGAAAAGACCGCCTTTCCCGGCGGAGAATACTACGGCAAACTCGACGGATTGCTTTCCTATATCCGGGAAAGCTATGTGCGGGAGGCGGACGAAAAAGCGCTGTGGGACGGCGTATACGCCGGCCTGCTCAACGCCGTCGGAGATCCGTACAGCGAATACATGACGGCGGAGGAGTTCGCCGCTTATACCGCCGAACGCAGCGGGAACTACGTCGGCATCGGGGTGCATGTGACGTTCGACCCGTCGCAGGATGCCATCGCGGTCTACCGCATCACGCCCGGCTCCCCCGCCGAACGGGCCGGTCTGCGGAAGGGCGACCTGATCGTCGCCGTCGGGGACGTCGCGGTCAGCGCGGCGACCTATACGGAAGCGGTCGATCTCGTCGCGGGCGAGGAAGGCACGGACGTAATGCTGACCATCCGCCGGGGAGAAGAGACCTTCGACGTGTCCGTCACTCGCGCGCAGGTGGAATCCGGCAACGTGCTGTACGAGAAGCTCGGCGACGTTGCCTATCTCACGATCCTTTCCTTTTCCGAAAGCAACGTGACCGACCAGTTCCGCGCGGCGCTGGATACGGCAGAACAGGACGGCTGTGACGCCTATCTGTTCGACGTGCGCAACAATCCGGGCGGGAATCTCGACGTGGTGTGCGACGTGCTTGACGAGCTGTTGCCGGCGGATCGGACGTTGCTGCATATGATCGACGCGCAGGGAAATGACGAAACGCGGAAAACAGAAACCGAGGACTATTTGGATGCTCCGATGGCGGTACTCTGCAACGGGAGCACGGCGAGCGCGGCCGAACTGTTCACGGCGGACCTGCGGGACTATGGGCTGGCGGTTATCGTCGGCGAAACCACCTACGGCAAGGGAACGATGCAGACCATCTCCCCCCTCTCCGACGGCAGCGCCGTTAAGCTGACGTCGAACTACTATAACCCCGCGTCCAACGTCAGCTACGACGGAACCGGCCTTCTCCCGGACGTCGAAGTAAAGCTGACCGAGGAGCAGTCCTCCCGGTTCTACCTGCTCTCCCACGAGGAGGATCCGCAGCTGCAAGCGGCGCTCAAAGCGCTGCGCGAGGACGCGGCGGGCTGAAAACCGAAGAAAAAAACATGCAGCAAGGGAAAGTTTTTGAAACTTGGCCCTTGCTTTGCGTGTTGCAGAGACGTCTTTTTCCAAGCTTTTTCACACATTACAGACAAATTTTGAGCAAAGGGAGTTCTTTCATCATGGCAAAGCAAATCATTGTTTCCCGCGACGGGTTCCTCAAGCTGCAAAGCGATCTCGAACATCTCAAGACCGTCAAGCGCAAGGAGGTCGCGCAGGCCATCCAGAAGGCCCGCGCCTACGGCGACCTTTCGGAAAACAGCGAATACGACGAGGCGAAAAACGAGCAGGCGGAGATCGAGACCCGCATCGCCATGCTCGAGGAAACCCTCGAGAACGCCGTCGTCATGGATGACGCCGACATCGGCACGGACAAGGTCAGCGTCGGCAATACCGTCGGCATCCACTGCATCGACGACGACACCGAATCGACCTACAGGATCGTTTCCACCGCAGAAGCCGACCCGCTTGACGGGCGCATCAGCGATGACTGCCCGCTCGGCCGGGCGCTCCTCGGACAGCGGCAGGGAGATTCCATCACCGTCGAAGCCCCGAACGGCGTGCGCAAGTACACCATCACCAACATTTCAAAATAAAGGGAACCGCAAACGCACATGGAAGAGAAAAACAACCTGAACCCCTTCCCCGCCGAGAACACGGACGAAGAAAGCCTTTCGGAAATCCGCCGGATTCGCCGCCAGAAGCTTGCCGAGCTGAAAGACGCGGGCAGGGACCCGTTCACCGTTACAAAGTTCAATGTGACCGCGCGAGCGGCGGAAATTCTCGGCGATTACGAAGCATGGGAGAACCGGACCGTCTCCGTCGCGGGGCGCATCATGAGCCGCCGGGACATGGGCAAGGCCGCCTTCCTGCACCTGCTCGACGCGACCGGAAGCATCCAGGCGTACGTGCGCATCAACGACGTGGGCGAGGAAACGTATCGGGAATTCAAAAAATTCGACATCGGCGACATCATCGGCCTCGGCGGGTTCGTGTTCAAGACCCGCACCGGGGAGATCAGCATCCACGCCCAATCGGTCTGCCTGCTTGCGAAGTCGCTCCTGCCGCTCCCGGAGAAGTTCCACGGGCTCAAGGACACCGACCTGCGATTCCGCCAGCGGTACGTCGACCTGATCGTCAACCCGGAGGTCAAGCGGACGTTCGTCAAGCGAAGCGCGATCCTGCGGGAGATTCGCGCCTATTTGGACGGGAAGGGGTTTCTGGAGGTGGACACTCCGGTGCTGACCCCGTTTGAAATCGGCGCCGCCGCACGTCCGTTTAAGACCCACCACAACACACTGGACATGGATATGTTCCTACGCATCGAGACCGAGCTGTACCTCAAGCGGCTGATCGTCGGCGGGTTCGACAAGGTGTACGAGGTCGGCCGCATCTTCCGCAACGAGGGCATGGACCCCAAGCACAACCCGGAATTCACGACGATCGAGCTCTACCAGGCGTACACCGATTATAAGGACATGATGGACCTCGTCATCGAGCTGAACACCCTGCTCGCGGAAAAGATCTGCGGGAGCAAAGTCATCACCTACCAGGGCACGCAGATTGACATGGGTCATTGGGAGAAACTCACGATGGTCGAATCCGTGCGGAAGTACGCCGGGGTGGATTACGACGCATGGAAAACGGACGAGGACGCCCGCGCCTGCGCGAGGGAAAAGCAGGTCGCACTCCCCGCGAACGCGACCAAGGGAACAGTACTCGCCGCGCTCTTCGACGCGTACGTCGAGGAGCGCCTGATCCAGCCAACGATCATCTACGACTACCCAATCGAGAACAGCCCGCTCGCGAAGCGCAAACCGGAGGACCCCGCCTTCACAGAGCGGTTCGAGTATTTTATCAACGCGACGGAGTTCGGCAACGCTTTTTCGGAGCTGAACGACCCGCTCGACCAGAGGGAGCGGTTCGAAAAGCAGGTGGCGGCGAAGCGCGCGGAGGACCCGAACACGACCGCCCGGGTGGACGACGACTATATCAATGCTTTGGAATACGGCCTCGCCCCGACCGGCGGGCTCGGTTTCGGCGTTGACCGTCTCGTCATGCTGCTGACCGACAGCGCCTCGATAAGGGACGTTTTATTGTTCCCGACAATGAAGCCCTTAGGAGAGTAAAGGCGTAAGTTTTCGAGTGAGTTTTCAGAAAAGCCTGATTTTAAGCCGCTTCTCGGGCTTGAGGGAAGCCCTTTTCATACTGAATGAAAGGAAGTTATGAAATGACAGCACACAGCGAAGAGACTCTAAAAGTTGTGCAATCCCTTCAGTCCGATTTGACAACGGGACTGAAGGAAGACCAAATAAAGGAAAGGCGGGAGAAATACGGAGAGAATAGACTGAAGGAAAAGAAAAAGAAGACCAATCTCCAGAGATTTGCGGAGCAGTTCAAGGACGTAATGATTCTGATTCTGATAGCGGCCGCAATCGTTTCTTTTGTGATTGCCTGTGTGGAGGGCGATCCCCAGGAATTCTTCGAACCGTTCCTGATTCTGTTAATCGTTATTCTGAACGCCATTATGGGCGTGTTACAGGAGAGCAAAGCGGAAAAGGCGATGGATGCCCTAAAAAACCTGTCCGCACCGCACGCCAGAGTCCTGCGCAGCGGGGAAAAAAAGATTATTGATGCCGCAGACCTGGTTCCCGGCGATATCATTTT
>CAZHBX010000022.1:0-29169 GCA_964530795.1 uncultured Ruminococcus sp. | reverse complement strand
TTCTTGGACAAGCGAAATGCTCGCATAAGGGATTATTGTAGGGAGTATCTGAGCTTAAGTGATGATCGTTAAGAGGTAGACTTGTTTAGTTGGAGCTTTTGAACTATGACCAATTTAGTAAGAGCCTTGACATTCAGGTCATTGTTTCAAGGCGTGCGGAGACGGTCAGCCTTCTATCAAGATGCGACGCGGAATCGTGCGTAAATGTTTCACGTGAAACATTTTGCTTTAACGACTCAGGAAACGGCAAGACTTGATAAAAGATGTCGCAATCTGCGAATAATTTGGGTATTTTACAGGGAGAAAATAATTGGAATGAAGAAACGCATCGGAATTTTGGCGTTTGCTGTGCTGCTGTTCGCGACGGCGTGCGCAAACGTCGCTCTGCCGCCGGACGCGATGAAGGAATCGACATCTCAGCGGCTGGAGGATATCGCGAGCGCCCTGCCGCAGACGGACGACTTCCGCGGGACGTCGCTGACCGTTTTGACGGAAGATGAACTGGTCATCAACGGCGATGAGGAAGCCGCCGGGTCTGTCCGGGAGGCCCTGCGGAATCGCAATGAGTTGATCCGCACCTCCTACGGGATGGAGATCAAGGTCAAAACGGTCCCGGAGGCGGACATCCTGCAAACGCTGCAGGATGCCCGGCAGGCGGGGGTGCCTACGGGAGACCTGCTCTGCTACTCCGCCGAAACGACGGCGGGCCTGTGGGCGGACGGGCTGCTGCGGGATCTGACCGCTCTGCCGTACTTCTCGCTCGGCGAATCCTGTTATGGGGCGGATGCGGCGGAGAAACTGCGGACGGGGGACGCGGTATATCTGCTGCCCGACCCGTCGGCGCAGAGCTACGACGACACATATGTGCTGTTCTACGACCGAGAATTGATTCGATCGACCGGACTTCCGCTGCCGGAGGTGCGGGTGACGGACGGGGACTGGACGCTCGAAACGTTTCGCCGGTATGCGGAGGCGGTCGCGGCGTCGGTGATGAACAAGCAGAGTTTTGACCTGCAGACCGACGTGTTCGGCTATTCCTCGAAAGACAATACAGGGTTGCTGCCGTATCTGCTCTGGTGCGGAATGGACGACGCGCTGTTTGCGCGGAAGGACGGCGGGAAGGCCGATGTCGTTTACGATACCGCCGAAACGTTGAATGAGCGTATCCAGCCGCTGCACGAGGTGTACAGGAGCGCCTGCCGCAGTCCGCTCGACGGCGACGAGGCGTCGAAGGCGTTTTTGGAAGGCCGGCTGGGTTTCCTGTTCACAAAATTGGGGGAGATCAAGAATTTTTACGCCAACGCCAAGCGAGAATACGGCATCTTACCGCTGCCCAAGCGGGACAAGGAGCAGGCGTCCTACCGCTGTCCGATCGCCGTGAGCGGACGGGTGTTTTCGGTCCCGGCGGAGGCGGAGAGCAAGTCCCGCAGCGGACTGGGACTGATGGCGGTCTGCGCCGCCGGCGGCGGTCTGCTGCAAGAGGCAGAGGTCCAGACCTATATCACCCTTTACTCCGCGGACAACGACCAAACCTGCATGCTCGAAATCCTGCTCGGCTGTGCCGATTTCGATTTCGGCTGGGTGTACGGGACGCAGGAGCGAACGGTGCGCGGGCTGTCAACCGATCTGATGACCGACGTGCTGGCACACGATGTGGCGTGCGCAAATCCGCTGCGGTCGTATCTCGATGAATTTCGGCAGTATGCGCAGGAAAAATTCTCCTGATTTCCCCGTTTAAGCCCTTGACGAACGCGGGACGTTGTGCTAAAATGGAAAAGCAAAGAGAGAATACCAAAAAGGAGAACGGAAAGCATGAATGCAAAGAAAACTGTGGAAGACCTTCAGGTTACCGGCAAACGGGTTCTGGTTCGGTGTGACTTCAACGTTCCGATTAAGAACGGCGTAATTACCGACGATACGCGGATCGTTGCCGCCCTGCCAACCATCGAGTATCTGATCCGTCAGAACGCGAAGGTCATTCTCTGCTCCCATATGGGCAAGCCGAAGGGAGCTCCGCTGCCGGAGTACTCCCTTGCGCCGGTCGCGAAGCGACTGACGGAAAAGCTTGGAAAGCCCGTCGTGTTCGCTGCGGATGACAATGTCGTGGGGGAGAACGCGAAGGCAGCTGTCGCCGCGATGAAGGATGGCGATGTGGTTCTGTTGCAAAATACCCGCTACCGCGCGGAGGAAACCAAAAACGCCGAGAACTTTTCGAAGGAACTCGCGTCCCTTGCGGACTTGTTCGTCAACGATGCGTTCGGCGCGGCGCACCGCGCGCACTGCTCGACGGTCGGTGTGGCGTCCTTCGTGCAGGAGTCCGCTAACGGTTACCTGATGGCGAAGGAAGTCAAGTTCCTTGGGGATGCGGTCAACAACCCGGTTCGCCCGTTCGTGTGCATCCTCGGCGGTGCGAAAGTGGCGGACAAGCTCAACGTTATCGCCAACCTGCTGAACAAGGCGGACACGCTCATCATCGGCGGCGGAATGGCCTACACTTTCCTCAAGGCGCAGGGGTTTTCCATCGGAACTTCGCTCGTCGACGACGAAAAGCTGGATTACTGCCGTGAAATGCTTGAAAAAGCCAAGGCAAACGGGGTCAAGCTGCTGCTCCCGGTTGACACGGTTTGCGCTTCCGCGTTTCCGAACCCGATTGACGCGCCGGTCGAGACGGTCACCGTCGCGTCCGATGCGGTCCCGACCGATATGATGGGTCTAGACATCGGGCCGAAGACTCGTGAGCTGTTCGCGAAGGAGATTTCGGCCGCGAAAACCGTGGTTTGGAATGGCCCGATGGGCGTGTTTGAAAACCCAGTCCTTGCGGAAGGAACGATCGCGATCGCAAAGGCAATGGCGGAAACCGATGCGGTGACGATCATCGGCGGCGGCGACTCCGCGGCCGCGGTCAACACGCTCGGCTTCGGTTCCAAAATGAGTCACATCTCCACCGGCGGCGGGGCTTCGCTGGAGTATCTCGAAGGCATCGAGCTGCCCGGAATCGCCGCTATGACGGACAAATAACAAGGAAAGAAGGGCCTTCATGAAGAAAGCGACACGAAAGGCGATTATCGCCGGCAACTGGAAAATGAACAAGACCCCGGCCGAGGCGACTGAACTGATCCAGGCGATCCTCGAGGCGAACAGGGGGGCGGACAACAGCGGCTGCACCGTCGTCGCGTGCGTCCCGTATGTGGATATCGACGCGGCGGTGAAGGCGGCGAAGGGCACGTTCCTGAAGATCGGTGCGGAGAACTGCCACTGGGAAAAGAGTGGCGCTTATACCGGCGAGATCTCGGCGGATATGCTGGTCGCCTGCGGCGTGGAATACGTCATCATCGGCCACTCGGAGCGCCGTCAGTATTTCGGCGAGACCGACCTGACCGTCAACCGCCGCGTCAAAGCGGCACTGGAGGCGGGGTTGAAGGTGATCCTGTGCGTTGGCGAACTGCTTGAGCAGCGCGAACAGGGCATTACGTCGGAGGTCATTTCCATGCAGGTGAAAATCGATCTGGCGGGCGTGACTGCCGAGCAAATGGCGAATGTCGTCATTGCCTACGAGCCGGTCTGGGCCATCGGCACTGGCAAAACCGCGACGGCGGATCAGGCGGACGAGGTCTGCGGCAGAATCCGTGCGACCCTCGCGCAGCTGTACAGCCCGGCGCTCGCGGAAGCGACGACGATCCAGTACGGCGGCTCCATGAACGCGAAGAACTGTGCGGAACTGCTGAGCAAGGTCAACGTGGACGGCGGGCTGATCGGCGGTGCTGCGCTCAAGGCACCGGACTTCACGACCATCATTTCGGCCGCCCGCTGACGAAAACCGATAAAAAACGACCGAAAAGGGGGGGAGGCTTGCCTCCCCCCTTTTCCCGTCGAACGGAAGAATAACCATGCTTAAACACACCGGGACTCGTCCTATCCGAGCGGGACGGATGCCGGCGAGCCGGTACCGGTCGGAGAACGCGTGGAACTTCTGCGAAAACTGGGGAAGCGCAACTGTGTACCCTGCTGTCTGACATGGGAAGCGCACGAATTTTTCGCGGCGTCCCGGCCGCTGCTCGAAAACTGGTTCGCGGAACACGGAATTTTACGCTGGGACTGGACGAAAAACTGTGCGAAAGAAAAATAAAAGTTCTTTCGCGCACCCCCTTGACAAACGGCGTATGTCGTGGTAAAATATAGGAGAACGAATGCACAATTGCTCAATTGAAACAATTATGAGGGGAGAGGATGCACAATGGAGGACGCGGGCTATCTGCGGATCGACAGCGAACAGGCGAGGACGGCGCGGGAAGCGCTGCCGGACGGGCCGACCATGATCGCGCTGGCGGAGCTTTATAAGCTGTTCGGTGACGGGACCCGGCTTGGCATCCTGACGCTGCTTTGCCACGAGGAGCTTTGCGTCTACGACATCGCGCGCATCCTCTCGATGACGGACTCCGCGGTCTCCCACCAGCTGCGGATCCTGCGGCAGGGGCGGCTGATCCGTTCCCGCCGGGAGGGGAAAACCGTCGTCTACTCCCTCGCCGACGAGCATGTGCGGAGTTTGATTCGTACCGGGCTGGAACACGTCTCGGAAGAACCCCGTCAAAACGGGAAAGGAAGGTATTGACAATGAAAAAATCGTTTGAACTCGAAGACCTCGACTGCGCCAACTGCGCGGCGAAAATGGAAGCGAGCATCCGCAAGATCGACGGCGTGAAGGACGCGACGGTCAGCTATATTGCGCAAAAGCTGACGCTCGAAGCGGACGACGACCGGTTCGAGGCAATCCTCAAGGAGGTCGTTAAGGTTTGCAAGGCGGTCGAGCCGGACTGCACGATTCTATTAAAGTAACAGCCTGCGGAAAAGGGGTATCCCCATGAACACATTGAGCAAAAAACAACGGAAGATGCTGGTTCGCATCCTCGTCGCGGGGGGGATATTCCTGCCGCTGCTGGTGCTGGAGTTTACCGGCGTCAGCGAGGCGTGGCCGTGGTATGTCGCGCTTCCGGTCTACGCGGTCCCGTATCTGATTGTCGGGTATGACGTGCTGCGCAAGGCGGTGCGGAATATCTGCCATGGGCAGGTGTTTGATGAAAACTTCCTGATGTGCCTCGCGACGGTGGGCGCGTTCGCCGTTCAGGAATATCCGGAAGCGGTCGAGGTCATGCTCTTCTTCCAGATTGGGGAGCTTTTGCAGGGCATCGCCGTCGGCAGGAGCCGCCGTTCGGTCAGCAATCTGATGGACATTCGTCCGGACTACGCAAACGTGGAGCGGGACGGAGAATTGCAGAAGGTGGACCCGGGCGACGTGAAGGTCGGGGAGGTCATTCTTGTCAGGCCGGGCGAAAAGATTCCGCTCGACGGTGTCGTGGTCGAGGGCGGCAGCAACCTTGACACCGCCACGCTGACCGGGGAATCCCTTCCGCGTCCGGTCGCGGCGGGCGACGAGCTGATCTCCGGCTGCGTCAACATGAACGGCGTCCTCCGGGCGCGGGTGACCAAGCCGTATGGCGAGTCGACGGTCGCAAGGATTCTGGACCTGGTGGAGAACGCTTCCTCCGCGAAGGCAAGGAGCGAGGGGTTCATCACCCGGTTCGCGAAGTACTACACCCCCGCCGTGGTGCTGCTTGCGGTGTTGCTCGCGGTGGTTCCGCCGCTGTTCTTGGGAGATTGGTCGATGTGGGTGCAGCTGGCGCTGACCTGCCTCGTGGTTTCCTGCCCGTGCGCGCTGGTAATTTCGGTCCCGCTGACCTTTTTTGCCGGGATTGGCGGGGCGGCCCGCGAGGGGATTCTCGTCAAGGGCGCGAACTGGCTTGAGGAGCTCGCCAAGGTGCAGACGGTCGTGTTCGACAAGACCGGCACGCTGACGAGCGGACGATTCACGGTCACGGTCGTCCACCCGGATCACATGTCCGAGCAGGAGCTGCTCTCCCTTGCCGCGACGGCGGAATGCTATTCCGATCACCCCATCTCCCTTTCGCTCAAGCAGGCGTATAAGAAGGAGATTGACCGCACGCGGGTGTCCTCCGTCGAGGAACTCGCCGGACGCGGCGTCTGCGCGGTCATCGACGGAAAGCGGGTACTGGTCGGCAACGAACGACTCATGGAGGAGCAGTCCGTCACGCGGACCCCCTGTTGCCACGGGAAGCACTACGGGACGCTGGTGCACGTCGCGGTGGAAGGCACGTACGCCGGACATGTGGAGATCTGCGATGAGCTTAAACCGGACGCGATCGATACGATTCGCCTGTTGCGCCCGCGGAAAACCGTCATGCTGACCGGCGACCACGCGACGGTCGGGAAGGAGGTCGCCTCCCGTCTCGGCGTCGACGAGGTGTACTGCGATCTGCTGCCGGCGGATAAAGTTGCCCGGGTGGAGGAACTGCTGCAAAGTAAGCCTGCTTCCTCCTCGCTCGCGTTCGTTGGCGACGGCATCAATGATGCGCCTGTGCTGTCCCGCGCGGACGTCGGCATCGCGATGGGGGCGCTCGGTTCGGACGCGGCTATTGAAGCGGCGGACATCGTGCTGATGGACGACAAGCCGTCGAAGGTCGCGACTGCGATCCGCGCTTCCCGACGGACCTTGTGTATCGTGCGGGAGAACGTGGTGTTTTCTCTGGCGGTTAAGGTCGGTGTACTGATCGCGGAGATCGTAATGACGTCTGCCGGGAGTAAAAGTAACATGACACTCGCGGCGTTCGCCGATGTGGGCGTGCTGGTACTTGCTGTCCTGAACGCGACTCGCGCGCTGCGGGTCAGGCCGGTGGGGAAACCCCGAAAGAAAAGGGAGGAATCAGCGTGAAAACCGTCAGGCTGTACATTTTCGCAGGGTTAGCTTTGCTGCTGGCGCTGCTTATTGTGCTGCGGATCCTGCCCGTCCGTCCGTCGCTTGAGGAGCGGGCGGACGTGGTGCTGGAATCTCTCGGCGATGAACTGCCGACGGACGTGGACAAACGCTTCCTGCAATTTGTCGGCAAGTCTTACGGCGAAAATGTGCTTGAAGAACTGGCAGAGCGGGAAAACTATATGGACGATGTATGGATTGACTTGACTGGCAACTCTCTGCACGTCCTGCGTTCGCTCTACCGCGGGGAATCGGCGTTGCCGAACGTTCGCCTGCTGAATACCGTGGGTCGCGGGGAACAGAGGCCGACCGTTCTGACTTTCGGCGGAGACATCTGCTTTGCGGACAACTACGTTGTCATGCAGCACCTGAAAACCACGGAGAACGGCCTGTTTGACTGTATTGATCCGCGCTGGGCGGACGAGATGCGGGCGGCGGACATTGCCGTGCTCAACAACGAGTTTACGATTTCCGAGCGAGGCACGCCGCTTGCGGGCAAGATGTACGCCTTTCGGGCGGATCCGTCGCACACGGCGCTTTACAACGAACTCGGGGTGAATTTCGTCACCCTCGCGAACAACCACGCCTACGATTTCGGCCGGGACGCCTTCCTCGACACCATGGAAATCCTGCGGGCGAACGGCGTGGACTACGCGGGTGGCGGACGGAATGCCGAAGAAGCGCAGAAACCGTTCTACTACCTTGTTAACGGGCGGAAGATTGCCCTGATCTCCGCGACCCGGGCAGAAAAAAACATCATGACCCCCGAAGCGGAAGAGGATTCCCCCGGGGTGTTCCGCTGTTATGACCCGGAACGGCTCAAGCAGGTTCTTGCGGAAGCGAAGGCGTGCAGCGATTACGTCATTCTGTTCGTCCATTGGGGCACCGAACACACCGACGTGCTCGAGCCGGTCCAGAAGACTACCGCCCACGAATACATCGATGCCGGGGCGGACTTGATCATCGGCGCCCATGCGCATCAGCTGCAGGGGATTGAGTTCTACAGGGGAAAGGCAATCTTCTACAACCTCGGCAACTTTTGGTTTGACGATTCCGATGACGTCGATACCGGGTTGGCCCGCTTGGAGCTTTCGCCGGACGGCGGGGAGACGTTTTGGTTCCTGCCGGGTGTGCAGTCCGGCTGCGAAACGACCTACGAGCTTGGAAGTGCGCGGGGACGCGAGGTGCTGGACCGCCTTGCCGGGTACCTGCCGGGAATTCGAATCGGCGACGACGGGCGGGTTATTCCCGCAGGACCGTAAAAACTGCGGAGAAACAACCGGTTTGCCGTGCAGGTGCCGGTTGTTCCTTTTTACAGTTTTTTACGGCGGAAGGGAAAAAACCGGTTGCTTTTTCCGCTGTTGCGTGGTATAATAAGTACCTCTGTATCAGCTGAAAGAAAACAAAAGACCGGGGCCGTCGGGCGGAAGGGGGGAAGCCGCATATGCACGGGTGGAAAAACCGCGAAACGGGGATTACTATGCTACTCGCGGTGTGCCTGCTTGCCACCGTCGCCGTCGGACTGGCAATCGACCGGTACCGCAGCGTGACGAACGTTGTTCCGGGGGAAACAGAGGAAGTGGATCTGCTCATTACGGAAGTCTGTGCGAAGAACACGTCGATCGTAGAGGACGGCGGAGGGAAGCACGCCGACTATATCGAGATCTACAACCGCGGGACCAATTGCGACCTTGAGGGCTTTACCCTCTCCGACGGCAAGCAGACGTCTGAGCCATTCGGTCCGACGCCGCTTGCGAGCGGGGAATACAAGGTGCTGTTTATCGGGCGGGAGAGCACAGGATTTTCTCTTTCCGCGTCGGGCGGCGAGACCGTCACCCTGCGCAACCGCGACGGGATGGTCGCGGCGCAGATGACGACGGTTTCGATGCTGGAGGATCAGGTTATGCTTTGGAACGGCACGGGCTACGAGCTGTCCGACAGCCCCTCGCCCGGCTTTCCGAACACGAACGCGGGACGTCTGGCGTTCACGCAGGGCGAACCGGATGAGAACCCGTCCGTGGTCGTCAGCGAGCTGCTCGCGAGCAACCGCGGCTCGCTTCCGGATGAAAACGGGATGTTCTGCGACGCGGTGGAGCTGTGCAATCTGACGGACGCGCCGGTTTCGCTGGGCGGGTACTATCTGTCCGACCGGAAGGAGAATCGCTTTCGCTACGCCCTGCCGTCGGTGACGCTGCCATCGGGCGGGTATCTCGTCGTATTCTGCGGGGGAGAAACGAGCGATTCACCGTCCAGTCCGCACGCCGGATTCGGGTTGTCCGCCGGGGAGACGCTGTTTTTGACCGCTCCGAGCGGGAAGTACGTGTCGGTTGAGGTGCCGAGCCTGCCGGACGACTGTTCGCTGTCGCTGGTGAACGGTGCTTATTCCGAAAGCCCGATCACGCTCGGATTCTCCAATGACGAGGCGGGGGAGATCGCCTTTCTGAACAGCCGCATCGATGCGGATTCCCCGCTGGTCATCAGCGAACTGCTGCTCGCGGGGGACGGCACGCCGGTCGGCGGTATGCTCTGCGACGCGGTCGAGATCTGCAATCGCTCGGACGCGCCGGTAGATACGGCGGGCTGGTACCTGACCGATAACGAGGACCCTTGCCGGTACGCCCTGCCCGCCCGCACGCTTGCGAGCGGGGAATACCTTGTCCTGTACTGCGACCGGCAGAGCGAAGAGGGACATACCGGGTTTGGACTGTCCGCCGGGGAGACTGTTCGGCTCATCTGCCCGGATTTCCGGTACAGCGAACCGGTGACCTGCGTTTTCGCCGGGGACGGGAAGTCCCTGCGGCGGGAGGAGGACGGCGGGGAGGTCGCCTACCGTTCCGGCGAGGTCACGATAGGCTATGCGAACACGGAGGATGGTGCGAAACAGTTTGCCGCGTCTGCCGCGACGGCGGGACTGTGCATTTCCGAGGTGCTCGCGAGCAACACCAGAACCCTGCGAGGCCCGTACGGGACCTGCTGTGATTGGGTGGAGCTGGTCAACGTCTCCGACGCTCCGATCGACCTTTCGGGGTGGTACCTGTCCGACGATCCGGACGAGTTGCGGCAGGGAGCGCTTCCCGCCCAGACGATTGCCCCGGGCGAATACTTCGTGGTGTTTCTGAGCAGGACGACCGAGAACCTGCTTTCCGGCTACCCGGTCCTGCCGTTCGGGCTATCCTCGGAGGGTGATCGGCTCTACTTGACGCACGAGGACGGCGGAACGCTGGTCGTGGCGGACAGCGTGGTGACTCCCGGACTGCCGTCCGACGTGTCCTACGGCCGCCCGCAGGGACAGGAGGGCTTTTCCGCTCTCACCGAGCCGTCTCCCGGAAGCGCGAACAGCGCATCCGCTGCGCTTTCGGAAACGCCCTCCGCGCTGACCGCGCAGGGGGTCTACAACGACGTCGATGGGCTGGATGTGCGGCTGTCCGGACCGGGCGAGATCCATTATACGCTCGACTGCTCCGAACCGACGGTCGCGTCGCCCGTACTTGACGGGGAAATCCACCTGACGGAAAGCACGGTCGTCCGCGCAATCTGCTGCGAGCCGGGCAAGGAACCGAGTCGCATTCTCGATCTGACCTACCTGCTCAACGAGGGACACACGCTTCCGGTTGCGTCGCTGGTGACGACTCCGGAGAACCTGTGGGACTACTATACGGGCATCTATGTGGAGGGTCCGGGTGCGGAAGCGGAGTTTCCCCATATAGGGGCGAACTATTGGCAGACGTGGGAAAAGGAAGCGACAGTCTCGCTGTTTGAGACGGACGGCGGCGGATTCACCTCCCCCTGCGGAATCCGCATCTTCGGAGCGTTCTCCCGCGTGCTGGAGATGAAGTCCTTTTCCTGCTTTTTCCGCGCGTCCTATGGAAATTCGTCTCTGGATTACCCGTTGTTCGGGGAGGAAGGGCTGAACAGCTATGAGGCCTTCCTGTTCCGCAACACCGGGCAGGACTACGCGATGGCGCGGATGCGAGACCCCCTGCTTTCCGACCTCATCGGCAGCATGACGGACGTGGCGGTCCAGAAGAACCGTCCGGTGGTGCTCTACCTTAACGGCGAATTCTGGGGCGTCTACTATATTCGTGAAAAGATCAACGAAAACTACGTTGCCGGGAACTACAACGTCGAGCCGGAACAGGTCGATCTGGCCCGCGCCAACGGCGCGGGCAGCAGCGCCTACCAGCAGCTGATCTCCTACGTCCGCAGCCACAATCTCGCCGAGCAGGAGGCGTACGATTACGTCGCCTCGCAAATTGACGTTGATGAGTATATCGACTATATCATCTCGGAAATCTATATCGCCAATATTGACAACGGCAATATCAAATTCTTCCGTGCGAACGGGGGCAAGTGGACGTGGATCCTCTACGATGTCGATCAGTCCTTTCGTTCGGCAGAGTTCGATACGGTCTCCGAACATCTCAACCCGAACGGAACCGGCTCGATGGACCGCTTTTCGACCGCTTTGATCAACGGGTTGCTGCGCAATTCCGGGTTTCGCGAAAAATTCCTGCGCCGGTTTGGCTGGCAGTTGACGAACGTCTGGGCGGAGGAACGGGTGCTTGCCGCCATCGATTCCTACGAGCAGGCGATCCTTCCGGAAATGGAGCGGGACTGCGAACATTGGAACCTGCGCTTCTCGGATTGGCAGCAGGAGGTCGAGGGGGTTCGAACCTTTGCGCGAAGGCGGACCGAATACGTCATTTCCCATTTGAAGACCTACTTTTCGCTTTCGGAGGACGATCTGCGGGAGTACGGATTCCCGGTTTGAATCGGAAAGGAGAGGTCGCGTGGCAACCAGACACGAGGAGAAGTTCCTCATCGACTACCGGCAGTATGTCCTGCTCCGAAGCCGGGCGGAGGCGGCGATGCGACCGGACGAGCACGCTTCGGACGGGAACTATCTAATTACGTCACTCTATTATGACGACCGGCGGGATAGCGCGCTGGACGAAAAGTTGGATGGCGTGCGGGTGCATACGAAGTACCGCGTGCGGACCTACGGCGTGGACGGGAACTTCATCCATTTGGAACGGAAGGTCAAGCGGGGCATCATGACCGAAAAGCACAGTACGCCCCTGCAAAAGGAGCAGATCCCTTTGCTGAGCGACCCGGCGACGCCACTCGGAACGTTCTCCGGGCGGGGATTGGTGATGGCGGCGGATATGCGCTCGCGAGGGCTGCTGCCCGTCGTGACCGTCCGCTACCGGCGGGATGCGTTTGTCTACCCCGGAACGGATACCCGGCTGACCTTCGACACCCGTGTCGAGGCGCTCCCGCCGATGCCTGAACATCTGTTCGACGCATCCGGCGCGGGAATCCCGGCGCTGCCGATGCAGACGGTGGTGATGGAGGTCAAGTACGGGGAGTACCTGCCCGCGTTTGTGCGCAAGCTCTGCTCCGCCTGCGGCGGAATGCAGCTTTCAATTTCCAAGTATGCGCTTTGCCGCGCCGTCTGGCACTGAATCAGAAGAGAAAGGAACGAAATCGTCATGAGTTTTGCGGATGCCATAAAAAAAAGCGTTCTGGAGGGATTCCAGACGGACATCAGCGCGGCGCAGGTGGTGATCGCGCTGCTGGTGTCGTTGCTCGCGGCGCTTTTCATCCTGTTTATTTATCGCATGACCATGCGCGGCGTCGCGGCAAGCCGGGGCTATGAAATTACGCTTCTGCTGGTGACGTCGATCAGCGCCATGATCGTGCTGACGATCACATCCAACCTCGCGCTGTCTCTCGGCATGGTCGGCGCTCTCTCGATCGTGCGCTTCCGCACGGCGCTCAAAGAATCGTCGGACACGGCGTTCATGTTCTGGTGCGTCGCGGCGGGAATCACGTCCGGGGCGGGGTTCTACCTGATTACGATCCTCGGCTGCCTGTTCATCGGGCTTGTCGCAGTCATCGCGTCGCGGCTGACCCGCAACGGGACAAGGCCCTACCTGCTCGTGATCCGCACGGAATCGGAAAACACGGCATCGAGTGTCGAAAAGCTGCTCGCGGAGAACAATGTTCATCGCCGCCTCTCCTCCCTCGTCCAGAACGACAGCTATGCGGAGATCATCTATGAGATCAGCGTTTCCGCCGCACAACAGCGCTTGGTTGCCGCAGTACGTACCCTTCCGGGCGTGACCACGGTTTCCCTCGTGGATTGCCGTAATTCCTGACGGAAAATTTTTCTTTCGACGATTGACAGGGCGTATACGGCGTGGTATACTAAAGGAAAGGAAATCCAAAACGAATCCTGTCGAAAGCAGGGAAGGAAGGGAAAAATATGCAGTTTCTGTACGAAACGGTCGCCCAGCTCACATGGCAGCATTTGGTGATGTTTGCTATCGGCGGGGTCTTGATTTTTCTTGCGATCAAGAAGGATATGGAACCGACGCTGCTTCTGCCGCTGGGATTCGGGACGCTGCTTGTCAACATTCCGAACGTGGACGCGATCCAGCCGAACGGCGCGCTGACGACGCTCTACAACGCCGGGATCGCCAACGAGCTGTTCCCGCTGCTGCTGTTTATCGGAATCGGGGCGATGATTGATTTTGGCCCGTTGCTGTCGAATCCAAAACTGATGTTGTTCGGTGCGGCCGCACAGTTCGGCATTTTCTTTACGCTCTGTACAGCTTCCATGTTCTTTGACCTCAAGGACGCCGCGTCCATCGCCATTATCGGCGCGGCCGACGGACCTACTTCGATTTTTGTTGCCAATACACTCGGCAGCCAATACACCGGCGCGATCATGGTCGCCGCCTACTCGTATATGGCGCTCGTGCCGATTATCCAGCCGCCGTTCATCCGGCTGCTGACCACTCGCAAGGAGCGGATGATCCGGATGCCGTACCAGCCGAAAACGGTCTCTAAGCGCACCCGCATCCTCTTCCCAATTGGAATTTTTCTGTTGACGGCGCTGGTCGCTCCGTCCGCCGCGTCGCTGGTGTTTTTCCTGATGTTTGGAAACCTGATCCGCGAATGCGGGGTGCTCAATTCCCTGTCGGAAACGGCGCAAAAGGTGCTCGCGAATCTCGTAACGATCCTGCTTGGAATTTCCATTGCGACGCAGATGCAGGCGGAGAGCTTTTTGCGTCCGGAAACCCTGCTGATCCTCGGGCTCGGGCTGTTCGCGTTCATCTTCGACACGGTTGGCGGGGTGTTGTTTGCGAAGTTCCTCAACCTGTTCCTAAAGAATAAAATCAATCCGATGATCGGAGCCGCGGGCATCTCCGCGTTCCCGATGTCCGGGCGGATCGTCCACAAGATGGGGCTGAAAGAGGACCCGCAAAACTTCCTGCTAATGCACTCCATCGGGGTCAACGTTTCCGGGCAGATCGCGTCCGTCATCGCAGGCGGGCTGATCCTCAGCCTGATTCCGCATTAAAGGGGGTGCCGGTTATGGAATTTCATCCGCAGTCCTTTCTTGACACGCTGCCCTATCTGGGACAGGGAATGCTCGGGATTTTTGTGGTGATGGGCATCTTGATCCTAGCCGTTTGCCTGCTCAACGCGATCGGCGGCCACAAGGGGAAGTAGTCGTTCGTTCGCACTTGGATCCGCAAAAAACGAAACCGGAAGTCCGTAGGGGCTTCCGGTTTTCCATTGTCGGGTTCGATTATTTCTTGTTGTCCTCGAAGGTGGCGATCAGGCCATCCAGGGCCGCCTGCGCCGAACTTTCCAGCGATTGGTAGGCGGAGGTGAACTGCCCGGGCGTCTGGGACGCGAGGTTGGTCAGCATGGTCGAAAGGTTCGACGTCTGATCGCCGAGCGTATAAATGTGCGCAAGGTCGATGCCAGTGGTGCTGAAGATAATGTTAAGCATCTCCACGTCCTGGTCCGTTTGGAGCTTCTGGTACTGCAGAACCACGTCGTAGTACACCCGCGCGACGGTTTCAACGGAGTATCCGCCGAGGGCGTCAAGGATGACCTCGGCCCGGTAGGCCTGTTCCTCACTCATGCCGGACGGGATGCAGTAGGCGTTCGACGACCATGCGCCGATCATCGTGTAGTACTGCCCTTGTTCGAGATCGTACATCGGAGCGGGCAAAATGCCAAACCCGCTCTCCATGTCGCCGAGGCGGAGCGCCGTTTCCGTGTTGCCGGAGTAGAACAGGCACCGGTCGGCCTTGAAAGCCTCCTCGAGCAGAACCATCGGCGTGGACGACTCGTTGAAGAAGTCGTCGCCGAGTACGTATTCTGCGTCGTTCTGCATGAGAGAAATGATTTTCTCGACGACGTTGGAGCTGCGTTCGTTGTACATCGAAAGGACTAGGGTGTCCTGCTCATCCGGGCGTACGATGCGCTCTCCGGAGGCGTAGAACAGGTTATGCATATCGCCGTTCTGCCCGCTCCAGCCGTAGGAGTCGTGGTAGGTAATGACCCCGTCGCCGTCGAGGTCCTGACTCAGACCTACCTGTGAAATGATCGAAAGCACCTCATCGATGGTCCATTTCATGTCCCGCACGGTCTGGTAGGGGTACGGGATACCATACTGGTCGAACAGGGACTTGTTGAAATAGACGCAGTTAGCGGCGTTCTTCGCGCGCAGACCGATGTCGCCGGTCAGGTAGTAGGTGCTGCCCCCGATGCAGGTGTCCTTGATGATGATCTGGTCCCACCACGGGTTGGAGATGTCAATCCCCTCAGCGGTGCTCAGGTCGAGCAGCAGGCCGTTCGCCGCCATGGTTCCCGCGTCGATCAGGCAGGGGTAATAAATGTCGTAGTCGAACGTGCCGGCGGTCGCGAGCTCTTGAACGGAGGTCAGGAAGCTGCCGTTGTACCGCTTCGGATCGATCTCGATGGTTTCCTCGATCTTGACACCGTAAGCGTCCTCGACCAGCCGGGTGCGGTTCACGATTTCGTCACTAAGCACTTTGGGACAGGTCTCGTTGTCCTCATTGCTGCCGATTTCGGTGACGTACGAATCATTGAACGCGGCGGTAAAGACCTTGATGGTTTGCCCGCTAAACTCGTCCGTTTCGATGAGATGTCCTTCGCCGTCCACACTGCCCGTCCCGCTCGTCGCGGTGGTCGTCTCACCGGCGGAGGAGCTGTTTTCGTTCGTTTCCTTCGCGCAGCTCGCACAGATTGCGGCGCAAAGCAGCAGGCAAAGCGCGATAAGCGCCTTGACACGCAAATGCAGATGTTTCATCGTCAAACGATCCTTTCTGTTTTTCGTTTTACCACAGTATACCATAGGTTCCGCAAAAATGCAAGGGCAAACGGCACAAAAAGTACGAAAGACCGGCGGCCCGTTTTGACGCAAATTCGCCGGTCTTGTAAAAATAAAAATTATTGTAGTTGAAAGGTGCCGAGAACGTGCCGCTTGAGCAGTAGGTAGTCCATCGAATTGACGTCGCCGTCTCGGTTGGTGTCCGCGAGGAGCAGCTGTCTGTCCACAAGCTGAAAGGTGCCGAGGACGTGCCGCTTGAGCAGCAGATAGTCCATCGAATTGACCTGCCCGTCGTCGTTCATATCGCCGAGCCGCCCGTTCCCCGCGATCAGATGCAGCGGGAGAGTGGTCCGCTCCTCTATGTTGCGAATGGCGCCGGACGTGGATGAAAAGGCGTTCTCCGATGAAACCAGCGAGGAACCGGGGGTCACCGAAACCGTTGTCGTGACGTCCGGTTTGATCGGACGGAAGCAAATTGTGAACAGCGTACCGTTCGAGCGGGCGCGGTTGTTCGCGCTCCCGGACGCGACCGTGAGCTGCCCCTGCGACGCCATAGAGACGTTGACCGCTGTCGTGCTTCCGGCGGGAATCATGGCCCAGCCGTCCGAATAGGCGTCGGTGAAGCAGCAGCCGGTATTCTGGTAGGATTGCGGGGTGCGCACCAGCTCGAGAGCCGTCGGATCCCAGCGGACCGTGACGACGTAGGAGGCAATCCCCGGCTCGCCGCTTCCCAGCGAGAGGTTGACGGCGACGCGGAACAGGTCGGAATCTGTCCCGGTGCAGAAAAGGTTGTCCGTCCGAACGGAAGCGTAGACCCTCGTCTGCGCAGAGGAACCGGCGGCGCCGACCGGGAGCGAAAGCGCAAACAGTAGCGCCAGCGCGATCGCGAGGGAAAGCAAGCGTTTTTTGGTTTTAATGACACAAACCCCTTTTCATAGAAAGTTTGCGGAAAGAGGGCGTCCGAAAGACGCCCTTTTTCCGATTGGTTTGGATTTTAGTTGAAGATGTTGAAGCTGCCGAGCACGTGACGCTTGACCGCGAGGTAGTCGAACGAATCGATGCCGTCGCCGCTGCCCGTGATCACGTCCGCCGCGAGTCTCTGGATGTCAGTCGGCTTAAAGGTGTTCAATGCGCTGCGCTTGACAAGTACATAGTCAAACACATCGACCGCACCGTTGCCGCTCACATCGCCGAGGACGACAATGGTCGCTTTCTTGCCCTTGTACTCGACTGTGTAGCCGTTGCCGATGACGGAAGTGCCCGTAAGCTCTTTGCCTTCCGCGTCATAGAGCTTCGCGTTTTCAGCGTCCGCGACCGCGAGCAGGAATTCTTCCGCAGAAGTCTTCTCCGCGACGCCGAGAACCTTGTCGCCGTCAAGCGTGTAGTCCGTGCTGTTGAGCGTCAGGCCGTCGAGCGCGCCGACCTTGACAGTGACCGGCTGGGTATACAACGTGTACTTGGTGGTGCCGTCGGGCATGGTCGCCTCGTAGGAGATCAGGACCGTCGCCGTTCCGTCCTTTTTTGCGGTGACCGTGCCGTCCGCGTTAATCTCTACGACGCCGTCGTTGTCGAGCGCCGTGACCTTGATCGACGAGCCAATGCCGGTTTTTCTGCCGCCGTAGGTGATGGCCTTGGCGTTGAGCGTGAGCTTGTTGTTCGCGACCGCATAAACAGTGTCCGGAGCGATGATGGTCTTGACGACGTTTGTGAAATACGGGGCGTCGTTGGTTGTCAGACCGTTCATACCGGCGAGGAACATTTCGTTCACGAGCGAACGAACGCCGGACGTATAGGTCCAGGTCCAGAAGGTCATGCCGCGGTCACCCGCGTCACGGACATATTCCGCGTTGACGTTGGTATAGGACGGGCCCATCGTGCCGTTGCAGCTGAGCGCGGAGGTCTGGAGGGTGTAGTAGCCGTTCAGGACTGCCGCCGCATCCGCGCCCGCAACGAAACTTCCGCCGAGCAGGTTGGCGCAGGTGTTCAGTTCTTGTTTGATCAGTTTGACCTGATTGCTGAAGAAGCTGATGTAGAGGACTTGGTCTTCCATGCCGTACTTTTTGACCAGTTCCGCGGTCTTCTTCGGCAGTTCCGCCTGATCTTCCTTCAGTTCGCAAAGGATCTTGACGTCCTTATCCTGGAACTCGATGAGCATCTCTTCGAAGGTCGGAATCGGTTCGTCCGTGCCATTGAGCTTGTAGGAACGAAGCTGTTCATAGGTCAGATCGTGGATATAGCCTGTGCCGTTGGTGGTACGATCGATATTGTCATCGTGGCAGATCATGACGTAGCCGTCCTTGGAAAGGTGCACGTCGGTTTCGAGGTTATCCGCACCCGCTCTGTAGGCGGCAACGTAGGACGCAATGGAGTTTTCGGCGTACTTCTCCGGGTAGCCTCTGTGGCCAGAGACAACCGGGGTGCGGGTCAGGGAGTTCTCCGCGGTGAAGAGCTTGGTCTCCGCGCCTGATACGAGCGCCCAGTTGTCAGAGATGACCGCATTTGCGCCGGAAGCGAGCAGGTAAGCCGCTTCGGTGTCGGTATCGACGTCTGTGCCGAGGGTCCAGACCGCTAGCTGGAAGTTTTGCAGAACCGCGACGTTATCCTTCGTTGCGAGCGCATACGGCAGCAGGATCCCCTGCGCGTTCGCGCCGGCGGCCTTCTGGTACTCCGCGAACCGTGTGTCCTTATCCATGGCTTCCGCCGTGACTTCGTAGACTCCGCGGATAACCGTCGGCTTCTGCGCACGGGTGGACTTGATCAGGTCCGCGTTCGAGGAAACGAGGACCGCTTCCTGCGCGGAGGTGCTGTTGACCGCCGCCACCAGCGCGTCGGTCTGCGCCTGCGTGGTCATACGGAATTCAGGGATGATGTTGTTTGCGATGCAGGTGGTGAGATAGGACTCGATCTCGGCGGCGGTAATGTCCGCTTTCGCGTCGATCAGAATTGCGACCGGATGCTTCTCGGCAGCGATGATTGTTTTAAACGCGGCGTCGTCCTTTGCATACGCCTGATTGGAGACGTAGCTGGTGATGTTGGATTCCGGACGATTCCCGGAGGTGTCGGTCAGCTTGGTCGTGATGGCCGGCTTCACCGGAGCGGCGGACCGCACCGTGACCTTGATGGAATCGACGTTCATGACGCCCTGGTCGGAGCTTAACCCGATCATACCGGTCGTGTTGGCAACGCCCAAATCGTGCAGCGCGGAAAGGTTGTCGACAAAGATGAGGGAGTTGTCGTCGATCAGGTACTCTATTGTGCCTTTAAAGACGCGGATCTCCAGCTTGTGGTACGCAGAAGTCATGTCCAGCGCATAGGAGACGCGCAGGTCACCCTTAGACGCCGCGTAGGGGTACCCCCAGCCGGCCGAGGTGCGCTCTGCAAGTTCGACGGTTTCGGTGACGGTGTTGGCACGCACGCACATATGACGGTATGGAAGATAGGGAGTGTTTTCGGACGCGTGGTAAATAAGGCTCGACCAGCGGGAGGAGTTTGCAACTGGCGTCTGGCTGGCCACCGCGGTAATGTCGTAATCGCCGAAGTCGCCGAGCCATTCCGGTAGCATGATGCGGGCGATCGTTTCGTCTGTTTGGCCGAGGTGCAGCTTCCCGTCGGAAACGCTGTACGTCGACGTCGTACCCTTCTGATTCGGAGCGGCCACCCAGCCGTCCGAAACGAGGTTGTCCGTTTCGAAATCGTTTTCGTACAGGACGTACTCGGTCTCATCCGGGTTTTTCGCGACCACGTAGACGGTCTTGCTCGTGGACCCAGAGGTCGCCGTGAGCCTCGTCACGCCTTTCGAGGTCGGCTTAAACGAGGTGATGGGGCTGTCGCCGTTCTTCCAAGTGATGCTTTCGGCGGCAAGCGTGGTTGTCGCATCGACCTGTACGCTGATCTGCGACAGGTCGATTTCCGTACCCACGTCGGTGGTAAGCGCTGGGTTGGTGTAGGTCAGGGTAATTGGGTCGCTTTCCGCTGCCGTCACGGGGATGGACAGGGACGCAACGACCGTAACCAGCATCAACACTGTGAGCAAGGCGGAAAGAATGCGTTTTGCTTTCATGGGGGAGAACTCCTTTTCTGTAATTTTGTTTTCTTCCTTAAATGTTATTTTATGATTTCTCATTTCGCCGCATCCGCTTCGATCGCGTCCATCGCGTCGGCGATGATGTTGTGCGCCTTTTCCAACTCGCCTGCCGCCCGTTCAGGGGTGCAGCCGGTCTTCTGACAGATCATGCGGATCGCCCGGGCGACCAGCTTGCGGTTGGACGGGATCATGTAAGCCATGTAGCTCCCGCGTACCCGCCCGAAGCGGACCATCCCGCCGGTCGAGAGCATGTTGAGGATCATCTTCTGGGCCGTGCCGGCTTTCATGCGTGTCGAGCCGCTGATGACCTCGGGGCCGACCTCGGCGATAATCGCGAGATCCGAAAGCGGAATCAGGTCGCTGCCGCGGTTGCAGGAGATGCAGACCGTCTTTGCCCCGCGCGACCGCGCATACCGCAGCGCGCCCTTGACGCACTCGGCCGAGCCGCTCGCGGAAATCGCGATAAGCAGATCTGTCCCGCCGAACGCGTACTCCCCGCACAGCAGGCAAGACAAGCTGTCCGGGTCGTCCTCGGCGTCCTCGGACGGGTGGATCAGCGCGCTGTACCCGCCCGCCATCAGACCGATGACGCGGTCCCGCAAGCCGTAGGTCGGCAAAATTTCGGCCGCGTCCATCACGCCGAGCCGGCCGGACGTTCCCGCCCCGCAGTAGAACACCCGTCCGCCTGCACGCAGCGTGTCGGCAAACAGCTCGATGCCCTCGGCGACCTGTGGCAGGCAACGCTCCACAGCGAGCGCGACGGTCTGGTCCTCCCGGTTGATCAGCCGGGCGATCTCGAATGCTTCCATCCGGTCGATGGAAGCGGCGGCAGAATTCCCGCCCTCGGTGGTGAGTTTGTCAAAATCTGCCATGGGGGCCGCCCTTTCTGAATTTTGAAAAAATATTGTTTTCCCTGTACCGAAACCAATACAAGTTTATTTTAACACACAAGAAACCGTTTGTCAATCGTTTTTGTGATTTCTTCTTGGAAAATCGTCTTAAAACCCGTTGACAAAAAAAGAGAGATATGGTACTATTGAATAAAGCAGGTTGGGGAAGGGGGAAAGTACGAAAATGGCAGAGCAAGCTTCCGGGAAACCCCTCATTAGCGTCATGGTTCCCTGCTATAATGAAGAGGAATCCCTGCCGCTGTTTCGCGCGGAGATCTGTCGGGTGATGGAGCAGATGCCGCAATATGCGTTTGAAGTCATTCTTGTCGACGACGGTTCGCGGGACGGAACGCTTGGGGTAATGCGGCAGGCCGCCGCGGAGGACGAGCGCTTCCGCTACGTGTCGTTTACTCGCAACTTTGGTAAGGAGGCGGCCATGTACGCCGCTTTGCAGGTTTCCCGCGGGGATTACGTCGTCTATATGGACGCGGATTTGCAGGACCCGCCGTCGCTGCTGCCGCAGATGATGGAAATGCTTGAGCGGGACGAGACCCTTGACAGCGTCGGTACCCGCCGGAGCTCCCGCAAGGGCGAACCGCCGATCCGCAGTTTCTTTGCAAATCTGTTCTATCGCATGATTAACCGCATCTCCGATGTCCAGCTGATTCCCGCCGCGCGGGATTACCGACTTATGACCCGCCGCATGGCGGATTCGGTGCTGTCGCTGTGCGAGTACAACCGGTTTTCAAAGGGTATTTTTGAATGGGTCGGCTACCGGACGGAATGGATCTCCTACGAAAACGTCGAGCGTTCCGCCGGGAAGACCAAGTTTTCTTTTTGGAAGCTCTTCAAGTATTCGCTCGAGTGCATCATCGCGTTTTCAACGGCGCCGCTTGCGATCGCGTCCGTGACAGGCGTGGTGTTCTGTTTCGTGGCGTTCGTCGGGATTCTCATTATTATTATCCGTGCGCTGCTTGGCGTGTCATCCGCGTTCGGCTGGCCGTCCATGATGTGCGTCATCCTGTTCGTCGGCGGGATTCTGGAGCTTTCCATCGGCATCCTCGGGGGGTACCTATCGAAGGCGTACCTCGAAACCAAGCGCCGTCCGATCTACCTCGCGCGGGAGACGGAGGAGGACTTGCGAAAGAAGCGGAAGAAGGAAGGCGAATGAATGTTCGGCAGAAAACGGAAGGACAAACCGCCCCGCAACACGGACAGCCCGGAGTTCCGGCTCTGGATGGCGGAAAAGCTGGACGGCAAAACTCTGCGCTACATCCTCGAGCGGGAGGAGGACGGGGTGGAGCGGGTGCTCGCGAAGGGAGGCATTCTGAGCAATTTTGAAGGAAATTTCAGCGTCATCAGCGGGGAAAAGACGATCTTCCGCGTCAAATCTTCCGAACTGCACGCTTGGGAGTTCCTCTCGCTGGAAGGCGCGACGCTGACCGGCTATGACCAGATTGTAGGCAAGGAACGAACCATCCTTGCTTACTATAAATACTATCGAGATTGACAAAGCATTAAGGAGGAGTTGTTCATGGACAAAAAGTTGAAAATCGGCATCATCGGGTGCGGGGGAATTGCCAACGGCAAGCATTTGCCGTCCCTTCGGAAGTGTGCTGACCTTGCGGAGATGGTCTGGTTCTGCGACTTGGTGCAGTCCAAAGCGGAGGCCGCCGCCAAGGCGTACGGTACGCCGGACGCAAAGGTCACGACGGACTACAAGGAGGTCCTCGCGGACCCATCGGTGGACGTGGTACATGTCTGCACGCCGAACCGGTCCCACAGTTTCATCACCGTCGACGCCCTTGAAGCGGGCAAGCACGTCATGTGCGAAAAACCGATGGCGATTAACGCCGCGGAAGCGCAGAAAATGTTCGACGCCGCCAAGCGCACCGGCAAGAAGCTGACCATCGGGTACCAGAACCGGCAGCGTCCGGATTCGCTCTTCATCAAGCGTGAGTGCGAGGAAGGCACGCTGGGGGAAATCTATTACGCAAAGGCGACGGCGCTCCGCCGCAGAGCGGTCCCGACGTGGGGGGTGTTCATGAACGAGTATGAGCAGGGCGGGGGTTCGCTGATTGACATCGGCACCCACGCGCTGGACCTGACGCTCTGGTGCATGAACAACTATGCGCCGAAGTACTGCGTCGGCACGGTCTACCACAAGCTCGGGGAAAAATTCCCCACCGGCAACGCTTGGGGCGACTGGAAGAGCGGCGACCTGACCGTCGAGGACAGCGCGTTCGGCTTCATTGTCATGGAAAACGGTGCGACCATCGTCCTTGAGTCCAGCTGGGCGCTGAATATGCTCGATCCGCGCGAAGCGGTCACGACGCTCTGTGGCACAGACGGCGGCGCGGACATGCTCGACGGCGTGCGCATCAACGGAATCCGTCAGGGACGTCAGTACGTCCTCAAGCCGGATCTCAACGCCGGCGGCGTCGCCTTCTACGAGGGAACTGGCAACGGCACGCCGGAGGAACGCGAAGCCCGCTGCTGGCTCAACGCGGTCATCAAGGATACCGACCCGTTCGTCCTGCCGGAGCAGGCGCTGGTCGTCAGCCGCATTCTGGAGGGCATCTACGTGTCCGCCAAGACCGGAGAGCCGTATTACTTTAATAAATAAAGACGAGAGAGGGAGATTCCTATGAAGCTGGGTGTTATCACCGTCTTGTTCGGCGACCAGCCGCTGGACGAGGCGCTCGCGTACCTCAAATCCATCGGCATCGAGGAGTTAGAAGTCGGTGCGGGCGGGTATCCGGGCAAGGCGCACTGCGATCCCGCAGTGCTGTTGAAGGATGAGCGTAAGCTCGCGGAGTTCCGCGAAACCATTGAAAAGTACGGGATGCCGATTAATGCGTTTGGCTGCCACGGCAACCCGGTCCATCCGGACAGGGTCATTCGCGAAAGGTATCGCGCGGACTTCCATGACGCGATCCTGCTGGCGGAAAAGCTGGGCATTCATAAAATCATCGGGTTTTCCGGTTGCCCCGGCGACTGCGAGACCTCTCGCAATCCCAACTGGGTCACCTGTCCATGGCCGAACGAGTACTCCGACGTGCTGAAATGGCAGTGGGAGAAGGTGCTGGTTCCCTACTGGAAGGAGGAAGTCAAGTTCGCCGAGGCCCACGGCATTGAGAAGATTGCGCTGGAGATGCACCCGGGCTTCTGCGTGTATAACCCGGAGACGCTTCTTCACCTGCGTAGTGAAGTCGGCAAACTGATTGGCGCGAACCTTGACCCGTCTCATCTGGTCTGGCAGGGAATCGACCCGGTTGCCGCCACCCGTGCGCTCGGCGACGCGATCTATCACGTCCACGCCAAGGACACGAAGGTGGACCGGCTTAACGTTGCGGTCAACGGCGTGCTGGACACCAAGCCGTATGCGGACGAACTGCACCGCGCGTGGGTGTTCCGCTCCGTCGGGTATGGCAACGATATGCAGTACTGGCGCGATTTCATCAGCAACCTGCGTCTGGTGGGGTATGACGATATCCTCTCCATCGAACACGAGGATAGCATCATGACCAACCGCGAGGGGCTGGAAAAAGCCGCCTACTTCCTCAAGCAGGCGATTATCCGCGAGCCGAAACCGACCGGTATGTGGTGGGTCTAAGTTCCTCAAAAAACATTGCGCCAAACATTGCGCGGTCATTTTAGCGGTCGCGTGGTCAGAAAGGGTTTCATTGGGAAAGGGGCTGCCTTATTGCGACAGCCCCTTGATCGTTTTTTTGCACGGCAGTTTCTTCAGCCGGAAAGTTCTTGAATCGCCGCCAATTCCTCTCCGGTTGCCTCGCGGACAGCGCCTTCCGGCAGATCGTCCGGCAGGGTGAGTTCCCCGATGGCTACGCGGTGCAGTCCGACGACCTCTGCGCCGCAGGCGGCGAACATGCGCTTGATCTGGTGATACCGTCCCTCGGTCAAGGTCACGAGGGCGGCGTTTGGCCCGACGGCGGACAGCTCCGCCGGTTTGCAGATCCCGTCGGAGAGTTCGATCCCTTCTGCGAAGCGCTTCGCCATTTCTTCGGTCGGCGGGACGTCGAGTGTGACGAGGTAGCGCTTTTTGACGTGCCACTTGGGGGAGAGGATGCGGTGGGCGAGCTGGCCGTCGTCGGTCAGCAGCATCAGCCCGGTCGTGTCTTTGTCCAGTCGTCCCGCCGGGAACAGCCCGCGCCGGAACAGCGCCGGCGGAACCAGGTCGAGTACGGTCGGTCCGTCCCCTGCATCCGTCGAGGAAACATAATTCTTCGGCTTGTGGAGTAGCAGGTAGGCGTGGGGCTTGAGCTTCAGCGGGATGCCGTCCACCGCGATGACCGCGGTCTGCGGGTCGATTTTCTGATCCGCGCTCTTCGTCCGCACGCCGTCGATCGTGACCCGTCCGTGAGAAATCAGGGCTTTCGCGTCCCGGCGGGAGAGAGGGTTTTCCCCGCCCTGTGCGGCAAGCAGTTTGTCGAGCCGTTCGGGCTTCATGCGGGGTTGCGCGGCAGAGCGTAGGTACCGAGTACGGACCGCTTGAGCAGCAGGTAGTCAAACGCTGTGACTTCGCCGTCCCGGTCCACGTCCGCGTAAGCGGAACGCCCGCCGAGGGCGAAACTGCCGAGCGTCGAGCGCTTGGTGAGCAGATAATCAAAAGAATTCACGTTTCCGTCGCCGTTCACGTCGCCGAGGTCCAGACGAAACAAGGCGTCGACCAGAGCGGACGCGTAGAGCGCATACCCCCGTGCGTTCGGATGTACACCGTCCGCGAGCAGGTCGTCGACGGCAATTCCGGCCGTTTTCGCCGTTTCGAGGAAGATACGGTACAGGTCCGCCGTGACCAAGCCGTATTCCGCCGCGAGCCCCCGCGCAGCCTGAATGTACTGCTGATAGAAGGCATTCGCCCCGCCATACGGCTCGAATACGGTACGGTCGTGCCGGGTGTAATAGCCGGCTTCACCGATCGGATTTTCAATTACCAGCACCACCCGCGCGCCGGCGGCGAGCGCACGCTCGATCATATCGCGCATATTTTCTCGGTAAGTTTCAAGCGGAACGTATTTCGCCATATCCAGCGCCGCGTCGTTCATGCCGAAGGAAAGCAGCAGCACGTCCGGCTTCTGCGAAAGCGCCGAGGAGAAGGCCGCCCGCCCGTCCGAGGAGTTCCAGCCCCCGACGGCCCGGTTGACGACGGAAATGCCGTATGCCTTTTCCGCATCCGAAAACCATGCTCCGGAGGCGGTGATGCTGTCGCCGAAGGCGACAATTTTTTTGTCTTTGTCCGTCAGCGCGGACGCGCGGACCGGGCAGACCGCGCAAACGGGAACGAGCAGGGAAAGCGAGAGCAAGACGGAAGAGAGCCGGATACGTTTCAAGAGACATCTGTCCTTTCAGGTCTTTTTGTTCATTATATCATAGAATCGGGATTTTTTCAAGAGAAAGTTTCGCAGAGCCCTTGCATTTTTTCAAATTTATGGTAAGATAGATAAGGGAAAGGAAACAGGAAACAGAAAGGAAGGAACTTTGCTTATGCAAAAACCGATTGTTGGCACATGGTTTGAATTCTGGCACCACAACCTTGCCGAGGGCAAGTACTGGAACCCGATCTGCCGTCACTTCACCGCTGAACAGTGGGAAGCGAAGGTGGACGAGATCGCGTCTGTGGGGATGAAGTACATCGTTCTGCTTGCGACCGGCATCGGCTATGACGATTACTTCGAGTGCTACTTCCACACCGACATTGCCCCGTTCGCCGATATGGCGTGCAAGGATCCGATCGGGGCGCTGCTGAAGGCCGCCGACCGCAACGGGATCAAGGTGTTCATCTCAACCGGCTTCTATGGCAACTGGACCCATACGATGGAGAACATGACCTCCTCTGAGGTGACCGCCCGCGCCTTTAAGGCGATGGAGCAGCTTTGGGCGCAGTATGGGTCGCACGATTCCTTCTACGGCTGGTACTACCCGGACGAGACCTGCATTGATGGACACTTCCATCCGGCGTTCATCGAATACGTTAACCGCTATTCCGCCCATGCGCACAAGATCGCTCCCGGTACCAAGACGCTCATCGCTCCCTACGGCACGAATATCCTCAAGGCGGACAAAGAATACATTGAACAGCTGAAGAACCTTGACGTGGACGTCATTGCCTATCAGGACGAGATTGGCGTGCGCAAGTCCAAGCCGGAGGATACCGCCGCCTATTATCAGGCGCTGCGCAAGGCGCACAACGAGGCGGGACGTTCCGCGCTCTGGGCGGACATGGAGGTCTTTACGTTCGAGGATCAAGTGTATCGCTCCGCCCTGCTGCCGGCGACGATGGAACGCGTCGAGCGGCAGATCGAATCCATTGCCCCATATGTGGACGAGATCCTCTGCTATCAGTATCAGGGGATGTTCAACAAGCCCGGCACCATCGCCTACTGCGGACATCCGGATTCCATCCGTTACTACGAGGAACTTGCCGAACACAACCGCAAGTATGGCGGATGAACCATGCTGCGGATCACCCTGCGCCTGCCGTCCGGAACGCCCGAAGCGCTCCGGGCGGCGGTTTGCAAGCGGCTGGGGGTCGGCATGGACGCGCTGGAAATTCTGCCGCGGAAACGATCCGTGGACGCCCGCGGAACGCCGGTATTCGTCTGGACGGCGGACCTGCGTTTTGCCGACCAGGGGACGGAAAAATTCCTGCTCCGCAGGGATAGCGGTCTGCTGTCCGTTTCGCCGGAGGAACAGCCGTACCGGTTCCCGGCGGAGCAGGCGGTGTTGCCGGAGCGCCCGGTCGTGGTCGGGTTTGGTCCGGCGGGGATTTTCTGCGCCCTGTTGCTAGCGCAGTGCGGGTTGCATCCGGTGGTGCTGGAGCGGGGTGGTCCGCTCGAGGAGCGTGTCCCGGCGGTGGAAAAGTTCTTCCGGGAGGGGGTGCTCGACCCGTCCTGCAATATTCAGTTCGGAGAGGGAGGCGCCGGCGCCTTTTCGGACGGCAAGCTCAATACGCTGATAAAAGACCGTTCTTTTCGGGGGACGTTCGTACTCGAGCGGCTGGTCGCCGCCGGCGCGCCGGAGGAACTGCTCTGGCAGAGCAAGCCGCACATCGGGACCGACCTGCTGCGCGGGGTGCTGCGGAACCTGCGGCGGGAAATCTGCTCCCTTGGCGGGGAGGTGCGCTTCCGCACGAAGGTTACGGGCTTGCTTTCGACGGACGGGCGGGTGCGGGGCGTGGTCTGCGCGGACGGGAAGACCGTTCCGAGCGGCACGGTCGTGCTCGCGATCGGGCATTCCGCCCGGGACACCTTCCGTTCCCTGCGCGCGCAGGGAATTTCGATGGAGCGCAAACCCTTCTCTGTCGGCGTGCGCATCGAACACCCGCAGTCCTGCATCAACCGTTCGCAGTACGGGCGGGAGTGTTTACCCGGCTTTCCGGCGGCGGACTATAAGTTGGCCGCGCACACCCGGGACGGACGGACGGTCTACACCTTCTGTATGTGTCCGGGCGGGGTGGTGGTCGCCGCAGCGTCCGAGGAGGGAGGCGTGGTGACGAACGGAATGAGCTGCCATGCGCGGGACGGTGAAAACGCTAACAGTGCGCTGCTGTGTGAGGTACTGCCGTCGGACCTGCCGAACGGACTGTTCGCGGGATTGGAATTTCAGCGGAAGCTTGAGCAGGAAGCGTTCCGTGCGGGCGGGGGCGGGTTTCGTGCGCCGGCGCAGACCGTCGGGGATTTCCTAGCATGCCGGCCGAGCACGTCGTTCGGCGGGGTGAAGCCGACCTATTCCCGCGGGGTCACGCCATGCGACCTGCGGACAATCCTGCCCGGGTTCGTTTCCGAATCTTTGGCGGAGGCGCTGCCGCTTTTCGGGAGCAGGCTGCGCGGATTCGACCGCCCGGACGCGGTGTTGACCGGCGTGGAGAGCCGCAGCACCTCCCCGGTGCGCATCCTGCGCGGGGAAACCATGCAATCGCTTTCGCTCGCCGGACTTTACCCAATCGGGGAGGGCGCGGGCTATGCGGGCGGCATCATCTCCGCCGCTATCGACGGCGTGAAGTGCGCCGAAGCGATCGTCCGGTCTGCCAACGGGAAAAGCTTTTGTGGAGGATCAAGGGACTTTTCTCGAAAGGCCCCTTGAACAGGGCTTGTGGAGCGAAGCCCCAAAACAAAAAATGCCCTGCAAGCCGGAAACTGACCCGCCCCCTGTCAAGTAGACAGAGAAAAAACAAAAATATTCAGTTTGAATG